>NZ_CADCST010000205.1 GCF_902804485.1 Flavobacterium collinsii | reverse complement strand
TTATAAAAGTTTAAAATATTAAAATGAGTAGAAACTATAAATTTCGTAATTCTGAGAGTGCAAGTAGAACGTACCACACGAAAGGGTTCGTGCGGTAGCGGGGGATTTTTTTTGTAAAAAGTTTCAAAAAAACTATTTCATAGGCAAGGTTTATTAGTTGACAAAACAAATCTATGAATTTAGTCTTTGTTTTTTAACCTTTAAAAACTAGCTACTTGAATGAATTATAATATATGATTCTCTAAAAATCATTGATAACCACTACCCAAACCAAAGGATACCGAGTTATTTCACAAAAAAACCTGTCTGTTTTTGCGAACTACAATTAAATAGATCAATTGACTAACAACTTAAAATTATTTAATTTAACAGAGTCGATTCATTTGATTTTTTAACAAATATAATTCCATCAAATGCTTCTTTCAATTTTTCTTTTTGAACCATCTTTGGAGAATAAGTAGATCCAATATCTCTGTAAAATACTTTAGACATTACAAACTCATTTAATACGGGAGAAAAACTACTTTTATTAAAATCTAAAAAATACATATCAGAAGAAGCATAATTAAATACCTCACTACTTGTTTTTTT
>NZ_CADCST010000204.1 GCF_902804485.1 Flavobacterium collinsii | reverse complement strand
AATTTAATTGTTTTATCTAAAAAAAATAACTGATTTGTTAAAAGATATGGAAATAAAAATTCTTAAGTACACAATTCATTTTATAAAAAAAGAATTTCAAAAAATTGATGCCCAACTTGATTTATCACAAGAAGTAATGATGGAGGATGAGTTTTCGGTAGCATTAATAACTTTAATTCATAAATCTATTACAGAAAGCTCTTCATTAAAAAACACACATTTTAAGGATAATGAAAGTAATCTTTTTACTAATAGTTTAAATGATTATTTAGCAACTGATGAAAATGATGAGTTTTATAAATTTTCTGAAAGTTTAAGTGATCTGAAGGATAAGATAGAAAAAGTGCCGTTTGCAACTGGAGGGTATTATTTATTTGTGGACTACACAGTTGACGAAAAGAGATATATTACTGTGGTTTTGTTAAGACAAAAGGCAGGAATAAATATTTCAAAAATCTCTGGAACTTATAAATTAATAACTGCTGACAATATTAATATTGATAAAATAGCAATGGCATGTAGGGTTAATCTTCAAATCCTTTCAGAAACAGAAGATGATAGAAACTATTTAGCATTAATAACAACTCAACAAGATGGAGTGGTTTCTAAATATTTTAGGGAATGGGTTTTAGCAGCAGGCTATATTAAAAATGATAAAAATACTTCAAATTTAGTTTCAATTATTAAATCTATAGATTTGCCTACCGATGAGTTAGGCAAACCTCGATATCATAATCAAAATGATTTTCAAAAAGCAGTTTACGAATATGCAAAATCCAAAGCTGATAAAACTGTCAATCTTATAGAGATGGGTAAACATTTTTACGGTGAGCAGAATGAAATGATTTTTTTAGAATATGCTGCAAAACATTCAATTATTTTAGATACAGAATTTGTAAGACACCCTGCAAAGTGGAAAACTCTTGTAACAATAAGAGCGAAAGTTGAGGGTGTGGAAATAAATGTTGATTATAGTAAAATTAATAAGGATTACGTTGTTTTAGAGGATAATCGAATAATAATAAATTCTCAGCCTTTAGTTAATCAGATAAAGAAACAATACTCCTTGCTAGATGATAAGTAATTATTCAAATATTATTGAAAACTTTCAAATATTTTTTAATGAAAATGTAATCGTAGAAACCATTTCATTTGATGGGAGAACCTTAGCTTTTAAGGTCAATAATCATATTGATAAGGCTACAATTCTTCAGATAATTAATAGCGTATTTAGTAAAAGTAATGCCTTATTAGATAATAAATATG
>NZ_CADCST010000203.1 GCF_902804485.1 Flavobacterium collinsii | reverse complement strand
TCCTCATTATAATACTCCTCTTAAAGAGTTAGGAGATTAAAAATTAAATGAACTAGTTATTCTCTATAAAACTTTTAATAAGACTTGCATGAGATAGCGGCTTAGTTATATTTTGAAGATCTGTATTTGTCTCTTAATCTAATAATACTAATGATTTAGTGGAAGAAATTATTTTCAATTCTTCTACTAAATCATTAAGATATTTTTTTTAACACATATTCATAAGACGGAACATATATATTTAGTCTAGCATTATAATAATCCAAAAGTTCAGAACTATTTATTCCCTTTTGATGTCCTAATACAATACCGAATTTTCTAGTCGTTCTTTTCAAGTTTTTCATATTTTTAATCAAAAACTTAGATTCATCAATTCCGTAATTTTCAAAAACCTTTAGGCCTTGCCAAATCCCTTCAACAGATTCACTGTAACAATTATCTATAAAAGGAATTGGAATATTTCCAACTGGATAAAAAGGGCTAAATTTTACAAAATCATTTGTAGCTTTTGATGTTACATCAATTATTTCAGAATTTGGATATTCTTTTTGTATAGTTTGAACGGATTTTCTTTTATGACAGATAAATATTGGCATTTTTGAAGTATTTTTGATTTTTTCAATAGTATTAACTACTGCTAAGAGTTTTTTCTTTTTAAACTTGTTCGTTTACATTTTCAAAATAAACGACATAAATCGAGTAAATTTTAGATGAATTCCTTATTATATCTTTTAGTAAATAGATTTTCAGTAATAACAAATAAAAAAATAACTTACTATCTGTTACCCTTTTTATGTTCTTTACTTTACATTATTTCTTAAACTTTCTTCAATGTAATTTAACAGCAAATATACAAAAATTGGTGTGGCGATTTTAGATATAGTTTACATACGAAGATCCAAAGTTTATAAAACATATAATATGTTTTTTAATATCCTAATTAGTAGTGATCAGCATAATGAGACAGAAATAATATTTTGAAACAATAATTAAGATGATAAAAGTATCCGAAAAAGACTGGGAAGTATTTGATAAAAACTATAGAATTAGTAGAGAAAAATTATTTCTCATTTTTCCTTATAGGGCAAATTATGAAGAGTTGAAACAGTTGTTATTAGAGTCAAAAACTGATTCTATATACGATACACGATTTACTGATATATTGTGGAGATTTCCGATTTCTATGCCGGATAGTGATTTTATGAAATTATTACAATTCTTTTTATTAGAGAATTGGCATCATAATCATGAATCCATAATTGGTTCATTTCAAAATAGTTTTAATGAAGATAAAGAGAATCTAAAATATTTAATGCAGGCATTTTATTCACTTCCTGAATTTTATAAATATGATGAAGCACTTAAATATCCATATATTCGTAAAATTATCTATGCTATTGGTGTACAACCAGAACCGTATAACATTGAAGCATTAGAAATAATTGCACAATCAGAAGATGAAGAAATAAGAGAATTAGCATTACATCAAATTGAAAAAAGAAAACGACTTGGCAGATGGGAAGCTGAGGAGGATGAATAATTAAAATAACATTCTTATTTGAAAAGTAAAAGTGATAAAAGTATCAGAAAAAGACTGGAAAATTTTCCACGAGAATTATAGAATGAGTAGAGATGAACTACTTCCAATATTTCCTTATAAGCAAATTTTGAAGAGTTAAAGCAATTATTATTAGAATCAAAAACTAACCATGTTTTCAATAATAGATTTAATGCAATATTGTGGAGATTTCCGATTTCTATATCGGAAACTGATTTTTTAAAATTATTACACTTTTTTTTATTAGAATCTGGACATCATGATCATGAAGAAATCATTTCATCATTACAACAATATTATAATAAAGATAAAAAAAGTATAGAGTACTTAATGAAGGTCATATCTTCTCTTCCTGAATTCTATAAGTATGATGAAGATTTAAAATATCCATATATTCGTAAAATTATCTATGCTATTGGCGCACAACCAGAGCCATACAATATTGATGCATTAGAAACTATTTCACAATCAGAAGATGAAGAAATAAGAGAATTAGCATTAACATCAAATTAAAAAAAGAAAAAAGCTCGGTAGATGGGAAGCCGAGGATAACGAATAATTAAAATAATATTCTTATTTGAAAAGTAAAAATGATAAAAGTACCAGCTTTCCGAAGTGTTCAACTGAAAAGCTGTGCAAATGTCTCTGACTTTGCGCTTTTTTTACGCTTATTGAATTATTAAAGTTCGTAAAAATCTCCCGACTTTTTATATTTATTTCTTAATATTATTTTGATTCTTTCTTTCTCATAAATTGTATCTAGTAAATTTAGCTTTAAAGTCTGAAACTTTACAGTTTATGTGTTTTAAACTAGACGTTTGCAAGTTGGCGCAAAGTCGCAGACATTTGCCAGCGATTTTACTGCGGGCATGTACATTAGAGTTCGTGGAGTAAAATATGAAACAGCCTCACTTTATAAAAAGATACAAATCGTAGAACCACCTAAACAATAAAAAATGAAAAAAATATTGTGTTACGTTACATTAGTTTTTGCCTTTGGCGGACTTATTTCTGAATCAATGAATGACTTTATGAATCTTAAATTGATTTATTATAACTTACATCCGGACAAATACTATGAAAAAGATAAATTATATATTTATAAAAAAGAAGAAAACAATTCTACAAGTTCTAGTGGATCAAATTCATGGTATTATGGTACTCTAGAAAAACAAAAAACAAAAGATAATATCTATTATAGTAGATCTTACTTGAAACAAAATACATTATCTGATTCTAAAGGCGAATATCTCAAAGTATGGTACTGTAAAAAAGCACAAAAAATGATTCTAAGAGAAGGCGATAAATTGAGCCCAGAAATTTATTTTAGCGGTATAATTATCTATGCTTTAATCATAATGATAATTCCGTGCTTAATCACAATAACAAAAAAAGTAAAAATGAAAACTAAACTTTCAATAGTCTTATTATTTGCGATAACCATTCAATCATTTTCACAAAACCAAAATGAAGGCTATATTGTTGAGGATGATAAAAATATCATTGTAGAAATATCAAATTACAGTGTCCCATTAAAGATTAATAGGGTAAGTTCTCAATATCAGATTAATTAAAGTAGTTTCTCAATAACTATATAAGTTAAAAATGAAAGGCATTAAAAACTATTCTTCTTTTTTTTACTTACACATTTCCAAGATAGTGTCTCAAAAAAGAACTCCTCTACAAACATCAAAAGCTCTGGAAACCACAGAGCTTTTTCTATTTAAAAAACAACAAATCAATCAATTCTCTTAATCATTTTTTTCTTTGAATAAATAAAAATCATATTTTAATTATAAATATATTCATTGAAATAAAACAGTACGTATTTTATAGAATAACTTAGATAGAGATACGAGCGAGACACTTACAACAGCTGGGGCGAATACAAACACACTATAAGATTTAATTAAAATGAAAAACATTACTTTTTTAAAAAAACATAAGATAATTAAAACTGTATTTATTGTGACCTTTACAATGGCTGTACACGGTCTTATTGATGGAGATATAAAGAAACCTTTTCAGGAAAATTATGAAAATTATATCGCATTGTACAATCCTAAAGAATATTTGAAAAATGCTGTTTTTGTAGTTGATACCGCCTATATTGAAACTCAGGCAACTTCAAATCAGGGATCATCCACAACTTTCAAGGATTACACTATAATCAGAGGACATTTGTTACACTCCAAAACTAAACAGGAGATTACTTATGAGTACGTAAATTCAAATATATTAGATAGCTTTTATCATCAAAAAGTAGAAAAAATAAACGTCTTAAAAAACAGCATCAATGGTATTGCCTTTTTAGAAGACAAAAAATATATAAGCTCTGAAAAGATGAATGCTGTTTCGAACTTGTATTTTAATCTTTCATTCATTCCGCTTATTATAATTTTACTCGTCTTAAAAATTAAAACCAAATGAAAAAAATATTTACTATTATACTTGTAATTAACGCACTAATATCT
>NZ_CADCST010000202.1 GCF_902804485.1 Flavobacterium collinsii | reverse complement strand
CTTTAGGAGGTGACATCGCAAATAAGGCAAATGGATTAAAATATCAATATGCACATGAGTTTTTAAATTTTATTAAAAATGAATTAGTAGATTATACTATACACTTTCTACTATGCCCTGGGAATCATGATATTGAAAATAATAGTTTCTCGGTTTTTTCTAATTTCAATACTTTCTCACGTGAACTAAGAAAAAATTCTAATATAATTTACAATAGTGATAAAACTTGTGTTCTCGAAGAAATCAATGAATTTTCATTTATATGTGTTAATTCCTCTTATGAAGGGGATCAAAAATATGGTTCTATTGAGATTACCCAGCTTGATAAATGTATAAAAGATGCTAAATATCCCATAATAATTCTTACTCATCACCACTTGATTCCTACATATTCTAATGATTGTTCAACCACAAGAAACTCTTACGATTTCTTTAAATCTTTAAATAAATACAATGTGAAGTACATACTACATGGTCACATTCACAAAAACTCACGTATCGAAATATGTAATATAGATGTTGTTGGTACTAGTGCATTATTTCCTTGTCTAGATACGGGCTATAATAATTCATTCAGTATAATTGAACTTAAGAAAGTAATTAATCAAGATGATGTGAAGCAATTTAGAATAATTCTAGATGGAGCTAATGAAAAAAAATTAACTATAATAAAATAAATTATGATAACACATTTACAAGCTGAAGCAAATGACTCTATAGATCAATTGTGGTTTAAGACTCTTAAAGAATGTGAGCAAAAGCATAAGGTTCAAAATTTGGTCATCTCTGGAACATTTCCTATCACTGAATTAAATAACCCATTTATTCTAGAAAAAAAAGAGTTGGCTGAATTATGGCAACTACCTTCTAGACCTAATACTTTAAAATTTAACCATGGTGAATATTTAAACAAAAATAGTAAATCTGCACTAACTTACTTAATAGATGAATTAAGAATAAAAAATGATAGTAATAGAGCGTGCTGGTCTCTTATTGATATGGATATTTTGATTGGCAGCGGAGATACGCCAATTCCTTCTTTTTTAGTTCTACAAGCAGGTATTTCAGATGATAATAAAACGTTAAGTATAACATGTTATTATAGAGCCTTAGAGATTAAAAATTTTTTACCAATTAATTTAGCAGAAATTTGCCTTATAGCATCTGAAATCAATAATGCTTTTGGCAATAAATTCGATAATATAACAATAACTATTCATGCATTTAATGCCTATGTTAAAGATAATTTCACTTGTCTCAGCAGAGCTAAATTAGATACATTTACCGAAGCTGAAATTGCTACTAAAATTGCTGTTATTGGAAATGGACCTAGATGGATAAAAGACGTTTTAGATGAAAAAAAGGACCACCTAGAATCGAATATTGAAATCATTGGAATAAATAACTTAATAAGCAGTATAAAACTTTATATAAAAGAAAACAGATCAGAGCTTTATTCGCAAGAATTTTTAAATCTTTTAGAAGAAGTGGCGTCTTCTATTAGAACATTTAATAACATAGTTAAAAATTCATCCTATGATAAAAAAAGTACAGAACAATATGAAATTATAAAATCTAATATTGCTAATGCAATTGCTAAAATTTAATAAATATGGATTTAAAAAAGATTATTGAATTACAGACTCTTTTTGACAGTGAACATAAAATTAAATTCAATTGGAATGAAAAGATAAACGAAGAAAATTTAAATATATTACAGTTTTTGACAATTGCTTTAGTTGGCGAAACAGGAGAATTTGCAAACATTGTTAAAAAAATTGTAAGAGGTGATAAGACGCTTAATGAATCGAAAAATACTCTTTCTTCTGAAATGGTAGATGTTTTTATATACATCATAAAATTGAGTTATCAATTGAACATCGATTTAGAAAAAGCATTTCTTGAAAAGCTAAAAGAAAACGAAATCCGATTTGCAAAATATAAAAATAACAAAGATGAAGTCTAAGCTCTTAAAAACTGGAATCGATACACTGATCGCTTCTTCTTTTAGTGATTTTTATGTTGATATCAATGAATATATAAAACAAGAAGGCAATTCATTAAATAGTAGAATTGGAGAAACATATGAAATTAGTAATTTTAAAACAATACTTACTAATCCTTTGAATAGATGTACAATATCACAAAATAGAAACGTCAATATTTTTTTTCACCTCGCAGAGTCATTATGGGTTTTCACTGGAAGAAATGACTTAGAATTTATTAGTTTATTTAATAGTAAATTTCATCAGTATAGTGATGACGGACAAACATTATATGGTGCTTATGGAAATCGAATTAGAAATTGGAAATCAAATGGATTAAAAATAGACCAAGTACTTAAGTTAACGCAATTATTAAAAGATTCACCCGAAAGTAGAAGAACTGTAATTAATATCTGGAATCCTGAACTTGATTTGCAATCTAAAAGCAAAGATATTCCCTGCAATACCCAACTTGTTTTTAAAATATATGAAGATAAATTAAATTTAACTATTTTTAACAGAAGTAATGACCTGCATTTTGGTTATGTAGCGAATATATTTCAATTTAGCTTCATGGGTGAAATAATTGCCTTTATATTAAACAAGAAATACAATAGTCAAACACATATATCAAACTCTCTCCATGTTTACACAAATAATAATTTGTGCAATACTTTAATTAAAAACAATATAGCCAAGACATTTTATAAAAACTATCCGCCATCTAACTTCTCATTTAATTTTGAATCAAAAAGTAAAAACGAACAAGATCAATTAAATGAATTAGATGCTTCATTTACTGATTCTATAGAATTATTAATAGAGTTTAGTAATTTGAAAGATATAGAATTAAATGTTATTAGAAGTAAGATAACAAAATTTAAAAAAACAAGCTCATCTTTATATGAAATAGTATATTTGCTTTCTATTTATATTTATTACAAAAATAAATCACAATTAGAAAACATTGATGAATTGAGAAATAAAATTATAAACATTCTCTATGAGGATAATAAAACAATAAATTTCAAGCATAAAGACTTTTATGGTTTGGCACTAAATTATTTTGCTAAAAGAAGCAACAAAAAATTTGATTTATTTGAAGAAGAAATGGGAAGTTATTAAAAATTAACAAAAATGAACAAAGGAATATTTATTGCATTTGAAGGGATTGATGGAAGTGGGAAAAGTACTCAGGTAAAATTACTAACAAATAAACTAAAAGAAAATGGATACAAAGTCTACAGCACATTCGAACCAACAGACAGTCCGATAGGATCAATAATAAGAAATGTTTTTAATCATAGAATTATAGCAGATAATAGAACTATTGCAGGGCTATTTGTAGCCGATAGATTAGATCATTTGTTAAATGAAACAAATGGAATTTTAAAAAAAATAGAGGAAGGATATATAGTAATTACTGATCGATATTATTTTTCATCTTATGCATATCACGGTGTGCACATGCCTATGGATTGGGTTATAAACTCAAATTCAATGAGCTCAGATCTTTTAAAACCAACTATAAATATATATGTAGATATTTGCCCAGATGAGAGCATGTCAAGAATTACCAAGGACAGAAGCCTAATTGAATTATATGAAAATAAAGAATATTTAAAAGAAGTCAGAGAAAAATATTTTGAAGCTTTTGAAAAGTTAAAAGAACAAGAAAACATCTCAATTATTGATGGAAACAGAAAACCTGAAATTATTTTAGATGAAATTTGGAGTCAGGTTAAATCTTTATTAGGCTGAAAATAAGATGGAAATATTTTTAGACAAACAATTAATAGATCATTTCAAAAACGAAATTAGTACAAAAGGTGATACATGGCGTTTATTCAGAAGTAGCACTTTTTTAGATTTAATCAATGTAGACATCCAAACTTACCAAATTAATTCAGAAAGGCGCCATTTACTTGAAGCATTCAATAATTGTATTAAAGCGCAAATTCTTAATAAAATAAATATAATCGGTGATTTAATCATTGACTCTAATAAATTTAATAC
>NZ_CADCST010000201.1 GCF_902804485.1 Flavobacterium collinsii | reverse complement strand
ATCACCAACGTTTACAATACCGTCTGCATTAGCATCTACATAAACTCCTTTTTTGCTTACCGTTACTTTTGGTGAAGACGTTAAAGGAACTACTGTACAAGTTGAACATGCAGCTGGATCTTTTGGTGGACAAGTCGAACAAATTGGACTTGGATCGGTTGACTTAGCTGTTACCGGAGATCCTGTTGGAGGAGTTCCTGTTAC
>NZ_CADCST010000200.1 GCF_902804485.1 Flavobacterium collinsii | reverse complement strand
AAACAGTTACATGATAAAGATGATGACGAAAGAGGGAAATATAAGGAATTACTTCAATTATTAAAATTTTGGAGAGAGAATAATTCAGATATAGATGAGCTATTACTTGGATTTGAACATAATTTCTATGTCGAGATAGATGATGTAAATAATCTTGAGGAGATAGATGAACTTTTGTACAAAGAGTTTCCTAATGATGAACAATACTTGTTTTTTTATTTAGCTACTCTTGAAAGAAAAAAATCATTTGATAAAATTGATGAAATCTGTAATGATATTAAAAACGTTTTTGATGATGAAGCTATAGGAGTAAATATTAGCTTTATTATGATTCGTAATAATATTAAGATTTCAAAAGGATTTGAAATTTTATATAATTTAGCACTCGATATTAATAATACTAATGCGAGAAAAAACTATTTTACAGCTTCATTATTACTTAAAGATTTTTTTGAACAGTATGAGGAAGTGGCATTGGGTTATTGGGTCGCATATAGTGTAAATGGAAAGATTGAAAAGAAGAAAATTACAAATGCAGGAGGATTTAATAAAGAATTTATAGGTAAGAAAAAAGGAGAATCCTTTTCCACTAAATCTTCAATGTCTAATAATCTTAATACAATTGTAATCATTGAGATTTATAATGATGCTATGAAATTGTTCCGAGATATTTCAGAAGAAGCAAATAATCCGATTAATGAATTAGGTTTTGAATCAATTCAAATACCTAAAGATGCGGAAGGAATGAAAAAATTTCTGATTGAACAATTCGGGGTTTCCGGTACTCAAGAAAAGGAAAGAGTAGATAACCTTTTAAATGATTATTATGGTTATAAAGTTGGTTTTACCGAAATAGTGAGAGGAGTTTTTAGAGAAAATTATATAAATGCGTATTTGCATTTGACCAATTTTAAGGGATGTAAGTACACCACGTTACCGATTGTATTTTCCCAGAAAATTACTTCTAGTGATGAGGTCAAATTTATTCTAGATTTCAGTACTTTGTTATTATTCTTTTCTTTAAGAAGAGATATGGATTTTAAGTTTAAGCATAAATTTAAAATATCTTATTTGATTAAGAAAGAAATCGAGGATGAATTATTAGAACTTAAAAATTCACCAGAATCCTCGATGAGTATTCAAATTACGACGGAAGGTATAACAAGATATGATATCCCCGAGAATTATAAGGAAAAGAGAACAGAGTTTATAAATTCAATACTTGTTTGGATTGATGAAAATTGCGAAATTGATTTTGTTGAAGAAAAATTAGATTTGGTTCCAAAATTGAAGCAAAATGAAATAGGATTAGATTCTAATAATATGAAACTGCTAGTTGATTATCTGCATCTTTCAATGAGAGAAAATCATAAATTAATTAGTAGCGATACGACCTTATTTTTGTTTAAAAGAAATGCAAACTTGTATAGTAATATAATTAATCCAGAAAAATATCTTATAACCTTTTATCCAGAGAAATGTAATACGGATTTTTACAGATACTTACTAAAAAACAATTATTTAGGAATTGATATTAACCTTGAAACTTTAAAAAATGAATTTTTTGATTTTATAACTGGCAGAGAAAATTATTATCTTTTAGTATTAGAGAATTTGCAGTTTTATATAAATCATAATCCTAATATAATTATTATA
>NZ_CADCST010000199.1 GCF_902804485.1 Flavobacterium collinsii | reverse complement strand
AAACAAAAAACAGTTGCAAGAGGGTTCTTGCAACTGTTTAATTAATTATTTTTATGTAATAATCTGTATCGCTTTTTTAGGACGAGACAATTTGTTAAAATAAAAAAAAGTAATTTCTACACCAGTTAATATTCATCTTTCCCTTCTCTTTAATTCATCATAAATAAATAACAACACCTTATACATTAAACATAATACTGTTTTTATTGTGATAAATAAAAAATTGCCTTGAATTCTTTTTTCTAGAATAATCGTCTGCTATCAGACTAAAATAATTATTAGTTTTCTCTTTTCCCTTATAAATTATTTTAGCATCGTACTTACGCTAGCTACTCAGTTGAAGAATTAACGGTTAATAAAACAACCTCAAATAGAACAAGAATTATATCCAAGAAGAACAAAAGAATCTTACACGGAGCATTATCCAGGATTATCCAAAACTGTCTCCAAGGGAATTAATTTAAAAATAACCTATAAGCATCAAATATTTATCTCTAAACCAATTTTGTAAAGAATTTTAAAGACAATAAAATTAATCAATAATCCAATACATATCTACTAAATACCCCCATTAATCTACCAATAAAAACAGACTTTATTCATCAGAAGTGGTTAATCAATTTTACTTACTTTTAAATCCTAGAATGAGGATTAATAATACTAGTAAGCGTCTACACTATTAACATCATTACATCCGACATTTGAAGTCGTAATTTACATGAAGGTAAAAATGTAAAAAGAAAAAAATAAAGGCATTACAAATACTAAACTGGTTATCAGGTCAAAGACAAAATTGATATCGAATAATGGTTCTGACTAACATCTAAATTAGAAAAGATTTGAGTACTGAAACAATAACAAACATAATCATGAATCATTAAACAATTTATCTTCCTGCCGATATCTATCTTGAATTTAGTAAATCCATTAAAAAAAACAAAAATAGCTTAACAACAAAATCTATAGAAACCAAAGAACTGAATGTTAGTTTTTCAAAAACAAAACCAATCAAAAATCAAAGTTTATCTTTGAAATAATTAAACAGAAACTACTTTCAGAAAAAGCACTAGCTAATTTGAAGACATAGTCCTCTTTAAAACTCTTTACATAAAGAAAGTTTATAGAATTTAAATATTTTTAAGGTACATATTCATATCATTTTTTCTACTATCCTCATATTGAAGTTTTAAAAGTTTAGCATATTTCATGTAAGAAAAAAAACCCTGAACTATCGAAAAGGTAAGACCATCCAACCCATATAAAAAACCTTTTTTAAAAAAATAACATCGGAAAAAAGATACCATACCATTTAATATTGGCTTAAAGCAGTTGACTCTTTTATTCCGATCAAAAAGTTGTTGGGCATTCCAAGTCGAATACAAGTTTTTCTTTGCAATAAATTGATCAAAATTCTCCCACGCATAATGATTAATATGAACTTTTATATGTATTTTATTGTTTCCTAAAACCTTCTGATGAACGAAATCTTTTGACGGAGAGGCTGTTTTTTTGTTAAAAAATCGTGAAGTTTTATCAGGATACCAACCTGCAAAATTAATAAGCTTATCCCCCAAAAAATTATACAAACAAAAAGCATAAACATCATAATCCTGATTCTCGTATTTTCCTGACAATATAAATTTCTCAGCATCTTCAGCCAAAATCTCATCGGCATCCAAATTTAGAATCCAATCATTTTTACAATAAGAGAGACCAAAAATTCTCTGAGGCCCATCCCCTAAAAAATACTGCATAATCACTTTAGCACCTTTTTCTTCTGCAATTCTCACTGTATTATCTTTACTGAAAGAATCTATTACAATTACTTCGTCACAAATTCTAAATAATGCTTCAATACATTTAGCAATGTTTTTTTCTTCATTATACGTTATTACCAGCCCACTAATCTTCATATTCTTTTATAATTTAAACTCCTTTCTCAATTTTAGTTTAGATTCATAATTAATTGCAATTTACCATTAGCTATATTAAATATACTTATTACAATGTTTAATCACAAAATCTTAACTTAATAAATACAAAAAACTTGAAAATTACAATAAAATCGGAAATAATATCAACCTAATTGAAATTATTTTTTTAGTAAAATCAATTTTCATTTTCTAAATACCTTATTAATATCAGAAACTTTCATTAAATCATGCTATAATCATGATATTTTTATCTAACTTTTTTCAATTTAAAAGTCAGTATGACGCAAAAAAACAAAAACACCACTAAAATAAACTGTTTACGCATTCTAACATTATCCAAAAACGAAGATTCTGGCAAAGAAAAGGATATTTGAACTTCTTTTTTTAAACTATTATGACCATATATATACTC
>NZ_CADCST010000198.1 GCF_902804485.1 Flavobacterium collinsii | reverse complement strand
ATATGTCCCATCTGATCTTGTTATACTAGTAGGTAAAACATTCGCTTTTGTAAATTTATGTTCTATTGCCATTTTTCCAGTGAACGTTTTTAAAGCAGCCTCATTTGGAGACATACCGTTTTTAATAAAATCGTTGAAGCTATTAAGATTATCAGCAACGGGTTAATTTTACCAAAGGATGCTCTAAGTTTATAAGGTCTACAAGACTAGTTTGAAACAAATTCTGCTGAAAATCGGTCTTAATTTTTCCTAACATATTGCCACTTTTTTATACCTCAATAAATAACAGCTCAAAATACACACGAGACCATTAAAAACTAATTCTTCTATAAAGACCAAAGCTCTGGATTTTCAGAGCTTTTTTAATAAACCCGTTATGGAAGATCTTGATTTTGCTTCAAAAGCAAGAAGTGAAGATTTTCAACAACGATCTTATGCAAATAAATTATTATGAATAAAATTTCAATTATAAAAAAAATACAATTAGGACAGAAAACGTTTCCTATTGAAAATCTACTTTCGGAGTTACATTTTAATTTTTATTGTGGAAAAGGAGGAATAAAACATCAGGTTATTCTATCAACAGAAACTTCATCTTTATTAAACTTGCTGATAGATAGTGGCCAGATTGACAATACCCTCTTAGCCAAAAATGAAGTAGATAAATTGCCGAATTTAGAGAACAAACAAAGAATTTTTCCCTATAGATATCAAATTTTAAATTCAGAAGAATGTAATAATACATATCTTATAGTTTTTGATATTTATGAATACAGAGAATATTACAGTTGTACTGTGTATGGAGTTTTACAAATCGAATAAACAATTTCAATTAATGACTATGAAAAGAATTAATAAATTTATGTTAGCGTTACTTTTTGTTTTCTCAATAGTACAATTATATCCAAATTCGATCGATCCGGAGTGTTCTATAATTACATTCGCAAATGATATGTCCACTGCTAGTTCTGAATTCAAAGCTTTAATTCAAAATCGAGATATTTTTAAAGCATGTAATTTATTAAATAAAAAATCTCCTGCTTTAAGAGCCGACATTAATGAACTTAAATTAGTTTCTAAAAACTTAGATGAAATTAGCAAAGCTGGCGGATATCTAAAGTGGAAAGTTCTAAAAGAGGGAGAAATTTCAATCAAAAAGTCTATTGATTATATAAGTTAAGTTGATAATACAGTAACTCCTTATATTTCAAGCTGGACAGATAAGGAAAAAGCATTAGCCTATGCCTTAGACCATGGTGGGGAGAAAGTTGTTGAAATTGATTTGACAAAAATCAACGGAAAATATATTGATCTATCAAATAAGGGTATAAGAGAAGCCTTTTTAAAAGGAGATAGAGTACAAAGTTTCGCTAAAAAATCTCATGAATTTTTAATCATTATTGACGAAATTCCAACTACAGCATTTAAACTTATAAACTAATTAATATGTACAAAATAACTGCCAAAGACATTAAACAATTTCTTTTTAATGAAGATAATGGTTTTTTAATAAAGTATCACACGATGGATGGAATTGACCTTGTTTTATTAGATAAATTATATGATATTTTAGAAGAATTAAAAATGGATTGGAAATATAAAGAAAATGTTCCTAAAGATATACTACATTATTTAATGACTGTAGTACCGGGCTTATATCACGATTTAGAATTATATAAAGATGACGAAGAAACATATTACATATATAATGAATTAATTTATAATTTGAGTATTGCAATAGAAATGTGCTTAAATCCCGATATTAATGATCCTCATTATAAT
>NZ_CADCST010000197.1 GCF_902804485.1 Flavobacterium collinsii | reverse complement strand
GTATTGATTTTCTTAAGATTAATTATTACTAGGTATTTATCAATTGTTTTGTTATGATTTTCATCAATTATTGAATCGCGAATAATAATATTTTCTTTATCAAATGTTTTTTCAAATACTTCGTTAACATTTGCTACATTTCCTTTAAACTCATATCTTTCGAATGAGCCCGTTCCCCCAGATCCAGCTCCATAGGAAAATAGTATTACAAATCCAATCCAATATAATACAACAATAATAAATGCTGTAAAACATAAAATAACTAACCATTTTATAATTTTCATTTTTAATACTTTTTTTTTTCCCGCTACAGCACGAATCTTTTCGTGTGGTAGGTTCTACTTGCACTCTCAGAATTACGAAATTTATAGTTTCTACTCATTTTTAATATTTTAAACCTTTATAACTAGACTAGTCCTTGACATACATACTGTCACACGAAAGGATTCGTGCGGGAGCCTGGGGGTCGTTAAAACAGGATGATTAATCGTCTTTTTTCTCTTTTCCATACTTTTTTCATTTTCTGCCAAATCACATAATAAAACTTCACTAACAGCTGATTTAATATTAAGCATAACCAAATTATTACATCACTTATATGAGTTATAAGAAAAACAATCTGATACTTTTTATGATAATTATAATAATCAATTGAAAGTCCCTCAAAGTAATTTTTCTTTAAAAACAGATATATTAAAACGCTAGAAAATAAAACTATAAAAATAAGTGAGATTTTTTTTGAAATTATTTTATTAAAAAAATAAAACAATATTGTTAAGATTAAATTATAAATTGTAAGTTGGACAATATATATACCTACAAATACAAAAAAAAGTTCTCCCATCTCTTTCATAGATATTCCTAAATAAATAATTGCCATTAAGAATGGAATTTCTGAGAACCAAAAATGTTTAAATATTTTTTTTATTTCTCCCATGTTTTTTTCATTTTTACAATATATGTTAAATAATCATCAAAAGGTTTGTAACCGTATTGATGCTGAAGTATCCATTGTGCCATTACTCCTCCTCTGTAATTAAAATTACCTAAATTAAGTTTCCCCCGCTACCGCACGAATCCTTTCGTGTGGTACGTTTCTACTTGCACTCTCAGAATTACGAAATTTATAGTTTCTACTCATTTTTAATATTGTAAACCTTTATAACGAGACTAGGCCTTGACATACATACTGCCACACGAAAGGATTCGTGCGGGAGCCTGGGATTCGTGCGGGAGCCTGGGTAATCACTTTCTGAAACTCCAAATGTATCTGAATAATTATCGTAGCATCTTAGTCTATATTATTTATCATATCTATTTCTTTTATAAAACAATAAGAGAGATAATGGAAAATAAGCTAAAAATAAATTTTTAGCTACCTTAAATAAAAAAACAGAATTACTCTCTATTAAACTAATAAATAAAAGAATCAGTAAATAAAACATTACGGGAAATAAAAAATAATACTTCCTTTTATAGTCGGCTGAAAAAAAAGATCTTAGATATGAACTGCAATATAGAATAGTAAAGCAAATAAGTTCCCCAAAATAAATTATAACCTCTTCTTTACTATGAAATCCTCCAGATAAATCTATTTTACATAAAATGACAATTAATATAGATCCAACTATATAATTAATCGCTCCATACAATTTGAATTTAATAAAAACAAAAAATATTAATGCCATTATAACAATCATCGACAACAATAATACGATCTCTAATTTCATACTTTTTTAATTAATTGTAATCTTAAATGCCTCGACCTCAAATACCCCGTTAGAATTTATTTTCCTTTCCACTCCTTTAATTTCTTCCACTACAATATTATTTTCAGAAATCTGTTGTTCCATTAAATATTTCTTTGTATTTGCAACAATATCTTTACTTAATTGAAAATAATCCGATATTAACACTCCATCTGCTGTTGCAAGTATTCTTCCATCTGAGTAAAACACCGATCCAAGACAGAGTAAAAACAAAACTCCAATGATACTTTTATATTAAGACGATCAAATATTTATAAAATTTATCATTAATATTTCTTGTAATATTTTAAACCATATAGTGGGAAAAATGCCAAAGATATTGGGAAAAATATACAGGCAAATGCCCTATCGAATTTTAAAGTGAATAATTCAAAAACTACAATAATTCCGAATAAAATAATTGGTCTAATAAAATAATGTTTCTTTTCACTATTATTGTCTGAATAAATAAATAGCGATGAAAAAAACAAAATAACATACAAAAATAAATTGAAAATAAAAATAGGAACCTCAGCTATAGACCTAGTTGTTCCTTCGAAGGATAAATTCGTTAAAATCATTAAAGACACAATACCGATTATCAAATTGGGGATAAAAATATATCCTAGTCTGTGACCGATATAAATTAAAAAAATTAGTACGCAGATCTGCAAAATGTAATTTAGCATATTTTTATTGTTTAATAGTAATTATATAGGCTTCTGTTGTTGAAGATACTTTTACTGAACTTGCAGTCGCATATGTTTTTACCACTAACCTATCAGTTTTTCCAACTTCAATCTTATCAGAAGGAATTCCTTGTTCAATTAAATATTTTTTTGAGTTCTCCCCGCTCCCGCACGAATCCTTTCGTGTGGTACGTTCTACTTACACTCTCAGAATTACGAAAATTATAGTTTCTACTCGTTTTTAATATTTTAAACCTTTATAACGAGACTAGGCCTTGATATACATACTGCCACACGAAAGGATTCGTGCGGGAGCCTGGGAAATATAAAAAACAGTATGACCAACTATACATAAATCAAAAACAATTGCACTATAAAATTTCTATTCTTCTTTGATATATTTTCGATAATATTTTACAATATATAATGGAAAGAAAGCAAGAGCTATTGGTAAAAAAATACAGAAAAATGAATCTTCAAACTTAAATAT
>NZ_CADCST010000196.1 GCF_902804485.1 Flavobacterium collinsii | reverse complement strand
AAAAAATACTTTTTAAATCCACAAAGGATATTATTTTAGTATTTTAAAAAATTAACAAACTGTACAATTCCCCTGGAGGCATTGTTTTAATAGAACAACAAGAAAAAGAATTTGTGATGATTGATTTTAACCCATGGAGGTTATTCTGTAATCCCGTCCAGGGAAGTAAAAAAAGTCTTTGAAGATATCAAAGCTGAGGTACCTCCATTTAAAATCAATTTAAATTAATGAAGATGAAAATTACAAAAATTTACTATGCACTTGTACTTATTTGTTGCTTATTGACTCCTTTTTTTTCTTTTACAATTTATCGTCAATATTGTTATGTAATTGGTAATAGTTTCGAAAAAATGATGCGAGTTGAAAAACTTACAAGAGATCCTTCAAGTTCAAAACGTATTTCAACCACTATTTATGGGCAAACTGATGGACAAAAAGTATACTTCAGTTCATATGATGATGGGGCATACGATTTTATGTTATACATGGATACTAAAACAGAACAATCAATTGATTACAATAATTTAACACCACTAAAATTGTATGTACCAGTCGTTAAATTTGGAACCTCAAAGTTTGTATTATATATAAAAAAAGAACAGACTAAAGATGACGCAATTAAAGAGAAC
>NZ_CADCST010000195.1 GCF_902804485.1 Flavobacterium collinsii | reverse complement strand
GATATATAGTGATTTAGTTTTGTGTAATGAATTGTTTTTAATTAGACTTAATATAAAAAGTTTTTTTTAAAAAAAATGTGCATGTTATTTATTGGTCTCAGTTTCGGGTTTAATTGTATGAAGTTAATCTTAATTTTTAAATGAAAAACTTTTTGAAAAAGTCAAGCAAAAGGGTTTAAAATTTGGATATTTCAACACTTTTAATATTGATTAGATAAATGAATTTAAGAAAAAACAAATGCGTTGTCATTTTTGGCAGCCCATTTAATAAATATGGGTCGACAAAAAGAACCGTCTCCAAACAAAATTTATGATGATTTTTTCTAGACATCTAATTTTTTTGCTATCTAGATTATTAGTTATCTACAAAGTTTTGTAGATAACAAATTGCATAATAGTTGAGTGATTTTATTATACTTTTGAACTTAGGTTCAGATCATAAAAAGAAATAATAATGAAAAAATCCCTCCTGTTAGTTTTATTTTTAATTGGACATATAAGTTTTTCTTGTGCTCAACCTCAAAATATATTGTCAGAGATAGACAAACTCGAAGCTACTGCCAAGATTTGGGGGTTTTTGAAATATTATCACCCAAATGTTGCAAATGGAAGCAGGAACTGGGATGAGCAATTATTCCAAATTTGTCAAGAAATAGAAAAAGTACAGACTAAGGAAGAATTTTCAAAAGTTGTTGAGAAGTGGCTTCTTTCATTGGGTGAAATAAAAAAACACGACAAAGGCGCTATCTCTAAAGATGATTACTTTGTTAAGAATTTAAATTTTTCATGGTTTGAAAACAAACACTTTTTTACAAATGAACTTTCAACCAAATTGAAGTTTATAGAAGAGAATAAATTTCATGGTTCAAATTTCTATGTGGCATTTCAAGATTCAAACCCAAACATTTCTCCTTTACAATTTACTAATGAAATCAAATATGGAAAATTTGATTGGGCTGATAAAAAGATGAGACTTTTAGCTCTTTTTAAATATTGGAATTATGTAGAGTATTTTTTTCCATATAAATATCAAATGGATCAAAATTGGGATAAAGCTCTTAGAGAAATTCTACCAAAGATTATAAACACAAGAACTGAATTAGACTTCCACTTGGCAATGCGCGAGTTATCAGTTAAACTAAACGACAGCCATGCTTCTATTGGTACAGACAAAATGTTTGACAAGTTTGGAAATAAATTTGTACCCGCAGATTTTAAAATTATAGACAAAAAAGCAGTTGTAATAACTTTAAAAAATGATTCTTTAGCTCATATTTCAGACTTAAAAGTTGGTGATGTTATAACAGCTGTGGACGGAAAATCAATTGAAACAATATTAAGCAATAACATAAAATACATCGAAGGGTCAAATGAAAATGCGATTTTAAGAAATTCGTATTGGGCTATTTTTAACGGAAAATCAGATTCTTTACAGATTGAATATAATAGAAATGGAAAAATAGAATTTAAATATATACGCCGTTATCTGTATCATAACTTATATACAAAGCCAATTAAAAAAGACAAATGGAAGTTTCTTTACAAAGATGTTGCCTATGTAAATTTAGGAGAAATAACAGAAGATGATGTCTCTCCTATGATGAATGAAGTTCAACATAGTAACGCAATTATTTTTGATTTACGTAACAATGCGTTAGGAACTAATTACCTGATATCCGAATATTTAAATCCGGAACCCAAGGAGTTTGTTAAATTTTTAGATGCTGATTTGAATACGCCAGGAAGATACATATGGCGAAGAGACATCGAAAAATGTGGTAAAAAGAATCCTGATTATTATAAAGGAAAGGTAATTATCCTGGTCAATGAAGTTACGCAAAGTCATGGAGAATATTCAGCAATGAGCTTGCAGACAGCGCCAAAGGCAATTGTAATAGGAAGCCAGACTTCTGGGGCTGATGGTGGAGTTGTCCGGTTTGAAATAATTAAAGGTTTTGTAACTCAATTTACCAGTTACGGAATTTTTTATCCTAACAAGAAAGAAACACAGCGTAAAGGTATTGTTCCAGATATAAAAGTGAATTCTACTATTCCGGGAATTCAACAAGGGAAGGATGAAATTCTCGAAAGAGCTTTGATTTATATAAGAACTTCCAAATAGTGACACATCTTTTCCTCGAAAAGGATCTTCTATCTATTTTCAATATTTCTAAGTCTTTCTTTTAATTCAAAATTTTCTTTTTGTAAATAATTAATCTGTTCCATTATGTCACTTGGATTTGACATAAATCCATTTTCAATGATATTGGACAGCTTTATTTTGGGATTAATTGGCTCGAATATTTCTTCTTTTTCAACTCCCAATACTTTTGCAATTTTTGTCCATTCTGATATTGTTATTTTTGTGATTCCTTTTTCCTTTCTACTATATGTAGATTGTGTCATACCAACTAAGTCAGATATTTCTTCTTGAGACAGTTGTTTCTCCAAGCGCTTAATCAACAGCTTAATTTTAATCATTTTTTTCTTGTTTTCGGACAGAACAATGATGCTAAATTTATAAGAATATACCAATAAAAAAAAATAATTTTAAATACCACTTTTTTTTCTTTACAACAGAAGACTTCACTGAAATTTAAATGATTAGCAGGTTAAAAATGCATAAAAAATGCATAAGATTTGTCTTAATTGTAGGCTACTTTTGGTTGAAATCTTGATTGAGAATTTTTTGTTTTATTTCTTAACCAAAAGTCGACGTGGTTTTGAGTATATTTTTTAATTAAGATGAATTAAAATTATTGTTAAACATTAAACAAATTAAAAATGAAAAAGAAGTTAAGCCTAAAAAATTTAAAAGTTTTTAAATTATCTGATCAAGAAAAATCTAATGTTGAAGGAGGAGGAGATCCAGGTAAGCTGCCAAGCTGCAAAAATTCAGGATTAAACTCCTGTAATGACACATCAGCATGGCCAATTAATTGTAATAGTACACTTAGACATGGTTGCTAATTGTAATTTATAAATTACAAGTATTTAGTCAATGTTTGTTAAAGAGTATTTTCAATTTGAAAATACTCTTTAATTGAAATCAATAAGTTAGTTTTAAAATTAAAAAAACACAAAATGAAATTTCTTATTTTACTTATTCTTCTAGTCGGAACTGCAGGATACTCTCAGAAAGTTGAATGTGAAAAATTTAAAAATGGAAAATTCTCTTCTCGTGCATTTCCTGATGAGTATATTATTAGAAAAGATTCTATTGAAGAAACTTATTCAAATAACAAATTAGAGAGTGTATGGGACGTAAAATGGCTGTCCGACTGTAAGTACGAAATTATCTGCAAAAAAAACTATGGTACTGAGTCAATAGCAATTGGTATGAAATACGTATACACCATTTTTGCGACGGAGGAGGATTGTTTTTATGTATCAATATGGTACTCAAACCAAGAATATCCAGATGGAAAGACATTTCAAAGAGGATTATGCATAAAAAAAGATTAGATATTGGGTTCTTTAATTAAGAATAATGAGTTAGTTATAATTTATGCAAGATTTTATATTAAAAATTGAAAAAAATATTTGGCAGTCATTTGAAACTGAAAATAGAATTGGACTGCTTACAGGATTATCAGGAATAGTTCTTTTTTACAGTAAAATGTATAGCATTTATAAATTAGAGGATTATTTAACTAAGCTGACCAAAGTTGTTGAGAAAGTAAATGAGATAATTGAAAACGAACCTACTTCTTCAACATTGTGTAGCGGTTTGGCTGGGTTTGGTCTTGCTTTATTACATTTAGAAGATAATTTAATTGAGATCGATAATGAATATTTTGAAATTATTGATTCTGTTTTGTTAGATGATTTTAGACGTTTAAATCAATCAAACAACTACGATTTCCTGCATGGTTCTATGGGAATTGCAATGTATTTCATAGAACGTTGCACATACTATAAAAATGAAGAATTAATTTCAGAATTAAATCAATTTGCAGAGGATTTAGTTCGTAAGATTTCTACTGATCTGAAAGAAGTTTTAACTACGGAAACAGCATTAGATAATGATGATAAATTCTGCATTTATTTTGGTCTGGCACATGGAGTTGCCGGTTATTTGAATTTTTTAATTTATTTTGAAAGAAATTTTACCGAGCTTAAATCGGACATCGATGTTTCATTAAAAATATGCATTAAGTTTCTGCAATCCTATAAAGATTACAATGATAACTCGAAACAATATTATCCTAATTTACTTTTATTAGAATCAGGCAGCATTGTTAATTCCAGATTATCATGGTGTCAGGGCGATTTTGGTATTTCAAATGCTCTTTATAATTGTGGAGTATATTTGAAAGAAGATACTTTAATAAAAGAATCAAAAAAATTGATAGAAGCTTCACGTACAATATCACTTGAGGAATCTTTTGTTAGTGATTTTGGCTTGTGTCACGGATCCACAGGAATTGCATTGCAGTACTATTTGGCTTCAAAAAAACTCAATATTGATTGTTCTGAAGAAATAGAGAAATGGCTCAATATTATACAGGAACAAACCTCAGATTATGAAACTTTCTTATCGTATGAAAAAGGAAAATATTACAACGAAAGTAACCTCTTGGAAGGAACTGTGAGACTTGCCTTGACATTGTTCACATTAGAAAATAAGATCGACAGCAAATGGCTTGAACTTATAAATCTATTTTGATTGTAACATTTTAACCTTCATAAACAATTAGCGAAATGAAATTTTTCAATACAATTATTAAAAGAGCTACAAATTTTCCGCTTCAGTCATACGATACAAATAAAAACGATGTAATTAATTTTTTCCATAAAAATGATTTATTTCAGCTTTCCGTTTTAATTTCTTCCTCTAGTCTGTATCAAGATGTAAAAAAAAATAAAAGAGAGAAAACAGAAATATCATTAGCTAAATATTACGCCAGGGCACATTTTAATCCTACACCTTTTGGTTTATTCAGCAGTGTAGGAGTTGCGAATTGGGGAACTGTTACTGAATTGTCTAAATCAAAAAAAATCAGATTGTCTGTATCACATGATAATTTGTTTTTGTCATTAAAAAAAAATAAAGAAATAATAAAAAATTGGTCTTCTTTTGAATACTCAATAAATCCATCTCTTCATTTTTTGTCTCAGAAAAAGATAGGTTTTTATAATTCTAAACCGAAAGAGTTTGATAAGATCGAAGTAAATTTTGTTGAACTGGACTATGACGAAGACTTAAAATGGTTGTTGGAACAATTTAAAATTAAACCTGATATTAATAGTCTCTTAAATCAATTAATAGAACAAGGATTTGAAAAAGAGGATGTTGAAGAGTATCTTTTTCAACTTATTGACACAGGATTGTTTATTGAAGATTTTTTATTTAATCCATATTGTAAAAAATTAGAGAACAATACGGTTCCATATTTATCGGATTTAATAAATAAAAAATATATTCTAATAAGTGACAATAAAGACATTAAATTGTTCAATAGCCAGTATATTCAAGAACAAGACCTTTTTTTCAAAGAGAATGACAGTGAACGCTTTTCACATTCTATAAACTCTTTTGAAATTCAGGCGGGATATGTTAATGAGAATATTAAATCGGTAGTACAAAAATATATCGATTTTGTTTTAACATATAATTCTAATACAAAACCTATTACTGGAAAAATAAATGAATTTATAGCAAAAATTTCGGATCGTTACAATGAAGGATTTGTTTCCATAAGTACAATATTCAACCCTTTTTCCGGAATAACTTATCAAGACGACAATTCAGATTATGTACTAAAACTGCATCAAGATATCTTTTGCAAGGTAATTGCCTCAAATGAAACAGAACTATTTTTAAATCTTCCTCCCGCAACGGATATTGATGAGAAAAGAAAAAGCCTCCCTTTAACTTTTAATGTGCTACTCGAGGTTTTAAAATGCAAAAAAACTAACACTGAAATTGTTTTTATTCGTGGTTTAGGCGGAGAATCAGCCTTAAATATCATTTCACGATTTGGTGAAATAAATAGCGAGTTGTGTGAAGAAATAACAGCCTACGAAAAAGAGTGCAATAAGAATAAAATTTTAGCCGATATAAATTGTGTAGGAAACTTCAGAAGTATAAATATTTCACCAAAGGAGCAAATATATGACTATTGCATTCCTATAAATACTTCATACAAGGGAAGTAAAAATCCAATATTTGTGTCAGACATCTATGTGAATTTAGAAGGCGGAAAATTTCGTTTAGTCTCGAAAGAACATCAAAAAGAAATTAAACCTAAAAAAGTGTCGGCCATAAATTCAAAAGTTTCTGATTCTAATTTGTATAAGTTTTTATGTGATTTTGCAGTTTATAATGAAGAAATCTATGGTATTAGCTTCAACTTTAATTCTTATGCCTGTTTTAGAGATTTTATCCCCAGAATTTATCTGGAAACAAATGTACTATTGTCTCCTGCCCAGCTTTTATTAGTTAATAGCAACTATAATTTTGAAGAATTTAAACTCTATTTTTTAGAGAAAATTTCAAAATTTGAATTTACAAAAACCTTGAATTTTTCCGATTCAAAAGGGAATTCCATCATTGACACGTCAAAAGATGAGGAGCTGAAGATAATCTATGACAATCTTAAGACTCGAGATTATTTTTATGTCTCAGAGAATATTTATGAACTCTTTAATCCTGCAGTTGAAGATAATTTGGGGAATTATGCACATGAGCTCATAATTAGTGTAAAAAACAGCTATTATCAACCTCAAGAATTCTCTAATAATGATGTTGTTATTACAAACTATAATCGTAAAAACACGCCAATCCTTTCGGACTGGTTGTATTTTGAAATTTCATGTAATTCATATGCAGACAATGATATTTTAAAAAGTATCTATACAGATCTTTATTTAAATGGAAAGTTTACCGCTTTTTTCTTTATTCACTATGAGAATAATGGTCGTGTGTTACGTTTGAGATTTAAAACCGATTTGATTGAAAATAAAAATGATGTAATAGAATTTATAGACAATCTGAAGATAAAAAATATCATAAAAAAATATCATATTTTACCTTATGAGCCAGAAATCTACAGATATGGAGGTCCTGAATTAATGAGATGTGCCGAATATATTTTTAATCTTGATAGTAAAGATCTAATCGAAAATGTTATTCAACGGGATCTTAATAAAGATGATTCTTCTATTGTTTCCATATTAAAAATTATTAATTATCTGGATTTGTTAGGTTATAGCAAAGAAGCAATGATAGATTTTTGTAAAAATTCCATTCAAAAATTTTCAAAGGAGTTTGATTTCACAACACAATTACGAAAAAATTTTAATGAAGATTATAGTAGGATAAGATCTAAAA
>NZ_CADCST010000194.1 GCF_902804485.1 Flavobacterium collinsii | reverse complement strand
AGAAGATATAAAACAAAAAACAGTTGCAAGAGGGTTCTTGCAACTGTTTAATTAATTATTTTTATGTAATAATCTGTATCGCTTTTTTAGGACGAGACATTAGTTTAAAACATAATTTTTCTAAAAGTAAGACTGTATCTTTCATTTTTTTCATTTGTAATATCAGGTAATACAGAATGTAACCATTCATCCTGTACCTCTTGAGACATGTAGAAATAACTGTTATTTTCCAATAATAGATCATAAATAATATTGAAATCAATTTTATTCTTAAATCTTAATATTCGCGAAGACCCAAAAGAGAAAATGGCAATTCCTGTATCTTTGTATAATATATCAATTTGATCAGAATGAAATCCCATTTTTGACTTGTTGTCATGGTAAAAATTAATCAGACAATTGTTAGGTACAAAACCATTAAATAATTTAACAAAACCGATTAACTCATCGAAAAAATTTGGAATTTTACTTTCCTTGTATTGTATGTTAGAATAATTGTATGGAATTCCAAAACTTGCAGTTTTTCTTGACATAATAGAGCAATCCCATATTATATCATGTTTTAGATGATGTAAGATCACTTCGGAATCTTTCAAAATATTGTTCTTTAAAACAATTAAATTTTTTAACTCACTGATTTTCATTTTATAGATATTTGTTATCTAAATTAATAATAATTATTTAGATTTGTCCAAATATTTTTACATGATGATATTAGATAAACACGGAAATCCAATTATTTACCATGAAAATTTTCCTCATGATATGGAGGTGACTAACATTGAGTTTGGCGCTGGCAGAAATAATTTTGGGAAAAGAGAATATCCTAACTGCTTCGTTACGGATTTATCTTATCCTAAGGATATAAAATCTTATTTTAAGGATTATCATGAAGATATTACTGATTATCATTATTTAGACAATCTTTGTGATTTCTACAATACTAATTTTCAAAGAAAATTCGAGAATATAATTTTATGCAATCCTTTCAATTATGGATTTAAAGGTTTAGGAGATGCAAAAAAAATCTTTGACAGAGCAGGTGATATTTTAGTAGATAATGGTCAAATACATATTATAGGGAAATCAAAGAATCCATGGTGTAAGAAAGAATCATTTAATAATTTCATAAAAAATACCATACCTGTTTTTCAGTCAAAATATAAATTTGAATTAGAAAGTTTTGAAAATTTAGATACTAATCATCAAATTAATAAGAATTACAAATTTTATACAAGTGAATTAAAAATAGAAACAGTACCTGATGAAAGATTAACTATTAAGAAGATATAAGATGGAACATTTAAATAACTTTAATGATATTTCTTTAACTGATAGTTATAATAAATTGTCATACAAGAATGATTTTAATAATCATATTGTTTCAGTTTTAGACTTTGCATTTGAATATACTGGTTCGGAAGTTTTTGGAAATAAAGACTTAAAATTTAGTAGAACGCTATATTGGGAATGTTTAAATACTATTTATGAAAAGCACCCAATAATCAAAAATGAAAAGGAACAAGAAGATAATAGATTGTTCGAGCAAAATCTGTACATAAGTATTATTGAAAAGTTAGAAGATTTCTTTGATGAAAAAGATGATCTACTTTTAGAGGCTATAGATTTTACAGTAAGTAATTATAGTGACTGGATCAATTATGGAAAAAAGTTAGATTTTAATCCATGGACTTATAGCAATAAAATATTCGTAGAAGACAATTTATTATACACATTTACAGATAATAAAGATGAATACAGTCACTTATTGAAAAATAAGAAGAAGGAAAGTGAACTGTCAAAATATTTAACCATTGGAGTACTTGGTAAAGGTCATAGAAAAGATTATGCTCAACAATATATTAAAGATGTTTATGCGTTAAGAACCTTACTTTTAAGCTTAATGGATGAAAGTAATAATGATTGCACTAAGCCAATTAAGATTGGTGAAATTATTAAGCTGTTTAGAGATTTAGGAGTCTCTATAACAGATTTATCGGACAGTAATATTAAATATTGGATTGTAAGACCTTTGAAGCATAGAACTAAAATTGGATCTAATAAAAATGGATATTTCATTATACGATCATTAAATGATTTAGCTGAATCATATAAAAGTCATTACAAAAATTTTCTTGGTTTTCATAACACATTAGAAAAACATAAACTACGAGCAATTCATGAATTTTCGGATGAAAGTGTTAACTATAATAAGCATAATGACTTGCTAAAACACTAATGTGTTGCTTAAAAAAAAAACAAATTCACTGGCTATTTTTATAGGTTTACATTTGTACAATTTTTCCGTTTATGATTAAAGGGCTATACCATGTCATTAGAAGAATCAGGGCAATGGAAAAATAATATTTACTCAAATTTAGCAAAAGGAACTCCAGCTGGTGGGTGGCTATTCAACAGTTGAAGATTTGTTGAATTTCGCTAATGCTTTACAAAACGATCTTTTACTTAGTAAAGAAAATACAGCTCTTTGCACATCAGGTAAAGTGAAGTTTAGAGAAGGAATGTATGGATATGGGTTTGAAGAAAATACAATAAACGGGCACCGAATTATTGGACATACTGGCGGGCATGATGGTATTGCTTGTGAATTAATGATTTATCCGGATTTGGGCTATACTGTTGTTATTCTAACAAATGGAGAAGTCGAAAATTATTGGGAAGCGAGTAATCGCATTAAAAAACAATTAGTGGGCTCAGCACCCTCAATTGACAATTTTTTTTATACTAAAGATATAATTAAGGCAGTATGCAATAAAGGTTATGAAGCCGGCATTAAAGAAATAGAACACAATTCGAAGAAATATTCAGTAAGAGAAAGTCTTATTGAAAGATATGGTTGTAAGCTATTGTTCGAAAAAAAGACCAATGAGGCAATAGATTTATTTAAATTAAATAATCATCTTTTCCAAACTCAACGTATGGCTATTATTATATAGTGAGGCATATCGGTTTTCAGGTCAAAAAAACAAGCGATTGAATATCTAAAGTTATATATTGAAAAAGAGCTGGAAGACAATGATACTAAATTAAAATATAAATTGCTAATGAAATAACTACCGCTAACAGTTACTCCTATTGTAGTTATCTGCGTTGCAAACACCATGATTTGTTTTATAAGGTAAGTAGGCCCTCGTTGCAAACAAGCGCCAGTGGGAAATACCATTTTATTCCTTTGAAGGATAAACAACAGCAACCATTAGTAAAGCGACAGTTTTAGAATGAATTGGAACTGAAATAATTTCTTTTGGCTTGTTACTTTTAATTTTTAACTCAACACTATAATTCAAAGGTTCAAATATCACTTTATCTATGCTATTATCAACTGAATATTTAGTTAATGAATAATTGTCATTTATTTGTGCAAAAGGTAAATTTAGCAACCCTTCAACAGATGATAAATTAGAATTAAGCAATGGAAAAGAATTGCTTTTTTTATAATAAATTGTTACTGTAGGTAAATTAGCTACTAATAGAGCTGAAACTCTGCCAAAATCTCCACCTTCATCTAAACTGCCCAAATTATATGGGGGTTCTGTTACAAAACAAAACCCTGTTCTTTTACGATCCAAATTTTTAATTGATTGATTAATGGCATCTTCATAAAACCATCCCCAACTGTTAGGTTGTTTATGATTAACTTTATTGTCTTGCTTATTCTCAAGATAACTCAAAGGTGAAACAGGAATAAGTACATATCCCTTATATTCAATTTTTATAGTAATCATTTTTTCTAACAAACTCGTTAACAGATATGACTGCCCATTTGTAGATCTAAATAGGGTTGATTTATTTTCATCTGCTTCACTATGCTCTTGACTTGCTTCATGCAAATTGGTTAAATTAATTTCAATAACTCTATCATGATCATTTAACGAATTTTGAATTTCTGCTACTGATAATCCGATTTCATATGAAGGAGAAAAACTATAGTTCTTACCATCAATTGGATCAAAAGTAACCATTCCACCATTATTTTTATTAGGGAGCCTAGTGTTATTTATAACCTCTGAAAGAATATTAGAATTATATCTAAAACTTTTATCGATAGTACTAATAAAAAGATATTCATCAAAATATTTTATGATGTCAAGCATTAATAATGCTCCGGAAGCTGGAATATGTGGCAAAATAATTTCTAAATTTTTTTCACTTACTAATTGATTAAATAGCAGAGGAGGTTTATTCTCTTTAATCATTCCACTCCATAAATACCCCATTGCGTAAAGAAATATATAATCTAATTTATTATGAATAGAGAGCTTAAAAATTGCTAAGCTTTTATTTGCTTTTTCTATATCCTCTGGACTAATTATACCGAATAATTGTTCATACGTTGAAACGATTCTAGTAACAGAGGCTTTTTGCATTTGAATTTGTTCTTCATATTGCAATTTATCTGAAGAATTAAATTGGTATCTTATTGAAGTCATTAATTGTTTGTAAGAATTAGTAAAACTATTTGCAATCGATAATTTCACACTGCCTTTTATTGGTCCAGGTATTACTCTTGAACTTATAAAATCATAAGTACCTTGATTAAAAATTTGATTAGTATTAAGGAAAACGTAAGGAATGCGGCTATGATTTGGATCTATTAAAGGATACAAAATAGCCGAATCCGTTTGTAAAAAAACTTTATTTAGTTGTTCCTTCCATTCAAAC
>NZ_CADCST010000193.1 GCF_902804485.1 Flavobacterium collinsii | reverse complement strand
CTCTTATAATGATTGTAACATAATCTTTTATCTCTTAAAAAGCTTTCAATACGAGGATTTGACTCATTCTGTTTTTCTATTTGTTCCAGAATTAATTCAGACTTGAATTTTGGTATTTTAAGAATTTTGTTAACAGTTCCATCTAAATTAAAAATTACCGCATTATTTGGATGTGGATATATTTTACTATTTTGAAATATCGCAATAACATATTGTAGAGTTGAAATAGGAAAACCTTCAACACTTCCATTTTCATCAGATATTGCTATCTTCTGTCCATTATATTCCCAATAAATCCCCTGTTTTTTTCCTTTTAAAAATTCATTCCTTATACTTGTTTCAATTTTATCAAAATTAGGTAAATGAGAATCTAGTATATCAACAGATATGTAAATTCCAGTTTCATTAAATTTTTTCCAATTTCTAATCATGTTTATTAGTTATATAATAAGTATAAAGTAATAACTTTTAATTTTGCTTTATCAAAGAGTAATTTATTTTTAAGAGATAAAAAAATATTTTTTAGAATCTATATTTCACTTTTTTTCTAGCGCAATTTTTTGTGAAAGTTTAGATAATGAATGAATCATGTCCTTTTTCCAATGAAGATTTTTTTTCCCATTCTCATCTTGATACCAATTTATATAGTCGTTGTTTAGATTATTATCTTCTTTGTAAGTATCTAAAATTTTTATAGAATAATCGTATAAAATTTTATCAAAAAGAGATTCAGAAATTATATTGTCTCCCATAAATTCATGATGTAAGAATATCTCTCCTAAACATAATTCTCTTCCCATTACGCTTTTAATCCATAATTGATCTTCCCAATCAATATCACTAAACATTCGCAAACTTATATATTCATAACCAGTACTACTTGAACTGTAAATATCAATAATAAAATCAGGATAGTATATTAAATTTATTTGAGAAAAAAACGCAGATAGAGAAAGATTTTCGGGTATAAAATCAATATCTACACGATACATTTTACCTTCGTTATCTATTCTATTTCGAATTATATACTGCATAATTATTCAAAAGTATAACTTACAAATTCATCAACTTTGTCATAAGGAATACTATTGTGAGGTGACTTAATTATTAATTTATTCCAAGGTTTCCATTTGTCTGAAAGCTCTGTATTAGTTACCTGATGATGCTGTAAAACTCCTTCTATAAAATAATCTTTCAAAGGCATTTCTAGTATTCTATCAACATCATCGATGGTAAGAACGATTTTATATTCTAACTCATTCTTTTTATTGATATGAAAAGTAAAGATTCCGCTGTCCCAAGAGCTTAAATATTCTAAATCACCATCATCGTCCAACTGCGTAGGAACAAGATTATTGTCCTTTTCATATTCAAATATCATGGACATCATTCGTTCATTTACCCATTGATAGAATACATCTGCATAGTCTAATAAATCTTGCTTTTCTTTCCCTGTATCCCACCAATATTTTTCTGAATATGTGCCATCTAAATTGATTTCTATTTTTACACGGTTGAACTTGTTACTAGAGTTTTTTTTCTCTTCAAACATCTCCGCCATCTTTCTGACGGTATCTCTAATAGGCTTATTCGAAATTTCTGATTCTTTATTTGTGTTGTCTTTCGTATAATTAACAATGAAATTGTAGCTACCTTCTACTGTAAAAATGTAGTCGACAATTAATTTCTCATATTCAAATTCTTTATAATAGTTTTTTATTTCTGAAACTAAATAATTAATATCCATTTTTATAATTTTTTATGGGTTAGTTATTCCTTCTTTACTTAAAGTATTGCTATAGCTACCGTCAATATAAACATCAACATCAATTGCCCTAGGTCTTTTTGAATTTCCGTCAAAATAGAATTCCATTTCAACTTTTATTTTTTTATTAGGGTTTGCCTTTTTTAAATCGGTTATAGCTTGCTCCATTTTAAACCAATCTCCTCCCGGACCAGGTCTGTTCTTTACATAATTTTGAGAAAAATAATTAATTTGTTCGCTTGGCCCTCCCCATTGATTTCTAAAAATATGCCCTCCGGCATCTTTAGGGTATCCATCTTTAACTACTTTAGTTTGCTGTTGATAAGATTCATTTCTTGCCTTTGGAGCAAAATCAAGATCTTCCATAACGGGTTTATTAAAAAAGCTCTGAAAATCCAGAGCTTTTGGTGTTTATAGGAGAAGTAGTCTTTGATAGTCTCGTTTTCAAAGTTTTCATTGCAGATGCAGTACAAATGTCTCTGAACTGCTCCCGACAAGTTAGACTTTATATGGAAGTGGGGATGTGTCAGTATCTTAAGCGATTATCCTTGCTGTATTGAAGATTTTTGATTTAATACACACGATTATTATTATCTTAATTTGTTTAGTTTGTCACCTTTTAATTAACCATAAATTGAACAATTAAAAATTAGTTTATTTCTTTTTGATCTTTTAAAAATATACTCTCTAGATCAAAGAATTGATCTTTGGTTTGATATTTTTTTGTCAAATGCTTCTACTGTGCCACCATAAATTCTTCCTAAGTCAAAAATTTGATTTACATCTGCATTTACAAATTCAATCTCCACCAGGTTCAATTTGTGATCTACATATCCAACAAAAAGAAAGTCTGTTTTGTAAGTAGAATTGTACCAATTAATGGAGTCTTTTAGAAAATCTTCATAATTACAAATTATGGTTAGTTTTTTTCTTTCTTGTCCCATATTAATAATATTTTTTAAACAACATTTTTTTATTTTAGAGATTATGAAAAACCTTTTAGTCAAATGATAGAATAAAAATTGAATAAACTTCGATCTAGCATTATTAAAAAAAATTACATAAATGTGGATGGAGGGTTTGATATATTTTTCTCAACTGCCTCTATCGTGCCACCAAGGATTCTTCCTAGCTCAAAGATTTGATTAAAACTAGCATTATCAAATTCAATAATGGCAAAATTTACTTCACTATGTACATATTTGACGAAGGTGAAATCTGTTTTATTTATTGAATTGTAATCAATTATTATTCCTTTTAATAAATATTCATTGTTAGTAAATATTCTTATTTTCTTTTTATCTGGCTCCATTTATAATTATTAATTTAATTTTATCTGGCCTTTAACATTTGGATATTTTTAAAAGTACTTTACATAATCGTCTATTTTTTGTTTTAATCTGTAAGCCAGGGGTTTTTTGTCAATTTATTATTTAGAGGAGGTTGGTAGGATATTTCTTTTCCACTTGGTGGTATCCATTTCAAACTTTCTTCATGTAGTATTGTCGCATTCTTATATCCAAACAAAATTTGTTCAAATGCTTCCATAGGATTATTAGCAATCCAAAAAAAGTCGGGAATAAAAGTATGTACATAAAATCTACCGTCTTGGTCCATCATTAATTTATTATTTTCTTTCAATTTTGCTACAAAATAAATTTGCCTTCCAATTAATGCTGAATAATAATATTCATCATCGTCATTATCAGTGTCTATATTTTTAGATTGATCGAATATATTTTCTTCATAATTGTCTAAAGATGTTGAATGATTAAAAAAATCTATTCCAATAATACTTATTTCTTCAAAGTTATCTTTACTTATTTTTAACCCTCCAAAAGAGGAAATAAAATCATTTATCACTTGGGGATACAATTTATATAAAGTCGTATTTTTTATTTGATTTGATATATTTCTATTTTCTTCCCACCCCGATTTTTTTAGGATATCTTTTAATTCATTTTGTTTATTGGGTAAATTCATTTATTCAAATTTAATATTGATGTTTACTTTTATTTCTTCAATTCCAAAATATCCTAAAAATGGGTTACAACTATCACAAGCTATTTTAATATCGCCAATTTCAGCAATTATTTTTTCAGCAGTTTTCTTAGCTATAGTTGTTGTTTAAAATGCCATTGACTTAGTGTCTTTTTATTTATTGCAATTTTCAAGTTAAATCTCTTTTACATAGTTTAACTTCAAATTCAACATTTCCTCTAATAAATTTATATAATCAGTTTCTGTTATAGATAAACTATATTTGACCCAAGGAGTAATAC
>NZ_CADCST010000192.1 GCF_902804485.1 Flavobacterium collinsii | reverse complement strand
ATTTGATATAGTCTAAATATTTGTCTAAAATATAATCTTTCCTAAAATCTAATGATCTTATTATAACATTCTTTTTACACAAATTATAATAATTTGAATCATTTACCATTTCATTCACAGCATCTGACATAAAATCTACATTATCAACTGGGACAAGAATTCCATAATCTGTTCTTAAATTTTTGTTAACTGACTTCGACAGAGAAACTTTCATGATTTCTTTAGGTCCAGATGGACAATCCGTTGTAATTACTGGTAGTTCGCAAGCCATAGCTTCTAACAAAACATTTGGAAATCCTTCATGATTTGATCCGAATAAAAAAGCATCAGCTCCTTTTAAATAACTGAAAATATTACCTGAAAATGGCATTAAAAACACCTGATCTTGAAGATTAAGTTCTAGTATTTTTGCTTGTAAAAATTCCTTTAATTCGCCTTCTCCAAAAATATACAATCTGATATTTTTATTTTCAATTTGTTTAAGGGAGTTTAACAGAAGAATATGATTTTTACCCACATTAAGTCTGCCAACGCTTATAAAATTAAAGTATCTATTGTCATAAAAATCTGCAATGTCTATGCTTTTTGATACTTTATCTAAATCAATTGGATTATATATTGTTGTTATTAAGTCTTTTGCAATGTTAAAATTTCTTGCTAGTTCCAAACCATTTCCAGATGAATTTGCTAAAATACCATCAGCCTTTGGAAAAGTCTTTCTAATAAGAAACGTATTTATTCTACAATGCAATGATGCCCCAACATACTGTGCACTAGGATTTGATCTTTCACTTATAAATGTTTTAACCTTACTTCCTAAAATTTTTGATATTAAATTCACATAATTTGGTCGATTCAAAAATGATAGACTTACCGTGATTTTTTCTCTTTTTAAAAATTTTTTGTATCTATAAGCTAAAAGAGGTAATTTAATTAATTTTAACAAACCCGATTCTTTGAGATTAGTCTTCTCTAAATAAAAGATACTAATATTAGGCGGTAGTTCATAAACAACAATTTCACTCATTAATACCAAAGACACATCAACTTTCTTTTCACTTAGATATCCTATAAGTTGCGAAACTACTCTTTCAGCACCTCCACCAGCTAAAGAATGTATTAAAATTGAAACTTTCATTTTTGTTTAACTATTTAATAATTCTTCATATTGGCTCAAAATCTTTTCAGAATTAAATTTATTAATTACAGATAACTTTACCTTACTTCGTTCAATAGACTTTAATCTATCCAAATTATTAAGTAGAGAACTAAAATCATTTTCATTTTCTACCAAGAATCCATTTTCACCGTTCATTACGATATCTTTTGTCCCTCCTAGGGCATTAAATGCAATTACAGGCGTTCCTACTGTGCAACTTTCCAAGAGTGCGTTGGGAAAACCTTCAACATAAGATCCTTGAATGAAGTAGTCCTTATTAATAAGTTCTCCTAAAACATTAGACGTAAAAGGAATGAAGCTAACTTTATCACTTAATCCATATTTTTCAACCAATTGTTTTATTTGTTTTTCCAATGGTCCACAACCAATAATACAATAACTAAAAGAGTAACCTTGAATTTTTGACAAGCCTTCAATTATTCTAAAATATCCTTTTTCGCCACTAAGTCTTCCAACAGTAACAAAATTGACATTATCTAAATTATAACTATTCCTTTGTTCTAATTCCTCTTTTAATTTAAATGTAATTGGATTATGAATTAAGACTAAACTTGAAGACTTTAGATTAAAAGTACTAATAAAATCTTTTCTCATATCTTCAGATTGACAGACAAGAAAAGTAAGCCTTGGATAAAAAACCTTTATTAAAAGAGTTTTAAATTTTGAATTGAAGGTCGAAAACTCATTCATCTTGGAAACTACACTAGCCTCTCTTCCAATAAATTTTATTTTTCTTAAAAAAACACTAAAAAACCCCATCATTACATTAACATGAATAATGGAACCTATTACAAATGATGGTTTCTCTTGGATAATTACTTTAAACAATGCTGGAATTGCCAGTAACAATCTTGATTTATTAAGATAAGTTACTGAAACATTTTCAACATCAAAAACATTATCTTTTTGAAAACCCAAAACTATAAGTTTAGCATCGAAAAGGTTATTATCTAAATTTTTGCAAACAAATGACATCACTCGTTCTGCTCCTCCAGCACCTAAAGTCGGCAAGACAAATAATACTTTCTTTTTATTTTGCATCTTCTTTTTTGTAAAAGCCAAATTCCTGATACCATTTTGATAAAACATATACTCGCCATATATATGAAGAATAATCTGCTTTACTTGCTAAATGGTCTTGAAACATTTTTTTAAATTTCGGAACATTCAAATTCGGGACATGATTTAAAAAATCATCTGATAAATTACTCTCAAATTCTTCTCTTAATTCTTCTCTAATCCATGTTCCAATAGGAACGGCAAAACCTTTTTTAGGTTGATCAAAAATTTCTTCTGGTATATACTCTTTAAGTATATCTCTCAAAATTCTTTTTTTCTTCCCTTTCTGATATCTGTAAGAAATAGGTAAAGTCCTTGCAAATTCAACAATTCTATAATCAAGAAAAGGGCTTCTAACTTCTACCGAATAAGCCATACTAGCTCTATCAACCTTTACATTGCTATCATTTTCTAACCAAAGTTTTATATTTAAATCTGCTGTAGACTGAAATAAATCTTTAGACCAAAACTTGTAACCGCTGTAATGAGATAACCAATCTAAATTTCTCTTTTTGACAATAGAATTATAGCCTACAAAAATTCCTGCAATAAATTCATTTTTAGACTTTATATTAAGAATTCTTTTAATTGGCTCCGTCTTTGATTTTAGAACATTAGACCAAAGCATTTTAGACGCAATTATTCTAATCCCAAAAGGTGTTTTTATCAAATGTTTGAATTTTGCTACCCAATCAAAATGATTATAACCTAAAAAACTTTCATCTCCACCATCGCCTGATAAAGCCATGGTTACATATTGCTTAGTTACTTTATTCAGTAAAAGAGAAGGTAATGCTGAACTATCACCAAAAGGCTCATCGTAAACTTGAATCAATTTCGGAATCATTTCCAAAATATCTTCGGCTTTGCAGATCGTTTCTTTATGTTTTGAATTAATAATTTCAGCATATTGCGCCGCAATTTTGCTTTCGTCGTATTTAGGATCCTCAAATCCTATAGAAAAAGTTTTTACTTGTTCTTTTGAAACTTTTGCTGCAATTCCAGATATTAAAGCAGAGTCAATTCCTCCAGATAAAAAAGAACCGAAAGGAACATCTGACTGCAACCTAATTTTAACAGCATCTTTTAAAAGATCGTGCAACTTGCTTTTGGCTTGATCATAAGATAAATTTGAACTAACCGGTGTGTCTAAGTTCCAATATTCACTTATTTCTAAAGTTTGAGAATTTAAATTTATTTCTAATGTTTTGCCTGGGGGTAATTTAAAAACATCCTTGTAGATTGTAAACGGACTAGGAATGTAAGTACAATCCAAATACATAGAAACTGCTTCTTGATTCAGCTCTCTATTCTCACATATAGGCCTAAGCTGACTACAAATTTCAAATTGTTCATTATTCCATGAATAATAAAAAGGTTTTACTCCAAATCTATCACGAGCACAAAATATCGTTCTATCAATTTTATTGTAAATAGCAAAAGCAAACATTCCATTTAATTTAGAAACAACTGCCTTTCCCCATTCTTTATACCCTTTCAACAAAACCTCTGTATCACCAGTTGTGTCAAATTTATAACCTAAAAATTCTAATTCAGATTTAATATCTCCAAAATTATAGATCTCTCCGTTGAAAACAATAGTATAGCCTTCAAATTGCATAGGCTGATTCGATCTAACATCAAGATCTAAAATGGACAATCTCAGATGTCCAAAAATCAAATCGTCTATTTTCTTTATTCCTGTGTGATCTGGACCTCTGTATTTAATTGATTCTAACTTTTGCTTAACCTCTTCTTCCGCAAAAGGAATATTTGTTATGTAAATTCCACACATTTTTATATATATATTTTTTTAAAAATTTCGCTGTATTACTTCATTCTTTTTTCTATAAAGGAATATTAATGTTAAAATAAAAAATGGAAGTATATATTTAAAAATAAAAGGCTCCTTGAATTCAATTATAAACATTAAGAAAATAACAAATAAAATAGAGTATAAATTTTTCATTTTTGTTTCACTAATAAGAAATATAAAATAACTGAAGTAAAAAATGATTGCCATAATAATCCCTAATGAATAGTATGTCTGTATATATCCTGAATCATTACCAGATGCATTCACTAATTTTTCAGTATTAAATACCTCTCCCGTTCCGAGTATGGTTCTTATGGATAAAGGTGGTATCGGCATTTCCTGAATAACATTAGCAGTATGATTATCTTTTACTGTAAAAGCTTCTTCTATCCAATCTACAAAAAAGTCTACATTAAATCCCGAAATTGACTCTGTTTGACTTTCTAATATTGCCAGAAAGTTTATTTGGGTAACCAAAACTACAATTCCTGAAAACCAAACGAGTTTACGCAAATTAAATTGGGAAAATAGAAATATTACTATTGCCAATAACGAACATAATAATCCTGTTCTTCCTATAATTACAGTACTTAACAAAGTAAATACAATACCAACCCAAATTAATACAGTACTTTTTATAGAATGTGTAAAACTTTTTAAAAGAATTAATCCTGAAAAAACTCCACAAAATTGAATAACTGACAAAGCAGCACCACTTGCACCAGAAAAACTAATTGCTCGATAAATAATCTCTTCCATTTCATTTCCACCAACAACTATTATGCTTAGAATATATTGTTTTACAAGTGGGTTAAAAAAAGAAAACATTGCTATAATTGACTGCACAGCTGTAGCTAATAAAAAAACCTGCAAAAATTCTTTTGAGTCTTTAAACCACTTACTTAAAAAGAAAGGAGTGATAACTGAATATATTGTAAACCAAAGTAATCTAGAACTTTGTACAAAATCGCTAGAGCTAAT
>NZ_CADCST010000191.1 GCF_902804485.1 Flavobacterium collinsii | reverse complement strand
ATTGTTAATACTCTTGGAAGTATTATAGGTTTAGGTTTTACATTAATTTTGGTTTATTATTTTAAGTTAGTAGGGGCATTATATGCACTAGTACTATCACAATCAATTGTATTTTTTGTAACATTATTTTTGATTGCAAAAAGTGATTGGTTTCAATGGGGGTATTTCACACAAAAAGTTGATGTAGATATTCTTAAAAAATTATCGCATTATAGTTTAATGGCTATTGTAACAGCATTGACAATTCCGGTTTCTCAAATTATTTTACGGAACATGCTAATCACTACATTAGGAATACAATCTGCGGGTATCTGGCAAGGCATGATGCGCATATCAGATGGTTATTTAATGATACTAACTACAGCATTGTCAACATATTATTTGCCTAAACTTGCTTCTTTGCATACCGATAGAGAACTTAAGGACGAAATACTTCAAGGGTATAAGTTGATATTACCTACCGTCTTTTTTAGTTGTTTAGTAATTTATTTAATGCGATTTTTAATTATTAGGCTGTTATATACATCAGACTTTATGGTAATGGAAGACTTGTTTTTTTATCAGCTTTTAGGAGATTTTTTTAAAATGGCTTCTTGGATATTAGGATACCTAGTTGTTGCTAAATCAATGACAAAGCTTTTTGTTATTATGGAAATAGGATTTTCTGTAGGGTATATAATTTGGGGATACATATGTGTTCATTATTTTGGAATAAAAGGGATATCAATTGCATTTGCTATTAATTACTTCATTTATTTTGTTATAATGATTTCTTTTTTTAGGAAGTTGTTATTTAAAAGAAGCCCCAACTAGTTTTTTAAAATATCTATAAAAATGAATAAAAATAATTTGCCTTTAGTAAGTATAGCAATAATTACATATAATCAAAAAGAATATTTAAAAGAGTGTATTGAATCTATTTTGATGCAAGATTATCAAAATATAGAGATAGTTGTTGCTGATGATTGTTCTAAGGATGGTTCTCAATTGATGCTTAAAGAGTATGAAGTAACATACCCAAATAAATTTGTTTTGGTATTATCAGATAGAAATTTGGGTATTACAAAAAATTCGAATAGAGCACATTTTGCTTGCTCAGGTAAATATATATTTTGGATTGGAGGAGATGATATAATGTTGCCAAATAAAATAAGAAAGCAAGTGGAATATATGGAAGCAAATCCCACTTGTACAATTTGTTATCATAATTTAGATGTTTTTGAATCGTCAACTAATAAAACGCTATATTTTATGAACAACAAAAAAAATAGTTTTGTTGGGGATTTTAAATCAGTTGTTTCAAAAGGTACTTTCAATGGCGCATGTGCCACGGTGGTTAGGAATAAAATGACTCCTAAAAATGGATTTGATGAGAGAATACCAATAGCTAGTGATTGGTTGTATTGGATGCAAACACTACTGAATGGAGGAGAAATTTGCTACATTGATGAAGTTCTTGGAAGATATAGAAGACATGGTAATAATATTACAAGTAACATGTCAAATTTTAATGGACAAGTTGATCATCTTAACTCTTGTAATATTTTATTAATAGAATCTCCACAATACTCAAAGCAAATATTAAAAGGGTATTATGAAATTCAAAGAAGTCTCCGTATCTATGATAAGAAGAATTATTATAATTGGTTAATTTCAAGTATTAATTTTAATATAAATATGAAAAGTTTATTATTGCTTTTCATAT
>NZ_CADCST010000190.1 GCF_902804485.1 Flavobacterium collinsii | reverse complement strand
AACCGCCAATAACAACTGGCTCTAAGTTATCGTCTAAAATATAAATCTGAGTGTTTGATATGGGGCGCCCAATTGGAATAACCAAATTTTCAAAATCATCTTTGGTTACCTTATAAATCGACACACAAACAGCACATTCTGTAGGTCCGTAGGCATTAAAATAATCAATTCCTGATTCTACAACCGTTATTGCTTTAGTCAGATTAGCAGATTCTCCAGCTGTAATGACACATCGTAATCCAGAGATATCATTTTCAGACAATAATCCTAAATAACTTGGAGGAAAAGTAACTACTGTCGATTTTGTTTCTTTTAAAAAACTTGTAAATTGATCTTTGTCTTTAATTATTTCTTCTGTAGGAATACATAATGTAGCACCACTATACAAACTCATCATAATTTCAGATATAGACGCGTCAAAGGCAACAGAAGCAAACCATACTACTTTATCCTTTTCCGTAATTTCAAAAGTCTCAATCTGATTTAATGACATATTTATATTACTGCCATGCTCAACCATTACTCCTTTAGGTTGACCGGTAGAGCCGGAAGTATAGATTAGATAGGCTAAATCATTGGACGAAATAGGTGCATTGATATTATTACTACTATTATCTTCAAAAATCAATGCTTTTAGATCTATTGTCTCACAATTAACAATATCAAATACAACACCATTGCTAATTAGTAATTTTAATCCACTATCTTTTATCAAATAATCTATTCTTTCCTGAGGATAATTTGTAGCTATCGGTAGATAAACCGCACCTAACTTTAATATTGCCAATAATGAAATGATTCCAATATCAGATTTAGGTAAAAACACACCAATTATGTCTCCTTTATCAATGGAATGTTTAGTAGAAATATAATAGGCTAACTGATTTGCCTTTTCGTTTAGTTCCTTATAAGTTAATTTAGTTTCTTCAAATAGAACAGCAATATTATTTGGTGTGTTTTCAACTTGTTCTTCAAATAAATCAACTATCGTTTTATCTTTTGGATAAGCAACTGTTGTATCATTGAAATCATTTAATAACTGCTGTTTTTCTTTTTCAGATAATAGTTCATAATCCGATAAGTCAGCTGTTATATTATCTTCTAAATTAACTATAAACTGTTTAAAATGCCTAACCAGATATTCAACAATTGTTTTCTTTACAAAACCTTCTAAATAAGAAACGCAAATTTCTATAGCATCTCCCTCATTTATTTTTATATCAAACAAAAGACCATTACAATCTAGCTTAGAATCGGAGTTAATATTTATAGAAAAATTAGAAAGAGTGCTTAAATCACTAAAACCTTCTTTTTCGGAGATAAAATTATTATCGTAATCCGAATATTTTAGCGAATCTAAAATTTCGATTCTTACTTTTTGAAGATATTCCTTAAATGGTGTTTTTAAATCTATAGGAAATGATAAAAGCAAGCAATTGGGGTGATTTCTATAATTTGAAACAACATAACCATCAAATTCACTAAGTAATCTCTTTAACAAAAAAGAAAAAATAGCACTTAGAACCGTAGCTTGAGCAATTAAATTATCATTTGCTAGCTTATTAAAGTAGTTTAGGTCCTCGGCCTTAATAGTAACACTGTGAGTACTATTTTGTTTATTATTTAATTCAAAAACTTTCTCTCTGTTTGATATTTTTTTTTTCCAATATCTTGAAACTAAACTAAAATTATTTGATACTGCATTCTTATCCATAAATTCTGTATTCCTATTTCTTGTTTAAAATCAGCATCCCAATGCACTTCAATACTTATAAAGTGCGCAGGACTTTTATACTATATCCCAAACAATATCTACAAAATCACTTTTTTTATTAAAGTTATTTTCAATATACTGGCATATAGATTTTTCACGAAAATAGAGGCAACATACGTCTAAAAATTACGGTGTTTTCTCATAAAAATTACGGACTTTGATGATTAAGTAGATAAACTGTTAGCAGAAAGTAAAATAACCATTAAGACAAAAAAATCATCTTAAAGATTTAGAAAATTGATGTTATAAAATATTGTTTTCTCAAGTTAAATTTGCAACCATAATTATGAAGAATGCAAAAAATTATGGCAATTAAGAAAACCCAAAAACAATAGAACTTTTACTAAAGCAAAACCTTCCCTTTTGTAGTCAATATTTGTAAATCTTGCTTATTTTGAAGAAACACAAAAAAAGGAATTTCGTAAGTAAAAATTCCCAAATTAAAAGAAACGCTCCCCAATACTATTCAGGATTAGAGAACAGCATATCTTTTTTTCGAAACTAAAGAGATTGAAAATATCAAAAAAAACAGAGTTCAAAGTATTACTTCTAATACTATTGGGGGTAAATATATCAGAAAATCTCCCCCTCTTCAGTATAAACATCTATCCTGCATTGCGCTTAGGAGCTTGATTAAAGAAAACCAAGTAAGAATTTTAATTGTGGATTATTTCACTAAACATAAAACAATTAAATCAAAGGAAAAATAATTTAATAAACCCTATCATTAAAGACATAGATAACACAATGAATATATTAAAAAAAATTTAACCTAAGGCCCTACTACCGCATTGTACTTAATTTGATTATTGAAGAATTCAATAAGCCATAATTACAACAATCCTAACTTTTTTGCTTTCTCGACCAGATCTTTATCGCTTCCTTTCCCTTTTAAAAGCTGATCTTTTATGTTTGCCTTTCTTTTTTCAATAGCACTCATAGAAAGAGGTATATAATTCGGAAGATTAACAGTTCTAACTCCCTGAGAAATTAAAATTAAAATTTGATTGTCATGATTATCCCAATTTATATTTTTTTTAAACAATTCCCTTTGAGACTTTATTATAGTACTACTTTTAAATATATCCCCATCAAGAATTTTTTTACAAATGCTCGGAAATAATTCAAAATTAATATCACTCTTTGCGATGAAACCTTCTGGTTTTATTCCTTTAATAATTTTATCGACAGTTAGTGGTTCACTATGCATCGTAAGAAGAACTACTTTGCAGTTTTTAAATTTTTCCCTAATAAGCAACGCTAAATCAATACCACTATTAATATTTAGTTCCTTATAGGCAGGAAGACTAATGTCTAATAAAGCAAAATCAATACTCAAATTTTGTTTTAAATAAAATACTATCTTTTTATAAGCATCTTCACAATTATGACTCTTTATAAAATTCAGTTTACCGAAATCTAAATCACTATAAAACAACAAATTGACATAGCTATCAACTGTCATAGGGTGGTCATCAACAATCAAAATGTTTAGGTTCATAATTATTCCATCTAATTTACATCAAAACTAAATAAATATTACGGATATTCCGTACAATTCAGACAAATCTTAGATGTTTTTTTGTCATAAATATGATCAACTTAAAAATTTATTTATGAAAAGCAAATTACGTATTATAGGACTTGTCTTCGCTTCTTTATTAATTTATTCCTGCTCTAATGATGACAGTTACGAAGTTCAAGACGTCAAAAGTATTAATACCCGTATTCACCACCAGTCTAATATGAAAAATCTATTGAAAGAAAAAGTAATCGATTCAACTGCTGTAATTAATAAGATTGATAAAACTAATACAAAAGGAGAGCCAAGCAATCCTATACCGCCAAGGAAAGGTCATCACTAAATTACAATTCTTTAAAATAAGGACTAAGTAATTTTCTTCGGCAGTAAATTACTTAGTCCTCTTATATGTTAAGTCTATTACTTAAAAAAACTATATATTTGAAATTATTAAGTAAATGATTATAATTTGACCTCTTGTAACAGAATAATTTGCATACTTCTAATTCTATTTTTTTCTTGTGAAAAACAGAATTCAAATCTTTATATAAAAAATACATCTGTTTCAATTGATAAAATTCATATTAATACTCTAAAAAAAGATAAAAAAGAGAAATACTTAGATTCAATTGCCAGTCTACTTAAATCTAAAACAAATGATTCCATTGTTAGAAATTTATACCTAAAACTTGCAACTGAATATTACTCTATTGACAATCTAAAAAAATCATTACATGTTAGTTTACAAGCTCTTAAACTTTCTAAAGAAGCCAAAGATAGTACCAGAATTCCATTGGCATTATTCTACATAGGAGACTGTTACAGAAATTCTAAAAGAGATAGCGCTTACTTTTATTTTTTACAAGCAGAAAAAATATACTCTAAGATTTCTGACTATGATAATGTAGGTAAAATGCTATTTAATAAAGCTTACGTTTTATTTTATGACGGAAACTATATCGAATGTGAAGTCGAAATTTCGAAAGCCTTACAATATTTAAAAAAATCTAAAAACCATCGCTTGGTTTATTCCTGTAACACTCTAATGGGGAATTGCTTGGAAAAATTGGTCAATTATGACGAAGCATTACGATATCATAAACTAGCTTTGAATAATTTAGAAAAAATGAAAGTTAACGATATAGATAAAGATGAAATCAACAATTACAATGTAACTTCCATCATTAATATTTCAAATTTATACGACTTAAAGGGAGAATTTTCAAAATCTGTACAAAACTTACAAGGGCTACTTTCCAGAGATTTGAAAAAAAAGTGGCCAAGACTATATGCAAATGTTCTGAGTAATTTAGCATATTCAAAGATGAGAAATGGGGACTACAAAAATGTTGAATCAATGTTCATTGAATCTCTAAAAATTGTAGATAGCATCGGCGTTGAATCAGATCTTTTATATAAGAAGATATACATTGGAGAATACTTTCTGACACAAAAAGATACTTTAAAGTCAATACAAAGTTTATTAGAAGCAAATTACATAGCAATAAAAATAAAAAACAGTAATGAAATTTTAACTTCTTTAAAATTACTCTCTAAAATAGATAAAAAGAATAGTTTGTCTTATACAAATCAGTATATCCAGATAAGTGATAGTATCAATAAAATCCAGAAAAATGCACATTATAAATACGCCAGGATCGCATATGAAACTTCAAGAATAGAAGACGAAAATAAAGTTCTTACCAAGAATAACTTATGGATCTTAATTATTTCACTTGGATCAATTTTATTACTTGCACTATTTTTTCTTTTGAGATATTTAAAATACAAAAACAAGGAATTACTCTTCTTAAGAAAGCAGCAAAAAGCTAATGAAGAGATCTATCTATTATTAACTGAACAGCATAAGAAAATAAATATTGCAAAAGAAAATGAAAAGGGAAAAATAGCTAAGGAATTACATGATGGTATAATGAATAAAATATATGGTGTCAGAATGAATTTAGGTTTTTTTAATTCCAAAACAGATTTGGCAATAATTGAAAAAAGAAAAGAATATATTTTTGAACTACAAAATATCGAAAATGAGATCAGAACCATATCTCATGATTTAAGCCGGGGATCTTTCTTAGAAGGGAATGATTTTAACGTATTATTAGAAGGTTTAATTGAAAATCAAAAAGACATTAGTACCACCAGTTTTAAATTTGCAAATGATGGCACTTTTGAATGGGAAATCATTCAAAATATATATAAAATAAACATATACCGTATCATTCAAGAAGCCATTTTAAATGTTAATAAATATTCGGATGCAGAAAATTGCGATGTAAAAATTGAGAAGAAAAATCACAATTTTATAAAACTGACTATTATTGATGACGGGAATGGATTTGATATCAAAAGTAAAAAAAATGGTATAGGATTAAGCAACATGCGAGAAAGAGTAATGTCATTAAAAGGTCAATTTAATATTGAATCAAAAATTGGTGAAGGAACAAAAATCGAAGTTACATTTACTTTTTAAAATATAATTCAAAAAAAAGCCTCAGAACCATGGATCAATACAAAATGTTGTGCAGTTGATAGAATTTATTCCTTTTTATTAACGATTTCAGCCCTTCGTTTAAGAGATCATTTTATTACAGCTAATTTTTATAATTAGTACCCTCTTTCGGTATAAATATTTGAAATGTTTACAAAGGGCTGAAAGCCCAAAAGCATAAAAATAGTGCAACGCACTATAAATTAAGATAATCAATCATATTGCCCAGAAGAGGTATAAGCAGTTATAAATAAAGCATAAGATCTTAATTAAAAGTTGCTAACTTTCAGAAATATCATAAAAATAGGACATGTGCTCTTTTGAGTTCTGCTTTCGCCCATGCAGGGCTTAAAGAAGTGCTCACCATTATTCATGGCACTTCGTGCCATGTTACTGCTAAAGCTCTTTCAGAGCAACAGATTCCAAATACTTGTCTCTTATGGGGTAAGCTGCAAATTATTATTATTTTTGCAATTAAGAAATTTTAGGAAAATGTAAATCTTTAAAAGATTGCAAAAGGCTGCCACTTTCATTCCTAAAGTCCTCTACGGTAGAGAATACTCTTTATATCACTTCCCAACTTTCGAACCTGATCCGTTAATTACCAGTCAATCTTAAACTATTTTGGTAATAGAAATACAAATGCTTCGGCAGAATCTTTCAATGCTAAAATAAAAGCCTTTAGAAGTCAATTCAGAGGAGTGAGGAATATAGATTTTTTTCTTATTCAGATTATCTAATCTTTTTGCCTAATCCTCAACTTTTGAACCTGATCCCTTTTGAACCTGATCCGATAAAAGAACCGTTTCATGTTTTGATAAATGGTACAAAACAAAAAAACCACTCGATTTGAGTGGTTCCTTGTGAACACAGAAGGATTCGAACCTTCGACCGCCTGCTTAGAAGGCAGGTGCTCTATCCAGCTGAGCTATGCGTCCATTTTAGTTTTTATTTTAAAAAAAACTTCAATTAGCAGAGCCAATTGAAGTTTTCAGTACTCAGAGCGGGACTTGAACCCGCACGAACATTGCTGTTCACTGGATTTTAAGTCCAGCGTGTCTACCAATTTCACCATCCGAGCGTTATGTGGTACCTCCAGGGATCGAACCAGGGACACATGGATTTTCAGTCCATTGCTCTACCATCTGAGCTAAGGTACCATTTCTACTTATTACTAAGTAAAATTAGAATAAAAAACCCCGTTTTGTTACGAACAGGGTTTTAAAAAGAAAGGCGACGACATACTCTCCCACATAACTGCAGTACCATCTGCGCAGGCGGGCTTAACTACTCTGTTCGGGATGGGAAGAGGTG
>NZ_CADCST010000189.1 GCF_902804485.1 Flavobacterium collinsii | reverse complement strand
AAGAGAGTTAATTACTGCAGTAATGATAATACTTTCAGGAGGAGATCCGCAAAAAGTATATAAAACATAAGTGGCCGGAATTTCTTCCGACCACTTTTAACTTTTGAGTCTCTTTTTTTTGTTTTAGAAATGTTATGAATACGAAGTCAAGATAGATTCGTATAGCTTTTCATGAGAACTCTTCGGAGAGTGCACTTTATTTGTGACAGTACTAGAATCAAGATTATTTTTTTCTTTTGTTAATTAAGGGTTTTTCGATAATGAAAACCAAAGTGCCAATGAAGAAATTATTATCGGTAATATCAATGCTAATCTTTGTAAAAATTGGTTTGCAGATTTGTCTCTAACTTGTTTTGAAAAGCTATTCTTTTTTATTTTCACAAACCCTTTGTAAGTAAGGATAATCCGTCCATCTGCAATAATTATGATTATCAATTCTAATTTTACAAGATATGCTATTGCATGTTGCAAATCAACTAACAGGTCAGGACTGAATTGCATGTCTCCTTTTTGACCGACCATTTTAATTGGTGTAAGTTGATTTTGAATTTCTTAAATGGAAAGAGAATTTCCAAAGTCTTTTACAAGAATTTTCAGGATATTATCTAAATATTTTGCAGGTTCATTATTCATATTTTTCGTTTTGTTGGTCGCTTGTCACTAACATTCTCGCACTGCAAGCAGTTTAGAGGATACTAAATCCTCTTATAATTCTCTCTAAACTTTACGAAAACCCCATCGTAGTCGGACAGGTAATCGGTTCCATTCAACAGGAGTTTCACTGTTGGCTTTTCAAGCCCAACGAAACTCTAGCTGTTAGCAACAGTTATTTTGGAGTATATATTTGAATTCCTTTCGACAAAGCATAATTATTCAAGCCTTCGTCAAAAGATATTAAATAATCTATTTTGTATGTTCTAGTATCGATTATTTCTTTAATAATTTCATCAACTAAACTAACGTCATTTTTTTCATAAATTGATTTATTAAAAAAATTTTCTAACGCATTCAATTTATAATGATTATCATCAATTTTTAAATAATTAGGTCTTGATAATAAT
>NZ_CADCST010000188.1 GCF_902804485.1 Flavobacterium collinsii | reverse complement strand
CTATAATTGTATCTAAATAATGTGATTTAAATTGAATATTAAACTTGTTCTCGAACTCAAATTTCTTTTTAAATTCAAGATGATTCGTAGAAATGGAACTTTCATAATTTGAATAAATGACTGCTTTTTTTACAAATGAATTTTTGAGAATCATGTTTAATTGACTTTCTGTATAATTCTTTAAATCAATCTTTTCTTGAATAATTATCCAATCAGTTTTTTTAGTTTTTAATATATTGATTTTTAAACCTTGTTCATTTTCTTTTAAAACGTGCATTTTATCATTTGCTAGAATATAAAGTTCTGATTCTGTCGTATAAATAAGATTTCCTGTTCCTTTAAAATTCGTCTGATAAACATTGTAATCGTAATGTATTTCTAGTGCATTTGAAGACTTTTTATATTCTTTTATTTGGTGCTTTATATCATTGAAATTATTGTTTACCGTAGACCAAAAACCATTAGCAAATAAATCCTGCATAAAGAAAGTAAGAAAGCAAAAAATAAAAAGAATAATTCCTTCTTGACGAATATTTCCGGAACGAATTCTCATTTCAGGATTTGCAGGAAGTACACAAGGATTTTTATAAAATGGATATAATAATGGAATTCCTTGCAAAGTAACCATGTCAAACAATAAATGCGAGAAAACAGAAAAAAATAAAATAATTGAGACGCTATAATTATTACTAAAATTCCTTTCTAAAAATATACTTACAACACAAATACCTATCAAAAAAAATACTGAATGTGTAATTGTTCTATGTCCGTAATTTACTGATAACCATTTTGCAATAGGATAACAAGATTTTCCAATCCAACTTTTTGTATGATCAATATCTGGCAAAATAGAACCAATTAAAGTAACTCCAATAAATAAAGGATTTGCAAATATGTTTATAGAAAAGAAACCAGAAAATAAACCTGTAAAAATTATTTCTCCAGTTAAATGATTTGGTGCTGTCAAAGTATTGTAAATTAAATTATTATATATTTCTCATTGCATTTATATATTATCAATACATTTCTCTTAATGTAATTTCATAATCCTGCATTTGTTCATCTCTTAATTCATCTGTAGATTCTCGTTTATTTCTTTCTTGCATTCTTATTATTCTTTCATTTCTTCTTAAAGCTTTTTTTGCATTTTTAATTCTAGTTTTTTCACTTTGATTTTTTATTGAATCTGGTGTAGGTGGTAATTGATCTTTACATGAACTACAATTTGCATTAAAGAAGATTACAATTAGTAGAAATGTTATTTTAATTACTTTCATATTTTATTGATTTATTTAATTATTATTTAGTGTTATATTATTATATATGGAAAGGCGCGCGCCCGACAAAATAGTTATTTTGTCAGGCTTAAAAACGGCTCGAAACCAGACAAAAAACGAAAATTAAATTTATAAGAAATTTCTCTAATTAAATATAAAATAAAACCGGATTTTTCGGAATTATCGGAATTCCCGGAATTCCGAACGAATTTTTCCAACTTTTTCGAATTTCATGATTATAAACTCTACAAGAACTTACGTCTAAAATTTGATAGAAGTGGACGAAGTAGAAAAAGCAAAATCATTGCAATTCCTCCAATAAATCGCAAAGCGGGTTCGTTCATTTCACGAGATAAAAATCGTAAAGAAGTAAGTAAACCAAGCGAAACAATTATTATCCAAGTCATATCAATTTCAGGCAATGCGCCAGTATGGCGAATTTCCCTAATTGTTTGAGTATCCAAAAAAGGTTCTTTTTTGTAGCGATTTATTAATTCTGAAATCGCTCTAGGATTTCCGTTTGTTTGGTCAAAAATATGGGAGAAAAAAAGTTCCTTATTTTCTACATCTAAGTTATTTGCTAATTGATTTATAAGAAGAAAAGATTCTTTTCTATTTAAATTTTTCAATTCTACTTTTTCGAAATTCCAAAGAAATGAAGTGTTTACAGCTTTTATTTCACGAGCACCTGCAACAATTATAAAACAATCTTTTAAGCGCTCTAGCGCTTTTTTAGCGCCTGGAGTAATATTAGTTATGTCGTCAATTATTAAGCAATATTCAAAAGGTTTAATTGCTGAAATGATTGTATAGCAAAGATGCATTGTATTTTCTCTTTGAATTTTTTTATTGATTTCTTCGGTTGTAAAATCTTTCCAAAGCATTGCCAAAACGGTTTCTTTTTCCTTGAAAAGGAAAAGTAAAATTTGAGCCAAAGATTTTTTAATATTCTCAGTGTCATCTAGACGTAGGACTTTTTTATCAATAGCAATATTCTTTAAAAGATGTGTTTTTCCTGAACCAATTTTCCCGATTAAAATTGTATTAATATGTTTATCGATGTTTGCATTTAAATTGATTAATTCCTCGTTTCGACCAACTGTAAAATACGATTCTGAGAAATCTATATTGATCATTTTTTGTTTTGGTTTAGGAATTAAGAAATTATATATTTTCTGATACCATTTTAACGGTGAAGCCGTTACTGCATTTACACGATTTCTTAATTCTTCCGTTGGAATTTCTGCGTAAATAAGTGTTGTATTGTAATTTTTATGCCCGAGCATTTCTTTAATTTCAGCCAAAGAAGTACCCGCAGATAAATGATGTGTAGCAAAAGAATGTCTTAAAGCGTGCGGATGCAAATTTCGAATATTTACTTTCTTACTAATTATATTAATTGCTTCCCACATTGTTTTTCTTGAAATATGTCCCGTACTTGAACTTTTTGACGGAAATAAATAAGAATCTGATTCGATCGAAATATTAGCCGTTGCTAAATAATCTGCAATACTTTGATACAAACGATTAGAAATAGGAATTGTTCTCAAATCCTTTTTTCTCTTTTTTAAAGATTGGATTGTAAGAGTTCTATTTTTAAAATCAAAATTTTTACATTTTATACTGCAAGCTTCTGTAATTCTTAAACCTGCATCGAGCATAAGTAAAACAATCACTTTATGTTTTACATTTTTTATAGAATAGATCGTTTGTTCAGATTCTTCCTTTGTGATATAATGAAATTGTTTAACTAACATGATCTTATTATTTATTTGTGCGGAGTGAGGGGTATGCTAGCAAGTGCCAGCCACCACCCCGAAGGGGCGCTTGCGTTTGGCTGGTGCTTGATAGTATGCCCTGAATGGAGTTTTTTATTTTTTCTTAGAACCTTGAATGAAAAAGGAATTTACACACGGTTTATTTTCTGGATTTTGTTTTTTTAGGTAAAAATAATTTTTGAGCAAAGCGATAATTAAAGGTTTTAATTCTTCAGCGCAATTTTCAAAATTTACATCTCTAAATGTGAAAGGTTCAGATTCCATAATAAGTTTAATAACTAATTTTTCGATGATTTTCTCCATATCTAAATATTTTTAAAGTAAAAAAGGCAAAAACATCTTACCATCTTACCCAATTCAGTAATAGCAAGGCGGGTAAGAAGAATAAATGTGTTTTTTTATGTTACCCAACTTACCCGAAATTTGATTTTTTCGAGTTTTTTATTTTCGGGTAAGATTGGGTAAGATTAGGGTAACTTATTTTATTTATATCTTACCTTATATTAAACCTTATATTTAGTGGTATTTATAAGTATTAGGTAAGTTAGGTAACTTGTATTAGTGGTATTTGATATTTTATTTTTTACTGCTACTTTTTTTTGAGAATTAAACCGATTTAATTTCAATTTCGGTTTGTTTGGCCGTGTCGCCAGACGTTTTCATTTTTGGAAGATTTTTATCGTTTTTAGGATAAAACGAACCTTCAACCGCTCCAAAATTACTTTCAGCAAAAAGCGGTTTTGGATGAACCCAATAGCCGTAAATGCCATTATCTTTTGCTTTTTCATAACCGAGTGAATGCATTGCACGCCCAACAGCAATGGCATTTACATTTACACCTAGCGGACGCAAATAAACCAAAACATCTGTACTAGTAAAATGCATTCCTTGACCAACTTGAGCCTTTTCAAAATATTTACCGATTAATTCCTGTTCCGTAGATAATTGTTTAAATTTTGAATTTCTTTTCTCGTTTTGCTCGATTTCATCTTTTGATAAATCCCATTGATTACGGTTTGTTGTAGATTTAAATAAAGCATAAGCCTGCGACCAAATAAAATCAACATTACAATGTTTTGAATAATCCCAGTTTATTCCTTTTATATTGAAGCAAAGCCAGCGCACAGAACCCGTTTCGTCAGCCAAAAAGCTTTGCTCATTTGTAGAACCAACAAAAGAACAACGACGTAATAAATTAGCTTCATTACGTCCAAAAGGAACACGAATATTAATATTTTTCATTGAAAACAAGGCTTTTAATTGCTTTGTATCTTGCTTATTTAATGATGCTAATTCGTCAATATTTATCATGAAATTTCTAGCCAAAGAAATAATTCCATCTTTGTCTGTAGTAATTCTGTCAGTATAATAAGGGGAAAGTTGGGCAGGGGAGAGCCAGTTCCAAAAAGATGTTTTTCCATCATTTTGATTCGAAACTAAAACCAAAGCTTGTTTATTAAAGAAATGATCGTCCATAGCACAAAATACAGAACGAACAAGCCATTTACGAAAATGATATTCAAAAGCTATAGAATCAAATGCTAAAACATACTTTGCAAGATTTGCAATATGATCTGTTTTGCCATCCCAAACGGGTAAACTTGAAAAATAATCCTGAATAGGATTAAAGTCTTTGCAAAAATCAGATTTTAAAATAGCCGATAAATTACTAAGTGAAATTTTTATACCGTGTTTCTGTAAATCCAGATATAAATTATTCTCATTTAATTCTTTCCAATTGTCCGAATTTAAAGGAGCAATCTCCACAAACATCTTAATTTTGTTGTATCTAAACTTATATTTATTGCTTAAAAAATCTTCGGTTTGATGAAATATTGAATAGATTTCTTTTGATTTATCTTGAATGGTATTTTCGTCAATTAATCTTTGAAAATCGCTTTTAGAATTAGTTTGAAAAAAGTCTGCAATATCATTAAAATCAGCAGGTAAAACAATTTCTCTCACATCATATTTTGCAGTTATTTTCTTTCTTGCATTAATTCCAGCCTGATCGTTGTCGTAGCAAATGAATAAATTTTTATTATTCAATAACTTTAATTGTTCAGATGTAATGTTGTGATTTTCAGATCGAAAAGTAATTGCGTTAAATCCGTTAGCATTTAAAATAAGACAATCTTTTTTGCCGGCACAAATTATTATAAACTCAGCGTTCTTATTAATTTGTTCTAAACCAAAAATATCGTTTGAACGATATTTATTTAAAAAGAATTTTTGGGTTTTTTCTTGTTTTGGAATATATAGTTCAGCAACTGAATTATTTAGTTTATAAGCAAAACCAATAATATTGGGGAATAATTTAATTTTTGAAATTTCATTTTTCGAAGAATTATAAAACTCGAATTTATCCAGGGCAAATACATTGTATTTCTGCAATAATTCTTGTGTAATATTCCAATTTCCTTGAGAAAAATAATCTAAATGTAAAGTAGTGAAGTCTTTAGTTTGAAAAGAAAAATGATTTGAATTTGAATTTTCTTGAATATTAAATTCTGATGCAATAATCTTTAAAACTTTATCGAAATTTAGCTTACAATCTATATTATTTAAATCTGCAACTAGCTGAAAACAATCTCCTTGTTTACCAGTAGAATTGCATTTAAACGTATTGTTTTTGTATAATTTAAAACTTGGTTTTTTGTCTTCTGAGAATGGCGAAGAAATATTTCCGTTAGGGAAATCGTTAATTTTTAAGAATTTAAAGAAAATTTCTTTTTCAGTTATGGCGGATAATATTGTATTTTTGTCCATAAAATTTGTATTTATTGATTAGGTACATTAATTGATAAATATTTAAACTCCTGGTCGAAACAGGAGTTTTTTATTTTTAGCTCAAATTGTTTCATTTTCGAAATAATATTTCTATATTTTCCAACGATAACAATATTGGTTTTCTGATAGTTATCTTGTATCGTCAACCAAGTTTCTAAGGTTATTTTGTTGTTTTCATATTGACTTTTTTTAAGATTAAATATTTCTTCAGATAATTTTTTATTGTCTAATTCTAACCGTAGAATTTCATAAGAATCTATAATTTGTTCGTATTCATTTGTGAATTTTTCAATTGAATTGTTTTTTTTCTCAATTAATTGAAAATGCAATTTTTCAATTTCGATTTCATTTCGTTTTTTGGTTTGATAATAAGTTGAAAGATTTGATAACGAAATCCCGACGTTAAAAACATTTTGTCTTAAGTTATATGAGAAATTTGGCAAAATCGAGAGATATTTTAATTTATCTTTTTCAGCGTATTTTTTTATTACGCTGTCAATCTTTTTTGTTTCAATTTTATTATAGTTTTTATAAATCGAATCTGTTTGTTGAGAATAACAGTGAGAGAAAATAATAAAGAATATATTACACAATATAGA
>NZ_CADCST010000187.1 GCF_902804485.1 Flavobacterium collinsii | reverse complement strand
ATCCGAAAGGGATTATCCATAGAAATATCTATCAGGGAAGTCTTTGAATACGCGACGATCGCAACGTTAAGTTCGCATGTATCATCTCAATCAAAAGGAGTATTATTACCTGCTGTTGTCTTAGAAGACCGCTTAGGACGAATTCCTTTATCTTTCAGTCAGGAGCGATTGTGGTTTTTGGATCAGTTAGAAGGCAGTGTTGCTTATCATATTCCTATTGTACTTCGACTTGAAGGAGCGTTAGATACA
>NZ_CADCST010000186.1 GCF_902804485.1 Flavobacterium collinsii | reverse complement strand
TTACTGAAAATGAGAAGAATTTAAAAAAGACTTTGTTCGAACTAAAAGGTAATATAATGCACTTGCAAGCAAATAATTTATTTAATAAAGCTGATTATTTTTTAGCATTCCAAGATTATTGTTATTCGGCAAAACAATATGCCAATGGAGATGATAATGCTAATTTAGGAGTTGTTCTAGATTCAATTAAAAAATCTCTTGCATATATAACAAAAGAACAACTTTTTGAAGCAAAAAATATTAATCAAGTCGATATAAATGATGTTTTAAAAGAAGTTGAAGAAAAAAAGGAAGAAAACTTTCAAATAATAACTATTAGAGATATTAGAAAAAGGTTGCACGAGTTAGAAAAATAATTTCGATACTCTTTTTCTTTTAGTCATTCTATTGTTTATTTATTAGAAGTGGACTTTTTATCACCATTAAAGAACTAGTTTTATTTTGACCTATAATTTATACTATGTTGTAACATATTTTTACTATATTTGCTAAAACAAATGTAATAAAAAAGTTTCATATATGTTACAAGAAATTATCGCATACAGAAAAATCGCTACACAATTAGACGAATTAATAGATAAATCGCCTTACAAAAAAAAATATATAATAGAGCAACTAGGTTTGTCAAGTCCGACATATTACAGAAAACTTCAAAGTCAAACATTCACAATTAGTGAAATGCTTTCGATTGCAAAAATTCTTGACCCAGTAGAATATAATAAATGGGAATTACTGGAGGAAATAGAGCAGGCTAAAGAGGAGATTAAAAACGGAAAAACCATCCCGCACAGCGAAATGGTTAAAAGAATAAAAGCAAAAAAGACAGATAATTAGAATAAATCTCTAACTTCTTTTTGTCGATTGTCATGAAAAAGTAAAAGAAATATTTTATTACCGACAAGCGTATAAAATAAGGTAATTTGCTTTACAACCAAAATACTACTAAAATCAAAATCCCTGTTATAACGTCCTAAATGGGGATTTCTTGATATAATATCAATTGTTTTCAATACTTCTTCATTGAACTTTTCTGCAATTGTCAAAGACCAATTTTCTACTAAATATTCATAATTTTTAGTATAAGTCTTTTCTGCTTTCTCCGTCCAAACTACTTCCATAAAACTTTTTTGATGTAAATATAAATCAATTCTAAAAAGAAAAAATAAATTTCAATACAAAATGTAAGTTTAAATTTACTTTAATTTATCAATCGGTATTTATTATTTGTAATAATAAACTCAAATTTTTGACTTTTTTAAATAATCAGCTGATAAATTAAAGATTCATTTTTTGAAATGTTTTTTGCGTTAGAATGGATTATTTGTTTTCTCAAAAGAAGGCACTAGCGAGGGCAATAAAAAAAGGGTAATGATCACAAAGATTGTTGCCCTTTTTTTATTGCGACGGGAGCGTCCCGACACTTATTTTTGCGAGAATTTGTCAGGGCTATATGCGCAAACTAAATTCAGCCCTGCCAAATTGTTGCAAAAATTGCCTGTGGCGGAACATTTACGCATGGCGGGGGGTTTAGGCGCGAATAATAAAAACGGCCTAAACGCAAACTGAATTTGGCCGTTTTTATTATTTGTGACTAAATAGGGAAGGCCCCCCGCTATACCTATTGTGCCACTAATGGAAAACATAACTTTCTATTATAATCCAAAAAGCGTTTTAAAAAAAGAATCCGGGGGGTTTGGGGGAAACCACCCCCAACACAAAGTATCTAGCATTCTGGATTTTCTAAAGCGAAGCAAAGGCGACGGAGCGTAAGCGGAGTTCTTAATATTTCTTTCCTTTTACACGATAAACTCCGTCTACTTTTTCTAGAAATCGATTATTTTTATTACAAGCTTCAAAAACAGCTTCTTGATATTTAGAACATTCTTCAAAAGATATTTCACCAGCTAAACATTTTTTTATTGCTATTTGATATTCTTCATTTGCCTTATCGACTTCAGTATCTCTAGCAAAATACGAATGGTTTATTATTTTCATTATTAATTTTTTTAATGTATTAAAATTATAAATTGAGAACGAAATCGCTTGAAAATAATCTGTTATAAATTGTAACTAAAAAAATCAAAATACGGCTTTCCGTATTATATTAAAAATTTAATAATTTATATTCGCGCGTAATCAATAATATAAAATATGAAATCAATTTTACAGACTGTTGTAAAACCAGTTATTGACACTTTAGCAAAACACGCTGACGTTAAAGAAAAACCAGTTAATGACACTTTAGAAATTCTAGCTAAAGTCAATGAATTTTATAATTCTGCTTGGGATAAATTATTAATATTTGGAACGGTATCATTTGCAATAATTGGAATTGTTCTTCCAGTTATAATTCAATGGTATCAAAATCGGATCATAAAAATAAATGAAAAGGAATTTGAAGCAAAAATTAATTTAAAAATTGAAGATCTTAAAAAAGAAATGAAGACGGAAATAGAAACTGAATTTTCGGAAAAAAGAAAAAATTTAGAAGTAATCTTAGAAAAGCAAGAAAATTTATTTTCTGCTAGAATTGCACATATGCAAGCAATTAATTATTTGGATAATAATAATACTTATGACGCTTTAAAAGAATACATCATATCAATTGAGTTTTATATAAATACAGACGATTATAAAAATTTAATTAGATCTTTAAAAACCATCTTGATTTGTTTGGAAACAATTAAA
>NZ_CADCST010000185.1 GCF_902804485.1 Flavobacterium collinsii | reverse complement strand
GAAATATGGCATATTGGACGTTTTGCCATCAAAAAAGGCGTTCGTGATGTGAACCTGCTAAAAAAACTATTGGTTTGTGCCATTGCTCCGGTTTGCCAACACAAAGACAATATGGCTTTTGCCGAGATAGATGCCAAACTGCTTCGTGTATTGACTCTAATGGGTATTAAAGCAAAGGTTGTTGGAAAATCAATCGAATAC
>NZ_CADCST010000184.1 GCF_902804485.1 Flavobacterium collinsii | reverse complement strand
CCCAGTTCTTCTACCAGATTATCCAATGGATACTCCTGATGCGAATAGGCATTTAACAAGGTGTCTTTTTGTGTTTCCAGCAGGGTTTCAAAACTGGCTGTTTCTTCAAATGTGGTTCGAATGGCCAGTGTGTTGAGATAGAGTCCAATTTGGTTTTCTAAATCACTGTGTTCTCTTCCTGCTACGGGAGTTCCTAAAATAAGGTCTCTGGTGTTGGAATATCTGGATAGTAATCCGTTTATTCCC
>NZ_CADCST010000183.1 GCF_902804485.1 Flavobacterium collinsii | reverse complement strand
ACATAAAAACATAGCCTCTCTAACGCAATAAAAAACGTTTCACTTCAAATAAAACACATACCACTATGTGAGAGAAATGAGTTTCTTTTATAAACTCTTCTTCGCACTTAAAAAAAATCTATGTTTCTATGTGTTTAAATATTTTTTCACGCAGATTCTGCAGATTTTTTAATCTAATTATCTTCTGCCTTACAATTTAATAATCTTGCAATGGACTTATTCAGGGGAGTTTATTTAAACACATAAAAACATAGCCTCTCTAACGCAATAAAAAACGTTTCACTTCAAATAAAACACATACCACTATGTGAGAGAAATGAGTTTCTTTTATAAACTCTT
>NZ_CADCST010000182.1 GCF_902804485.1 Flavobacterium collinsii | reverse complement strand
GACATAGAGTAGTCTTTTTGTGTACGCTTTACATAGCGTATTTCTTGAGGTACTTCCATAATGATACTTTTTGTGTATCGCTATTTCAGGACTAGACAATTTCAAAAAATAAAAAAAATCGATTTACCCAGAAAGCTAATTCTAATATTTTTTTTTTGTGTAGTATTGCAAGGTTCTATACCCGATAAATAGTGTCTACACTTGAACAAAGAGAAAGGGGAATACAATTGAATATTTTAGCTACAAACATAGTAAAACTCACGCCTAGATAGAGAATGAAAGAAATTATTGAACTTTCGGAAAAGACAATAACCATTGACAGGAACGAATTTCTTAAAGTGAAAGGTAGTATTGACACCAATATGTATTTTATAGTAAGCGGAAGTCTGAGGATTTTTGTTTTAGACGAATATGAAGAACGCACGATTAGATTTGGTTATAAAGAAAATCTAATCGTTTCACTGGACTCTTTTTTGACAGGTAAACCTTCAGATTTGTTTATGCAAGCTATAAAGAAAACAGTTATAAAAGTCGTAAGCAAACAACAAATAAACAAATTTTTAGAAACAGAAAGCAATAGAAATCTATGGATAAAAATTCTGGAAAATTTGGTAGTTCAGCAGATGGAACGTGAGGTTGATATCCTGACAAATTCACCAAAAGAAAGATATGAAAGGGTTTTAAAGAGGAGCCCACAGCTTTTTCAGGAAATCCCAAACCGACATATTGCCAATTATTTAAGAATGAGTGCCGAAACTTTATCCCGCTTAAAAAAGTCTTGACTTCAATCAAGATTTATTGAAAATGCTTTTTACAATTTTGCATAAAGAAAAATATAATTATGCAATCAGATAAATTAATACAAACGCTTTTAGAGCATACGAGACAAATTATCAATCAGGCAGAAAAATTAAAGAATTGTGATTTGAATGCTTTGACCTGGAGGGAAAATGAAACTTCCTGGAACATTCTGGAATGTTTGGAACATTTGAATTTGTATGGTGATTATTATTTACCGCAAATAGAAAATGAAATAAAAAAATCAACCACCAAAACTGATGATGAATTTAAAAGTAGAATTTTAGGGAGTTATTTTGCAAAAAGTATGTTGCCAAAAGCCAAGCTAAACAAAATGAAAACTTTTAAAGACAAGAATCCATTGAATGTCAAACTTGATAAATCGGTAATTGATAGATTTATAAACCAACAAATCAAACTTCTGGATTTACTGAATCAATCCCGAAACGTGAGTTTAAACAAAGTGAAGATTAAGATTTCTATTTCAAATTTCATTAAACTAAAATTGGGAGACACCTTTCAATTTTTCATCAATCATATTATTAGACACTTTCATCAAATAGATCAAATAAAAGTTGCAATGAAAAACAACTGACCGCCAGACAGGTAAGGAGTAGAGCGTAAAATTATTTGATTTTTTTTCAAAATAAACTTGCAAATACAAAATCTAGCTGTATATTTGCACTCGCAATCACAAACGATAGCAACCTATTAAAATAGGGCGATTAGCTCAGCTGGTTCAGAGCACCTCGTTTACACCGAGGGGGTCGGGGGTTCGAACCCCTCATCGCCCACAAATAACTCCTTACTTTTTTAAGGAGTTTTTTTATGACATACGAAGCGAGCGCGAATTACAAATTCGAGTTAGTGAATTAGGGGAGATACTCAAGCGGCCAACGAGGGCAGACTGTAAATCTGCTGTGTGAACTTCGCAGGTTCGAATCCTGCTCTCCCCACAAAAAATAAAAGAAGTAAAAGGAAGCTTTTACGATCTTTTAAAAAACCGAAACATTTTAAAAACCTGTAAATCGAACGATTTACAGGTTTTTTGTTTTTAATGCTATTTTGAAACTTAATAAAAATGAGAAAAGGTTCAAAGGATCAGTTCAAAAGTTGTGGATCAGGTTCAAAAGTTGGGGATTAGGCAAAAAGATTAGATAATCTGAACAAGAAAAAATCTATATTCCTCACTCCTCTGAATTGACTTCTAAAAGC
>NZ_CADCST010000181.1 GCF_902804485.1 Flavobacterium collinsii | reverse complement strand
GACATAGAGTAGTCTTTTTGTGTACGCTTTACATAGCGTATTTCTTGAGGTACTTCCATAATGATACTTTTTGTGTATCGCTATTTCAGGACTAGACATAAATAGAAAAAGAAAAACCATCCTTACTCAGACGGTTTTTCTTTTTCTACAGATTCATCTTCATTAACAACTTCTTCTGTGTTGTCTATTTTTTTTTCTACAATTGTTTCCCGATTTTCTTTTACAGTAGTAAAACTTTCTTGAATGTGATTAGAAAGTGTCTTCATGATATCTTTGTTTAAAGTTATATAGTATATATAATTAAACAATTATCCCGTTGTGTATTAGAAGATTTTCATTTGGTACACAGGGTATATTAATATCTTTTTTAATTTTATAGAGTACTACATAGTGATTTTTGTTCCAATGTAAAATACAGGGTAATGGAACTTCATTTAACTCCTCTGCACCTAGCATTGCTCCTAAAGTTCTAAAACCAATTTTCTCGGCTGCCTCACTCAAAAAAAGCAAATTACTTCCTTCACGAGTTGTTGCACTAAAATCTCTCAACTCCTGAATGTTGATTGTTTTATCGTAATGTTTCGCTATTATTTTTAAACACGTCAGCCCGCAATCTTTATGATCGGCTTGTTTATAAAATGGAAAAGAAATCATTTTTTTTATTACGTTAAGTTTTAATGAGTGCTTTTGAAATTGAATTAAATCAAAATATTATCTCGATCTGATATTAGCTTAGTTTTTAAATGGTAAAAAAAATGCTCACCATATTACTTACCTTCGTTAATAAATAATACTGCTCTCTCCAACACTTCATCTTTTTTGTTTTGTATTCCTAAAACAGTAGGTTTAACTATAATATCAGGAATTATTCCGACACGCTGGGTTTCCGTACCATCAGGATAATAAACACCAATACCCGAAAAAGGCGCTTCGTGTTTATTTGTAATGTTGATACTACTTGTGTTTCCGTCAGCCCCGGCAGTTTGACTACCAATCACAGTAGCGTTGTCTGCCGTTTGAAAACACATTGTTGCCCATTCGGACTGGCTTTGCGAAAGTTCATTTACCAGTACGACGATCTTTCCTTTGTAACTATTTGCGTTTTTTGTACCGCAAAGCCTAGGTTTACTCCAAATAAACCTGCCAGGATAACTTAAATCAGGTTTTGTATATTTAACAAAAGGCTTAACATCTGAGTTAAGATATTTTGCAATCTCAAAATTTGTTCCGTTAGGATAATCTCTCATATCTAGTATGATAGCCTTTGTTGAATTCAGTTTTGACATCATTTCTGGAACTTCTTTTTCATAAATTTTCCCCATATATACATAACCTATATTATCATCAATCAGTTTATACTTTTCTGACTTCTTTCTTTTCAATTCATTGCTATGTGACTTGTTATAATCTGTCCACTGAATTACTTTTTTAAAAACGGCACTATTACGCCTCCCTTCCAAATCAATAGAGTCCTTATATCCGGTTGTTATCTCAAATACTAAATTTCTCAAATAAGACGCCTCGTTCGAGGCACTTACGAGATCCCTTTTTTCTGTAATAATTTGCTCAATTGTTTTATTATTTACTTTGGTAATAACATCACCAATCTGAATATCATTCAACTTAGCCAATGTATCGCTCATAATTTCTGAAACAACCATTTCTTTATCAATTACAACACATTTTACAGGAAGAAATCTTCTTGTTTTTCCATTTGTTTGTGATGTGCTATAGTAGAATGACGAATGCGAATCATTTAATCGTACCGTTAATTTATGCATGGCTACTTTAAAATCATCTTCTGATTTAGTCAAAACAAAATCTGGTAGCATATCTTGAAGGGTTTTATCCCAACTATTATCCATTAGGTATTTATAAGGAAAAAAATATTCAATTATATTCCAATATCTAAAAAGTGTTAAAAGTCTATAATTCTCATCAGACCAGTTTAAATCTGAAAATTTTTCATTCTTCAAGAATATATTTCCAGCTCCCGTTGTATCAATATAAAATGGAGCTCCATGGTATCGGTTCTCTTCAATAAATCTTAATCTTTTAGAAAGGGATTTTGAAATTAGCAGATCATTATTGATCCATGATAAATTAAAATTTTTATCAAAATAATCTTCTTTTGCTCCTTCAACTATACTTTTCTTATCTACTTCACCCAAAGTAATTATCCAATCTTCTATTACCTTAGAGTACGTTTCCTCAGATTGAGCTTTTTTCACTTTAGGCATTATTTTAAACAATTCTTCATCCCAATCTTTACTTCCATTAGCAACATTCGGGTGATAATATTTTAAAAAGCCCCAAACTTTTGCCGTTGTAAATAGTTTTTGAGTTTCTGTTATTTTATTATTTGAAAATCCTATTTGAAAATAAAGGACAAAAAGTATTAAAATTTTCTTGTTCATTGCGTTATTACTTTTTAAATTTTAATTGATTAAGATATGTTTTTGCCAAATAGTAAACTTTAAGTTCATTAAATCTTTGTTCTTCGGAAAAATGTCTATTCATACTCATGTGAATAATAAGAGACATATAGTTATAACGACTAAATTTATTCTCATTTAATTTTTTCACTACATCAGCACCTAACATAAGATCATCTAAAAAATTACCATATTCAAAATGATCTATTTTATTTCTAATGTCCAGATAATCTTTATTAAATGACTTTCTTAATTTTGCTGTTAACTCAAATTCTTTTGAAAACAATTTAATTGCTCTTTCACAATTTTCTATCATTTCCTCTAATGAGAGACCGAAATAATTAAAATAATTCTTGATTTTTAATATCGCTGTAATTTTTACTGAGTCTTCATCAAGATCTAAATTAATAACATTGTTGATAAAATCCATACTGTCAAAACTAAAAATACTTTCAGCCAATTCCATTAATTGTATACCCCCATAACGATGAATTTCCTGTTCATAAGGAAGTATATGATACCTACTAATTAAATGGTTACTTTTTAATTCATGTATCTTTAAAATAATATATTCTTTATTTTCTCTCGAATTTGTCTTAAATCGTACCCGTAAATGTCTATCAGGATTAGCATAGTTTACAAAAAAGAAAAGATCTGTTTTTCCTTGTAAAAGAATAGCTTCATTAATAAATTTTAAAATATCATGATTCGAATAAGAGTTACCAAAAATTTCCAAATACAGCCAATCTGATAAAACTGGAATATTCTCACTTAAAATTTCGTCAACATTGTCATAATTAAACTGCGGACGTGTATAATGCTCATTTTTGACACTAACAACAAGTTCATGTGAAAAAATAAGGCTCACTGTTTGGAGACCTTTTATACTTAAACTTTTAATCATCCTTTGAGTTACGTCTTACGGATTCGATTCCCTTTACACACATAAATTTTCTCGTATAACCTCCGCTTCTAAAAATTGTCTGTCCTATACTGTTTATAAAGTCAAATTGAAATTCGCCATCTGCATTTTGTTACTTACAAATTTTTCCATTTTTAAATTTAATTATTTTACATTATATACCTATAAAAACTATCTGACTTGCATCAAATTAACCTTATTTAATTGAGGCAGAAAGCTACACATTGAAAATAATCTTTTAACTTCTTCTAGTATTTCTAATCGTTTTATAGAAATGTCGAACAACAATATGTCATTAATGTTGGTCATTTTTTTTAATATTTCCTTATCATGGGTAGCTACAACAACTTGTACTCCTTTTTTATATATTCTGATGAAATCAAATAAATCAGTCTCAGAATAAATTACAAATACAATAATAGAATACACATTTTCTATATCATCAAAATTTTCAACTCTATCAAAATTCTTAAAAACTTTAAAATCAAAATCTTTTTTAAACTTATATTTTACTAACCTTGAAAAATAATGTCCATTATCATAAATTAATATCTTACTTAATTTCATATTTAAATTATTTAGGTTTATTAAATTTAAACTCTGAATTGACTTCATTTTCCCCCATAAGCATCCTCCTTTTTATTAAATTTTATTAGCTGTTACTATTCGCATTTATTCATAAAAAAGTTCCCTTTTACATCATCAAATGTACAATACCACTAAAAAAACTAATAATATAACTAATTCCACTTTTTGCTCCACTTATAGCACTTCCGCCTCCCAATTCCAAATTGATTCCGATTTTATCTGTAAAAAAATACCTCCCTCCGACTTATCCTCCAAGTCCAATGTTTGAATGATCATTTGTTTTATACAAATCATTGTCATAACTCCGAATATAATAATTAAAGCCTGAACCTGCATACAAATCCCATTTACTAGGCATTTCTAGAATTCTATTGAAATCGTAATTCCTATTGGCTCCAATTCCAATTAATGAAAATTTGTAATTATTCATCTCACATACCTGAACCTGACTATCTGAACAATACGATGATTCACCTCCTATAGTTATATCTTTATGAACTCCATAATCAAGACCAACATAAATCGGAGTACCTCATACTGAAGTTCCAAATCCTGCATTCAATTGCAAAGCTCCTTTTTTAAAGCCCTTTGTGTAAAAGCACCAAATGAGACCAATGATAATACTGCTAGAAAATATATTTTTTTGTTTTTTAGTATAATTTAACGTCGACTTTAGGATGCTTCTATTACTACTTTAAGCTCCTATTAATTGTAAAGGTTCAGAGTTAGTAATTGATTTTTTAATGATTACAATTAATTTTTAAAGCTATATGT
>NZ_CADCST010000180.1 GCF_902804485.1 Flavobacterium collinsii | reverse complement strand
AAGTGCGAAGAAGAGTTTATAAAAGAAACTCATTTCTCTCACATAGTGGTATGTGTTTTATTTGAAGTGAAACGTCTTTTATTGCGTTAGAGAGGCTATGTTTCTATGTGTTTAAATAAACTCCCCTGAATAAGTCCATTGCAAGATTATTAGATTGTAAGGCAGAAGATAATTAGATTAAAAAATCTGCAGAATCTGCAGAATCTGCGTGAAAAAATATTTAAACACATAGAAACATAGATTTTTTTAAGTGCGAAGAAGAGTTTATAAAAGAAACTCATTTCTCTCACATAGTGGTATGTGTTTTATTTGAAGTGAAACGTCTTTTATTGCGTTAGAGAGGCTAT
>NZ_CADCST010000179.1 GCF_902804485.1 Flavobacterium collinsii | reverse complement strand
GTTCTAAAGTGGAATCTTGACTATTATTTCTCATCGCAACAAAATTTATTAAAGTTAAATTTTGTTACCGAAATATCTAACCTTTACAGAAATGACAACATTGAGAACATCGCAGCAACTTAGAATTTCAATATTGGCGTGCCCCTCCGGGTCGGGCTTTCGGCTATATCTTTTATTCCGTTTCACTTCATAAAAGGATACCGCCTCTATCCCTCACGCGAATTCGTTTTTTAAGAAACGGAAAAATATTAAATTGTTCTATTTATTAAGACAACACATTAATCTGATCGCTCGGATTTGTGATTATAAGTTTTCGAGATTTTTAAAACTGGCTGAAAGCCCAAAAGCAACAACGTAGTGCAGCGCACTACAAACTAAAGGAACAGTAAGTATTACCCTGAAAGGGTAAAAGCAATTATGAAGTAAGTTAAATAAACAAGATGTATGATCTGAAGAATGTTTTCTTTGAGATTAGGCTTTCGCCCTTTCAGGGCTTATATGCCAATGTGTTTTTTCCCGATGGCACTTTGTACCATCCTATTGCTAAAGCTCTTTCAGAGCGTTTTTCGAAATTTATCGTTTTCAGTCAATGTACTGATAAGAAATCTTTTAAAATTAGTTTAATCTGTGGCATAAAAAAACCGAAGCGTCAGAACTTCGGTTTTCTATAAATATATTATTTGTGCTTATTTTTGCTTTAGTAAATTTTCTAAAAGAGTCACTTTCTCTCTTTCCGCTTCAACCAGACGTTCGTAAAGTTTTTTATTCTCTTCGTAAGATTCAAGAAGTTTGTCTAACGGGTTAAAAGTGCAATTATTATTTTTTATAGAAGAAGCATCATTATGATAAGTGTTTCCAATAATATTAAAAACAGCTTCATCTGAAAAATTTTTTATCACTTCAGCTGGTACACCTAAAGCTTCGGCGATTTTTTTAAGTTTTTCGTCATCAACGCTTTCGCTTCCTTCAATAATAGAGATCGATTGCTGGGTTGTGCCAATTGCTTGTGCAAGGGCTTCCTGTTTCATATCTCTCAGTTCTCTAATTCGGCTAATATTTCGACCGATATGTTTAGGTTTTGGTGCTGTGCTCATAGCTCAAAGATATTTAATTTTTTTTTACATTTTTTGGTTTTGGTCGAAAACAAGTATTCACTTGTGGGATACATTTTGTAAATTGTTTTCCAACGTTGTAAAAATACAACTTTTCTTACCATTTTTGATTTTGAAGAAATGCGATCCTTGTCATTTCTGTAAAGGTTAGATATTTCGGTAACAAAATTTAACTTTAATAAATTTTGTTGCGATGAGAAATAATAGTCAAGATTCCACTTTAGAACG
>NZ_CADCST010000178.1 GCF_902804485.1 Flavobacterium collinsii | reverse complement strand
ACGCTATAAAACCTTATATAAAAATAGAGAAATCGGAAAATTGACAGAAGAAGAATTTCAACTTTTAGAAGGCGGTTTAAAACCTAAAAAAGGAATTAAAACATCTGATGGTAAACGTTATTTTGACAATGTTTTAGATGAAATAGCAAGAGAAGTAAAATCTGGTCCTGTAACTTTATCAAAATACAAAGATCAAATTTTGAAGGATATTGAGATTTTAAACCAGAATTTAACAGCTGGTCAAATAACTAAAATAGAATGGCACTGTTTTAATGAAGTAGATAGAGAAGTAATAGAGAAATTTATTAAAGATAATTTAAGAAAAGAGTTAAAAGATAAAAGAGTTTTTGAAATAATAAATTATTAGAAATATGGTACTAAAAAACAAAAAAGAATTAGAAAATTTTATTCTTAAGATGGATTTATGCATAGATAAACTAATAAAGTATCTAAATGAATATGGATTAACAGGTGTTTCGATTGATGATTTTGCTAATAAAATTGATGAAATCCAAGTGTTTTATGAAGACGAATTCTCAACAAAAACTGAAGATATTCAAAGAGAACTACAACTTGGTTTTTGGGCATTTTTTTCTAGATTATTAATGGACAAATTAGGAGGCGAATTAATAATTGCATCAAAAACAGATTATTGTGCAGGGACTCCACAACTTATAAATTTTGGAAATAGATTTGATAAAAAAGGAAAAAAAAAGTGGATTGGTATTGCGGTTGATTCTTGGTTTGTTGGTGTTACAAAAAAAAAAATGCTAGGAACTTTAAGAGGAACGTTTGAACATGTAATTGAATTTTACGCATAAAAATCCCCCGCTACTGCACGAATCCTTTCGTGTGGCAGTATGTATATCAAGGCCTAGTCTCGTTATAAAAGTTTAAAATATTAAAACGAGTAGAAACTATAAATTTTGTAATTCTGAAAGTGCAAGTAGAACGTACCACACGAAAGGATTCGTGCGGGAGCGGGGGTCACAGAATATGATTACAATAAAGCTTTTAGTGTTTCAATCGATAAATTAGAAGAGATTGGCGACATAGGAGTGCATACAAAAATCACGGGACAACAAAACAGTCTTTATTCTGCTTGGAAAAAAGCCAATCCATTAAAAAAGTTGAGTATCGAAGATATGGTAGAAATAGAGATTAAAGCAATGATCAATGCTGGTATTCCTGAAGATGTAGCTACTGGCTGGGTAGTGAAAGCTTTAGAAGATATTAAAGTAAAAGGAATTACTGAAATAAAAAACATTCCTTGGAACGGGATAAACTAAAAATAAAACACAACATGAAAACAAATCAAGAAATTTTAGATAATTATGGAAAACTAGTTGTAAATCAAATAATTGACAGGCAATACAAAGGGATTTCAAAAGCAATTTTTCAAGGATTTAAAAATCCAACGATGCAACAGTATAATACAATCTTCGAAAAGTTAAATAACGAAGAGAAATATCTACTGAAAGAATTAATTCATGAGAATATTAATCTATTAGTATTTGATTTCTTAAATATTTTTGAAGAAAATGAACAATTTAAATTAGTCTATGAAGAAGAAGGCAAGCAAGTAAATCTAGTTGAGATAAGCGAAATGCTAAAAGCAGAACTTATAATCGAAAATGGATGGATAGAAAGGTTTAGTAAAGAAAAATAATTACCCCTAAAAAAGCTTTGAGTGAATCAAAGCTTTTTTTTCACAAATCTAAAGGCTGGTACGAACGTCTCGCTCATGAATGCAATTTTGCTAAAAAAATGGATGATGCTTTTGGCAGATATAAGGGGCTATTAACAAAAGAGGAATGGTTACAACGCTATAAAACCTTATATAAAAATAGAGAAATCGGAAAATTGACAGAAGAAGAATTTCAACTTTTAGAAGGCGGTTTAAAACCTAAAAAAGGAATTAAGACATCTGATGGTAAACGTTATTTTGACAATGTTTTAGATGAAATAGCAAGAGAAGTAAAATCTGGCCCTGTAACTTTATCAAAATACAAAGATCAAATTTTGAAGGATATTGAGATAATAAGTGAAGGTTTAGCTAAGGATATTACTAAAATCGAATGGCATTGCTTTAGTGAAGTAGATCCAAACGTGTTAGAATTTATTAAAAAAGAACTTAAAAACAGAAAAATATCAGAAGACTTATTTATTGTTAAAAAATATTAAAAATGATGCTAGAACTTAATAAAAAAGAATACGAAAAATTCATCATTGAAATCCCATTGTTCCTTAAATCTTTAGAGGAAAAAATAAAAATTAAATCCCCTGAATTCAATTTATCATTTGGCTGGAATAGTATAGAAATAATTGAAAGCTACTTTAAAGATCTAAATACTATGAATTCTGATGATATAAAGGAATTTTGGGCGTATATAAGTGAGACACTTCGATTTTATGTGGGGGGTGACTATAAATTAGCTCCCAAATCAGAAGACGTAGCATTTACTCCGATAATTGTAAATTATGGCTATAAGAAAAAATGGAGTATTCGTTTATCAGCGGAAGTATGGAGGGACAAATTAGTCAAAAACACCTTGCCTAAAACTTTAGTAGATCACATAAAAAGTATTAATGAAAGGTATGGGAAAGAGTAAAAAACATTATCCTCTAGGGTAGCCCGAATGGGGTAGCGAAATTTTTAAGGCAACAACACAAATCAATTCTGTTTTTCAGGATCTGATAAACAAAATTGAACTTCCCGAAAGTTTTTGGAATCCTGTCAACAAAGACTTTGCCAGCAGTAAATACAAAATACAGGCTCTTGATGCAGGACTCATAGACGGA
>NZ_CADCST010000177.1 GCF_902804485.1 Flavobacterium collinsii | reverse complement strand
GTCAGTATTTCAGTGAACGTCTATCGCTGTTGCGGGTGCAAAAGTAGTCACTTTATTGAGTTCTGCAAGCTTTTTATCGAACTATTTTGAATCTTTTTTCAAACTTTATCTTAACACTCTGATAACACCCCTTTTACAAACTAAACTATTTTCAGGTTTGAAAGGTTTTTCCCTATCAAATCTCTTTCCCCATAGTTCCATCTTTTCAAATAGCCCTATTTTACTAGTCTCGCAACTTTTATTAACACTTATACCAAATCATTTCATTTTACCCTGCCAGCTATTACACTTCTATTTCACCCTCTTTCTCTCCTTTACCACCTCTTAATCTTCAGGTCCAAACATATTGTTACGGAGTAATATTAAAATCTACATATTTATACCTTTCAATTACACACAAACACAAAATCCCTTTAAAACATTTTTCAAGTTACCAATTACCAACATAACGGTTAGATTACTTTAAATATATCTCTTATAAAAAATAAAAAACACACACTTTATCCCTATCTAAAGAAGATTAAACATATTCCTAAAGAATATCTAAACTCAAAAGAATCCTTAAGAAAAGTAATGACACAGGATTTTCCCATTTACTGCCATCAGACTTATCTTCATATCACCCGCAGAAGATAACTTCTTTTTTTACAAAAAATTCAAAAACGTTCTTCAACATAAAAAGATAGCCTATCTAATAGTAACTCCTATATTATTTTAATCAACAAAACAGTAAAACATAAAAGATGCCACATCAATAATCATTGCAAAAAGCAAGACCAAAACATGCTTTCAAAATACAACTCAAATTACAAACCACTTTTACACTCAGAAACCAATTAGCAAAGCTTCGCAAGAGATTAGAATGAAACATCATTAACAAACCATAGATCAAGAAAATGAGCCCAATGAAAAATCCAAGAAGCCAAATGTAATTTTTAAAATAAAAAACATCTCCCAACAGTAACTATTAGCCAACACTTGATTTATAGAAATAAACCTAAATAGACTCCAAAACAAATAAAATACACCTTGACTATCATCTGAATTACATACAAATATTTACGCACACAAAAACAACTGATAAAATCATTTGTTTCGCAAAATTTACCTAATAGTACGAAAAAAGCAAATCAATCTAATATCAAACCTTCTAACACAATCTCTCGTACAATTACAAATCACAAGCAAATAAGCTAAAATAATTTTGATAACAGAATTACAAATACATCTGTTTAATCATTCAATGTTTAAATAAAAGCATTCACATAAAAATTCAGAAGTAACCAAAATATAGAATTCCCCTCATTCAGACAACTAATATCTACGCTTACTTTTATCACTCCACCACTTCTGGTATTAATTTTAAATATTCATTTATCCCTACATTTAGAACATCTAACTCTTTTCCCTAATTTCAATATTAGACCCCAGTCACAACGTAGCCAGCAGTTTCAATCATTGAGACACAATACAACACAACAATACCTATCCCAAAGTTAAAACCATGAACTACATTACACTCAAAATAAAATTTTAGAAATTTTCAACAACAAATTCTTTGTAGAGATCAGAAACTACGAAGAACCTTGCATTTACAGATCAGGCTCAAAAGTTGAGGGTTGGGCAAAAAAAAATAATACACAGCTTGCCTTCATAAAGCAAAAGTTTTTATAGTCTATTACTATTAGAGAGCCCTAACAATAACATGATGCGAAGTGCCATGGATAATAGCGAGACTTCTAAGCTCCACAAGAGCGAAACCCAGGCCTAAAAAAAGACTCTCTTATTTTATGTGGCATTTCTCAAAATAAGCGTTTTTTTTTATTAAAACCTTATAAATTCTTTATACCTACTTATTCCCTTTCAAGGCAATATAACCCATTACCCTAATTCATGGTGCATTACACCATTTTAATACTTTTGGCTTTCAGCCCTTTTTAGACATTCCGAATACATATAGAATAAGGGAGCATCAGTTATAAAATCAGCTGTAATAAAATGATCTCTTATTTGAGACAAAATCTCAAAAAAAAGAAAAGCCAAAATCATTAATAAACTGAATTAAACCAACAGCTTCGAGGAATATACAATAACCACAATGACAAACATATTGCCATGACCAAACTGGCACATTGGTATAGAAATATAGAAGAATCAGGTTTTAAAAACTTTAATATTCTACTCAATACCATAACTATTAATTATCAGTCAATCTTAAACTATTTTGATAATAGAAGTACAAATGCTTCGACAGAATCTTTCAATACTAAAATAAAAGCTTTTAGAAGTCAATTCAGAGGAGTGAGGAATATAGATTTTTTCTTGTTCAGATTATCTAATCTTTTTGCCTAATCCCCAACTTTTG
>NZ_CADCST010000176.1 GCF_902804485.1 Flavobacterium collinsii | reverse complement strand
AATTAGGTCTTGATAATAATTGTTTGAAATTATTAGCGTCACATTTTCTCGAAAATTTTGAATTTAAAAATTCATAAAGTGATGGAAAAGGAATTAATATATTTTCATTTTCAATATATTCTTCAATAAATGCGATGTCATCTGATAAATGTGCGTGTTTATCAGGGTTGAATAAGGCAATCCAATAACAAGTGTCAATTATTATATTCATTTAGTTAAATATCTAAATCTACTGTATCAATATCTTTCTCTGCAAATCCTGTCCATGGAGCTTGTTTGGCTTTTCCGTAAATGAACCCTGCTTTAATTAAATTATTTTCAAAGCCATTCCAAATCATATAAACTCTATCAGTATTACCGAAACTCACTTTTTGCGTCAATTCTTTTTTTACGAGTCTTAAGAAGTCAATATCTTTTTTAATACTCGTGTCAATAACGTACTCTTTGATTATAGCGACACCATAACCTCTTTCTTCAGCTTTTTTTTCATCTAACCATTTGTATAATGATTCATAATCTCCTCTCATTCCGAGTTCAAATGTTATAAAAATTGTCTTTTTCACTATCTTTTCCTATTTTATATTTATAATTGTTACTAACATTCCGGTGATTGGCGAGGTTGCGAATTTCGGAACCAATTATTTTTGTTAAAGATAAAATATCTTGCGAAACCTAAACGTGAATTAACTACAAAATTCGCAACCTCGCCAAACGCCTGTTAATTGCTGCTTATTTTTTTTTCTTCTGGTTATCGGTTATAATTTGCAATTCGCTTTCTTCAAATTCATCATTATTATAAACTCGCCATTTTTCAAGCATCGCTAAGAATTCATAACCAATTTTTGAAGTTTGAAGAATTTCCATTCCAATTTTATCTAATTTATTAGTTGTTGGTGTTTTTTCAATAATACCATATGACATTAAAGTAGGACCAATTTTGTAATATGTATCCGTATCATCTTCCCATTGAACTCCTTGGTTAAAAATTCTTGCGTAAATTTTAAAAACTGTTAATAAATCAATTGTTGGAGGAGTATTATACGTTCCAAGTCTTTCAGGTGTTTCAATTATATGAGTTAATAGAGCATTATGGAGTTCTCTAAAAGTAAAATTTCCAATTTTTTGGTCGAGTTCGAAGCCCAAATGACTTTTGTTTATTTTCTTTCTTATAAAGTTTATAATAAAATATATCGCGATTGAAAAAATTGAGAATATTAAATACAAATAAACTTCAATTTCAAAATTCAGAACTTTTATTGTTGCATCATAAATTGAAATGTTTTCAAATGCAGTTTTTACAATTGAATATAAAACTGTTATTGTAGCAATAATTGCAGCAGAGATGACTTTACTCCATACTGGACTTGTCCAAATTTTCTCAAATTTTCCTCTATACTTTAATGTATCTTCTTTCATCATTTTTTTTTTAAGTAGCAGCTAACTTGTATATATGTCTGACTACATCCAACTTATCTACCCTAAATTGGGTCCCTATGTCTGACAACTGTCAGTGTTTATTTATTTTCAAAAATAGAATTTTTATTTCATAAATCATTAAACGGACTTTTTGTTTGTTGAATACTTTTCGTACTAACATGCCCCCCCGCTCTCCGAAGTGTTCATCTTTTTTACGCTGCGCAAATGTCTCTGACTTTGCACCATTTTAAACAAATATAATTGAAAACAGAAACTTCATAAAGTCTCTGACTTTAAAACTAACTTTCTTAGAATATTCCTCTGCATGCAAAAAAATCCACGACAATAAATAAGACCTAAACGTAAAAAGTCGGGAGACTTTTATCTCGTTTATTATTTCTAAGGAACAAAAAAACGCAAAGTCAGAGACATTTGCGCAGCTTTTATGAGAACACTCTGGAGAACTGGAGAAGTTTAAGTCATCAATTAAATTTAGTTATTTATGATCAGCAGTACACTCCTTTTGTTTTTACCCAGAATGGAATTCATTATATTCCCGCAGAAGGAGTATACGCTGTTTTTGAAGTAAAGCCTGACTTACAGGGAAAAGTAGGGGATGATAATTTTTTTGAATATGCAGGTAAAAAAATTGAGAGTGTCAGAAGTTTAAAAAGAACATCTGTCAAAATTATTAATGCCGGAATTGAAGTACCCGCTCGTCCATTAACAAAAATTGTTGGTGGAATACTGGCAAGCACAAATTCGTTTACTCATGCGAATAACAATACGATTGAAAATCATCTGAAAAATTTAAAAAAATTGCAAACAATTGAAATGGGCTGCGCCGTTGATTACGGCAGTTTTTACATTAATTATACTGGCTCAGAAGATACAAGCAGTAAAGATTTTGATAAAAGAATAAATGATTACTATTTGACCAGAAAATTTGAGAGTATTACATTTAGTGACAAAGAAAATTCATTAGTTACATTTTTCCTTCAACTTACAAGGTACTTACAGCAATCAATTGGAACAGTTGCAGCAATCGACTTAAATGCATATGCAAAAACTATCCGCTTCGAAATAGATCAAAAAATTTAACAGAATTAAACTGAGGTCTCCTTCAAATTTGCCACAAAAATTAAGGAAATACTTTAACATTGTGCTTTAAAATTATGGACACATCTTCTAATGTTCTCTTTCTACTATTACACTAAGAAAAGTGGTAGATAACTGTATTTCAAAACAATATTACCCCCCATAAATTGCAGAAATATCAGGTTTCTTCCATTCAAAATAATTCGTATTACTTTTTACAACACTTTCAACTTTAACATTTGAAAAATCACTATTTAATTCAATAAAATCCTTAATTAAATTTTTAGTTTCAATATACAGGAAACTTTCTTTGGCACCATTGTGTACTTAAGCCTATTTATTTCTAATGCAGAATGATGGGTATCTGTCTTAAGATGACAAGCGTCACTATCCTTTCTATGAGCAAAATGAAGTATTTTTTTAGTTTGGCCTCTTCCTCTAATTTTCACCATCTGACCACAAAAATAGCAAACAAACAAGGGCTCTCTTATCCCCTTAATTGCTTTTTGCAGTTCATTTCTATATTTAAAAACTCATTCTCTCTTTTTGAGAAAAATAGATCTGCATAAACTGTCGAGCCATCATCTTTATTCAACACAAATTCAATCGTTCTTTTATCGAATGAATTATCCATATTCAAAAAAATTAACTTTTCTTTATCTGCTCAATAGTAAATCTTAATATATTTAATAAATCGTCGTAACTAATAATGTCTATAACATTTTTATATTTCCTTTTTGCAACTTCAAAATCTTTATTTTGTTCATTGGATAATTTTTTTTCTCTACCCATTATTACATAATTGTATATAAAATGTTTAATATATTCTAATCGGTATTTTTCTTCTTCCTCCTCAAAAACAATTCTAAAATAACTATTCCTTCTTCTTCAGTCTTAAAAGTTTTTAATCCAAATTACATGACCTGAATGCTTTCTTCTAATAAAAAATTTAATTAATCAGCCAATCCAATTATATTGTCTACATCAATTCCTTTAATTACATCTCGATAAAGCTTACTTCTGTCACCTTTTAAAATTAATTTTTTATACATTACACCAGGATTTGGATCGGTAAAGTATTTCACAAAAAGCTCCCTCTCTTTATTGGTAATAATGGACCGGTGGTAATTTTGATAATGTCTAATCATAGTTTTAACGTCCTCCATTCTATTTTCATACCTATTTAATAAATTAAAGTCCGTAATATTCTCAAAATCATAAGCCGTCTTCTTGTTTATTAAAATTTCATAATTATCAACACCTAAAAGGGCTGTGGAAGAAAATTGAAACATGTAACAATCATCGAAAGATGTTTGATAAGGATGAATATGCGTGATAGTACTAAACGTTTTATCTAATTTTTCTTTTGAATTACAGATACTACAGCTCGGAATTAAATTATAAAATGACAGGGCAAAAAAGGGATTCTGTGATTTTGGGTAAAAATGATCAAGATCGAAGTAAGCAATATTTTGCGGTACTGTTCCTATTGCAACATTTTTTTTCACAATTTCTATGGTTCTATCATTACAATAAGGACAAGAACTCAATAGAAAACCCATGTCCAAATACATTTTAACACAATATTCTGAGCTTCTAAATTTTTTATAATCAAACAAATTATTTGACAAAAGAGCGCCAAATGGAGTTTGCGAAATCTTCCTCCCTTTTCTAATAAATATATCAGATTCAAAAAGTATATTTAATATTTCTGTCCGCAAAAAATTAAAATCAGAGGGAGGGCAAAAAATTAACTGCTTTAAAAACTTATAATTATATTTTTTCAAAAGCATGAAAAACTTTTTATGTCTCTGCGCTGTTTTTCTTGAACCATTTGCATAAGCTTTTATATAACTTGCTGAATCGCAATTAGTGTATAAGCTCTTACACTTATGCACTAATGCTCCTCTTGCATAATCATTCGTTTTTTTGGTTCTTGGATTTAAATAATCCCAGTGATTTTTTGCTAAAACTGACAAATATGAATCTGGATTAGGTTTATCTATGTGATCCTGTAACTTAATCATTGCTGTTTAATAAAGAATTAATCCTATATTTTATAATATCGTCTCCAAGAATATTAGTCAATTTGACAAGTTCTTTTTTTTCCTCATTAGTGTACTTATCCAATTCAACTTTTTCTATAAGATATTTGATTTTATCATATGCAAAATCGCTCGTACGGCGATTCCCTAAAAAGAATGGTTCAGAATATAAATCATACAAATTCCCTCCAAATGTATTTATAGCTAAATTTATACCGTCAAAAGAACTACTTTCACTTTTTTCGTTATTTAATATCGTAATATTTTGTTTAGGAAGATCTGAAAGCAAAAATGGTGAATGTGAAGTCAGAATTAGCTGAATACTTCCGCTATATATCGTCGGAAGCACAGACAACAGTTTATCAAAAAATTCAATCTGCCATCTTGGGTGAAGATAAAGATCACCTTCATCAATACAAAGTAGTAAATTCGGAGTTCTGGTCAATCTTAATTCATTATGAATTGATGAAAAAAGATTCAAATATGCTTTGTGTCCTGAACTTATACCCAACCAATTAATATCCAAAAAACTACAATCTTCAAAAAGTGAAATAAATTGATTAACAAAAGAGTTGGTAAAATCAGACTTATAATTAAATATGAAATTTTCAGTATTTCTTCCTCGTATTCCCTCTGCAGAATAACTCAGTTCTAATTCAGAGATTTGATATTTCAATTCCCTAATAAAGTAAATTTGCTTTCGAATAAGATCCAATCTATTATATAGTTCTTTAGAAGAGTGCTCCGTTGGTACAAAATTTTCATCATATCCATATCTTTCAACCTGTTTCTCGATAAAGTCCAATAATATATCACTGACTTCATCGGTACTAAAACCATATAATTTGTCATCTGAAAAAATTGAGCCTAGTTCTTTGGAAAATTCACCATCACTGTCGAATCGTATAATTGTTTCTCTTGAAAGCTTGGGGTAAATTTCTAAAAAGAATCCATACTTTAGTAAGATTACGAATTTCGAAGATTCTTTTAAATCCCTAGTTCTATCCTTAAAAAATCTTCTAAGACCTGAAAAATTAGTTTTTCGATTCCATTGATCTGATATGGATGCTAATTTATTACTCCAAACTTTATTTGTAATCTGGACATTAGTAGGTATTTCTATATTCAAGGTTCTAAATATCTTCGAATTGATAAACTTGACTTGTTTACCAAAATCATAAGTTTTAGCAATACCAAATGATCTTGACGTATTATTAACCGATATGTCAACAATTTCTTTATCAAAATTGTTCCTTCTATCATCATAAACATTTGAAAAAAACACCACTTTTAGCGGATTAATGGCACCTTCGTATTTTTCAAATTTCATTTTGAAGCCTACTTTAGGAATTTCATTATTATAAAGATTATAATAACAAGTATATCCCCCATCAACTTTTAATATAATAATAAATTCCGTTTTTAAGGATGTTTTGCTCCCTTTAAGACATTTACATATAAGTTCAAGAGCATTACTTTTTCCAGTACCATTTTTTCCAATTATTCCCGTTACATCGGTAATATCTTTCCCAAAAAAATTTTTAGGTAATGCCTCCACCCTTTCATGTAAAATAACATTATCTTCTGCCTGATACTTAAACTTAATATCATTCGCTAAATTAAGACCTAGGTTATTAAAATTCCTAAACTCTTTTACCCACACAAAACAAATTTTCATACATAAATAATTTTGAATGAAATTTAATGAATTTAATCCTACCAAAACAGGTATAATTACCTGTTTTCTCGAATGCACTAAACTTAAAATGCTTTTTTAATTTTATCTGATTCAAATTCTTAAAAAATCAATATTAAAAGCCCGTTGTATTGAATGTACTAGCTTTTTAACATAGATTGATATTGCATCTTATAACGCTAATAATCTTCAGGCGCACTTAGATATTTGAGTTAATGATTGTTTATTCAATTGATAATCCCGTTTCTCTAAATTGCATTGGCAAAAAAAATCTATACTATCAAATATAAATTCTCTCTCAGTTCTTTCTAACTCTTTATTTGTCATTAATTAGGAAATGAAATACATAGAAAAGTGTTCAACTGTCGAACACCTTGAATCATTTTTTAGGATTATTTCAGTTAAAAAAAGCATCATTTTCACGAAAAAAAACAAAAAAACTTAACGATTAATGATTTCTCTTAAATTAAAAAAATTATAAAAAAACCTTTAAAAATTAGTGTTTACGGGCTTTTACAAACCTTATCTATAAACATCAATATCGGAATTAAGTGTTCGATTGTAACCTCTTCAACTCCACAAAAAAGCCTGTAAACTCAATGTTTACAGGCTTTTTTATACTTAATATCAAACCATCAAAAGACAAATCAGGCGTTCGACAATAAAAAAAACCTTAACTGTCATCTTTTCAAAAAGCACTTTCATACTTAATTTGAATCGAGATATCCTTCAAACACTGCATTATCTCTCAAGCACTAATGAAGCACGCACAGTTATTTTTCACATCAAGAACACTCAGAAATAGTCCATTATAATTTCAGGCAAAACAATTCAAAAAGTGAACAAAAGAGTCTCACGTTCTAAAAATCCAAGTATAACAAAAATCTACTACTTAACATTTTCTGCAACTTTTCACATTAATCTTCATCCATTAAAAAAAGCAAATACCGGTCTGCTTTACAAATTATTTAACCGATTTCTTTACAAATAAATTTTCTATCTCATCAATAATCTTTAATCCTTCAGCAATCTCTTTTGTTGTATGAGATTTTTTTACATTTGTTTGAAGTGACAAAAATTCTATTTTACTTTTATAAAATTCTATTTGTTCTAATAAAAAATCATTTTTTTCTTTCAGAAGATTATTCTCCGCCATTATCATTTTACTCACTAATTCCTGATCCTGGGCCGCACTTTTACGATCTTCACTTTTATACGCGTTAATTTCAACCTCATCAGAAAGCAGATACTCGAAACCTATCCCGAATAAGTCATGCAACTTAACTATAAAATCAAGTTTAGGCATAGTATGCTTCCTGTAATTACGAATGTTTGTCTCGCTTGTATTCACCGCTTTTGCAAAAGAACTATTATTTCCCTTAAATTCCCTAATTGCTATTTCATCAATCTTCTCATTTATCGTGCTCATCTATACAAGTCTTACGAACTAATATCTAAAAGAATTAGATATTAGTTTCGGGTTATTAACAAATTTAAAAAAATAATAGGATATAGTCTTCAAAAAGAAATCAAATTACTTTCAGGCTATACCTTTCCGTAAACTTCTACATCATGGTATTAACACGGATACTAGCTTTTATAAGCGCCAACGCCGATATTTTAGAAATATGAATATCCTTTGACTGATGATGCGAATTTTGACTTACCAATTTTACATACTCCAAACCCTGCTCGGATTTCTGAACATACTTTACTGTAATATACTCTTCCCAATCATTCAACCTTACACTCAAAAGATACATTTCTCCAAAGAAAATATTTTCAAATTCAGTTTCTTTATACAAAATAATATCTCCAGATTTCAACAATGGATACATACTATCCCCAGTTACCGAAATAGCACCGTCGCATTTAGGTAAATTCGGAATTTTTATAGTATCCAAAACTCTACGTGACTCTGCACTGTTAAACAATTCTCTAAGTCCAGCAACAGCTTCAAGATCATACAACGGTATTTCCTGATTTACACAAATAGAATCTACCGTTTTTCTGTCAGTATTCATAATTAATACACTTGTATCATCCTCCTTTATCATAGGCCCATTTCCCGTCAAAAGCCACTCTGAATTAATTTCAGGATATTGATGTAAAATTTTACACGCCTTATCCGTTCCCATATTACTACTATTATCTAAAAATTTGTTTGAAAACCCCAAGTCAATACAAAACCTATACCTACTAATCCCTTTGTAATCAAGATACTCCCTTACTCTTTCAGTTGACCCCATAAAAGCATGTATTTTTTTACGTTAAAAATTTGTTTTAATGTATTATTTTACATTATATTTGCAAAGGAAAGAAAAATAAAATTCAAAAACAACAGAAACACCAATAAAATCATATAACTCATGGATTATAAATACAAAACAAATATAAAATACTTACATAGTAAACAGAAACAAAACTATCAAAAACCATAATATCAATCTACAAACATAAGATCTCCTATTCAACTCCTAACAAATACCAAAAGATGAAAACAAATCCCGAAAAAATTCAATAGCCAGAAAATCAACTTATCGAGAAACCAAACAGCCCTAAAAAAGTGCAATCTAATCTGATATCAAACAAAAAAAACTCAATAAAAAAAATCATGAATAAAAATCAAATCGAAACTCGCATAGCTCAATTGTACCTCGCACTTCAATATTGCTCCGAACGAACAAAAACTTTTACACCCGGTGAAAGAATCTGTATCAATCAAGAGCGTTTTCAATGGATGCATATCCTGGATAACGAGACCATTACTCCACGACCTGTTCCTCAAAATATTGAAAACAAACTAAAAGAAGTTTCCAAACTTGCTGCCAAATACAATTTCAAACCTTATTATGGTGATCCATTTAAAGATGAAATTGTATTATACAACTAAATTATATTAATCTTAAAACAAAACTATTATGACCGCACCATTAACAAACACAGTCAACCACACTATGGATTTATCACAATTTTCTGCGCAAGAACTAAAAGAAGCATTGAACCGAATTGAAAACAAAAAAAACGAAGAAAGGGATGCTTATAAAAAACTAGTAGCTGAAACTATCCCAAGAGCACTTTCAAGACTACACGAAACCTCTGAAATGATGAGAATCGCCAAAACTGAAACCTTCCAGCTATTTGAAACTATTCTGGATTTAAAAAATCAAGTTTACGGTTTTAAAGAAAAGCAAATGTCACACACTTTCTCTAATGACAAAGAAGAAATTACAATTGGATATCGCATTAATGAAGGATGGGATGACACCGCAACCATTGGAATTGAAAAAGTACAAAATTACATATCATCACTTTCAACCAGCAGAGAAACAGCAGCATTAGTCAAAATTGTTTTTAATCTACTAAAGAAAGATGCCAAAGGAAACCTAAAAGGATCAAGGGTTTTGGAACTTCAAAAACTAACAAAAGAATTCAACAATGAAGAATTTACCGATGGCGTTGAAATAATCGCCTCATCTTTTAAACCTGTTCGTTCAAGCTGGTTTATTGAAGCAAACAAAATTGATTATAATGGAATAAGAACCAATATACCATTATCGATGTCATCCGTTGATTTTTTACAAGGATATGCTTTTGATTTCTTTAACCAGACAAATGAACAAAATTATGCAGCCTAATAATGATATCTATGCATCTGCCCTATTAACATTCTTACTTATTGCAACCAATTTGAAACCAATTCTAATATTTCGAGAATGGTTGAGCTTCAAAATAAACACAACCTATAAACAGTATCAAAACGAACGCAAAAAAAAAGCTAATATCTAATCACAAATACCACAGAACGAATAATTGCAATTCATATTCTATAAACTTTTCTAAAAAAATCATCTAAACTCATTTAATTCATCTTTAATCATTTTACTATGCCAATATCTAATCAAAGAAGCCTGGGAATTCAGAAAAACAAATTACTCCGATATAAACTTATAAAAGAGTTATATCAAAAACACAAAACCGAAGACATCCCCACAACGGTAGTCTGGCGCAAATACGTCTATCCAATCTATCCCATTTCCAGAACAACATTATACGAAATCCTCTGCACTCCAATAACAATCGAACTTAAAAAAATCGAAGAGCTATACCAAAAAACAGCTTCGTAACTTATAATATCGATCTACAGCTAAACCAATCTAGTTTAAGTTTCCTGAACAAGATTGTAAAAACTTCGAACATTAATGTTCAATCACCTGTCATGCATTTTTATTAAGCAATATATCCTTCCATCTTTACCTTCTCAAATTTAAATTAAAAACTTAAACTCAAATTTCCTGTATCATTCAGACTTGCTAAATCAATAAAACAATTTTCAAAAGAACATTCAAAGGTTTCAAACATCTTAACGAAATTCTCAAAAAAAAAAAAGCCTGTAAATAGACAATTACAGGCTTTTTATTCCAAACGATTTATATTTCATATTCAACTTGCTTTTTTTTGAATAATCAAATGTTAAATAAATAATAAAGACAACTTAAAATGCAAAAAAAGAAAAGCAAAAACTAGTACACCCAAAGCAGCCTCCAGCAATATAGACATTTCAATTAAAACTCACTTTTAGCTGTGATTTACAAAGAAAAAACAAACATTCTTTCACTCTAAATGCAAAAAAAGCAAAAACCAAGCTCTAATTGTAAATGTTAATTTTCAAACCAATTCCGAGAGATGAGAGACCTAAAGAAAATTGGTTACGGGAAACCTCAAATATTGGACGCTGAATATTACGAATTTTATTACTTAATCTATAAACATACAACCATGCTTACTAAAAAACAAGAGTACATAAAATTATTGCGGAAATTATTCCTGGAAGGAAAAATCAGTATCGAATTATTGGAAGTTTTATTGATCTGCGAAAAGGAATCTTTAAACTGATTTTATTACAGAAACATTTCAAAAAACTAAAATAGTTTTAGCCCATCCATAAATTTCTTTTGCGATCTGGGCTTTTTCACATTAATTCAGGATGGCAAAACTTCACTAATCAACCAGTCCTATATACCAGAACCAAAAAACAATCTCAGACTAAACGAGATATTCTCCTTCTTGATTTACAAAAACTGCTACAGGTCCAGCAAAAAAACGAAACATAATTCGAAAATAATACTGTACCCTACAAAAAACACCCTCTGATATTAGTTAATTTTTATAACCAACAGACAATTATATACCAAAAAAAGAAACAAAGCGTACAAAAACAACCTTTTAAAAGACAAAAAAAGTACTATAAAAGCAAATCGAAAAAAGATTCGATTTTATTATTTTATTCGAAATAAATTTCGATATTTGTAAGAAATAAGAAATGAACTTCCAAAAAAACTATACATTTTTATATCTCATTACTCTAACTACAAAAAAACTATTTAGTAATCTTAAATATAAATCCAAATGACAATTTCAAAAATTATTGAAAAAATACAGGTCCTAGAATCCTGGCTCATTAAAAACCCAGACAGTGCCGAAAGACAGCTTATCGAATATGACCTGAAAAAATTACAAACTATTTTACAATTACGACAAAATGAATCAAAAGCAAATTAAAGAGCGTATCGCACAACTTTATATCACACTTCAGTTCTGCTCCGAAAAAATCAGAACATTTACAGCCGGAGAACGTATTTGTATCAATCAAGAACGTTTTCAGTGGTTCCATATTCTGAACAATCCTGAAGCTGAACCAAGACCCGTCTCATTGCAAATTGAAAGTAAAATAGGAGAAGTGACCAAACTTATCAGTAAATACCATTTTACGCCTTATTATGAAAACCCATTTATTGAAGAGGACGAACCCGCATCTATTTTAGAAAATACTATGTCCTGATTTAAGCTCAAAACATATCCAATTAATTACCAAAATAACCCAAAAATCTATAAATCAATGCATCCAAACAATGATATTTATGCCTCTTTACTTTTAGGAGCCCTATTAATCGCAACAAATTTAAAACCTATAATTACTTTTCGTGAATGGATGAATTTTAAGATCAATTCAACTTTCAAACAATATCAAAATGAGCGTAAAAATAAACCTCATCACAAATTCTGAAAATTACAAGGTTAACATAGTATTGAAATAGATTTCATCTAAAATTGTTTTTAAGAATCTTTTATCTTCTATAGAAAGAAGTCATTCTACATTTTAATTGTTTTCAAATGTAAATCTATTCATAGTATACACTGTGCTACCCTTAACAAAAAAACTCCTGTTTTTCTTAAAAGATAAAGAAAAACAGGAGCCAAAAAAGCGGGCGCTTACTGCCCTAATCAAATAACTCAAAACCATTCTTTTTCCCGGAATGCTCCAGTGTTTTATCACTCTGGAACAGAATTATTGTGCGGACTCTGCAGACTTAAATTATTAAGTTCTTTTGGCAGAATGACTTCAGAACGAAGTTCCGGACAAGCTCGGCATTAGAAGAAGAGTGGCCATTGATATATAAGGATCAAATGGTTTTGGTTATCTGTGATAAGATTTATAATTACTTATTAATGCCTCTAAAGACAATTTTACTTTTATATAAAACAATTCTTTTAATCATTTTCACCTTTCTCATTATGGCAATCTCAAACAATAGAAGTCTCGGAATCCAAAAAAATAAACTTTTACGCTATAAGCTTATCAAAGAATTGTATCAAAAACACAAAACCGAAGATATTCCAACTACTGTGGTTTGGCGCAAATATGTCTATCCGGTCTATCCTATTTCCCGCACTACTTTGTACGAGATTCTTTGTACTCCGATTACCTCTGAACTCAAAAAAATTGAAGAACTGATGTTGAATCAGACTAAAACATCGTAAGTAGTTAAACTTGTTTTAACAACTACATTTGATCTGAATTGCTTTGCAAAGATGTCTCTTTTTTTGCTTAAAAAAAGGCACATGTTCGTTGACTGAACAACTCTGTAAAGAACCAGAATACAAGTGTTTAAGCACCTATCATTTGTTTTTTTTACTCCTTTTTTAAGACAATCTTTGTACCCACAAAAGGAAACAACCACAGCGGTTACAACAGAAAATCAAGGCCCATTTTCTTCAAAATCAACACTCCAAAAAGCTGTTTCTCCCAAAAACAAAATTCAATCCTAACATATATTTTTAACATTAAATGGAACAGTTTTTATACCCCACTCTAACCGCATTCTTCGCCGCATTTATCACATGGTTTTTCTCAATGAGAAAATCATTAGCCCAAGACAGAGCCGCCGAACTCGACAACACTGTTAGCGCTGTAAAATATTACCGTGACTTACTCGATGATCTTACCGCCCGGTTAACTACAGCAACCGAAACCATAAAAAAAATGGAAATACAGCACAAAGAACTCATGCTAATCAATCAGCAGTTGGTTGATGAACTACAAAAATTTAAACAACTAAACGGAAAACAACAATGACATTAGCCCAAAAAACCTTAGAAATTGCAATTGCTCAGGTTGGTGTTGAAGAAATGCCACGAAATAGTAATTCCGGTCCTGAAGTCGAGATTTATTTAAGAAGTGTCGGACTCACAAAAGGATATCCCTGGTGTATGGCTTTTGTTTACTGGTGCGCTCAAAAAGCAGCATTACAATTAGGAGTAAAAAATCCTTTAAAGAAAACTGGCGGTGTACTAGACCAATACAATTCAAGCAAACCTTTGGTAAAAAAGGAGCCACAGCCCGGTGACGTTTTTATCCTGGACTTTAAAAACGGAACAGGTCACACCGGAATTGTAGATAAAGTTGCCGGAACTCTTATCTACACCATTGAAGGAAATACGAATGACATGGGAGGTCGTGAAGGCTATAAAGTAGCCCGAAGAAAAAGAGAAATTAAAAGCATTAAAAGTTTTTTAAGACTCTAAAAACGAACAATAATCAAATTATAACTTATTATGAATAATTTCAAACGTCTTGTTTTTTTGTTTTTTTTAGTCTTAGTTCTGGTTTCGTGCAAAAGCCCGAAACCGGTTCTAAGTGAAGAAAAAGCAAAAACTATTACAATCAAAGAAACAGTACATGATACTGTTTTTAAAATTCAGAAAGACAGCAGCTCTTATAGGGCATTGCTGGAATGTCAAAACGGAAAAGTAGTTGTTAAGAATGTTACTCAGGCCGAACCAGGGCGTAACTTAAAAAGCCCAAAGGTTCGTCTTGAGAACAACAAACTAAACGTAGACTGCGAACTCAAAGAGCAGGAACTCTACGCCCGCTGGAAATCACAACAGGTAAAAGAAACCGAAGTAAAAACCATCAACACCACCAAGTTTGTAAACTACTTGACTTTTTGGCAAAAGGTACAGATTTGGCTGGGGAGGATTTTGCTCTTGGTGTTGGTTTATTATGCTGTCAAACCGATTGCCAGATTCTACAGGTTATTCTAAAATCAGCTAAACAATTTAAAAAAATAATTCACTCTAAAATTTTCAAATGAATTTTAGGATTTAAAAACAAACCTATGTCAAAAATATTTTTTTTCACAAAAGAGAGTTCGATAGAAACGGATCAATTAGCAGAATTAGCTTTTGGACAACAACCCGACGTTGGGAATGTTGAAAAATACAATTTAGATAATAATTTTTCTGTTTCTGAGAATGCTCCTGCTTACGCCATTACAAAGTCCTTAGTACTGGCAATGCCAAATGCTAATCCTGCATTGTTAAACATCGCATTACTCCCATTAAATACGTACGTTAGTGGCTTCCCCGCAAAAATGTTCATTTACAGAGGAATTAAAAAATCCTCATTAGTTGATAATCTCGGAAATATACCCGAAGCAGATAGCTCATGGGATTCTAGTAATATTCTTAAAGTAATAAAAGAGATACAGGATAAACTAAATGCAAAAAATAGTACCACTTTAATGGCTAAGTCAGATTGCTTAGGTTTAGGTTTTTCAAACCTTCCCGATAGTACTTTTGTCGAAAAAATTTTCTTCGATGATACCGACAATTTCCATCCTTTAATCGTAGAAGGCGGGTGTCAAATTGGAAAATTTGCCGGTGGATCAACTCTCGCAGGAATCGAAGTCATATTGGATATGATTGGTTATGAACCAACCTTAAAGTTATTAAAAGCTTCTAACCACACTCTTGAAATTGAAAAGTTAAACATTGGCAGTACTTTAACCGAAGTTGAAAAACTTAAACTAAAATTCAACAATAGATTCAAAAAAGAAGAGATCTTAAGTTATCTTGACATCACAGCGCTCTATGGTGCTACAAAAAATCAAGGATTAAGAGTAAAAGGAGCCGATAATGGCAACAACTTCTTACAGAAATTTTACAATAAAAATACTGTTTACGTCGACATCAGAGACGATTGGGGTTTCTCATACAATCACTTCTTTAAGTTCAAAGACGACCTAAAAGTTGGTTTTTATTCTGCAGATAGTAATATAAAGGATGCTGTATATACTGATATGAACTATTATACCAATTGGCCTATTCTAAAAATTACCAATCAAACTTATAATAACAGTAAAAAATGGTTTCATGTCAAAATTCCTATTGGAATTGGAAGCCCTGTAAATGCAAACTTTTTATCTTCTTATGTAGGTAAAATTTCCACCGAAGTTGATAGTACGCAAAAAAAACACTTTATTATTGCTGATGGAAATGGTAGTAATTCCATACAGCTTGAAGAATCTGAGGCCATTAAATTAAAGAACTGGAAATATGACGATAACAAATTAGGTGCAAATTATTTTCTGTTAAAAAAATCAACAAAAGGAAATAGTAATGATGAATATCAAAATGTACCATCAATATGGAATAATCTTTTCTCTTTAAAAATGAATAATGTTTTTGGATTTGAAGAATTAATTGATGGTGACTTTAGAATCTACACCTACTCCTCTATTAACTCTCCATTAGTTATTGATTCCAAAAGAGGTGAGGCTTACTTGCCTACTTCAGGGATTGCTATCGACAAAAATCATGTAACATTTTTTGCTTATAAAGACGAGGTTGTATATAAAGATACAACAAGCAAAGCAGATAAACCTGTTGCATTAATTGGCAAGGGTAAATTTAATTTAAAATTTGACACAGCTGATTATGATTATGAAAACACCACAAATCCACATACAGGATTTCTCAACCAAATTGTAAAAACATCTAAAATCGGAAACTTTGAGTTGAATAAATTTTCAGTTACTGATTCTGAAAACAACAATACAGTTAAATTTCTTTCGTACTCAAGATCTGGAGATTATAGTGAGAATGATATAGTTTTTGAGACTTTTGAAACAATTACTTTCACACATGAAGAGTACAATGCGTTAAAAGCATATCAACAAAATCTGAACAGTGAGTTCCCTAATCATCCCGCATATATAAAATGTAAGGATTATAATTTCACCGAATATTCAAAATTTATAGTGGAAGACTACACTCTAACATTGGGTATGCCACTACCCATTGAAAATGAAGACACTTCTCTTCTTTACATTGATATAGGTGCTGTAATTGATGACATCACATACAATAATTTACCCATTAGTTTCACTAGTGTAGCTTTAGACTAAAATTAAAAAATAAAGACTATTTAATTATGCCAATATATACATCAAAAAACGCTATAAACAACATTCCTTTAGCAAAGCAAGATCATACTAACAATGATGAAGGAGGTAAACTTCATTGTTTACTTTTACAAAACAATTCCCGCCTAGTCGATATAGCTGCAGGCGGTATTAAAACTTCTCCTTTAAAAATTGGAGATGAAAATGAAGCTGCTAAACTGGTTAAAGTTGCCTTAAATTTCATTAACGAAAGAGATGATTTATACCCTGAGTACAATATTACTAAGTTAGATGTAAACACATATAAATTTGATTCAAAGCTAGAAAATGCAATTACTCTCTTTCAAGAAAAATTTAATATCCCTGTAACTAATGTGGTAGATTGTATAACAATACTAAAAATAGACAGCAAATTTCTAGGAGATGAATTTTTCGATGCTGAAAGAAAAAAATATATAGGAAAGTCAAGTAAAAAGGAATTCAGTTTCGTACAACAATCTCTTGCAAACAATAAATATGAATATTCGATCTCATTTCGTGAAAATGATCGTCCCATTAAAATTGAATTGGATACAGTTCTTAAAGGAAAAATAGTTCGAAAAGATATTTTTGTTAATGATAAAAATTTAAATATAAATCTGTCAAATAAGACCAAAAATGAAATTCTAAATAAACCCGAAGTTCAGCAAATATTTTCAAGATACGGTATTGATGGTCAGAATTTCACAATATTGCTTGATCCCGCAGAAACTAAAGTTCAATTTGGAACCGCAAAAACTTTTACAGAGACTTTTATTTTAGATTACAAGGAAGAAGAAGAAAACACCCCTCCCTTATTATTTGATGACGAAGATGCAAAATTGCATAAAATAGAAGAAGGTGACTCTCCCGAAAAAATCATTCTTGATAATTATTATGGAGGCGGTGGTTCCCCAATTATGGATCCATATAACAACACCGTAATTTTTAATCTTCCCGAAAGAAAAGCATTCCCTGTCGCAAAAAGAAAATATGATTCCCGTTTTCAGTTTTATCTTAATCTGTTATATTACTACAATTCAGAAGAAAAAGGTTCAAGCATAAAAGAATGGGGACTAGTAAAAACTAAGGATTATCAAAGATATCCAGTTAACCATCTAAATAATATAAACATTTTTGAAAATGAATTTTATCAAGATGAGCCCAAAACTGCATTACCCAATTATTACCGTTTTTTAAAAGAAATGGAAAGGCTCAATCCTAAAAGTAAAATTGAGTTCGATAGTAATGGAAATACAACTTCGTTTTCAACCATAAAAGGTAAAAACATTAGAATTCCTTCAAGAAAGTTTGCTGATTCGATGTATTATTTTCTAAACTTCAGGCCAAACGAAATGTTAACACCTGTAACTGTTCCTCCTACTACTCCTAATAGTCAACCCACATCGGTTATGGACTATGTAATTGATGAAGTTTTAGACCTTTTTGTTAACAAAGCGGGTACAGCTCTTGAGAATATTGTTGAGGCTGGTCTAGATTATGTCGACGAAATGGTAGATGATGCAATTGCATTGTATCAGGAAGCTGCTGAGTTTTTTAAAAAAGCATATAATTTTGCCATTGACGTTATAACTAAATATTGGCCAAGAGGTCTTGGTGGAACTATAGCAATCGGAGGAAGCATTACCTGGGGTATTCCAATTCAAACAAAAGGAAATATAGAAAAAAGCCTTTCCCGAAAAATGTCGAAAGAAAAAGAATTAATAATTGTTTATAGTACTCAATCAACATTTGGAGTCGGAGCTGATGTAGCCGTCGGAACAAGTCTGGGGTTGCACACAGGAGGACATGGTACATCGAAGAAAAAATTTGGTTTAAATGTTGGGGCAGGGGCAGGAAAATCATACGATATTAAGATTGGAAATGAATACGAATTTCCTGTCAGAAAAGAGGAAACAGCATTATTAACTATGATTATTAATGTTTTTGGGGGGGCGATGGTAAATGCAACAGCTGACGTTTTGGAATATTTTGATGTCATAAATTTAAATCCAAGACAATACTTAACAAAGTTTGAAGTTTCTTTCGAGAAAAGTCTTACTGGCTGGGCTGGCGCACAAGTAGGAGTTGATCGTTTAGATGAAAATGGTAAGCCTAGTGGTATTAGTACACCAACTGAAAACCAAGACACACCTGAGCAACAAAATAGCAATAAAGGTTATGGTCTTGTAGATAATATTTTCAACAAATTACCAGGTATGGGTGCTACAGGTGAGGCAGCTTTTAAGAGTGGCGTTGCTTTTAGCTATGAGGTAGACTATGGGGAAAACCCTTTAACTAAAAATCATGAAGGCAGAGTCTTTAAGACTATTGATATTGATACCAACTATTATTCCCAAAACACTTTAAGTTTTGGGCTATTGGGTGGCTTTTTAAAAAAAATTTTTGTGAATTTACTTCCTGGAGCACAATTGATAGGAGCATTCTTTAAAAAAATGTCATTTGATGAAGGAACAATGTTTGGGGTGAAGTACAGCTTAGAAAGAGTTGGCACAGCTGATTCTCTAGGTCCTGGCGATTTCAATTTTACTGGTCAAAATGTCATTGTTGATACTCTTAGTGGTCATTCTATAAAATATTCTAGCCCAGGAGAAAAAGTAATCAAACAAATTTCATTGTATTATAGCACTTTTACAGGAGACGTTAACTCTCTTTGTCAACCTGGTACCGAAATAAAATACAACTTTAATGTGGGTACACTATATAAAATGATTAAGGATAGAGAAACTTACGATTATAGCTTTAAAAACGTACTGTCATTATTTAGAAGCATAGAATTTCACAAAAAAGTTGGTACTTTAAATATTAACACAGGGCAAACTAAGCTTGTCCGAGTAAAAATGCCTGACAACAACCTTACCGGTCTAATCGTGGGTGCTCATAGAGACAGGGCTAAACCAGAAGTCGAATTAATTTCTAAAATGCTGGAACAATCTTTAAAACTAAGTAAATCAAATGCTTTTTTCGAAGGAGGATTGGCAATTGATGTTAAAATGGAATTAAAAATAAGTGAAATAGCTAAAGTAATACTATTTTACCTAAAAAAACTTAATTATAAATATGCATCTTTAACCGATGGATCTCAAAGGAAAAACTTCGAAAGAGATCTGGAAAAAGAAAGATTGAAGATTCATAATGCAATTAAAGCAAAAGCAAAACTTAATCAAACCAACAATGAAGATCAAGTCGTGGCTGAATTGGGAGCTCATTACTATGATAAACTTTTTGATGATAATGAATCAGGAATTTATCCCAATACTAATGTTGTAGGTTTAAATGTTGTAATGGATCAATTCATAAGAACTAAACCAGAGATAGATTATGTAGAAGCTTTACTAAGATTTTTAAAGGGGATTAAACCTTTTAATCTTTACATGAATAATGTAAAGCGACCAGGAGAAGATGATCCTGATTATGGTATGACTAAAATTATAGATTATTTTAATTTTATTGCTACTTTAGCGCATCTTGATGTTACATTAGAAGCAAAAGCCGGTGTAAATTTTGGGGGAACTGTAAAAGTAGGAGAAGGGGCAACTATAGGTGCAGCACTTGAAGCATTGTTTGAAATAAACTATCAGGCTAAGTTATATAACAATGGAAATTTAACTTTTTTAGATCCACAAGATCCGCTACGAATTGTCTATGAGGAAATTCGCAGTTTATTAGGTTTTCAAAAAGAAAGTAAACGTATCGCTGCAAAAACAATATTACAGGTCTAAAAATAACAATTATGAAGAAAGCATTTTATTTTATTTTCGTTTATTTAACATTTTTTTCGACAAAATTTTTAAACGCACAAAATTTAAATAGATATAATTTAGTTTATTTTAAAAAAAATGAATTGAATTTAAAAGGACATATTAAGTCATTACAAACCTACTATTCCAAAATCAACGAAAATCTCCCTACAAAAGTTAAAAATAAAATAAAAGTAAATAACGGAGCCCCTTGGGTTTACAATTATTTAGAACTTTACAAAAATGAACATGTAAAAACCAGTATAAGTAACGTTCCTGATTTCGGTCTATCTAATCTTTCTTTTAAAGGGCTTAATGTCGATATTTATAATTATGAAAGCAAAGATTTAGAAAAAAAGGAAGCAAAAAAAACAGGTTATAAAAAATACAATCAAAACAGCGATTATTTTTTTCTATTAAAGCCAAACGTTGACAGATACTACTTTTCTAAAGTCCTTGATAATTCAAGATCCATGGT
>NZ_CADCST010000175.1 GCF_902804485.1 Flavobacterium collinsii | reverse complement strand
GATCTAAAATTAGTGTTTATCAATATGAAAACTTTATTTCAGATGAGGGTTTTAAAAACACATTATCTCAAAATTTGAAACAAAGTACAATTCAAATTAATATTTACGCTTGGCTCATTATTCACATGAGTATGAACAGACATTTTAATGAAAAACAAAGATTCAATGAATTTAAGTCTTACTATTTAACCAAAAATTATCTAAATCAATTAAAATTTAAAAAATAGACTTGCACGATTCAGCCGCAATGTTGAATTTGCTTACCAAATGATTGGAAAGCTTCGGAAACATAAAACAACAGCAAAGGCTATTGACCAGCCAATTGATTTCTCTGTACCGGAAAGCACAGTTATGCTTGCTGTATATTTAGCTGTTCCAGAAACAGAAAATACCCGGAGAGCTCAAAACACGGCAAACGGCATGCATCGAGCTAAGTTAATGGGTAAATATCTTGTTAAAGCACCATTAGGATTTATCAATTTGACATTAATGGATGGCAAAAAAACTATCGTTCCTAAAGAGCCTGAAGCCGAAATTATAAAATGGGCTTTTTATAATGTTGCACGGAATGATTGTAAAATACCTGAAATCAAGAAGATAGCTAATTGTGAAGGATTACTATGTTCAAGATCACACTTTTTCAGAATTTTGCATAATCCAGTTTATTGTGGGCTTATACCGGTCAAACTAAATTCTAGTGAAGAGCAAATGATAAAAGGATTACACGAGCCATTGATATCTGAGTCTTTGTTTCACCAGGTTCAGTCTATTATTAATACAAAAAGAAAAACTACTGCTAAAAGAGATGATTTACAATCATTATTTTTCCTTAGAGGTTCTTTAACCTGTCCTGTTTGTAATCGAAAACTTGTCGGAAGTATTTCAAAAGGAAGGTCAAAAAAATATCCATATTATCATTGCCGTGATGGCTGCAGAACAAGAATAGATGCGAGTTATCTTAATGATTGTTATCAAAAGAAGCTTCAACAGTTGGTACTCTCAAATAATACAATTGAATTATTTAAGAACATTTTGGAAGACCAAAATATAAAGACACAAAAAACAAGCTATCTATACGCTCAAAAAGGATTAGATATTACAGGTGATCCAGAGGCTATGTTTAGGAGTTTAGAATTTATAACCCGATTTATATCGGGAGATACTATGATATACCCAGGTTACTGTTATGGTATTGAACCAGGTGCCTATTATAAAGACATTGTCAAAAAAAATATATATTTACACATTCAAGATATCGATAAATTTGTTAAAATTAGAATGCGAAAGCATCAAACAAATATTTTTAATTTTAAGTAATGAAAAAGGAAATTATAGTTGTAGGAGGAGGTATTAGTGGAATTAGTTTTGCTCATTATTGCGCAATAAATGGTTACCAAGTGAAACTTTATGAAAAGAGGCAATTAGGAGGTTGCTTCGATAGTATAACTTTGGATAATAATTTTTTTTTTGAATTAGGCGGGCATACATTGACCTATAAATACAAAACATTGTTGGAAATTCTGGAGTATTATGGAAAGTTAGATCAACTTAAAGCTGTGCCTAATTTGAAATTCGAAGGATATAAAAACGGTATGTTTCAGACTCTTTTGAAAAATATTAATTTTGGATCATTGTTATTATCGTTGCCACGTATGTTTTTGGTTTCAAAACGAGACAAGTCGATAAGTAGTTATTACAGTTCTATATTTGGAGGAAAAAATTATAAACAGTTATTTCACTATTTGTTTAGAGCAATATTGTGTCAAAACCCAGATCAGTTTCCGGCAGAATTATTGTTTAAGGAGCGAAAAGCTGATAAAAAATTTCCCAAAAAGTTTGTATTAAAAAATGGTTTACAGCAATTTATGGATATTGTAAAAGAAAATCCAAATATTCAATGTTATGAAGGAACAAATGTGTCGGCGGTAACTTTTGACCAAGGAATGTATCAAATATGGAATGATAAGGAGTTACTGGGGAGTAGTTTAAATATTTGTTTTTCCTGTCCGTCTGAAATAGCATCACAATTGCTGGCTAATACAGTTCCAAAATTAGCTCAAAAACTTCAAAGACTTAAGTTAGCTCAGATAGATACAATGCTGGTAGGCTTCAGTGACCAAACTGCTTTAAGAAAACGTAAGAAAAGTATTCTTAGCCTTAATGATATTTTTTATTCTGCGATTTTTCATGAAGTTTCAGGTGAAAAATATTGGGTTTTCCATTTTAAAGGAGAAAAATATACCAAGGAAGAAAAAATACAGGCTATCGCAAATGTTTTTGATGTGGAAGCTCAACAAGTCAAGTTATTGGAAGAGCGAAGATCAGAGCTACCAATCATGACTTTAGAAGATCAGGCAGTATTAACAGAAATAGAAATGGATATTGCTAAAACGGGATTATTTATAGCTTCCAATTATATGGAAGGTCTCGCTATTGAAGATTGTTGTATACGTGCTAAAAAAGAAGCGCATAGGTTACTTACAATTGATAATAACGAGTTGCGATGAAGGTATTTGCAGTTCATATTGGTTTAACGGATGCTACAATTGAGGACTTGGATTGTCTGATACCATTTCTGGAAAAAGAAAGACAAAAAAGAATTTCAAATTTTGTTCGGTTTGAAGATAAATATCGGTCTGCAGTAACTGGTTTACTACAATATTATATGCTGCCTGAACATCTTAAAAACACCTTAGACCTTTCTGGATATCAATATAATAAGTATGGGAAGCCTGAAGTTTCAGATGAATTTAACTTTGAGTTTAATCTTTCACATTCGGGAGAGTGGGTTGTTGGTGTATGTTCTGAAAAGAAGGTAGGAATCGATATCGAAAAAATAAATTACAATCGAAAAATTTTACAAAGTGTGTTATCGCTCAAAGAACAACAAACATTGGAATTACTTAGTAAGCCTGAAAGGATAAGTACTTTTTTTAATTTATGGGTACTCAAGGAAGCACATGTAAAGGCAAGGGGAAAAGGATTGTATATTCCGTTTAATGAAGTTTCTTTTGAGATAAACTTAAATAACCAGATAATTGGTGAGAATAATGATATTGGTTCTTGGTACTATAAACTTTATGTCATCGATTCTGATTATAAAATGGCAATTTGTGTTGCCGAGGAGGGAGTATTTCCAGAGAAAGTTGCGGTTTTAACAGTAAAAGATTTAATTATGTAGTTTCACGTAAAGGATAAAGATCTACTACATAACTCTCAATATTGACCAATTTTAAAAATTAAGTTGTCGATAGAGAAGGATGTGATGTCATATTGCTTTGTAGTAATAAACTTTTTTTGATCACAAGATTAGAATTTTAAGTAATGATTGATAAAAAAAGTACCTGATTATTCTTTGGGTATCTTTATATAAACTCACTATTA
>NZ_CADCST010000174.1 GCF_902804485.1 Flavobacterium collinsii | reverse complement strand
CATAGAGTAGTCTTTTTGTGTACGCTTTACATAGCGTATTTCTTGAGGTACTTCCATAATGATACTTTTTGTGTATCGCTATTTCAGGACTAGACAAATAAAAATTATTAAAAAGTCCCATACTAGGCAGCATGGGACTTTTTGTTTAAATTCAAATCTTCCAAATTTAAATTTGTTTAGGAGGCAAAACTACAGTAAATATAGTGAAATTAATTTATGTTTTTAAAAAAAAAGTATTGTAATTGTATCAAGACAGATGAAATTACTACTTTATTTAATACATAAGTAATTTTAATATTTTATTTAATCAATAAATAGTGTGTGCTATGTTTGGGGAAAGATTGATTTTAAAACAGTGGACAGCAACAGTAATTTTCAATTCAGACTTGATCAATCAAAATTATAGTTATTATTAGTTATAATAGGTATTATTTTTTAGTAATATTTGAACTTAAGTTTGTTAACTCTTGATCTTCCACGAAAAAAAAAACATTTTCCTAATTTTTAGACACCTTTTTGAGTTCATTTATACTACTCACTTTCATCCAGAATTGGGAGCTCACTTTGTCCAGAATATCTACACTATGAACATAATTACTTGGTTCTTTTGAATCTTTATATGTGGTTGCAAAACAACTTTTGGTGCAATACTATAAATACTATCTCTATTACCAGTTACAAAATGCCATTTATTAGATATTCTGATACTTTAGTATAAGTATTAAGTCTTTCGAGAGTATAGTGTTCTGGGTCTATAGTGTGTAATAGGAATAGTATGTTTGAATTGTTTTTGTAAATTCTATAAACACTTGTTAGCGGTTCGTTCTTTTTTATGTTTGATTTCATCATCAAATACATTAGGATAAAGTTGGATTTTTAAGAAGCGGATAGAAGCGACAAGTTTAAGTATTAATTTTGTTTCATTTTTAAATTCATCATCAATACCATTGTTATGATATAAGTTATCCGTCAATAGCATTACCTAATGACAGGAAAAACAAAACTGCTAAGTAGGATGAGGCTCTTTTAGTTTCTCATAATTTAATATTCCACCTGGATTCCCCCATGCATATTTATCATATCTTAATTTTGAAGATATCAATTTTCTTTTAAAAGTGTGCAATGGTTGGTAGTGGTAGCAAGGCGACATTGTTTATGCTTAGCTGGCTAATGGAATACTTGAAAGTATGAGAGCCCCTGAAGGGAAAGTAGGACGCTTTGAATATGATTAACTTGGGAGAAAAACTTTTAGAATTGCAAACAAAGAAATAAATTGTTATTTTGGGATGGAAAGATTTTTATTCGCGATTGGAAATAGATACCAAAATTAATTGCTATTGATGAAGATGATTTAGTTTATGATAAAATTGAAGCAATTGAGAATTTAATTACTTGAGTGTATGAGGAAGGCAATTTTGTTCTGAGTGCAAAGATTTTGATGGAGAGATAATTTAGTATAATTAACGATTATATTGGCCGCCCTGAACAAGTTTACAGTGAGTTTGGCGAATTAGTATGGGAAACGGGTTATGATATTAGCTGAGGATTAGGGAATTAGAAAAGGGATGATGTTTTATTCTGTTTAGGCAGCTGGGGCAGGCAGTATGAAGATGTAGAAACAGGGTTTGTATTATATATATTTAGGCATTACAATCCTAAATAGAGTTAAGGAGATGTGGTTGCCAGATAATCCAATAGCTAATTTTAGCATATAAAAGGCATAAAAAAACTATAAAAGCAAAATGTAAATAATTAAAAATTATAAAAATATTTAATACAACTCCAAAAGGAAATTAAATGGCTGAATTAGAAAATGTGTTATACTTTAACTTAGCAATAAGGCATATTGAATAGCATATTGAATGTTTTAAAAAGAAATAGCAAAACCTACTAAATCTAGTATGTTTTTTCCATTATACAGGCATTTCTTAATCCTTTGATGTGTGGATTTCTGATAATTTTGAGAATGATAGAAAAGTGAATTTTGAGTTTAATAGTAGTTATTAAAAGCTAGATCTCAATAAGTAAAAAAAACGACTTGTAAAATAAGTTTAAAGGTTGGTTTTTTCTGTTACAGTAATAATATAATAATGCAGGTTGCCTAATCTATTTCCATATTAGCAGACAATTCACTCCACTTATTGTTAAGGTATCCTAATGTAGTTTCCAACAATACGGTATCTATATCGTCTGTACTTTGCACTTTACTGTCAAGTAAAGTTTTTCCATCTTTAAAATTTATAAAGACGTCTACATTTGTATCTCCCCAAAAGAACGGGTACACAATAGCAAAGTTATCTATACTTTCGGTTACATATGCTTCCATACTCTTGATAAAGGCAAGCATGGGGAGCATTTCTAAATAATTTTCACTAAAAAGAAGAATACCTAAATGCCATTGTTGTGTTGTTTCATCATAGTCTGAAAAGGCAAATGTTTGCTCAGCTTCATACTATTCTTTAAAAATAGCATAGTTGGTTAGGTCATTATAAGAATACAATTCTTTGGCAGTAGGAGTCATTTTAGAGTACATTGTGCGATTTTCCCACCATTCGAGCCAATTGCCATCCAGTACAAGTTTTTCGGAAGCGCTATTTAAAAATGTTTCTAATCGCGGTTTGGTAATTTTTACTTTACAGTATAGTGAACTTTGCTCTGACATTTTTTAATTATAAAAAAAAAATATTGAATCTTGTATTTGATGGCAAGATAATAATTGTGAAGAACAAATTTACAGAAAATATAATTATTTTTACTTTTCTTTGGTCTCTTTTATGAAAAGTAAAGAAGCCCGACCTAAAAACAATAAAGAGACCATCTCAGACTAAAAAAAAAGCCGTTCAATTGAGTTATGATAGAACAAATGTATCAGAATTCGCCAGAGAGTTAGAGTAACAGTACCTAATTGTATAAATGACGTAAAGAATTCGAAGAGTTTGGAGAAGGAAGTTTTTTTGGAAAGGGAAATTTAAAATTAACTCGTGAGCTGAAAAAGTTCATGAACTGGAGAGAAAAAAATCAAGTATCCTGATTTTTAATTTCATAAAAAAACAATGAATAACTATTTTCGATTGAAAAAATGTGCAAAGTTCTGCAAGTTAGTAATGGAAGTTAGTACTGATGGAAAAACAAATAATTACTACTGGGGTGCAGCTAAAAATCACCATATTAAGAGCAAATAACATTGATTTATTTTGAATCCAAGCAATGCTATGGAAGCTCTAGAGTAAGATAAGAGCTTTAGAATTTAGGTTTTAAAATTTCTAGAATTACTGTGGCAAAATATATGAAACAACTAGGGTTACGAAGTAAGTTAAGCAAGAAGTTCAAAATAACAACCAACTCTAATCATAATTATTTAATAGTCAAAAATGTAATAAACGGTGAGTTTGTTGTAAAAATATCGTCAAAAACTTGAGTTTCGGATATTACTTATATCCAAACCAGAGAAAAGGATTTATATACCTGACAACTATATATAGATTTTTTAATAGATGTGTAATGGTTTTGTTAAATTAATTCTATTTTAATTGTTTTAAAAAAACTCTCCATAACTACATTATCATAACGATGTTTGAAAACAATTCATCAAACAAATAGAGAAAAATATCTTTTTTGTTGGTCATAACCTTTAGTCCTCATAGATAACATATCACCCACTATTAATTAATCAATAACTAAAATCTAAAAAATGCTTATATATTAAATAAATAATTTCATCGGTCTTGATACAATTACAATATATATAAAACTATAAATTAATTTTAATATATTTACGGTAGTTTTGCCCCTTAACAAATTTAAATTTGGAAGATTTGAATTTAAACGAAAAGTCCTATACTGCCTAGTATGGGACTTTTTAACAATTTTTAAATTTCAAGACAAGAAAAAGTAAATGGCTTGGTCGGACTTATCAGATAATTATTCTTTAAAGAACTTATATATACCGCAAAACTTCATTATAATCCGCGTCATATTTATTCCGCATCACGTCACAAGCCAAACACTTGCAAATAATATCTTTGATTTAGTTTAATCATTCTAAATAGATTCAGAATAAGCGCTTTTTTTGATTCTCCCAGAATGTATAATACAACAAGCTTTATCTAAAAAAAAGATTTATGAAATTTAAAATTATTACTGTATTTGTTCTACTATTTTCTTTATCAATAACATCCTTACATGCACAGGAAGTAAAAACAATCAAAGGTGTTGTTCAAAATACCAACGGATCACCACTGTCGGGAGCTGTAATTTCGGTCAGAGAGACTAATCAGACTGTAAATTCAGGTTCAGAAGGAGAATTTGAAATAAGAATTATCAAAAAAAAAATCCATTAGCCTGCTCTGCACTTATCTTGGTTTTAAAACCGTCCAAAAGCAGATTAACTTAAATGAAGGCAGTATTGATAATGTTCCTTTTGTAATGAAAGAAAATTCTAATTCATTAGAAGAAGTTATTATTACTGCCGATAAAAAAGAAACCAAACTTCAAAAAACCCCGATAGCTGTATCTTCTATTTCAGCTAAAGAAATTGAACAGCGTAAAATGATCGATATGACTGATCTGGTAATGACTGTGCCCAATCTTATTACAATGAGTGGAGGCTCGCCTACTTTAAATACAATGTCTATCAGAGGTATTGTAACCTTTTCAACTGATCCTTCAATCGGTGTAAACATAGACGGTGTTCCCATGTTTGATGGTTACGCCACCTCTATGCAGCTTCGGGATATTGACCGCATAGAAGTTTTAAGAGGCCCTCAAAGTACACTTTACGGCAGAAATGCTTTGGGAGGAGTAATAAATATCCTAACCAAACAGCCTGGAAATACTTTTAAAGGTTTTGCCGAAATTGGAATGGGAAAATTTAATATGCAGGAATATAGAGCAGGAATTTCTTCTCCAATCATAAAAGACAAATTAGTTGCTTCTGTAAATGCTTTTTATAATACCAGAGAGGGTGTTTATAAAAATGAATACACAGGTCGAGATTTTGACGATTATAAAAATTATGGAGGCAATATTCATTTAAAATATCTGGCTAGTGACCGTCTTTCGTTTGTTTTAAATTCTAAACTCGAAAAAAATGATATTAACGGAACTTTTCCTTATGCAGCCAATGCCGCTTATGCTTTTGAAAATCCTTATTCCATTAATCAAAACGGCAAAAATATAGAAAACCGTACCTTATCTACTACTTCCCTATTTGCAAAATACCAAATGGATAATTGGGAATTGACGTCTCTTACAGCATTTAATTATTTAGATGATGTCTATCGCGATTACGATTATGACTATTCTCCTTATGACTTTTCATACTGGAATGCTCCTGTACGTCCGCAGGGAACCTGGACGCAGGAGTTTAAAATTGCTTCACAAAATCTTGGAAGATGGGACATTACAGGCGGGTTGTTTGGTTTCTCAGATAACAGAAAAGCGGAAACTTATACTTCATACGGCGCAGATGCTACTTCAATGTATCCAAATGCTCCTTACACCCTGGCTATATTCTCAGAGCAGAACGGAAAAGGTTTTGCAGCCTTTGCACACATAACTTATGCTATTTCGGATAAATGGAAATTAACTGGAGGTTTACGTTATGACTACGATGAAAAAGAACTCACGCTGCACGATGAATATATTAAAGAACCAAATCTAACACAAGTTTTTCCTGCAAAAACGGTTGATACCTCTAACAATGCGATATCTCCAAAATTAAACTTGGGTTACCTGGCTGCAGAAGATATTACTATGTACGCCAATTAAGCAAAAGGATTCCGTCCCGGAGGAGTAAATCAATATGCGAGTGCTACCAGCGAATATCTTTCTTTTTTATACCCAAACGGCTTAAGCAAAGTTGCCAATGTTGGATCTTTTATACTAAGTCCCTGCTCTGCACCTGGTAAACCTACTGTGGCAAGTCCTACACGAATTGGATACTGTCCTGTAATAAATGCAGCTCGACCTGCAGTACACGAGGCTTGTTCATAATGATTCATAAATAGCATTCCTTCTTTAGCAATCCTGTCTATATTAGGAGTATTGCCCCCCATCATTCCTCGATGATAAGCACTTAAATTCCAGATACCGACATCATCTCCCCAAATAACTAGAATATTCGGTTTTTTTGTGCAACTACTTGCATACTTAAAGAGACAAGAAAGAGAATTCCTGCTTTTTTAAAAATTTCCTTTTTCATGTTTATTAATTTATTAGTTATTGCAAAGTTTTGGATTCATCATGTTTTAAAAGAATGAAAATTCACACATAGTATCAACTCAAATATAAAAAATAATAATTATAATTCGTATTAATATATTGCTAAATCATTGTTTTTTTTAACCCATTGAAATTGGTATACTTTTTGATAAATGGCAATAATAACAGGAAGATTTATATGCATTTGTTTATATGTTTCATTGTTTTAACAACTCTTAAGTTTCTTTAGATATCCATCTATGTTATATAAAAAACAGTAACAAAAACCGATAAAGATGCATTTGTACCAAGAAAGTACTTACTTCCATGATAAACATCATGATCTTTGCAAACACTGCTAAATCGTCATCACCTTCCATATTTATATTTTTAATCTTCTTCCATAAATTAAAGATTAGAATTAGCGATTAAAATAATGTGGAAGCTAATGGCAGTTATTGGCTCTATCCGTTAAGAATTCCTTGCATTCTTTCGACTTGTATATACATTGATGTAAGTACCAAAAGTATTCAACAAATAAAAGTTCATTCGATGATTTGTAATCTTTTTTTTCTATTTTGTTGTTGCTGTATATGTACTTGTTTCTGAGTTATAAGATCTAGAGGTTGGTGTTGTAATTACAGTGTCATAAGTCACTAAGTCCCCAGTGTTAGTGACGTTAGCGTTAGCTAAAGTTTGATTACCTAATCTTTTTATTGCTATAAGTTATAATGTAGTACCTCCACTAGTAGCAGGAGTATAAGGTTACATCGTTATCAATAATTGTTATTTCATTTGAGGTCTTAATCATGATTTAATTTTTTAATATTCCATTTCATACTGAATTATTTCCTCCTTTTTGTTCGAATAGAAGTTTATTTGGGTTGTAAATTAATTATTTAGCTTTAAAGTTTTTTAAAAATAGGTGTTGTCAAATTCTGGGCTATTCTCAGGTTATTGTATTTGTCAAAAAACATCTATTCCTTATAAAAGTCTTATCTTCAATTTCCTGGATATTATTTTTAGGTAAAAGTAGCATCGTAATTATTTATTTGCAAAAATGAGTTGAATAATTGACCTGTACAATACCTACTTTTAGCGATATTCTAACATAAATAGAGGATAAATCGGAAAAAAAATTACAAATTTACCCGAAGCGGTACAACAGACAGACTATTTCTGACAGTTGTCCCATACTAATAAAGCTTTTAAGCGGTTTTGTCAAGAGCGATAGTCGTATTGATAAGACTTTTATGAAAAATTAGCTATTTCCATAATAAAAACGACTTCTATTGTAGTACCTTTTCCTAAACTTGAAATTATTTTTAATTCTCCTTTTAATGTATTGGCACTTTCTTTATTGTTTTTTAAACCAATACCTTTTACTAATTTTCAGGATTGAAACCTTTTCCATTATCCCAAATCCGAACTATTATTTTATCAGAAGTTTTCAATAGCATAATATAACATTTTTCTGCTTTTGAATATTTATTACTATTCTTTACTGCTTCTTGTATTATTCGATAAATATGTATTTATCAATGGATAAATCAAATTTAATATTAAACTGGTTTTGCTGTGATGCTATTGTATGTCATATTTGAGTATGTTTTGGTTTAGCAAATTTAAAATTAGTAACGGTAATTTGACAT
>NZ_CADCST010000173.1 GCF_902804485.1 Flavobacterium collinsii | reverse complement strand
ACCTTTAAAGTCTGACTTTCCTTTGATTGCAATACTGGTATTGTCCATATTCCACTAGTTGGATTATATTTTCCCGCAGAAGCTTCCGAAGCTACATAAACATATCCCGAAGGAAGTGCTTCGCTAATCGTTATATCCGTAGCTTGGTTAGTTCCAAAATTCTCTGCTGTAATCGTAAAGACAACCTCTTTTCCGATAAACGGATTAGCATTATCTACTACCTTTTTCAAACCAATAT
>NZ_CADCST010000172.1 GCF_902804485.1 Flavobacterium collinsii | reverse complement strand
CCCTCCTCCTGAAACAACTGACCAGGTACCACCTGAAGGTGTAGCTGATAAGGATTTGGTACTGTTCTCACAAATAGCTGCAGTACTTGTTGTATTAGTCGCCGTTCCTGAAAATACATTAACAGTAAATGCGACGTCTGAAGTTGTCGCTGGACAGGATCCATTGGCTGCAACAGTATAACGCACTGTTACCGAAGTATCCGCAGAAACATCTGCCGGTGTATAAGTAGTTCCTGAAATCGTCCCTCCTCCTGAAACAACTGACCAGGTACCACCTGAAGGTGTAGCTGATAAGGATTTGGTACTGTTCTCACAAATAGCTGCAGTACTTGTTGTATTAGTTGCTACAACAGCAGCTGTGGGGACCGGGGTCACAGAAGAAGAATTATTTGTTCCATTTATATCAATAATATCTGCCGATGCTATACTTGCAGTGTTTAAATAAACACCCGACGGCTTTACTGTAGCAACTATCGACAAAGTTGGTGTAGCTCCAATATTTAACAACCCAACATCCCAAACACCATTGATTGAATTATAAGTTCCAACAGACGGCGTAGCGGATACAAATGTATATCCCGAAGGTAGTAAATCTGTAACTTTTGTATTTGTTGAGTTACTAGGTCCAGCATTACTAGCTGTTAATGTAAATGTAACACCACACCCAACTTGCGGAGACATGCTGCTTGTTGCTTTTGTTACACCTAAATCTGCATTTGTTATACCTTCAATTAAATCAACAAAAACACCTGAATCTAATGATGAATCACCAGCATCTGCAATAACAATTTTAAAAGTATAAGTTGCTCCAGGAGTTAAACCTGTTACGTTCCTAGTTATCAATTTTGTTAAACCATTAAATTCTACAAAAACTGGAAAAGGACCTGGTTGAGGTTGAGGATTTGTAATGTACCTACCTCCTGAAATCGTAGTTGTGTGTCCATTATTAGTATACAAAGCAGATTGCGTACCATCATAAGCCGCGACAGGTGGAAAACCACTAAAACCAGGAACTCCCGAATTCACCTTATTAATTGATGTTGCATTTCCATTTGGCAATGTTGCCATATTTAATGTACCTGCAATACCAGGGCCAGTAATAAAAAAACCAAAGGCATCGTCAAAACTTGATCCTACATAATCAGGGTATTCCTCAGAACCAAATTGATATCCAATTTTAAGACCAGAAATAGTAGGCCCCAATGTAATTGTAAACGAGTAAGAAATCAAATCTCGCGTAGCTGTTGCGTCTATTGTTGATAAATTAGGATCTGAAAGAGTAGTTGCGCCTGCTGGATTATAAGAACTTTGATTAGCTGTGTTTCTATTTGTTAACTCAAATGGTGCATTTCCAGTAGAAAAATAAGCTCCACTTGTTAACCCCAGTCCTGCTCCCGCAACTCCATTTGTAAATGTAGCAACTTGATTAGACCTTACAGTCGAAATAGCTGCAGCGCCACTCAAAGTCCCCCCAGTGATAACGATTCCTGGGCCATTAAGCGCTGAATTAATTTGAGAATTAGTTGGATTTGTAACTATAGTAGCCTGCGAATACAAAAAGAAAGAACTTAGTAGAAAAAAAATAAATAGTATTCTTCTTAAGACATTAAATGTCGATGGTAGGTTTTTACTCATAAAAAAATAGTTTAAACTTTTGTACGAAGATATAAAAATAAAACAATAACTCACTCATTATTAATCGCTTTTATATTATTTGACACTAAATTTTTATGATTGATTCCAAGTTGACACAATCAAGTATGTAGATATCTTTTTTAAATCCGTAAAATAAAAAATGTTAGTTGCTATTTAAAAGTCAACGTCCGATCACTACCATTTTAACCGAATTAAAAAAAGCTCATTTTTATTTGTTAACTCTGAAGAAAAATCCAAATATACAAGAACCAAGAGTACTGATTTAAACTCCAACTAGATAAAAACAGTTAATTAAGCAGTTTCAAAAGCACTTTTCTAACTATCACTACTTTTATAAATTCATGCGCTGATTCTATCTTGTGAACGCAATTAATCAAACCAATACGGCCTAAAGTTATTACCATCATAGATTACCCCTGATGTAGTTACGTCGGAATTTATACAATATCCTTAAAACCTACCCATCATAAATCAAATTTACATATATTTAAAATAGTTAACTTTTTAAAACACTCCTATAACGATGTTTTATATATCACTTTTCAAAGTTAAACAACCTATTCAAAGAAAAATTTTAAAATAAAGTCGTCACTAGTTTATTGCTGGACAATTACAATCATACTTAACAGCTTTACAAAATAAATTCACCCCTAATGTTAATTGATGCAATCCATCGGTACCATAATGCAAATCACCTAGTAAATAGGTGTAAGAATAAGCAAAAACCAAATTATAATAATTAAACCCTAAAACTGGCGTAACATATTGTAATCTTTGGCTATTAGCCCCCCCTCCATTACCAAACTTAGTCTCATCAAAACTTCGTCTATAAGACACGCCTCCCCAAAGCACTCCTGAACTTAAATTTTTGTATGCTTTTAAGTTTACATCTAATGCACTCTCTTTTGTTTTGTCTACAAATTGATATAAAAAAGAAGGCTCCCATAAAACCTCATCAATATTACCAAAAACATATCCACCACTAACAATAAATTTCCTTAAATTATCACTTTCATATTCAGTATAAAGATTTCGCCTTGTATCCAAAACATTCTTAATCACAACATTAAAACTAAAATTAAACAAATTGTAAGAAGCACCAATATCAAAATTAAAATAAGACACCCTTTGAACCATATCTCCAAAAATCGGATCATAATTCTCTGAACTCAAAAATTCACCTTTATTCAATTGACTTTGATTAACACCTACATTAACACCAAACGACAACTGATTCAAATCAACTTCATCCCTCGAAAACATAATATGATGAGCATATGTCGACTTGAAACCAAACTGAGAATGATACCCATTAACGTCATTAAAAACAATAACTCCCACTCCAGACTTCTCATCCATCCTACCATTATAACTTAATGTTTGTAATGCTGGCGTATTGGATTGACCAAACCACTGTTTTCTAGCTGTAAACCTTATTTTATGACAATTAGAAGCTCCCGCCATAGAAGGAAATATCAAATAATAATTATCCGCAAAATAATCCGAATATACTGGTATCCCTTCTTGAGAAAAAGCATTTAGCGACACTAAAAATAAAATGAAAAATTTTAATCTAGATTTTACAAAAATTACTTTCTTAAAAAAAAAAACAACTTTAAAAGCCCCTCCTTTAATGCTTTCCATATAATTCACTACAATCCGACAATCATTCAAATACAAATTCTGCAATTTATTAAATATCATCCCAACCATCAGATGATGATCCAACTTGTTAAATACATTTCCCATATCTACCAATATAAATAATTAAATTAATACTCATACTAAAAAAACTACACCCATCACCATTCGAAGTAAAAAATCGAAATAATCAATAATTCTAACAGAATTAACTAAAAACCATACCTAACCCAACCCTATATAGCTTCATCTCTAAAATCTATCATAAACATCTATAATTCAAAACATCCTAAAATCTTAAAAAAACGATCCAACTGATATTACTATTTTTTGTTTGCTTGTTTCAAACCCATAATTTAAAGCCATCAGAGATTACTGGTTTTACAACAGAAAGTACTTTCAATAAATCCACAACTGATTAAGAAAAAGATAGGGATAAAGAAACTTATTTCTAAAAAAAACAGCATAATTACTTAACATCAATCATTTAAGCTAGGAAATTACAAAAAAACTCTCTATAAAATTTGCAGTATTGAATTTCAATTATTAGAATCTGCTTAAAATAGAGCCACTGATCTGCAAAGTAATGATATCAAAAGTAATTCTTTATATTTCACGCTTTTGTTTCATAAATACTAAATCCACAATACCCTATCAAAAAACAACTTCTATCGTAGTACCATTTCCTAAACTTGAAATAATTTTCAATTCTCCTTTTAATAAACGGGCTCTTTCTTTAATATTCTTCAACCCAATACCATTCTTAACATTTTTAACATTAAAGCCAATTCCATTATCCCAAATGCGAATTGTTATTTTATCATCTGTATTTAATAACAAAATATGACATCTTTCAGCTCTAGAGTATTTGCTACTATTTTGTATTCCTTCTTGAATTATACGATAGATATGCACTTTATCAGAGCCACTAAACCTTGACCAATTAATATATTTATCGAAAGATAAATCAAATTTGGTATTAAATTCGTTTTGCTGTGAAGTTACCAAATCCCTCAAAATTTCAAACAAACTTTCTTCTTCATAAATCAAATTCTTAGCTAAATCATGCGAGACCTTTCTAATTTCATTTTCTGTTTTTTCAAGCTCTTGAATCAATTGTGCTTTTTTATCAATATTACTTGAAGTTAATTGTAATAAATTAAATCGAGTTGTAAAAATGCTATTAACAATCCCATCATGTAATTCCATCGCAATTCGTTCTCGTTCTTCTTTACGCGCATTCTCAATTTCGGATTGTCTAACCAACATCAAATCATATATTTTTTCATTTTCATCTTGGCAACTCTGTACATAAACAAATTTACTGTTCCTAATTTTCAAAAGATAAACAACAAGGAATGTACTCAAAATAAAAAAAAGAAACACTGAACACAAAAGAAGAATTTTATTGTTTTTTAACAAAACTTTATTTTTCTCTTCCATTTTTTTTTTTTCACACACTATTCTTGCAAATTTTATTCTTTCTTTTCTTTCTAAAATTTGAATGCTATCATTATCCTCAAAATATAATTGCGAACTAAAATATTTTTTTATTTCATAATTCTCAATCAGTAATTTTAATGATTGAATATTATTATCCTTACTTTTATTTTTTTTTGCCAATACCAGCCCCTCAGTAAAATACCAAAGTGATGTTACAACATCTATTTCTAGTAAGTAAAACTCCAAGATTCTAATTTTAGTAGTTACCAAACTTAATGGTAATTGTAAGCTATACAATATTTTTAAGGACTTAAATAATATGTTTTTAATTCTTTTATGATTAACTGATTCCATTTCTGAATATTCAAAATTATCCAGAAACATACTACTGCATTTTGCATGACCTTGTTTAAGTCCTTTTGTTTGAAAACCTATTTTATACAAGTGAATAACTTCTTTATAATCTTGAATTTCCTCATAAACAGTCTCCGTATTGTTACAACATCTAACCTCAGACTTTTCTATTATATCGCTAGAAAAATCTTGTCCATCCAATCGTTGTAATTGTAACAAAATCATCTTAAAATATCTTAAAGATTCTTGACAATTACTCAATTCCTTAAAACACAAAACTATTACAACATTAATTTTATAAAACAATCTCGTATTATTAGTTTTAGACAACGGTCTAAAAACTTTAATTCCTTCTATCTCTACTTCGTCAAAACTAATTATCGCGTATAAAATATCCGAATTACACAAATTTAACTCATTTAAAATCAAAGCATAATTATTCTTTTTACACATCCGCTCGTACTGAAGATAACAAGAAAAAGTAATATCTAATTGCCCATTAAACTCATAATAATTCCCAAAATAACAAAGTGATTTTGCTATATATTTAGAATCTAATTTCTTAGGAGACCGCTCATAAAAAATCTTTGCAACCTTAAAGTATTTCTCTAAAACATAAAAAAAGCAGTCCTTTATAGCAATCTCAAAATACAAATCTATAGCAACAAAATCGTTTACTTGATTTTTCATTTTTTGACATGCTGTATCTAAATACTTTTCTTGTATATCATTATCCAAACTCTTTGATTCTATTTTTTTTAAAAAAAATAAAGCATAATCTTTATTTTCTTGCTCAAATTTCTTTTCGTTACAAGAAATAATCAACAATATAATACTGAAAAAAAATATTCTTCGTTCTGTTTTCAATTTTAATACAATTATAAGTCGTATCAAAAATAAAAATTAAAAACCATACAAGTCACTAATAAAAAAGAAATATCTTGTTAATTGATAAACTTATATTTTTTATTTACCTTTAGCATTGCCTTAAACAAGCAAAACAATATTATTTTTCAAAGCTAAATCAAAGTTAATAAAAACTAATATCTAGGATTGTAAATAAAAAATTGCACCACTTATTTTGATTAACCGCTGTAAGTTGTAATTCTAATTTTATCATCCGATTTGTCGCATCTTGAATGTCTTTGATAGTACAAAAAAAGCAAACTTACATTTTCTCTTTTCAATTGTTGCATTATTATAAATAATTTAGAAAAGAAAAACGTACAAGGAATACTAAAAAAGCAGATCCAATTACAGATAAATATTTATTCATTCCACTTAACATAAACCACTATTTTTTTTTACTAAAACTAAACACAAAACAGATGAACATACTACTGATCGATGATCATCCCATAACAATAGAAGGATACGTAAACGCGTTAACGATAGCTCCATTTGGCTCTTTCGAACCCGTTTTCACAAGAGCCTATACTTGCGAAGAAGCCTACTCTCTTCTCTTTAAAAATATTACGACAAAACTCCATTATGATATTGCTATAATAGATAAAGGCCTCCCTAGTTATGAAGAAAAGTCCATTTTTTCAGGTAGTGATCTAGCTATTTTAATACGAGAAATAATGCCTAATTGTAAAATTATTTTCATTACTGCACACACTGAGGTTGTTATTATTTATGATGTAGCAAAAAAAATACGACCAGATGCATTAATTATAAAAAGTGACATTACTCCCAAAAAACTCCAACTCGTGTTAATGGAGATCATGAAAGAAAATCAATACCAAAGTCCAATGGTAAAAAAATGCATTGATGAAATATGGAAAAAAGAACTCATGATAGAAGACTACAATCGTCAAATACTCCTATACTTATCTAAAGGTTTTAAAATCAAGGAACTGGAACCTATTATCCATCTCACTACAAGTGCAATTCAAAAACGTGTCATTCGAATGAAAAAAGTTTTTAAGGTAACTGACGATGGTGGCTTAGTGAAGGAGGCCATAAAACAAGGTTTTATTTAGCATTATAAACCTAAATTTAACATAAATTGTCCAATAACTACATGTTTTACTAAATATGTTTTTATCCTTTTATATATTGTATTTTATTTATAAACTTAGCGTAAAAATATTGTTAAATATTACCATAATAAGCTTTTACTCGTTAATCTATAATTCTTTCAAATAATAATAATAATAATAATAATAATAGGAATAATGTGCACGCTAAAAATTTTTCTCGTTGAAGATGATCTCTTTTTTGGAGAGACTATAAAATATTATTTACAACTAAATCCTGATTTTGATGTGCACCTTTTTCAAACTGGAAAGGATTGCATCAATAATTTACACACAAAACCCCAAATAATCTGCTTAGACTTTGGTCTTCCGGATATAAAAGGAGATAAACTATTAAAAAAAATACAAGAAATAAATGACAAAATTCCTATCATTATTATCAGTGGTCAGGAGGACATCGAAGTTGCTGTAAATTTCTTAAAATCGGGTGCAAAAGATTACATCGTAAAGAACAATAACACAAAAGATTTGCTTTGGAACTCTATTGTGAAAATTAAAGAAAACCTCAAATTGGTTCAAGAAGTCGAAGGACTAAAAGAAAAACTAGAACAAAAATTAAGTTTTGAGAAAACAATCATTGGTCAAAGCGACGGTATAAAACTTGTTTTCAATAAAATTAATAAAGCCATCAATACCAATATAAACGTTTCTATAACTGGAGAAACAGGAACTGGTAAAGAAGTAGTTGCAAAAGCTATTCATTACAACTCTGACAGAAAAAACAAACCTTTTGTAGCCATAAACATGGCAGCCATCCCCAAAGAATTAATGGAGAGTTTATTTTTTGGTCATGAAAAAGGTGCCTTTACTGGAGCCTCCGATAGAAACATTGGTAAATTTGAACAAGCGAATGGCGGAACTATTTTCTTGGATGAAATTGCAGAACTAGACTTTAGTCTTCAAAGTAAATTGTTACGGGTTTTACAAGAAAGAGAAGTAGTTCGCTTAGGAGGCACAAGTAAAATAAAATTCAATGCTCGATTAATCGTAGCAACACATAAAGATTTAACAGAAGAAGTGAAAAAAGGAAACTTCAGAGAGGATTTGTTTTACAGAATAATTGGATTACCTATAGAGTTGCCCCCACTTCGAGAAAGAGGAAATGACACCTTGTTACTTTCCAGGTATTTTATTGATTTATTTGTGAACGAGAATAAAATTAAACATATTACATTATCTAAAGAAGCAAAACAAAAATTAATGAAATATCCATTCTATGGAAACATTAGAGAACTAAAATCTGTCATTGACTTAGCTTGTGTAATGTGTGAAGAAAACAAAATCTTACCCAATGACCTCACATTTATTAGTATAAACAATAATGACATATTCCTTTCGAAAGAAAAGACATTAAAGGAGTACACAGCCGAAATAATTTTTTATTTCTTAAAAAATAATAATAATGATGTTATTCGAACGGCTAAAAAACTAGATATTGGAAAATCTACCATTTATAATTTAATTCAGTCAAAAGCAGTTTAAAACTTGGTACTTCATTCAGTAGTAAAAATTAAATGCCCTAATTTCTAAAAAAACTAATTATCAAAACTAAGAGAATAGACAAACTGCAATTAAAACTCATTTGAAGAATAGATTTCGCTAAAAAAATCTCCCAGTTGTATTTTTTCTAACAGATGCGAAAAATGAATAACTTTCATAAACTTTTACAAGAACAAATAGATAAACATTTAGTAACAGATTTTATAAAAAATCATACTATGGTTGCTTTTTTTAATGCTATCAATGAAAGCTATAATAATTTCGAAAAAGAAAAAAAAACAGCTCATAGTACTTTTAATGAAATAATAGAAGAATATGAATTAGCAAATAAAAAATTAAAATTAAAACTTCATAACAAGAAAGAATCTATAAAAAAGTTAGACAAAAGTCTTGGAGGGTTAGACTCAATCTTCGATGAGATAAAGAACAAAGAAGAACACAATGATATTTATTTAATTTCTACTTACTTAAAAGATAAAATATTAAAAGGAAAAAAAATAAAAAAGAACTACTCCCGAAATATTGAATTATTAAAAACACTTTTAACCAATTTACAATCAGCAATTTTGGTAGAAAATGAAAATCAACGACCAATATTCACCAATCAATTATATTGTGACACATTTTTACTATTTTGTCAACCAGAAAAAATAGCAAGCAGCGGACTATCCCATTTGTCAGAAATTTCAGGAAACCAATTTAAAAATCCCGAATCATTTAAACGCAGAATAAAGGAAATAATAAAAAAAAGAGTCATAGTTACCAATGAACTGCTAGAAACTGTTGATAATCGATTTTTAGAAAGAGATTATATCCCCATCTTCATAAATTCAATACATAAAGGATCTCTTTGGAAATATAATGATATAACACAAAGAATAAAAACACAATCGCTTTTGGAACAAAGTGAAATTAGGAGTAACCTAATCTTGAATTCATCCCTAAATTGTATTATAAATGTCAATAGTATTGGAGAAATATTTTTTTGGAATAATCAAGCAGAAAATATTTTTGGTTGGAAAAGAGAGGAAGTCCTTGGTAAACATTTATCCGAAAATATTTTTTCAGATAAAATTCATATTGATTTGCAATCAAGTGCAATTGACATGTATTTAAAGACTGGTGATGTTTCTGGATTAAGTAAACAAATAGAATTATCTGTCTTAAATAAATCTGGAGATGAGTTTCCTATAGAAATCACTATAACTCCGATAAAACAGGGAGACGAAATTTTTTTTTGTTTTTTTATTCAAGATATTTCCGAAAGAAAACACTCTGAATTAAGTCTAAAACATCAAGAAGAAAAATACCGAAATATTATTGCCAATGTAAATCTGGGATTAATCGAAATTGACAACAACGACATCATACAATATGTGAATCAAACTTTTGAGTTAATGTCTGGCTATGAAATTAAAGAATTGCTAGGAAAAAAGACAACCGATTTTTTTGGCTACAGAAACAACTTTGATGGCGTAAAAACCAGAGTTAATACAAAAGATAAAACCGTTTCTGAACTTTTTCAATTTCCGATAACCAATAAAAGAGGCGAGTTAAGATGGTGGGCAATAAGCCGTGCATTAAATTATGATGACAACGGAAAATTAGTCGGCTCCATAGAAACTCACTTAGACATAACCAAGCAAAAACAACTTGAAATTGACCTAGAAAGTGAGAAAACAAAAGCTGAAAATGCCTCGATTGCTAAAGAAGCCTTCTTGGCTAACATGAGCCATGAAATACGTACACCTCTTAATGCAATAGTTGGTTTTTTACGAGAACTAGAAAAACAAGAGTTAACAGAACTGCAGCAACAACATATCAAAAATAGTACAATTGCATCCAAACATTTATCCGCTATCATTAATAATATTTTAGATATTTCTAAAATTGAGGCAGGTGAAATGCATCTTGAAAATAACGATTTTACTCTTGAGACCTCAATTAAAAAAATCATTACTGTCTTAGAACCTAAGGCAAAACAAAAAGGAATAAGTCTATCAACTACCATTTCTAGTCATATCCATAAAGTACTAATAGGAGACAGCCTGCGATTAGAACAAATATTATTTAACCTAGTAGGAAACTCATTAAAATTTACTCATAAAGGACAAATTACTATCAACTGCGAACTAATCTCTGACAATGTTTTGTCACAAGAATTATGTATTTCCGTATCAGATACAGGAATAGGAATGGATCCTTTTTTTATAGATACGATGTTTAGGAAGTTTTCCCAAGAAGATAAAGGAATAACCAGAAAATTCGGAGGAACTGGCTTAGGAATGGCAATAACTAAGGAATTAGTTATACTAATGAAAGGAGAAATCAAAGTAGAAAGCAAGAAAAATAAGGGCACAAGAATACACATTAATTTCAAATTTAAAAAAGGAAACGAGCATAATTTAAAAGGTCTTGAAACGGAAAGAAAATTAATAAAAATAGACAATATAGCAATTTTATTGGTAGAAGATAATGAAATGAATAGAATGGTTGCACAGAATTCCTTGTCTTATCATAACTGTAAGGTTACTGAGGCTGAAAATGGATTACTGGCATTAGAAATATTAAAAAAAGAAAAATTTGACATCATACTTATGGATATACAAATGCCAGAATTAGATGGAATTGAGACTACTAAAATTATTAGAAAAGAATTAAAACTGAACATCCCAATTATTGCATTAACTGCAAATGCATTTAAAACAGAAATAAATAAATGCAAAAAAGCAGGGATGAATGATTATATAACCAAACCATTTGAAGAAATAATTTTGATAGAAACAATTGCAAAACATACTCTTGGCAAAAAAAATGTAGCCGCTGATCAAAATAGTACCTCTACAAAGCCACTATACAATTTAAATATATTGCAAGATATGAGCAAAGGAGATAAAAATTTTGTTTTAAAGATGCTTCTCATTTTTACAAATCAAATAACCGATACTTTAGCGACTATTGATAACGCTCTTCTTGAAAATGATCTTAATGAATTGGCACGATTAATACACAAAATCAAGCCTAGTATAGAAAACTTAGCTATTGAATCTATTATTGGTGATGTTAAATTTCTTGAAAAAGTCGTAAAAACTAACCGTAAAGATATAAGTCAGACCCTAATCATTTATAATAAAGTAAAGGAAACATTAGAAAAAGTGGTGCTCCAATTACTGGAAAATGAACTTAATATGTAATTTCATTTCTATTTAGCTAGTTTTCGGTTCAAAAGGATGTTAATTTCTAAAATGATTCACTTTTTTATAGATAATGTTAAGAAATTGAATTGCAATGTCTTTCGCTAACTCTAAAGAATTGCTACAGAAAATTACGCCCTGAATATAGTATTAAAAATCAAGTCTTATCAATCTTAAAACTACTAAAAATCTCCTGTAATCTTTGATCTAATTCATGATTATTTTCCAAAATTTGGAATATACTCATAATAAAAAAAAACTAACTAACTAAATATCAATAATTTACAAAAATGGTTTGATTTTAGTATAAGAATTATAAAATATTATTATACCATGAAAGCTGAAACCCAATTCAAATTTTTTATTGTTGATGATGATATATTTTGTGCCAACGTTTATGAACAGTTTCTAAAAAACATTGGTCATTACGATGTCACATATTACAGTAACGGCAATGATTGCATTGACAATCTTGACCAAAATCCAGATATTATATTCTTAGACCATAATATGGATGGGATGAAAGGATTTGATGTTTTAAAAAAAATAAAACGATACAATCCAAACATCTACGTCGTCATGATTTCTGGTCAGGAAAACATAGAAACTGCTGTAGATGCACTCAAATATGGAGCCTTTGACTACTTAATAAAAGATGCAACGGTAAGTTCTAAAATTGCTAACATCATTAGTAAAATAATCACAATCAAAGCATTGATAAGAGAATCTAATCCCAGTATTGTACAAAGAATCCTTTCATTCTTTTAGTTTTAAACACTGTCACTTTATGAGAATTATAATCAAAATTTTTCTAGTCACATTACTTTTCACTTCGTGTAAAACGTACAATCTATTTGAAACAAAGGAACCGGTAAAAGATACTGCTACTTTTTCATACGATGCAAATTATCAATATAGAATTAGAAAAGATGATAAAATATCCTTATCCGTTTGGGGTGAAGAAAATCTAAGTGTAGGATCAGTTTATGGAATTTATGACTCGAACGAAGTATATGGTAAATGGCTGCTTGTAGATGCCAATGGAAGCATAGAAATCCCTAAAATTGGAACAACAAACGTAGTCAACAAAACTGTTCCAGAGTTAAAAGAATATATAAAAAATCAGCTCAAAAAATGGATCATTAATCCAATTATTGATGTAAAAGTCCTTAACAAAGAAATCACAGTTCTTGGAGAGGTTAGAAATCCGAATGTAATTACTGTAGACAAAGATCATAATTCACTCATAGAAATGATTAGTAAAACAGGAGGTTTTGAATTTTATGCCAACTTGAGAGCTATAAAAATATTACGTCAAGAAGGAGAAAATGTAAGGGTAACGAATATCGATTTGACAATCCCAAATGATATTCGCAATAGAAATATTCAACTTTATCCTGGCGATGTTGTTATTGTTCCTTCTAAAAAGAATAAAGAGTTTGACAAAAAAATTTCAATTATCATTCCTTTTACTTCAACTATAACGGCAGCGGCTATTCTTATAGGATTGTTTTAATCAAAACTTAAGTAATGAACGAAAACATTAGATTACTCAGACCGCTTCTTAAGGGCATACCAATCATTCTATTGATAATGTTTTTAGGCCTTTTACTAGCTGAAAAATATCTGGAATATGTCACTCCTATGTATGAAAGTACTGCTAAACTAAAATTAGCCGATAATCAAGAAGGTGTCCCCAGTGCAAATACGGTTAAAAATTCTGACGCTTTTACCTCAACAAATAAAATAGCAACAGAAATAGAAGTTTTAAAATCATCTAATTTATTAAAAAAAACACTTAAAGAATTACCATTTGGTCTCGAAATCTATAGGAAAGGTAAATTTAAATCAGTTGAGTTGTTTAATAACTCTCCAATTATTATAAAAGCTTTATCAAAATCTGATAAAATATATGACAAACGATTTTTGATAAATGTTCTTTCTCTAACAAAATTCGCGCTTTACGACCCTATAGATAATCAAGAAATTGAATGTTTTTTTGGTAAACCAGTTGCTACTAAAGGTGGGACATTCTTGATTACACTCAATACTAATTTTATAAAATCTAAAAAAGAAATAAAAATTATTGATTATTATGA
>NZ_CADCST010000171.1 GCF_902804485.1 Flavobacterium collinsii | reverse complement strand
TCCAACTGTGGTTGCTGTTGTTGTACCCGGTGTTTGAACTGGGTAGGTATTGTCAATGTTGGCTACGATTGGATTTTTAACTTCAACTGTAGCAGTAGTCGTTGAACAATTTACAGGGGTTGCACCGTCTTCACAAATAGTATAAGTGATTTGGTAAGTGCCCGATACAGTGTTTGGATCTAAGGTTAATACTCCGTCTGCATCAATGCTCAATGGACCCGTTTTGATTGGGGTTACACTGGTATTGGCTGCTGTT
>NZ_CADCST010000170.1 GCF_902804485.1 Flavobacterium collinsii | reverse complement strand
ATTTAATAGAAACACCAAAATATCTATAATTCAGCAATTTACCACTATAAAAACAAGATTTCTTTGAATAAAACTTAATTTATTTTCTAATTTTGCGCCTTAATTTTATTTGACTATCAAACAATTAAAAGAATGACACAATTTAGTAAAACAGTATTTATTGGAGACCTATTATTGTCGTCAATTTATACTTATACTGATGAAAGTACACGCAATTATACTTTGACTATAGCAACCGGAAATCAAAAAGCAATAAAATTTATACTGGATGCTGCCGAAAGTTCTTCTTTCAATATTTATGATCAAAATCAAATTTTAATTTACTCCAGAGAGTCGGAAATAAATAAACTAGAAATATCAACAACGATTAGTTTAGAAGGCTGTTCATCCGATTTTTATTTCTTAGAGATAATAGAAAATGGTAAGGTTATGACACACAAAATAAAAGTTACAACCAAAGCTGTAAATGAGAGTCTTTCTTTACAAGATTAATTTTTTGCCCCCACAATCAAGAACAGCTCAATTTTGAGTTGATTAAGAGCAGCTCAGAATTGAGCTGTTTTTTTTTATTTTACTTCAACCAAAGCTATAAGTATTTATCAGCTCCCAGGATTTCCGAGCCTTCACTCATCTATACTACCTGTAGTTGTCAAATAGCAACCAAAAGTAGCCTAAATACAACTATAAGTTTTTGTTTTTTTTTGATTCTAAAAACACATCCAAATACCTTTGTATTATCTAAAAACAAAAAAAATAACACCATGTTAAATACTAAAATGATCGGCAATAAAATTGCTGTAGCACGAAAAAAAATAAACTTATCTCAGGCACAGCTTGCCGAACATCTATTTATTAGTTCACAAGCTGTTGGAAAATGGGAACGCGGAGAATCAATGCCAGATATAACAACTTTTAATCGTTTGGCCGAAGTTCTGGGTGTTGATCTTAATTATTTCTCCGAAAATTTTCAATCCGAAACTAGTAAAACCACACCAATTGAACTATTAGCAAATCAATCTGATGAATTGTTATCGATAAAGCAAAAGAAAAAACTTAGCTGGGATATGTCAAATGGAAATTGGGTAGACGCTGATTTTTCGGGGTTGAAAAATCTAAGCCAAAAATTTGGTTCCTCCAATATGCAACGTTGCTTATTTATTGAATCAGATATATCGGGTCTTATTCTAAAAAACAACAATCTAAATGGCTGTGACTTCACAAATTCCAACATTAGCAACAGTAATATCCAGAGCTCAAACCTTACACACAATATATTCAAAAATTGTTCTTTACAAGAGACTGAATTTTCCAGAAACTATCTTAAAGATTGTGATTTCACTGGCGCCAATTTTATTGGAGCAAATTTCATGAAGAATAATCATCTTGACAATTGCGATTTTTCAGCTTCTGATATTAGAAAAGGTCAGGTTTTAAATTCCAGTTTAAACAAAAATACTTTTAAAAATTGTTTACTAAAAGAAGCTCTTTTTTTCAAAAGTCACATCAAAGACTGTGATTTCTCTGATGCTAATTTTACCGAAGCAGAATTCAAATCTGGAGTTTTTATAAACAATCCGGTAGTAAATGCAATATGGAATCATACATCATTTGTTGAAATGCAATTTGATAATATCATTTTTGAAGGAACATTGGAGGATTGCTATTTTGAAAACTGTGAATTCAAAAAAGTAATATTCCAAAATTCAACACTTACAAACACCTTTTTTAAAAACAACAACTTGAAACGAGTTCAATTCATAAATTGTCAAACCGATAAAATTACCTACGAATTCTTAAAAAATAATAAAGCAGACTTAACTGGTATTACATTTTTACCGTAATAACAACGAAAATGCATAACGCCACAAAACATTCCACATCAGTCAACACCATATAACATCACTGCTATAAAAGTAATTCTCGGGATCATCACAACATTATTAAAATCAAAAAAAATAATAAAACAATGATAGCACTTATAATAACTTTTTACTTAGCTCTAAGCAAATTACTACTATACTTCTTTACAAATAATAAAAACTAATACCCTTTAAGTCAGATACAACTAAATAACCCGTTAAAAAGTAATTTAGTTGTATTCTTGTGATAACCTTAGAATAATTGTCACAATGTATTATAAAACTATTTGCAGTACCTGCCGTATTACATCTACAGTATTATTTAGCCCAAATGTCCATTCGAGTAATAACTTTACATATAACAAAAAATAGCTGATTAACAGATAAAATATTTTTCTTTAATCTAATTACATCTTGTAGATTATTTTTGCACTTAAAAATAGCTAATGAAGTTTTTTTGCAACAAGTCACCCATCTAAAACTTCAGAGATTTAAGAATATTGAGTGCTTCCTTTTCAGCGACTCAAAGTTATACAAAACACAATATTGCAAATATTACCGACGGTTTCAACCGTTGGGAGGCAATACGTCACAACAATACTAGCCCCACAGTTGAAATCGTCACTTATAATTCACACAAGAGAAAATTTTTGATTTTATTGACATCAAGCTCTTTCTAGAGATCAGGTTTTACGTATAATCTTATTCTGGGCGTTTCCCTTCGGGTCGGGCTGTACGCTAAATCTTTTGTGATAGAAGTTTTAACTGATTTAAGAAAAGGCCAGCTATCACAAAAGGATACCGCTGCCATCCCTAACGCAGTCAACGATAGAAACAATACCTTAAAGAAAAAGCCCTGAAAGGGCAAAAAAACAAATTCTTACTAGTTTTCGATAACCAAAAATCAATATCTTCCAGAAAATACTATTCAAAATAATATAAATTCTTCTCTTTATGTTGAGGCTTCTGCCCTTTCAGGGCGAAAAATGATATTATTTCTATTTATTTCATAGCGCTTCGCACTATGCTTTCTGCTTTTCGGGCTTTCAGCCCTTATTAATAATTAAGAGTATTATGCGTAAATATTGCTCTGAAAGAGCAAATGCCAAATCTCAAAAGAACAACCTAGCCCTTAGCAACTAATACATAAAAAATAAACAAAAAAAATCTGTTCTAATCCGCGTTTTCGCATAGCGAATCAGTACAATCCGCGATCTGTTTTTTAACCGCAAAGTTCGCAAAGCATTACGCAAAGCACGCAAGAATTTAAAAAACGCTATAAAACAAAAAACCCTATCCGATTTGGATAGGGTTTTAAAAAAAAAGGCGACGACATACTCTCCCACATAACTGCAGTACCATCTGCGCAGGCGGGCTTAACTACTCTGTTCGGGATGGGAAGAGGTGAGCCCCGCCGCAAT
>NZ_CADCST010000169.1 GCF_902804485.1 Flavobacterium collinsii | reverse complement strand
CACTATTTCAGCGTAATAAATCAGAATAAATGGATATATTCACTTAAGACGAAGACACTTGTAATAGAATATTATTTTTAAATTATTTAATTAAATATTTTATACAGCATTTCTTTTAATAAATCAGATTGCGGCAATGCATTAGCTCCTACTCCTTTGCTTTTAATATCTACATCACGCAGGGCTCCTACAATCTGACTTACTTTACGCATTGGATAATTTTTTATGGCCAAATCATACTCCTTTAAAAAATAAGGGTTTACACCAATAGCTGCTGCGACATTTTTAGGGTTTTTATCTTTCAGTCCATGATATTTTAAAAGTTGAACAAAGAATCCAAACACCAATCCTGTTGTCATTACCAGTGGATATTCTTTAGGATTGTGAGCAAAATTCTCTGCAATTTTATAGGCTTTGAGCTGGTTTCGCTCCCCTATCGCTTTTCTTAACTCAAAAACATTATAATCTTTACTAAATCCAATATTCTCCTCAATATGCTGGGGCGTAATTACTGTTCCTTTCGGTAGAATAATTTGTAGTTTCTCGAGCTCATTATTAATCTTACTCAAATCAGTACCCAGAAATTCAACCAGCATTGCATTGGCTTTTGGATCAATGGTGTACTTTTTTCCTGCAAGTACGCGTTTTATCCAGTCTCCAACCTGATTTTCGTATAATTTTTTACTTTCATACACGACTCCTTTCTGAGCCAGTAGTTTAGTTACTTTTTTTCGCTTATCCAGTGTTTTGTACTTATAACAGAAAACCAATACGGTTGTTGTCATTGGATTAGCAACATAAGATTCGATCTTGTCAATTGTTCTCGATAAATCCTGTGCCTCTTTTACGATAACAACTTGACGATCAGCCATCATAGGATAGCGCTTGGCCGTTGCTACAATATCTTCAACAGAAACATCTCTTCCGTAAAGAACGGTTTGATTGAATCCCTTTTCTTCTTCAGCAAGGACATTTTGTTCAATATACTCCGATAGTTTATCAATATAATAAGGCTCTTCGCCCATTAAAAAATAAATCGGCTTTATATCTCCGGCTTTTATCTCATTAACAATTTTTACAACTTCGTCCATTCAAATTTTATTTCAAGCTTCAGATTTCGGTTTATGGCTTCAAAACTTGAAACTTTAAACCAGAAAGCTGAAACTATTTTATATTTTTGTCTTATGTTAAAACTAAATTTCCCAACATATACTTTCCGATTCAAAAATAGCGAAAATAAAGTGTCTATTTTTGATGAAATCAGGAAAAAATTTATCATTCTTACTCCAGAAGAATGGGTTCGCCAACATGTTGTTCGTTTTTTAATGACCGAGAAAAAATACCCTAAATCGCTAATAAACGTAGAAAAAGTACTCACTGTCAATGGATTGAGAAAAAGATATGATGTTGTTGTATTTAATTCTGATGGCTCTATACATATACTGGTAGAATGTAAAGCTCCTGAGGTTAAAATCTCGCAAGCAACTTTTGATCAGATTGCCCGTTATAATATGACAATGCAGGCACGGTTTTTGAATGTTACAAACGGACTGAGTCATTTTTACTGTCAGATGGATTTTGAAAATGAAAAATATCAGTTTTTAAGAAGTTTACCTGATTATAACAAATAATATTAAAATAAATAAAAATTACTTTTGGATAAAATAGCTGTTGTAATTTTAAATTGGAATGGAATAAAATTATTGGAACAATTTTTACCTTCTATTATTCAATTTTCTGAGGGAGCTCAAATATACGTTGCTGATAATGCTTCGACAGATGATTCTATAACTTTTGTTAAGAGCAATTTTCCCACAATAAAAATCGTTCAAAACAATGGTAATCATGGTTTTGCAAAGGGTTACAATGATGCTTTGCAACATATTGATGCTGAGATTTATGCTTTGGTTAATTCAGATATAGAAGTAACTCAAAATTGGCTAAATCCTATCATTGAAACTTTTGAGAATGAAAAGTTAACTGCTATTATTCAGCCTAAAATTCTGGACTATAAGAACAAAGAATACTTTGAATATGCAGGTGCAGCTGGTGGTTTCATTGATAAATACGGATTCCCTTTTTGTCGCGGACGTATTTTTGATACTATCGAAAAAGATAATGGACAATATGATGATAATTGTGAATTGTTCTGGGCGTCAGGAGCTTGCTTTTTTATAAGAAGCGAAATTTACCATGAACTGGGAGGTTTTGATGAAACCTTTTTTGCACATCAGGAAGAGATTGATTTGTGTTGGCGTGCAGCAAATGAAGGACATACTATTAAGTACAATTCTGCTTCAGTTGTTTATCATGTTGGAGGAGCGACTTTGCAGCAGGGAAATCCTAAGAAAACCTTTTTGAATTTTAGAAATTCACTACTAATGCTTGTGAAAAACTTACCTAAAAAAGGACTCTTCTTTGTGATTTTCTTCCGAATGGTTTTAGACGGTATAGCTAGTATTCGTTTTCTTACACAAGGAAAGTTCCTGCATACCTTTGCAATTCTCAAAGCGCATTTCTCTTTTTATTGCATATCTTTAAAATACCTGAGGAAACGCAAAGATTTCCAGATACAGCAATACTATACCGTAAAAAGTGTCGTTTACTTGTATTACATAAAGAAATTACTTGTATTTAAGGAAATCTTTAACAGTAATCAAAATATTAAGAACTAAATTTGTAATCAACGTTTAATTAAATATAATACCTTATGAGAAAAATAGTTATCGCACTATCAGTATTAATGGCCTTAACTTCGTGTGTATCGAAAAAGCAATATGCAGCTTTAGAAGCTAAGAACAAAGAGATACAAGATTTATTAAACTCTTGTACAGTTAAATTAAATACTTGTCTGGAAGAAAAAGCAGGATTAGCAGCAACTGCTGAAAGTTATAAACAACACAATCAGGATTTAATCAGTACTTCTAAGGATTTAACTGTTTTAACTACTAAAGGAGCTGAAAACCTTGAAAAATCTTTAGAAAGTTTAAAAGAGAAAGATTTAAAAATATCAAGACTACAGGACGCTTTAACGAAGAAAGACAGTGTAACATTAGCTTTAGTTACAAGTTTAAAAGGAGCTGTTGGAATTAACGATCCAGATATTGAAATCAATGTAGAGAAAGGAGTTGTGTTTATTTCTATCGCAGATAAATTATTATTCAAAAGCGGAAGTTATGACGTAAGTGACAAAGCGAAATCTGTTTTAGCTAAAGTTGCAAAAGTTGTAAACGACAAACCAGATTTTGAATGTATGGTTGAAGGTCATACAGATGACGTTCCTTACAAAAGCAACGGAATTATCTTAGACAACTGGGATTTAAGTGTTAAACGTTCTACTTCAATTGTTCGTGTATTAACTAATGATCTTGGTGTAAACCCTGCTAAATTAATCGCTGCCGGTAGAAGTTCATATGTGCCATTAGTAGCTAATGATACTCCGGATAACAAAGCTCGTAACAGAAGAACTCGTATTGTGGTTATGCCAAAAATCGATCAATTCTACGATATGATTGAAAAAGAAATGAAAAAACAAGCGAAATAATCCCGCTTTTACATAGTTCATTAAACAGAAAAAGCAGGTCAATTGACCTGCTTTTATGTATTCCTAATTTTTTTAATAACCAATTAAATATAAATCAAGAATAGCATTATCTTTAATTTAACTAACTAAATTTTAACTAATCTAAAGTTAGTTATTTATTTTAGATATTTATATCATTTAAGTTTTTTTTTACAAATAGCCCTTATTGGCTATTTTTTTTATTTATAAAGATAGCACTATACTATTTATTAC
>NZ_CADCST010000168.1 GCF_902804485.1 Flavobacterium collinsii | reverse complement strand
ATGTTGGTATACAATCAAATAATAACAGCCATTTTCAGAATCATCAGCCGATTTCAACTCCAATAATGGTGCCTTTGAAATATCCATCCAATGACTACCAGGAGCTATCAGAACATCTAATTGTGATAAAATAGCACGGGAATTATCCAAAACCAAATGCTCTAATGACAAAGGAGCTTCACGCAATACCACCTGAACTGCTTGAGGTAAACCAAAACTTAATATACAGGTGCGTAA
>NZ_CADCST010000167.1 GCF_902804485.1 Flavobacterium collinsii | reverse complement strand
AATTAACTAAATATATTTAATCAACTTTTTAACGAGTGTAAAATTCATTCATAAGCACGATTAATTTCGGGTAACCATTGTAGTTTCTTTTTTAGTGGCGATTTCTAATAAAAAAGGATTCCCCTCTTCATCAAACATCGTCATATTTAGAGCGTCCAACAAAATCAGATTTTTCGAAACGCCTCCTTTAAATTTATTATACGAAAGATTCAATTCAAACAAATGATGTAATTTTTCCAATTCATTTGGAATTTCTCCTTCAAAATTATTATCAAACAAACTCAGGTTTTGCAAAGCGCTAAAATTGATCACATCTTTGCTTAAACTGCCTGTCAGCTTGTTCTGATTTAAAAGTAAAACTTTTAAAGTCGTTATGGTATAAATTGAGCCCGGTAACTGTCCCTGAATTTCATTGTTGAATAATGCCAGAGTCTCTAATTGGTTCAATTTTCCTATCTCTAAAGGAAGCTCTCCCTGAATTTTATTATCGTGCAAATCGATCGTGACTAAATTAACCAATGTAAACAATTCAACAGGCAGATTTCCCTGTAAATTATTAGCAGCTAAATGGAGCCCGACAACTTTACCATTCTCGACAATCACCCCATGCCAGGTTGCCACTGATAGTGACAAATCCCACTTTACTTTCCACTCCGAACCCTTTGTCGCATCATACAATTTGATAAGCGCTTCTTTCTCTTTATCTGAAACCGTATCAGCAAAAATATTCAGAGAAAAAATAAAAGCTAAAAAAAATGTGGCTAAGCTTTTCATCACAAAATTGGGGTTTTATTGATGGTATAAAATTATACATTTCACAGTTATAAAGCACATAATGTCGATAAACTGTTGATAAATATTAATTTAATCCTAATTTTACTACTTTACTTAAAAATCTGTTTTTTGCAATTTTTTGTTTAAATTTGAACAACTAATCCTAAAAACCTCATATTATGGAATTTAACCCTATTGCATTGTTTTTATCCGCAATCGTAACACTGGTCGTTGGTTTTATCTGGTACAACCCAAAAGTGTTTGGAACGATCTGGATGAGAGAAAATAATCTCACAGAAGAAGATCTCCGAACAGGAAATATGCTCAAAATATTCGGTCTTACGTATCTTTTCTCCTTAATGATTACCGTAATTCTAATGTCACTAACCATTCACCAAACCGGTGCTTTAGGAATGGTAGGCGGACCTCCTTTGGTTGCCAGTGCAAAACCTTCTTATGCTGCTTTTCTGAATGATTACGGACTGGCATACCGTACGTTTAAACATGGTGCCCTTCACGGATTTATGTCGGCGTTGTTTTTTGCCTTTCCAGTGATTGGAATCAATGGTTTATTTGAGAGAAAATCATGGAAATACATCTTTATCCATGCTGGTTTCTGGGCTGTTTCACTTACTCTTATGGGTGGAATCATCTGTGCATTTGCCTAAAAAACAACATACAAACCCGTTTGAAATTAAAACTCAGACGGGTTTTCTTAATAATAACTTAAAGCAATTGAGTTCTTATAAATATTATCTAATTTTGAAGAAATTAGCTCACTCTTTTGACTACAACCTATTCTTTCGAAATATACAACAGCACATCACTACTGCCCTCAGAATGGAATTCTCTGGCTGTAGATAATATTTTTCTAACCAAAGAATATCTTGAAGTACTGGAAAACTCCTGTCCGGTAAATATGATATGTCATTTTATCGGAATTTTCAACGACAACAAACTGGCAGGAATTGTTTTAACTCAATTTTTGTTTGCTGAAAAATTAGACTCATTTGGCGAACGCGATCAATGTTTAAAAACTTCTGTACGCAATTTTGCTTTTAAAAATTTTGCTTCACATGTATTATTTGTCGGAAACAATATGCTCACAGGGCAAAATGCGTTTGTATTTACTTCAGATATAAAATTATCAATAGCCTTTAAAACATTACACAAAGCTATTAATCAGCTCAAAAAAAACCTGAAAGAAAATGGAAAAAAGGTCCATATTACAAGCATAAAAGATTTTACCGCAACCGAAATTATACCTTTACAGACCGAATTTAAAAACAATTACACCTTTTCGACCCAACCCAATATGATTTTTGAGATCCACAAAGAATGGACCTCTGAACAAAATTATATTGAGGCGCTGTCAAAGAAATATCGCGATCAATACAAACGGGCCCGAAAAAAAGCGGACGGAATTGAGAAACGAAAAATGTCTTTATCCGATATTAAGAAATATGAAGATGTGATCTACGATTTGTATTTCCATGTGGCGAAGAATGCTCCTTTTAATACCTTTTTCTTAGCCCGAAATCACTTCAGCTTTTTTAAAGAGATTATGAAAGATAATTTTTTGTTTTATGGTTACTTTTTAGAAGAAAAGCTAATTGGATTCAATACTCTGATTCGAAATGGAAATGCAATGGATACTTATTTTTTAGGTTATGACGAAACGATCCAACGCGAAAAAATGCTGTACCTCAACATGCTTTATGACATGATTGCTTATTCTATCAATCACGGTTTCAAAACCATTGTATTTGCCAGAACTGCCCTAGAAATTAAAAGTTCTGTTGGAGCAAAGCCTGTTAAAATGTACGGATTAATTACACACAGCAATACTTTAATCAATCATAACATAGCGAAATTATTCAATTATCTGGAACCTAAAACTGATTGGCAGGAAAGGAATCCGTTTAAATAATTAAATTTAGCATTGTGCCAAAATAGATATGCTTACTTTTTCATAAATCATCAAATAAAATTCCTTTTTTATTCATCCAGCCTCCGGTATGATTCCTTTTTTTATATCTTAGATAGCTATAACTAAAAAAATCAATAGTAGTAAAACGCATAGTATTTACCTTAAAATCTTTATCATAAAAATCCACTTGATGGTTTTTGTTTAAAATTACAAAACCATTTAATGAATAAATCTTATCATATTTTATAGGCACTATTTCCGCCAAAGTGATGGTATCGTTTTTTTGTTTAAATGTGTAAAGTCCTTCCTTTTTATTTTTAATTAATATCAGTCGATCATCAAAACCACCATTCACAGAATAATCCATAGTCTTTCCTCGGCTTATAAAAAGCAATGAATCAAATTTTATTTTAGAGTCGATAAAAATATTTTTAGGCCGCGATGTATAACCGTAAGTCATTTCCGCATTAACAATTTCCCTAACTCTATTCCGTTTTATGCTTAATGTATATCTTGTAACAGTTCCACAGCCAAAAGCTTGTTCTCTGTAAAATGTAGAGGCAAAAAGACGAGTGTCAATTTTTTTAATTTTGTTTTCTGCCAAAATCTCAATATTCCCATCTCCTTGATAAATGTCACGGTAGGTAAAAGTACTGTCTAACACAAAATCAGAATTGTAGAATTTTACAGTCTTATCATCAGTCGTCACAAAATGTTTGCTATTGTAATACTTTAATGGCAAGTCATCCAAGATCTTTTGATTATCCTTAAAAACCGCATAATTGTTGTCTTTTTTTATTTTAAGAGTATATTTTCCAATTTCAAAATATCCTGTTTCCATATTAACAGCATTTTTATCCTTTATAGAAAATTTAAGACCATAAGTATTATATTCACTTTGCAAATCCACAAAACTTGTTTTTATCTGATTATCTTTTTTATAAATCAAACCTAGATAGGGACACCAATAAATAATTTTATTATTGGCCAGGACCATCTTATGTATTTCATCTTCTTTTTCCTTTTCTAATTCCCAAACCTTGTTCTTTCTTATTACTCTACAAACCAAAACACTATCATTTTTCAAGAAATAAAACTGTTTCAAATGAGGCTGATCCACAAAGTAAACTTTGCCTCTAAACTCTTTTAACAAATCAAAATCACTATCCAAATCAGAGAGTTTTATCGCATCCATACTGTCATAATAATATTCTTTGCCTATAGAATCTACTTTTTCTGTAGCATAAACACTGAATATATTACCATGAAAGAAATTGCCACGACTTTGAGTAAACCCTTTTTTCTCAATTTTATAAAAATAAAGCGTGCTCCTGTTAACTTGGCAATAATCGTAGTTTGTGATGTCCGTAACTTTGTTTTGTGCCTTCATGATTGTCACAAAAACAAATAGAATTAAGAGAATTTTGTTTTTCATTAATAGTACTATTATTGGCTAATCTTCTTGTTCAGCATTTTGAATTAAAGCTTGCATAATTACTATCCTTTCCTCAAGAGTTGTTTCATTAGTTAATTTTTCTTTTTGCTTTCCCATCACACTATCATCCATATAGCCTGTATTTGTAGCCCTTTCGTATGCCTCAGTAAAATCATAGGAACTAAAATACTCGTCGTCTTCATTTTTACTAAGTATGACCTTCATTTTATTAATATAGAATTGCTTTACTTCTTTGGGGAATTTTTTTGAAATCAGTTCATAATAGCTTTCATTTCCCTTCAAAAAATTATCTTTCGCCAAGATTAATTGTTTCTCGGTTAAGACTAAAGTATCTGATTTTAAAACTTTTACTTGTCTATAATAATTTATAAAGTCATACCTAGGCAAATCATCATACTTCAAATAATAGTCAATACTTTTTCCATAACGTTCTTCTGGCGATTTTAAATTTTCAATTTCTTTTACGTCTTTTATTTTCTCAATTATACTTTTCCAGTCAGAATCACTTTTCGAAAGATTCGCCAATAGTGTCAGTTTCTTTTTTTCTTTTTTAAAGAATAGAATACAATAATATTTTCTGTTAGCATCCAAGATCTCTCCCAAACCGCAGGATCCTCCATTCATCATATCGCTATCATAATAATCATTTTCACCTTGAGGGCAAAAAATTTCTTTATCTATAAATTTAATATTAGAGTCATTTTTTATGATTTCCTCATAATTATTTACCTTAATATATCCGGCTTTAAAATGGTCATTAATATACTTATTTCCGTAATCAAAATCTGAATATTCAACGAAAAGGATTAAATCACTATTCATTGTCAAATTTCTCAAATCAAAACTTTGAGAATGTATTATACTCTGAATC
>NZ_CADCST010000166.1 GCF_902804485.1 Flavobacterium collinsii | reverse complement strand
CTACAACAAGTACGGACCTACCGAAGCCACTATCAGTGCTACTATGTGCAGAGTCGACACAAGTCATTTAGAAAGTAATCTCATTCCCATCGGCAAACCTTTAAAAGGCAGTGAAGTTTATATCTTATCCGATGATCAGGCCTTAAAACCTATCGGAGTCTTCGGAGAAATATGTATCTCAGGAGATAGTCTCTCCCGAGGATACCTCAACCAGGAAGAATTAACAGCAGAGAAATTTGTTCCAAATCCTTTTATCAAAGGAGCTAAACTATACAAAACAGGCGATTTAGGCAGATGGCTAGCCGATGGCAACATCGAATTTTCAGGCCGTAAAGATC
>NZ_CADCST010000165.1 GCF_902804485.1 Flavobacterium collinsii | reverse complement strand
GAAATATACCGTCTGAAGGATTATAGATTTTGGATAACAATAACCTTTGGAATTCATTTTGGATGAGTTTAAATTTCTAAAGAATAAGAGTTAACCATAAATGCGACAGAGTCTTTTAAGTATAAAGTTAATGCCATATCTATTTAATATTTCATCGTACAAATTCTGTTGAGTTTCCAGATTATTGTATTGACAACATTCTTAAACACAAATATCTATTTTATGTTTACTTTGCTTCTTTAAAAAATCATTGTTGTCCGATAAAAAAGAAGCCAACAATGAATCTGATCATAAAGTTAAAAAAAAAAGATGCTAAAAAATGTACTTTAATTTTCACACCCGTTTTTGTTTGCATATCCAACAATTGCTTTTATTTTTCGATCCATTCGCGAAAAGAAACAGTAGTACTTTGACTGGTTTTGAGCTGTTTTTCGTGACCTTTTATTTTTATTGCAAAAGTATTTTTGGAATAACGTTCTATTCTTTCCACATATTTTTTATGGATGAGCTCACTGCGGTTAATTCTGAAAAAAGACTGTGAATCAATTAAAACTTCAATTTCTTTTAACGTTGTTTCATTCAGTAAATGCCTTTTTCCAAAAGCGTCAAAAGCAAACAGCACACCTTCATTGGCTTCAAAAAACAAAATATCATTTGTTGTTATAAAATAAATCCCTTTAGGGCTGCTTATCGAAAAACGTTCTTTATACGTTTTCTTTTGTCCCTCGCTTTGCAGCAAATTATTCAGTTTGGCTATCAGATCACTCTCATTGGTATTTGATTTCCCTAAGAGCAGGTATTTGTCCCAGGCTCTTTGAAAACGTTCCATAGAGAATGGTTTCAAAAGATATTCGATGCCATAATTTTCAAAAGCTTCCATCCAGAATTGGTCATAAGCTGTGGTAAAAATAACCGGACATGTAATTTTTACCTGATGATAGATTTCAAAAGCATTCCCGTCCAACAAAGCAATATCAGATAGTATAAGATCGACTTTTACATTGTTTAAAAATGCAATTGATCCCTCAACAGTACCCATTTCTCCCACTACTTCGACCGGTTCATTCAGCTGTCCAAGAAACCTTTTCAGCTTTTTTCTTGCCGGGATTTCATCTTCTATGATCAGTACTTTTATCATTGTTGTAGCTTTGATATTATGGGAATGGAAACGGAAAATTCGCTAGGCGTTTTATGAATTTTGATTTGTTTTTTTGTCAATAGACAGTACTGTTCTTTTAAGTTATACAGCGCCCTTCCAGATAAGGGTTTTGTACTGCGTTTTGTGATGATATTGTTGCTTAGCGTAAGATTATTGTCTCTCTTTATTTTTATCCGGACAGGATTTGCCTCTGTTCCTAAATTGTGCTGAATTGCATTTTCTAAAAGTAATTGCAGTGTTAACGGTACAATGTTACCGCTAAAATCTAAGGTTTCTACTTCCAGTAAATAAGCATTTCCATATTTATATCTCATAAGACTGAAGTACTTTTTGGCAAAAGCAAATTCTTCTTCGATTGTAACGACTTTTTGATCGGAAACTTGTAGAACATAGCGATAAATTTCTGCAAATTCATTTAAAAAATCGGAAGCCAGGATCTGATCTTCTTCTATAAGTTGATCCAGAACATTAAGATTATTAAATAAAAAATGCGGATTTAACTGTGCTTTTAACCCATTTATTTTACTTTCTGCCAAAGCCTGATTGTAGCGTATAATTTGCTTCTGATTCTTTTCATTTTTTCTATAATAGTAGTAGACCAGAAAAAAACTTCCGTAGATAAAAGTATTCATTATTTCTGAAAACGTTGACAAAATCAGTGTTTTGCTATTGAAGTTACGCTCAAATGTATCAAATAAGAAAGCAAGTATGAGTCCGAAAACTTTCGATATTGCCAGAAACACCAATAAAGAAAAGCTGAATATTTTGATCACTTCTTTAAAACGGAACAAATCTGATTTTTGCCATCGTTTTATAAAAAAATATAGGATGAGAAACAAAACGGAGGATGATATAAGCGTAGCTACAGCAGCCTCCGGTGTAAAAATATACCAGTTTAATTCCTGCCTAATCATTAAACGGACCAGTATAGATTGTGCGTAAGAAAATAAAAAGACAAACAGTAAAAAATATCCGGATTGCTTAGCTTCTAGTATTATGTTTTTCATTTTCTAAAGACGATGTACTTTTACAAAAATAGTATTTCTTTTTTTCAGAATTATTGATCTGAAACTTATTTTGAGTTATTTTCCGGGAAAGAGGCAATGACCTTACCCTGATCATCATAGAAATCTAATTTGGCTTTGTTCTCTTTATCTACATAAAACATTGCTTTTGGATTTCCCTTATCATCAAAGAGAAAGAGTCCGTTATTCAGACTTTTAGACTTACCGAGCATGACGCGAGTAGTACCTCCTAATACCCCTTGTTTTTCATATTCACTAAGTTTTTTTTGCATGGCTTCCGGATCTCTTTTGTATAATTCCTCCAGCTCTTTTGCTATTTCGATTGATTTAAGCTGTGATTCTTTTACCGCACGGTCGTTAAATACAAGACTACTAGACACAACTCTTTTGTCTCCGCCATTGTAATCCTGTGTAAGTAATTGCATTACCTGATCGCCATCATATTGGTCATAAGTCAGAGACAAGCCTGAAGAATGTTCATTTCCCTTTTTCTGTCCGTCGTAAATAAAACCTCCACATTCAATACCTTCTTCATTAAAGAAAAGCATACCAGAGCGTTTTTTTCGATTTTCGTTGGTAGGTCTATTATTGATGATTTCTTTTCCATTGGGGAAACGATCTACATTGGTAATAACCATTTTTACAGTTCCGTCTTTTTCCACTATATTAATGCGCTCCACATCAATTTCTTTAAATTTTGTATTGCCTTTTTCTTTAAAGGCTGAACTTAGAAGTACTGTAACTCCAAGTGATGTTGCAACTGCAAATGTTCTTAAAAAAATTAGTTCTTTGTTCATTGTTTTTTTGTTTTCCATTATGATAAGATAGATTTTACAGGACAAAACTATTTTAAAAAAAACTTCTTTTCAAGAACAAAACAATGAACTAAGGAAATAAAGGAATGAATGACGCAATTCAGTAGATAAGCTTAAGTATTCTTTTTTTACAACGAATTTGTTTGGTCTGTTCTTTTGACCCCGTAGAAGCTTTAGTAAAGTTTATAGATGACCATTTTAGCCCAAATTTACATTTTTCAAGAAATACTCCGTTAATCAAATGAGGATCAATACTAAAATTTGACACGAATATCTACTGTGATTATGTATTTAAAAATTTAATCCTATAGTAAAGATGCGTTTACACAGAACCTTATTGAAAGCAGTTGAAAAATTATAAAAACTAACCCGCGCGTTCTGCTCTTGAGGTTGCAAATTTGATTATTCGGTTTGCGAAAGATTAGCATATCAAGGAATTTAATAACTATATTTTGTTCCAAGACTTGAAGATGTTAAATATAAGATTATCCAAAATTGGTCTTGTGTAAAGTATAGTGCCTGGTTATCAAAATTAATTTACTTATATTAGTATCGTAAAAAAACTTACTACAATAAATAAGTATAACATCCTTTTAAAATCAAATAACTTTTTTATATACTAATCTCAAAATCAGATATTGCAAGGATTTTGATTTAAATAGGAATACCTATGAGTTTCAAACGTACATCAGAACAAAGAAAAAAATTCTCTAAATTAATCAATGAAGGTAAGACTCAAAAAGAAGCTTCACAAATAATTGGAATAACCGAAAAAACAGCAGTAGCTTGGAAAAAAACACTACCCTCTGTTATTTATAGCACGCAAAGAAATGATATCCAAAAAAAGATTTCCGCTGCTTTAAATGATCCAAATTCAACTGCATCTGATATCTCTAAATTAACTGATGCCGCAATTAAATTAGAGAAGTGCATCCAATATGCGACAAATAATCCCCTTTAATCACTGTCTAAATGTTTTTCCTAGTAAATACCTTTTGGTTTCATAATTTCTGGATCGATAATTGCCACAACAATTTTTTATTTCCTATCTTTGATGTATTAATATTTAATACGCTTAAAGTTAAGTGACCCCATAGGTGCCCCTAGCTTTAGTAATATATCGTAACCCTTTGTATTTACTGGGATTGGCATAAAATTAGCGGTACCTCTTTCTCCACTAGTAAAATAATTGTAACTAGATTTTCATACTCGCAATAAAAAAATTATAATAAATTATTTATAAATTTTTAAGACCATATTTAGTAATAACCATCATTAAAATTTAATACATTGAGTTTTGTGGCAGAATCGTGGCACAATACATTTTGAAAAAGTACGACTTCAGCAAAATCAAGGTATAACAAGTTTAGGTTCGAAACTGTATTATTATTTTGATCATGGGTATTCAGTTTAAAATTGCCATTATTGTATGGCTCTTTAAAATCCATCTTTACCCCGACTTTTTCAGGTGGTCATTTTAAACCGGAATGACATGGTCACTTTAGACCGGAATTAATTGATCTCTTTTACCGGAATAGAGTGGTCACTTTTGCCAGAATTTGCAACACTACCGCATTTTACATAAAAAAATAGCCTCGTTACAATTTTTACTCCTCTCATGGGTATGAATCCTCGTCCCATACCATTTTTTTATTCTCTACTTTACTTCTGTTGTAATTTTAGAATAGAAAACAAAAAGAAAGCTATCGAAATTTCAACATTTGTTTCTAACTAATTTTCTCGATAATATAACCTGCATGTGTTTACATGATTTATAAAGATTTGTTTATCAAAACATTTGAAGGAGACAATAAATAAAACAGTGGAGCAGAACCCACTTAAATAAACGGACTATTCCTTTATAGTTAAATAAAAGGAGGCGAAATCTGAAAAGCCTTATGAGTAAGAAAAAAAATAAAAAAGTTATGAGTAATTTAGCAGAAAAATCTGTTCCTAAAGAGAACAAAGCTTTATTGAATGGAGAAGAAGATGTTCAAAATAAGTACTACGAAGTCTTACAAGAACAAACACAAAATGCTGTAAAGGGAGTCCTTAATGATCTTGTTTATCCCATACAATTTCCAGCACAAGGAGGTTTTGTGTACAATTGGCAAAATTTAAATAATATTTTCAATCGAGGCACTTATGACATCATAACAGGAAACGTTTCTCCGGGAAACATAAGTCCCGCTGCTGCTCTTGGTACAGCGGGTTCATTTCCTAATAATTATATTCAAGTTTTAAGTGGTGTTGAATATTCATTGAATAATGCTGACACTATAAAAATGAACAAAATACAAGGAGATGCTCAAGCACAACAAGCTACGATTGTGCAAGATTATCAAACTGCTTATGGAACAATTACAAATGAGCAAATTACTGCAGCCAAAGAAGTTGTTGGTTCTTGGGGTGTTGCTACTAAATATGATTACATCATTAGTTTTGTGCTTGGAACTCAATGGAGTGGTACACAGTCTGGTAAGAAGCCACCGTTAACTTATAACGAAATGTCAGCTGCTAGAAATCTTAAAGATTTATTACCAAATAGACCAGGTTCATCTGATCTAACAATTAATAACGTATCTCTTTATTTAAACATGACGGCCACTGTAAATACACTTCAAACTCAAATGCAGGCTGGGTCTTGGACAATTGCACAGGCTAGAAGAAACACTTCTAATCCAACTGAAAATAATGGAGGAATAAAAACCTTTAATCCAGTTGATGGCAGTATTGATAACGATTTTAGAACTGGATGGAATCTAAATAAGTCAATCGCAGATATTCAAAATGATTTGAATAATGAATCGAGAGTTATCGAATTCAAAATGCAAACTTCAAAAGCTTCTGGATCAAATCTGAATGTAAGTATCAACGGAAGCACAGGCTTTTCTGTTGGTTCCTGGCTTAAATTCTCATTAGGGACACAATTTAGCTATGATATGTCTACTTTTAAGGGTACTAGTCAAGATGCTGAAATTACAGTTCAATATAAAGGTTATTCAATCCTTCCTATAAGTCCATTAGCTTGGCAACAGGATATTAACACAGGTTGGTATAATGGTTCTATAATTCGTCAGGCATATGAAAATCAAGGAAAAGATGTAAGTGGATTTAAATTCTCTTCTTCAACTCCTCCTCCTTTTGATTTTAAATCATTTAAAGATGGTGGTAATTTTGGCTGGACGAATAATTTTATTGTTAGTAATTATCCAACAATAATTATTAAATACAAAAATGCCGACTTTAATAGTTTTAAAGATTCATGGAGTACTAAAACATCTGGTAACTTGAAACTATTTGGATTTATATCTTTAGGAAGCTTCAGCGCTGGAGCCTCTGGCAGTAGTTATCAACAAGGTTCTAATAATTCAGAATTCACACTAACTTTTAGTCCTTCTCAAGAAATTATATCTGTACCTACATTTCAAAAACAAGCATTTGTAATTGCTGGTGCCATAACAAATCCAGGAGTTGCAGCGAAAAGTTAGCAAGATTTTTAAAATATTATATTAAAAAAGGAAAGAGTAAATTCTTTCCTTTTTAATTTATTACATCTTTATAGTTAATTAAATCATTTATGAAATGTATAAGTATAAAATTTATTTTTGGTTTGCCCTTATAATACTATTTAATATATTTTGTTCAGACAAAATCTTGTCTCAAGATAC
>NZ_CADCST010000164.1 GCF_902804485.1 Flavobacterium collinsii | reverse complement strand
TTCATAAACAACAGCTATAGCATCAGGGGTCTTCTTCACTTGCTCTTCAAACAAATCAACTACAGTCTTATCTTTTGGATAAGCAACTGCCGTATCATTGAATAGATGCAATAGTTGTTTTTCTTCCTCAATTGGAATAATCGAAATATCTTCAATTGGCTTGTTTAATCCAAATTCAAATTGCCTTATAATATAAAGCAATCTTTTTATTAACATCTCTACTTCATTTTTTTCAAAATACCCTCTCTGATAATCAACATTTAATTCCAAAGGAGAATCTTCTCCATAATCTGACCATCTAATAGACAACGGATATTCTACTAAAGTACTTGCCAAATGTTTTATCTCAATGTGAAGATTTGGAGATAAGGATTTTGGAAAAGGAAGAGGTTCATAATTTACAACAATATCAAATAGTTGCCATCTACTTTCTGACAATAATTTAAGAGATCTGTTTAAATATGAAATAGGATACAATCGATGTTTATAATCATTGCGTTGTGTTTGTTGTATTTCAGAAATTACATCCGACAGAATCTGCTCTCCAACATATTTACCTTTATAAGGAAGTATTCCCGCAAACATTCCTAATGTCTTTCGTTCATTTCTCCCGCTTCTATTATGAACAGGAATTCCTAAACTAAAAGTTTCCTTATCTGTTGTTTTTCCTAAATATAATAGTAATGCCGCAATTGTAAATTGAGAAATATTTGCCTTTGTGTCTAGGGATAAACGATTAAATAATTCTCGATCTTCCTTCGAAATAAGAATTGAGATCCTATTACCGCCTAATTCTTTTTTTTGCCTTTTATCGTTTAGTAAAGAATTAGGGATTGAACTATATTTTTCATTCCAATAAATTACATCTTTGTGATATTGCTCAGATAGAAGATAATCAAAACTTTTTTTTGTAGCGTCCAAATAAGATGGATACACAACTTCAGATTTTTCACCTCCCCTTATTAAATTTTCATATTCACCTATTACATAATTTACTTTTACAGCAAAACCAAATCCATCAGTTATTAAGTGATGAAAACAAACAAACCACCAAAACTCATCTTCTGCTATTTTTATTAGTGTATAAATATATAATTTTTCCTGATTTAAATCAAAAGGAATATTGAACTGAGCTTGCATCCATTCTTTAGCTGCTACTCTTGGCTCAATTTCTGACGAAAAATCCAATTCATCAATCGTAACTTTTTCTTGAAAATCCTTTAAACAAAATGACGGTTCATTTTCTGTAAAATCAAACCTAATATTAAAAACATCAAAAACCTTAGATAGCCCTTCTATTACATGCTTAAACTGCGAGGTATTGAAAGATCCCTTAAAGATCGTATAACCTCCAATATTGTATAATGGATTTTTTGGATCCATCAACTGCCCATAATAAACTTCCTGCTGGGCTATATGTAGTTTTGATTTTATATTCATTTTAATATTTATTGGAATTAAACCAGGGTTTGTTTTAGATATTCATTATTACAAACAACAAAAGCATCCTTCATTATTATTATTGCCGCATCAACTATATCATGAGTAGTAATTAATGGAGGAACTAGTCTAAGTACATTATTATAATGGCCACCTACTTCGAACAATAACCCTCTTTTAAAACATTCATTTCTGAATTTTACAAGATATTCTGAAAAAGGTTCTTTAGTGGCTTTATCTTTTACAAACTCGACACCTATCATCATACCTCTTCCACGAACTTCTCCTATAAATGAATTATCCAATGCCAAACTATTTAATTGCTTTTTTAGATAAGCCCCAATTACTTTCGAATATTCTTCTATTTCATATTTTTCAATAAAATCAAATGCTCCTCTAGCAGCAGCTATACTTACCTGATTACCTCTAAATGTACCTATGTGCTCTGCTGTCTCCCATGCTTCAATTTCTCTTTTATATATTAACCCTGAAATTGGAAATCCAATTCCTCCAAAACCTTTAGAAAATGTTATAATATCAGGAATTGCTTTTGTATTCATGAATTCCAGAAAACTTCCTGTTCTGTAAAAACCACTTTGAATTTCATCAAAAATGACAATAACACCATACTTATTGGCTATTTTAACTATACGCTCTAAAAATCCGGGCCTAGGGACAATATTCCCTCCTTCTCCTTGTATTGGTTCTAATATAATTGCCGCCGGAAGAGTTACCCCTGAATGTCCGTTTTCTAATATCCATTCAAAATGTGTTGCACAATCATAATCACAATTATTACTATTTTTACTAAAAGGGCATCTGTAGCAATAACTATAAGGGACAAAATGTACATTCGGAATCAGAGAGCTTATTTTTTTTCGAAAAAAAGTATCAGATGTAACTGCCAATGCCCCTGAAGTCATTCCATGATATCCTCCAGAAAAAGCAATAATACCATCACGTCCTGTTTTAATTTTTGCCAGCTTTATTGCAGCTTCCACTGCATCTGAACCAGTCGGTCCTCCAAAACTAACTTTATAATCTTCCCTTATTTCTGCTGGCAGACTATTTAATATTTTTTGAATTAAGAAAATTTTATTTTCGGTAGGAAAATCCAATGCATGAATCAACTCTTCTTGTTGTTCCTTAACATATTCTAATACAAAATCATTGCTATGTCCTACATTTAGAACTCCACAACCTCCAAAAAAATCAATAAATTGATTTCCATCAACATCTTCTATAATACTACCTTTTGCACGTTTTAAAGCAATAGGCATTTTCTTTGGATATGATACAACACTACCTTCAATATTCTTCTGTAATTCTAATAAAACTTTTGATTTATCTCCAGGCAACGAAGATGAAACAATTTTTGCACCTTGTGACAAATGATACTTTTTAAGCGATTCCATATATTGAATAGTTTTTTTAGTTACTAATTTAAAAGCATTAAAAATTGAATTCATTAACTTTAAGGGCTATTGAACTAATTTTAAATTGTAAATAATTAAGGGTTAATCTTTAAGTTTTAAAAAACATAAATCTTATATTAAATAGAATATAAAAAATACATTCTCAAGTAATGTTTAAAGGAAATATTACTTTAAGTTTTCTGATACCAGAACTGACGGATTGAAACTAGTTTCTGTATCTAACATCTTTCCATAATTAAATTTTATCAATCGATCGCAAAATTTATAATAGGCGTCATCATGAGTTATTGCAATTACCGTTTTTCCTTTACTTTTTAATTCAGGAATTATACTTTCGTAAAAATATTTTCTAAAATCGGGATCTTGCTCTGCAGCCCACTCATCAAAAATAAAAATATCTTTGTCTTCCAATATAGAATATATCAAGGCTAATCTTTTCTTTTGCCCGCTGGATAAACTTTGAAATATTTTGTTATTAGCTACGTCCTGTCGAATGATTCCATTAAGTTTCATTCTTTCTAAAAGTTTGCTTAAATCATCATTTGAAGGAAGTAAATTAAAATCATCATAATTCTCTGAAAACAGATAGTCATCAGAAAAAATACAAGATATCATGTCTCTATAATCCGATCTGTTTTCCTTGTCAATAATTACATCATTATAAATTATCTCCCCCGATTTAGGGAGGTAAAGTCCCGATAATAGATTAATAAAAGTACTTTTCCCACTGCCGTTACCTCCAGAAATAAAAATAACTTCTCCTCTCGTAATCTTTAAATTGATTGGTTTTAACTCAAAACTAATTGACTCTTTATCATCAACATGGTAATAACTCATATTATTAATGTAAAGATCTTTAAACTCTGGTAAAGAATTAGCAGATATAGATATCTGTAAAGAATCAGAATCTTTCAAATTACCTGCAACAATCTCATTGAACTGATTAACTCTTTCAAATGCAATTTTATAAGCTATAACATTTTTCATGAGATTTATAAAAATCGTTATTGGCCCCATTAAAAATAATAAAGCAACCATAAAACCCGAAATAACAATTTGATCAAGTTTAAAAATTAAAGGCAATACAAAAAGTATCGCGCCAATTATAATGTAAAAAGAGTATTGCCCTATTAAATCATTGCCAAATGCTGACAGCTCTGCCTTAATACTTAATTTTATGGCACTCTCACGGTTTTTGACAATGTGATTAAAAAAAATAGAATCACTTCTTTTAGTACTCATCTTGATCTTATTGAAGCCATGTAAAAAATCATTGTAATTTTCCATAAAGCTATCATCAAGATCTCTTTCTTTATTCATACTTTTTTGAATAGCTTCATTTCGATATACATAAATAAAGGCTAATACTATTATTAGAATTATAATCATTACTGCTCCTTTTGGATAAAGCCAAAACATATAACCTATGCCAGCGATGATCATTATCAACGCATTAAAAAAAACAATAAAAACTTCTGGTAATGATTCCAATCTTCCTATATCTGACATTGCTGTTCTAACTCTTGCCTCTCCAATACGTAAATAAGCCTCATAATTTGATAATCGAAGTTTATTAATAATCTGAAGTGTCATTTCTTTACCAAAATTCAACGTTACCTTTATCATATATCTTTTAAAATAATAGGTAAGTACAAAAGAGGTTATAACTAAAACTAAGTAAATAAGCCAGTCATAATCACTAAAAAAAGGTAATGGTGTACCTGCTATTTTATTACTAACTAACATCAGTAAGCTACTGCTCCATAAACCATTAATTACAGCAAACAATCCTAGCAATGGTAATGCTACATTCAATTTTAATTTTAATACTTTAAGAAAAGTTATTTTTTCCAACTTTAGAAATTTAAATAAATTAGATTTAGGGCTTATTATTTTAAGGTATCATAAAACAAGGTAGGATTCGGAAATTATACCGATTTAAACATTGATTCATAATATTATCTCAAAGATGCAACGAATGTATACTTTTAAACAATCTTTTCCTTACGGGAAACCGTAAAAAAGTAATACTTTTAATTATTTAACATTGTTTTTTACTTCATTTAACCTTGATAAATATTGACTTTTTCTAAACACTAGCTCCTTCTTTTACTATAAAAGCATCCCCACCAACGATTTAGACAAACAAAACTATATTAGCTGGGATTTAATCATCTACCGGCTTAACTAACAAATCAACGTGACCAACTATTGCATTTTGTTTGCAAACATTATAAAATGCTTAAAAATAGTCTTGTAATTGTATCACAAATTATCGATTTTTACATATAAAAAATATCTAAAACAATTTGGCTCCAATAAAAATAAAATGTTTTTTTTTTACAAAAATCTTTAGGATTTAATACTTTATTTGTAGACATTCGCAAACTATTTTTTAACAAAAAACATCATGGCTATTTGATTTGCCTAATGTTTAAAAAGCTTTTTTTTGATACAAGTCTTTTATAGTCAATTTGATTTACCACTATCATCGAATAGTTGGTCTAGTCTATTCCAATATCTACCATTAGACATTAAAAAAAAATGCATGAATTACCGCAGATGGCAAGATCAGCATGCATTCTTACTGGGAAGACTCCTTCTTATGGAATCACTAGATAAAATTGGTCTAAAAAGAAATATGGTGTCTAACATTAAATACAATGAATACGGGAAACCTTTTTTAAATGATGAGATAGATTTTACTATCTCTCATTCTGATAAATTTGTTGTTTGTGCTATTGCTCAAAAAATGAAGCTTGGCATTGATATTGAGTCAATTAAAAATATTGATTTTACTGATTATAAAAATATTATGTCAGATAAACAATGGCAAAAAATTGTAAGTTCTTCAAATCCAAAGATAGCATTCTATAGATTTTGGACCATGAGAGAAAGTGTAATGAAGGCGGAAGGAAAAGGCTTATCTATTCCTTTTTTAGATATCGAGATAATCAATAATCAAGTAATTTACGATAAAAATACATGGTATTTAACAGAATTAACTCTTCATAAAAATATATGTGCGTATCTTGCTACTACTGCAAAAAATCCAGCATTTAGTTTTTTCGAAGCTGATTTTACCTCTGGACTTAAGGAAATTAAAGTAGCGCAAAAGGAGGTTAATATAATAAAAAATTATATTACATAAGCAAAAGTTCATGAGATACATTTTTTGAAAAACATTAAACATCAAATGTCTGCCTACATTTTGCTTGGCGACAAAGGCTAATTGTCATAATCAATTCAATTATAATTATTTCAGAGCATTCGGATATCCTTAGAAATTCCAAAAAGGATTAATAAAAAACTATAAACTATACGTTTATCTTTTTAGAAAATCACGAAAAAGAATTGAAACACTATTTTCTCATTTGTTCAATCAAATTCTAATCAGAAGAAATTATCCAAACTTTTCAAAGTTTTAGCACCTGAATTTTGGCCAAAATTACAGCATCAACATTGATTCAATAAGTCAATAAATTTATATTTGACAGATCTAAGCAATATTAAGAATCAAAACCATTTAAGTACACCTAACGGGTTAATTCTTATAAATTATACAATCAAATTTATCTTTTTTACTATATTTTGAAAAAGTAAAATGATAAAATCTGAAGTTTCATTTTAATAAATTTCGAACCTAAAAGTTATGAATGACAATAGAAATAAAATTATCGCACTTCCTTTTGCTGGAGGTAACAGATACAGTTTTAATAGTATAGAGAAATACGTTCCAAAGAATTTAAATTGGGTTACATTAGAATCTCCAGGCCGTGGAAACCGATTCAGGGAAGATCTTTTAGTTACAGTTAATGAATTAGTTGACGACTTATTGAATCAAATCATTCCTCTTATCGAAAATAGTAATTATGTAATATATGGCCATAGTATGGGGACATTGCTAGGATATGAGCTTACAAAGAAAATTATTGAGAAAAAACTAAAACAACCTACATCTCTTTTTTTTACAGGAAGGGGAGCCCCAGGTTTTAGTCGATTTGACACTAAAAAATCATTATTACCTGAAACTGTTTTCTGGAAAGAAGTTGAAAAAATAGGTGGTTTGCCACAAGAAATACTTCAATGCAAGGAACTTTTGGAACTATATTATCCGATAATGAAATCTGATTTTAAAGCTATTGAAGATTATGAATTTTTAGCCATGGAAAAGCCATTTTCAATTCCTATCCATGTTTGTATGGGCAAAGATGAAATTGGAAGAGGTGAAGAAAAAACATCATTAAATGATATGAAAGCATGGCAGAATGAAACGTCACTTCCTTGCACGTTTGAATTGTTAGAGGGAGATCATTTTTTTATTTTTAAACATGCTGAAGCAATTGCAAAAAAAATATCTCGAACTGTTGTTACTATTGGATCTACTTATGCTTAATTAAATTTATTATCTTTAAATAGTTTTATTGTTCATTTTACTTAGTTAAGATAATGATAACCTAATATATTTCTTAAAAGAATCTGTCTCTTAACTTTCTAATACCTATCAAAATGATAAGATCAGCCATGCAAAATGAAAGGGATAATTGCTTTAAGATCAAAGCCAGTAGAAATTTCAGAAGAAGCTTTAAAAATCAAATGCCTATAGACATTAGAGTTTAAAGGCTTTTTTTCTCAGATTTCACTAAGGAAATATTTTTTTGATATCCTTGGCTACTTATGTTACCCTTTCTGCCCCAATACAATATGATTTAACTTGAGAAATTCTTATTTTTTTCTGCGATGGGAATCAATTTCCGTACGCTTCTGTTTAGAAGGCTTCTTGTCGATTTTTTCTTGATCTCATAAGCTTTGGTACATTTTTCAAGTTCAGTATACAATAACCGAAATTTATCATATAGAGCATCCAGTTCTTCCATAGCTTTTCGCGTTCTGGCATCTTCGGCCTCTTCAATTTTATTTTTATAAACAGTAGAAAGATGTTCGAATTTATGAAAAGCGGTCAGCAAGATCCGATGCTCTTTAGAATTTATTCCTTGCATAATAAAATTACTATTTTACTAAAATTAAAAAAATATTAAGGGTTAAAACGTAATAATGGATCCGAATCAGTATAGACTTTAGACAGCCTCAGTAATTGTAATTCTGCTGCTTTCATTTTACCGGTATTTCCCGAGATGCTTCTCAATGCTGCACTTAACAGAATTTCTGAACGATTCCCTAAAGGAAAAACTTCTAATTCCTGAAGCTCATCTGTATAAATATTGGGATCTATTCCTTTAGAATAACCTCCTTCATGTCTGGAATTAAACAGCTTATAAATAGACGGATATAGTACCCAGCCTTTACTTCCGGGAATTCGATCATCTTCTATTGGAAATCCTGCCACATCTTTCCCAAAAGTTTTCCCGCCCAAAGCAATTACATTCATGTAAGATTTAAGATTATTGATTATAAGCTCTGATGCAGATGCAGTGCGGTTTCCACACAATATGTATATTCTGTTTATTGACGGATGGGCACCGCGCAAAGCATCAAAACTTATTTTTGCTTCATTACTTTTTAAGGCTTGCTCAAATGATTGATCGACATTTCCCCCGTTAGCATTTCCTTCAAACTTAATAAAAAGGTCAGTTGCTTTAATATTTGGTGCCAGGATAATGCTCAACGCGGTTGCAGATGCAATATCTCCTCCTCCATTGTATCTTAAATCCAAGACAAGTTCAGTAATCGATTTGTTTTTTAATTCCTGAAAGATTTGTAAAAATTGCTGCGCCTGACCGACATCAAAATGTGGAATTTCGACATAGCCTATTTTAGCATTTTTATCTGAAATAATTTGATATGGAATTGGCTGGGAAAAACTAAATCCCTGCAATACTGCAATTTCTTTTGGATTGGAAAAACCGGATTTCGAAGAAAATGAAATTGTCTCCAGATTTAACTTTGCCGCACCTACCATATTTTTATACAATTGCTCGTAGTTTCCTGCGTTCAAAACTGTTCCATCGATTTTAGTGATCAGCTGACCTCTTTGCAAACCACTATTTTTGGCGGGAGAACCTGCCAATGTATATACTATTACACCATAATATTTTCCTCCAAATTCGACAAAAGACACATCAAAACCAAAGCTCCGTCTAAGACTTTGTGGTGCAGTGTCGGGCAATGCAGGATGAATCGCATATGAATAGACATCCTCTTTTTGCAATAGATTTTTAAAATATTCCTTAGGATTTAAGGATAAATTACCCTGAGCCGGCATTGATGTATTCCAACGATAATACTTTTTCATTTGATCGTACATCCATTCATTTACATATTCGTTAGAATCTTTATTGTAAATTATTGGTGCATTATCACTTTCACAGGAAAGGATTAAAAAAGAAAGTAAAAGAAAAATAAAAATTCGACTGTAATATGAGTATTTCATTTTTTAATTTTTAAGTCCAAAAAAATATTGACTCTTCCATCCGGCCCGTTCGCTCCTTAAAAAGTAAAGTAATCGGCTAAATTGATGACGCCTGCCACACCAGAGAACTTACCATTTACATCTTGTTCTTCTTCAAGAATAATTAGTTTTGATTTATTATTTGTCATGGTCATCGCCACAATAACTTTTTGGCCTGTAATATAAGATTCCTTTGTGCCGTGTTTTACAAGTTCCATTTTTATGGCTGCCGGCGTACTGAATGGAAATTCGATAAAATCACTTGGAGCATCTTTGCTGATATTTTTTACAATCCCTAAAACCTGACCATTGCTTTTTGTAATAATACCATCCAAGGCGCCTTTATAGGTACTGCCTGAATATTTATTGAGTGATGGAAATATAAACTTAAAACCCGCATAACCGGTTTGGCTTAATGTTCCAGGTTTTAAAAAGGAAACATCATCTATCCATAAATTTTCTTTAGCGTAGAAATATAGAGAACTAACAGGTGTCCGGTTTGTAAAAAGGTAAGTTCCCAAGATCTGACTCGTTTTTTTATTGGTGATTACCAACGTTTTTACCTCATCATTAAAAAAAACAAAATCATGCTCTTTTTCTATTTTTTTTACGAAAGCTGTATTGTTTTTTTCGTTTCCTATTTCAATCAATTTGCCATTTACGGTCATTTGAATGGAATCGCTTAAAGCGTTATAACCGTGTATAACGATTTTACCAATTTCTCTTTTTCTCTGATCGTAATAAGGCGTTAGCTCATCATTAGCGCAGGCACCCAAAAGTGCGAGTACAACAGAAAGGAAAAATGCTTTTGCAATCTTATTTTTCATATGCTAATTTTTAGTAAGGCAGCAATTTTAATACAGGAATAAAACCTACTGCCCTTTTTTACTTTTTAATAAATTTTATTGTTTGCGAATTTGTATCGTTGGTTACTAACAGAAAATAGAATCCTTGAGGTAAATCGGATACTGAAATGTTTTGGTTATTGTAATTTACTTCCTTAACCAGATTGCCTGCTGCATTATAAATTTTCAATGCGGTTTTATTGTCTTTAAATTGATCTGCCAGTTGCAATTCTAAATTTTCTTTCACAGGGTTTTCTGCAAGAAATGAACGGTTTTTATCCAATGTATGATCCCCTATTCCTAAATTTCCTCCTGCTACAATTGAAACTTTATCTATTTCAAAGCCTATGAAGTTCAGATTTTCATCTGCTACATTGGATACCGCTAAGTATACCACCGATTCGCCGGCATATTGAGAAATATCGACACTGTAGTCCTTAAATTCTGCTTCAAGTTCTGTTTGTCTTTGTAATTTTAGGGTGCTCAAAAGTGTAAATGTATCAGGGTCTTTTGAAGTAGATCCGTATACCAACAGATCCTGATTAGTATCATAAATACTAGTTTGTGCATTTAGAACAAGCTGTAATTTTTTGCCGGAATGTTGTGATAAATTTATTGCTGGTGTAATAGCCCAGTTCTCCACTAAACGAACTACTGTGCTTAAATCATCCAGATTCATTAGGTAGTTTCCTAAAATACTGTGTTCTCCATCTACTATCGCGCTTCCGCTTTCATCAAGGTTTATATTTTTTCTGGCAATCCAGTTTATTCCATCTTCATCTCTGTCCAATAATGTCCAGCCAGCTAAATCTGCATCATCAAAATTATCTTCCCAAACCGTAACCTGTGCTGATGAAACTGCAGAAATAAAAGCGAGTACAAATAAAAGTATAGTTTTTTTCATTTTTTTATGTATTAAAAACATGGGCAGAAATATTCTGCCCATGTAAAATTTTAATTAACCGATATTAAAAATTTGTAAACTTAGTCCATGTATTAGTCCAGGCAGCTTCTGTTTTAAATGCTCCCGTAGCTCCTCCAAGGTTTAACGCACCATCATTAAAGAATGGTTGTGTTAAGGCCCATTTTGTAGCCGGATTCACCGTAGAAGTTGCAGTACCGATTCCTGTAAAAGTTGTTCCTACAGGCAATGCTACATTGTCAAAACCGTGAATAGAAACTTTAGAGTAAGTTGAACCACCTGGCAATGAAGGAGACTCAAAATTAACTCCTCTGTTGTATCCAGTAACGGTAACATCAGTAAGGCTTATGTTACCTGCTCTGCGCACGTGAATAGCATTTTCGTATAAATCAGCTACTACAGTTGAGCTTACACCAATAATTGATAATTGGTTGATTATCGGACGTGTGATCAATGCTGTAACTGTTCCTGTAGCATTGTTATCTAACTCAATACCATTAGAATCCGGATTTCCTCCGCTTAAACTATGTGTAGAATTACTGTCAGCAATTGCAATAGCTTTTGTAATTGTTCCTGTATAACCAAGATCAAAGTCAAAATTATCATCGTCTGGTGCAAAAGAAACTAAATGTCCTGCATTTACAGTTCCTCCAAAAAATTCAAATGAATCGTCTCTTCCGTAAGATACCTGAATGTGATCGATCACAGTACCAGAACCTACACCTCCTAAAGTTAATCCGTTGATTTCAACTCCAGTTGCAGCATCTAAAATACGTCCTGCAAATTCGATACGAACATAATTTAAGATTCCACCGTTATGAGCATTGTTTGAGCCTCCATAATAAAAATCAGAAACCGTTGGCTGATCTCCTAATCCTTCGATTATGTTAGTAACTGAACCGTTATTTACCTGAGCATCACCCAAAATAACTACTCCTGCAAAATCTCCCGGAGTAGCTCCTGTAGCTGCGTTACCATCTAATAAATTGTAACTTGTAAAAATAATTGGCGCTGTTTCAGTTCCCTGAGCATCGATCTTACCTGTTTTAGTAATTACAAGAACTCCTGAAGCAACTCCAGCTGCTAATGGTTTAGCTTTAATAAATGTCCCTGGCTGTATGGTTAATGTAGCCCCTGATTTTACACGTACTACTCCTTCAATTTCCCAAACTTTATCACTAGTCCAAGTGGTATTTGTTGTAATATCACCACTTACAGTTTGTACTGTTGCCGGATATCCTGTGTAATCAGCACCAGAAGCTTTCATTGAAAAAGAAGAATCAGCAGATGAATCATCATTTTGGCAAGAGCCCAGAGCCAGAGCTATCATTGCACATAGAAAAATTTTTTTCATAATAATTTTATTAATGCTATATTTGCTGCTATTACAAATTAGGCCTTTGGAGAGAGCAGCAAAATATCTCTCCTTAGGTCTTTCTCTTTTTTTAGTAAAGATTTTTTTCAATAAACGATCCCGCTTTACCATCGGGGTTTATACCTATAATTCCGTCTTTTTACTCATAGGTTTTTTTAACGCAGTAAAAGGTTTACTTTCCATTCTTTTAAAATCTTATCTTATAATGAAGAACTTTGTATTTTTAAAAGAACATCTTAAAGTTCATTTTTACATTTTTGTTTAATGCACTAAACAAAAAAGAAATCTGATACTTACAACTACATACATTAGCTTTTGAAAAACCAAAATATCATGTCTTTTTTTATTGTTAACGGTTTCTTAATACATCCCGCTATATCAGTTAAATTTGAAGTAAAAGAACCGCTAAAAACCTACCGTCTGAACACGAATTGCACTAATTTGCACAAATTTTAATAGGCTAACCTTCGTTGTCAAATTAATTCCACAAACAAAGTGGAGGCAATTCATGGTACTTTTTATACTTGTATCCGCAGTATAACTACTTATAGTCCATTTTTATAGCTGTAATTGATGTTTCGATAATTGGAACGCCAAAATTTTTAACACATAGAAACATAGATTTGTATTGTTAAGAGAGGATACAAAAAGAAATATATTTCTTTCACAGAGTTTGGATATGTGTATCTAAACAAAGTGAAACACCTTTTTTGTAGATGCAGCACCTATGTTCCTATGTGTTAAAATGAATTGTACAAACAAATGAGTGACAATCCGTGTTACTTTTTATACTTGTATGTGCACGATAGCTAATTATAGCTCATTTTTATAGCTGTAATTGACGTTTCTATGATTGGAACGCCAAAATTTTTAACACATAGAAACATAGATTTATATTGTTAAGAGAGGATACAAAAAGAAATATATTTCTTTCACAAAGTTTGGATATGTGTATCTAAACAAAGTGAAACACCTTTTTGTAGATGCAGCACCTATGTTACTATGTGTTAAAATGAATTGTACAAACAAATTGGAAGCAATTCGTGTTACTTTTTATACTTGTATCTACACGGCAGCGATAAAAATCCGTTTTAGAATGAATAATTGATTGATACACTTATCGTTCTTCCGTTTTTAGCTTTAAATACTTCTCTGTCGATATCCTGATCAAATTTTGTAGTAGCACCGGCCCCCAGACTGAATCTCGCTCTTGGATTTGTTCCGTCGGGAACATTCTCAATTTTACTGTAACTGTTGGCGTTGTTATACGTTTCTATACCGGCATCAAACATGTTTTTCATGCTGCATTTTAGTTCCAGATTTCTTTCTTTAAAAAATTTGTAACTCACCTGAGCATCTGTTACAGCATAAGGCTTGCGAATTTCCTCAGCGAAATATTCAAAACCCACCAGTATATACTGATCTCCAATTGCATTATGCCTAAGACTAAACCCTAAACGTTCCCCTACATAATCTAAACCTAAATTATAGGTGTAAGGTGATTGGCCGTAAAGCGGTCTATTGGCTTCATAAAGTCCGCCTGTTCCATCTAAATTAACATAGGATGTCACTTTTGTATCGTTTACGGAAGCGTTCCCATAAACAAATAAATCTTTTAAAATCTCGCCATCGCCCAAAAAAGAAAGGCTTTTGTAAAACTCTAATTCTACCCCCCAAAGCTTGGCATTATTTGAATTGATATTATAGATATCCCTAACGCCTGACGGATTCAAATAACCAACAGCTTCAATTGGATCGTCTATATTTTTATGGTATACTCCAAAAGATAAAATCTCGCCGCCTGAAGGAAACCATTCGAATTTTAAATCATAATTATTGGCAATACTGGAAACTAATCCTCCTGTATAGTTATAAATTTTAGCAGAACGAATTGGATCGTAATACGGAATTGTCAAACGCTCGGCAAATTGAGGACGCAAAACCGATTTATTGTAACCCAATCTTACATTCGTTTTATTCGTAGGACTTATAATTAAACTTGCTGATGGGAGAAATTGCCAAACTTTATCATCTCCCTGAATTTCTGAAAATCCATCCGGCGTTTCAGACTGGCTTTCAATTTGTGTATAAATATAACTTTCGGCTCTTACTCCCCAAACCAGTCTTGCAAAGCGGCTTATTTTATCGTCGAGCATTAAAAATGGGGAATGTATTTTTACATCTCCAACATATTTGTTTCCATAAATTCCAAAATCCTGCCAGCCAAAACCACCGTAGTAATAATTGGATCCGTCTAAAAATTTTGTCAAAGGATCGTAAATTTTTGCTCTGTCGGAAGTTTGACCTACGGTAACCAATTTTGCCGATTCCTGTTGGTTGGTTGCTTTTTTATAAGTTCCAAAATAGCCTGCTTTTATATCGTTTGTAAATGAATCACTAAAGTCAAAAGAGTATTTGAAGTTAATCGCGGCATTGTAATCGATCTCGTCATTAGTAAAATTACTTCTGCTGAAAGGAAATCTTGCTCCGGCATTGTAAACATCATAATAAAGTAACTCATCGTCTCCTACTTTTTGTTTCATGATTTCTAAAAATGTCGCGTCTTTGGTATTTTTTGTTACGTTGCCGTAAGCGCCGTACCAATTGATTTCCAGTTTGTCGAATTTGTGATTTCCTTCAATTTTATTCTGAATAAAAGTGGTGTAAACCGGATAATTAGATTCGGTTACAGACCCCAAATCATTACCGCTTACAATATCCGAAGTGCTTTCACCAATGTCCCAGCCTGCAATTTGATTCAATTGATTGTTGTAAATGTGCATTACGGTATTACGGCTTGTAATTTTATGATTCCCCAATTGTATTGCGGCATTGAACATTCCGCCTAAAGTGGAATTGTAGTTGTAATTTGCTCCTGAATTATTGAACCCATATTTTGTAAAAGTGGAATACGGTGTCTTTTTCGTTTCTGCCAAAAACTCTGAATTACTTTTGTAATTCCCTCTTTCTGTATGTTCAATGTCTAATTTTTCCTGTGTATTCTTAAAAATTAAGGAACCTACAAATCCCCACTTGTTATCGTCCTTCAGTTTATACGTTCGTCCAATACCAAATTGAAGCGTTGTTCCCGGAGCACCATATGTTTTATAAGTACTAAAATTATCCTGCGTAAATTGTTTGGACTGCGCTATAAAAGGACCTGATTCAGCTGCTGTCTTTGGTATTTCTAATGCTGTCAGATTTCGGGGATAATCGCGTCTTCCATCATCAAAACCCAAATAATCATGATCCCCTTCTTTTTTGGTTAGTCTTTCTTTAAAAGTACTTTCACTATTATAAGAAGTCCCGATAGAGAAATTGGTAAAGTTTTCCTTTGGAATATCCATGGTTTTTACCTCTACATATCCTCCGGCAAAATTGGCATACATATCGGGAGTTGCAGATTTACTCACGACAATACTTTCAACGATGGCAGTCGGAATTATATCAAAAGAAAAGTTTTGCTGATAAGCATCTGTACTTGGCAGCGTGATCCCATCCATGACAGCCTGATTCCATCGTTCTGCCATTGAACGCACCACCACGTATTTATCCCCCACCGTTGTTACCCCTGTTATACGCTTTAGCGCACTTCCCACATCTTTGTCCGGAGTTCTTGCAATTTGTTCTGAGGAAATTCCGTCAGAGAATTGAGCTGCTTTTTTTTGCTGTAAAAGCATTCCCTGAACCGATGCTGTTGCCTTTTTATAGTCTTGGATGATAATTACTTCGTTAAGCGATTGCGCATCTTCTTTCAGAGAAACTACTAAAGGTGTCTCCGTCCCTTCACTTACTTTAACTCCGGTGATTCTTTGCGTTTGAAACGATATAATACTAATCTCAATCGTATATTCGCCTGGTTCCAATTCTAAAATATAGTTACCATCTATATCTGATTGTGTTCCTAAACCCATTCCGGTAACATTAATATTGGCACCGGGTAATGAAAGTCCGTTGACATCTACTACTTTACCTGTGATTTTTCCTTTCTTTTTTTTTTTAGCCGATTCTTTACTGTTTACGGCTATATTATTTTCATTTCTTCTGAAATTTAAGTTTGTCAGATTTTGCAAATCACTTAAAATTTCATCTATTGAAACATTTTCTTTTTTAAGTGTAATAAGAGGCAAACTTAAATCAAGATCCTTTTGATATACAAATTGATAAGGTGTTCGGGATTTTAAGTTATCGATAACTTTTTGAGGTGATGAATTTTTAAAATCAACCGATACTGTTCCGGTTTGTGCGTAAATTGTGTTTATTCCGAGAAAAAATCCAAAAAATAAAATCCAAAAGGCAAATTGCCTGGAAATGCAATTGTTCATAATTGATGATTGTTAGTTTATGTAATTAATTTAATTTGTGTTTTAGGCTAATGCTGCTGCAGGAATTCAGCAGGCGTCCTGTCGCTAAAAATGTAAGTTTGGAAGACTTGTTTGAGCGACAATCGTTTTTCAATAAATTTATGCTGGCTTATTTGCTAACTAAGTAAGTATTGTTGCCTGTCGACCTGATTTTAATTTCGAGAGCAAAAGCAATGGTTTGGAGCATCTCATACAAGCCTTGTCGGGTATCAAGAGTTCCTTTAATTGTCAGATTTTTTAAATCATCGGAGAGGTAATTTACCTCAAACTGGTGATCTTTCTTTAGTTTGGTCAAAACTTCTTCTAAGCTCAATCCATCGACATATATCAAAACCTTTTTCCATTCCGGTTCTAATACTTTCGTTTTTTGTTTGTGAAGTAACAAATTATCCGATCCGTAAACTGCCTGATCTCCTCGTTCCAGTAAAACCGTATTTTTCAAACTTTCAACCTGCACTTTACCGGTTCTTACATTTACTTCCGGTTTGTTATCATCGTATGCTTTTACGTTAAATGATGTTCCTAAAACAGTGGTTTTTATTGTTCCTGATGTGATAATAAATGGTCGGGAAGGATCACGTTTGACTTCAAAAAAAGCTTCCCCTTTTAAAGTTACTAACCTTTCATTTTTTGCAAATTGAATGGGATATCCAATTTCTGAATTCTCATTAAGCCATACTCTCGTTCCGTCTGACAAGCATAAAAGGCGGATATCGTCATTGAATGTTTTGGTAACGGCAACTTCAATCTTATTTTTATTGACTTGCGTGAATATCTGATAACTTGTAATAGAAAAAATAAATACAATACAGGCAACCGCTGTCCAATTATAAAAGCTTTTATATCGGTCAATTGTTGCAATACGTATGTTATCCCACATACGCGATTTAGTTTCGTTTGGAAGAATTCCTCTGTTAGGTATTGCATTCCACTCTTCTCTTAATTTTCTGGATTTCATTTTACAATTAACATTTAATGTTTAAAAATCAGGTATGAATTTTATCGATTCAACTACATTAGATTTTCAGTTTATTAAATATCACGGGACAACATTACTGTTAACCTTTTCTTAATCCAACAGAAGATTATCGTCCCTTTAATTTTGAGGTAAATTAAGATCTGAAAGGGGAAGAGACAGTATTAAGAAACCAATTCTGACTGGCTTATAAAAAATAATGCAAACCAGTAGAGCTCATGGTTTTTTACAGTATTTTTTCTAAGGAATTGTAATGTCTTTGAAATTTGATTGGCAACGGCACTTTGGGACATGTCCATTTCTACGGCAATTTCTTTATAGCTTCGGTCTTCAAATTTATGAAGGCTAAAAATTTTTCTTCTTTTTTCCGGTATTTGATTTAAGAGATGCTCTATTTCCTCGAGTTTTGAAGTAATATCATCATCTGTTTCGGATACAATATCAAGCTCTTTGATTAACTGATCATTTTCTACAGAAAAAATTCTGTTTTGTTTTTTATACCACTTAGAAATCTCCTGCTTAGAACTTTTAAACAAAATGGCTTCTAAATCTATAGCAGGATCTACTTTGTTTCTGTATTTCCAAAGATGGATAAATACATTTTGCGTAACATCTTCTGCATCGGCAAGTTGTGCAGTATATTTTTTTACAAAACAAAATACTTTATAGTGATACAGATCATAGATTTCTTTAAAGCTGGAATCATCACCGGCACGTAAACAAATTAGCAAATTAGAACTCATAACGTAATTTTAAACTGTTAAAGAAGACCCTTACAAAAGTATAATAAACCTTATATTGATATTTTTATCAGCTGGTCATTTAATAATTTATTAATATTGCGATATTGTTTTAATTTTTATAATTGATTAAAAAACTACATTGTATTAGTTTCTATTCTAACACTTTAACGCCCTTCATTTACTCTAATTATTTTTTGTGGAGGTGTAAGTATGTAGCTTTGTTTAATGTTAAGGTTAAATCAAATAAGCTTGAGATTGCGACACTTAATTCTGGGGGTGGTTTTGTGTGAAGGTATGGTGATAGGAAGGTTTAAAGGCTAATGAAGTGACAATTACTGTAGACAAAAATAAATCAGCAGATGCCCTGATTAAACCAGCCCTGATTTATTTCCGGGAAATTGAAATCGTCTTCTTATAGTAGTTTTGCTTTACTGATTTTGTTTTTTACAATGGCTGCATCATTTGTAAAATGAATAAAATATTCGTCAGCTGAAGTATGCTTCTATAAATTAGAACTCATTTAGAGCGCCATTTTTGATACTCTGTGGGGGTTAAACCTGTTTGTTTTTTAAATGCAGTAAAAAAAGTTGATTTAGAATTAAAACCGCTATCATAACCTAAACTTTCAACGGTTAAGTTTTTTTCGGTTTCTAATAACTTTTTAGCTTTTTCAATTCTGTATTCTTTAATCAAATTTGAAAAGGATTTTCCTAATACTTCATTTACATATTGTGATAATATATACTTTGGTACTTTAAGTTCTTTTGCAGCTTCTTCAAGCGTAAAATTGGAATTTAGAAACAGTTCTTTTTCGACTATAATCGTTATTTTTTGACTGATTAAGTCTAATGTTTCTTTTTCAATAGTCTTATTTTTGTATCGCTCTTTTTCCTGAAAAAAAGCTGCTTCCTGGCTATTTTTAAAAACTAAAAGTAATACAATCAGGTACAAGATAAATGTGAAGGACAAAGCTCCAACTATATAGGAAGTGTAAGCTGCAAAAGTATAGGCAAACCACACAAATGCTACCCCAAAAAAGATACTTAAGAACCACACCTCCAGTTTTTTTAAACTTTCCTTTTCTTTGATTTTTTGAATGATTGGCTGAATGTATTTAAAAGACAAAGCGATATAAACGAACCATTGAAAATAGATTGCTTTTACAATCCATCTGATCCAAATTTCCTGATGTTCGACATAAGGATAAAATATTCCTAAAACAGTCATTATAACCAAATATGGTATTATATGCCTGGCCCAATTTGGTTTATCATTTTCTGAGTATGATGTAAGGTATAAAAAAAGAAACGGACCGATCAGAGTACAAGCTGAAAGTCCGATTTGAATAAAAATATTCGATAGGTGAGGATTAAAATAAAAGAATACCGATTTAATAATTCTGATACTTAAAACCAGTAATAACAAGGATAAAAAATAATTCGTAAAAATTTTCTTTTTAGCATTTATCGCAAAATATAAGGAAAGCAAGAAACCATTAAAAGCCCCTAAGGCACTAAAGAAAAATAATAGTTCATTTGGTGATGCCATTTTTATATCTGTTTTTTTGCTTTTATTTTAACTTTACGCTTTGTAAAAGTCTTTCTTTTAATTCGGAGCTGATGCCCTTCTTTTTGCACAGTTTCTCAGATTTTAATTTTTTAATCTGCATTTGTGATGTATCAGCTGATTTTAGGTCACCAATCAAAATTACGATAGTAGTAAGCTTCATTTCCTCAGCCAAGATAAAATTTTTTCGTGAAGAAAAAACACCTACTCTGGTAAAAACGACAATTTGAAAGAGAGATGATAAAAACTAAGAAAGATTTACCTTAAACAAAAAAACCTCCCGAATCAAAAGACTTGGGAGGTTTATACTTTTAAAAGCTCGTTAAGAGTTTAATCCGATTTTAATTATTTTTTCATAGTTTCTATATTTTTTTGTTCGTTACTAAAATGTTGTTACAGGTTGTTAAAATATGACATGCGTTTCCTGTGCTCTTATCTGATCACACTTTGTGGTAATCGAACAGTACTTGTTATCAATTTTAAAACTCTTTGTGTACCAGGTATCATCTCCATAAGTTGTGTATCCTGTATTGATTTCTACTTCTGTAAGTGGAATCGACATTCCTTTCCCTATCGCTTTAATAACAGATTCTTTTCTAGTCCAGAATTCGTAAAATTTATCCAGCCCGTCACGATTGATTTCTGCAAATTCCTCAGCAGAAAAAACATTTTCAAATAAAGAATAATCTATGTCATTAATCTCTTCAATGTCTACTCCTATTTGCTGTTTGCTAAAAACACATACGACTGTATTGCTACTGTGGGAAATATTAAAATTAAAATTACTTCCTAACATGTATGGTTTCCCATAATTGTCTTTTACAATTTTCTCAAATTCAAACGATTGGTTGCCCAATATATGAGATCCCATACATACCATTAGTTTTCCAAACAAACAATTGTATCTGTCATCCCATCTTCTGTATTTAAGCACTTCCTCTCTAAATTTTTGAGGTAAAAATTGCAGGTAATACTCCAGGATACCCTGATCGAAATTACAATCACTTGAATACTGAAATAAATAGTATTCATCTTCTTTCAAATCTATTTTGGGAATAGATTCAAAATCACTAAAGGCTAAGTAATGTGTCGAATTTTGCATAATACTATTA
>NZ_CADCST010000163.1 GCF_902804485.1 Flavobacterium collinsii | reverse complement strand
GCTGCCGTTGACGTCAAATGGAAAGGTGGATAGGAAAGCTTTACCGGATCCTGATAGTTCAGATTTGTCTACAAAAGAATATGTGGCTCCACGGACAGAGACAGAACACCAATTGGTTCAAATTTGGGAGAATTTGTTGGGAGTAGAGAAGGTTGGAGTTCATGATAACTTTTTTGAGTTGGGAGGTCATAGTCTACTGGCTACCCGATTGGTATCGATGATCCGAAAGGGATTATCCATAGAAATATCTATCAGGGAAGTCTTTGAATATACTACAATTGAACAACAAGCATCACTTGTTGATTTTTTTGAATTGGATTTTGATGAAGATGAAGAAGAGTATAATGAAAGTATTAAACTATAATAAAACTATTAAAATATAATTTTTAACCATGAACGTAGAAATTTTAAATATTCTAAAAGAAGCTCATAATAAAAAAGTTAAAATTGGTATTGATGAGGATTCTTTGACAATAAAGTCCGTTAATCCTATAGATTCTAATTTATTGCAAAAAATAAAAGAAAATAAGGAACTAATAATTAAATATATTGAGAAACGTCAAGTTAAAAAACAAATAAATATTTTACCAAAGGTTACCAGTTATGATCGAAATTCTATTATAGAAATTCCATTGTCATTTGGACAGGAGCGTTTGTGGTTTTTGGACCAATTACAAGGAAGTGTAGAGTACCATATGCCTGTTATTTTGAAATTAAGTGGAGAAGTATGTTTTGCCTCTTTACAGACTTCTTTTAATAAAATGATTGATAGACATGAAGTGTTACGCACCAATATTCGTTCTGAAAATGGAGTGGGATATCAAGAATTAATTTCAGCTGAAAATTGGGTTTTAGGACAGGAATTATTAATTGATAATTCTAATTTGGGAAAAATTATTTCTAAGTTTATAAAATTACCTTTTGATTTGTCAGCAGATTATAAGTTACGAGCTTGTTTGTATGATTTAGGAGATCAAAAATATATATTGGCTTGTGTGCTGCATCATATTGCCAGT
>NZ_CADCST010000162.1:22667-26423 GCF_902804485.1 Flavobacterium collinsii | reverse complement strand
TTTTTAACAATATTAAAATTACTTTAAAAATTTAATTGCTCCTCAAAATCAAGATAAGTTAGCAAAGAATAAAGAGATTTTAAAGAGTTTAATTTCAGAGTAATCTGTTTCAAATCATTTAAATACTGTTGCTATTATGAAAAAGGAATACTCAAAATTAGTAATTATCTTTTTTTTCATTTCTTCGTTACTATTAGGCAATCATAGTTTTGGAAAGAATATAGAACGAAAAGAAAAAAGCAACAATAAGTACTGTACTGAATTTGGCTCTTTGTTAAATAATAAAAAGGAGAACGCTATTTCATTCAATACTTTTTTTGTTAATCCAAGTATAAAGCTAGATTCAGGTAACATTACTGGAGCAGGGGGAATTAATATTAATACAAAAGGGTGTTCATCTGGTTATGAATTGCTTGATAACACAAATACGGGGGCTACTTCGACTTTTAGCTCTCCTAATGGTCTTGTTATGTCTATGGTAATAACATTAACAAACCCTCAAGATGGAACTAATGAACAACTTTCTATAGGCGGTATCTTTGCAGAAATTTCTGTAGCAGGGAATGGTACTGCTAGTTTAGTGATTACTAATAATGGATCTGCTAGTACAAATGCCATGCGAAATGTGTTAAATGATTTGATATACAAAGATTTAGCAGTAAATCCTAATACAGCTGTTCAGAGACAATTAACTGTTAAAGTAACAGACATAACAGGATTGACATCGAATACAGCCACTGCTTTTTTTAATGTGACTAAGGCTGCAAATTCGGGTAATGCAACTGGTCCGTTATATGTTTTTACAACTGGTAGTACAGTAGATCTTTTTTTGGGGCTAGACGGAACTCAAGACGCAGGTGGTACATGGGTAGATGTTGATGGTACAGGTTCACTTATAGGTAGTATAGTTACAATCCCAACTTTGCCTATTGGTGGATCTACATTTAGGTATGATGTAGTAGCTCCTGTTCCTTGTGGGACATCATCGGTAATTCTTGTTGTCATCAAAATGGATGTTAGTGAGTTAGTAATGACCTCTCCAAATTCATGTGGAGTCATAGAAACTCAATATAGTGATCCGTTGTATTCTGCTAATTCTAATGACCCAATATTCACAAATATAGTTGGTACTACTTCAGGACAATTGGTATGTCCAGCAGGAACAGGAGTGACCACTTATGATTGGTATAAATTTAATCCAGTAACAAATTCATATTCTAATTATGCTTTGGGTAGTACAGCATCACAAGTAAATTTGCCAGATGGGGGATATTTAATTGTTCGAACAGACTTGACTGGTGTAAAAGAAGGTCGCGCTTGGATATGGAATTTGCCTTCTGGTATTCCTAATGCAGGACCAGATATTTCAGTCTGTGAAGGAATAGCGACAAGTTTGAACGGAAACGTAGGAGGTACTACACAAACATTTAATCATTACAATCCAGTACCTAGACCGTTAAAGATAACTAATACAACTAAAATTTCAGTAAAATTTAGTGCAACTCATACTTATGTTTCGGATTTGGCGTTTTATTTTATAAACCCTGCAGGTACAAAGACCATTATTTTGGGAGCAAATCAAGGGAATGTCTGTAATAGTGGAAATAATGTAAATAATTTGACATTTACGAATCAAACACCAAATGCTTATTTTAATTTTTGTGGAATGGCAGTGCCATTGACAGGAACATTTAATGGTTATTTTACCGGCCCCTTAGGAGAAACACCCGCCAATACAAATAAATTAATTAATTGGGGTCCGCTAATTGGAGAAGACGCCAATTCTGGTGGTTGGAAAGTTCGAATTTATGACTGTGTTGGTGCTGATATTGGTAATCTTACAAGTACAACTATAATTTTTGATGATGGAGCAGGTAATGTAAGAACCTATACTAGCGGATCTATTAGTGTACCAATTACTGATAATTCTTGTACGCCAGCAACTGCTTCTACCTATATAGTTCCTTCTCCTGCTGCGGTTGTAATACCTAATACATTGACTATAAATAATAATGTAGGGGTAGGAGGAGCTTTAGGCGGTTATCAATGGTCTTATAGTACGGGTGGACTTTCTGGGCCTTATTCAAATTTTAATAATAGTACTTTAACTCCGTCATTGTCATTCAATACCAATACTTGGGTTAAATTAGCTTTGGATAATGGATTGGGAACTTGTTTAGCAGAGGATACACTCGTTGTTACCGTAACTCCTTCTCCAAGTATAAATACAACACAAGTTGCTACAGTTTGTTCTGGAAGTACTTTTACAGTGACACCAACGAATGGATCAGGAAATACAATTCCATTAGGAACGACTTATAGTTGGTCAGCACCTGTTGTAGCAGGGATTACAGGTGTAGCTGCTGGAACGAATGCAACAGCAATTAGTGGTACATTAACCAACACAACCAATGCTGCAATTATAGTGACTTATAATGTCGCTCCCGCATCAGGGAGCTGTATAGGGACTAGTTTTACCGTTACTATTACGGTCAATCCAAAACCAAGTATTACCACAACACAGGCTTCAACAATTTGTTCAGGAAATAATTTTGTGGTAACACCAACTAATGGAGGAGGGAATATTATCCCTTCTGGTACAACGTATAGTTGGTCAGCACCTGTTGTAGCGGGAATTACAGGGATTACTTCGGGGACTAATGCAACGAATATTACTAATACTTTAAATAATATAACAAATGCTAGTATTATAGTTCCATATACCGTAACTCCAACCTCTGGATCCTGTTCGGGTAGTAGTTTTGTTGTAAATGTTACTGTTAAAGCTACTCCTATAGGTGTCGCTGCTACGAAGACAGTTTGTAGTGGTCGCCAAACAGTCAATCAAGTATTAACTACAAGTCCTTTTATTTCAGGAACTACATTTACCTATGCTACACCAGTTGTTACAGGAGGGATAACAGGGGGAAATGCTCGTAGTACAGGAAGCACAGCAGATATTACGGATATTCTTGTAAATCCTACAGCTGCAATTCAAACGGCTACTTATACCATTACGCCTACAACTCCTTTGGGATGTGTAGGAGCAACTTTTACAGTGGTTGTAACAGTAAGCCCTGTTCCTATTTTGACAGCTAGTCAAGTTCAGAATTTGTGTTCCAATACTAGTGGTAATGTAACAGCAAGTTTAGTATTGACAACCACTCCCTCTTTAAGTGGAGCAGGCTTTACCTGGACACCTCCAGTTTTATCGGGAGGAATGACATATACAGATCATGGATTTGGCACAAGCACAATAATAGATGATTTTCATAATCCTACAACGCAACCACAAACAGCAACATATTCTGTAACACCCATTGCATCAGGTCCATTGGGGGGGTGTATAGGTAATGATGCTACTGTGGTAATTACTGTTAATCCTAATCCTATTGTTACCGCAGGTTTGGTTCAAACTATTTGTAGTGGACAGACCACTAATAGAAGTTTATCATCTACGAATTCGGCTGTGGTTTATAGTTATCCAGTTCCAACTATTTCAGGAGCTGGAGGCAATGTTACTGGTGGGATTGCTAGGTTAGTTCCAAGTGCTTTACCAATAACAGATCTTTTAGTAAATACTAGAGGAGTCATTCAAACAGCTACTTATATGGTAACGGCATTAATTAATGGCTGTCCTGGAAATCCAGTTGCAGTAACGATTACTGTCAATCCAAGTCCGAATGGGGTACCTGCTCTTAAAACTATCTGCAGCGGACAGACCGTTAACCAATTATTGAGTACTAGTCCATTAGT
>NZ_CADCST010000162.1:10966-22571 GCF_902804485.1 Flavobacterium collinsii | reverse complement strand
TAACAGGAGTTTCGCAAACGGCGACTTATACGGTTACCCCAACCTCTTCAACAGGCTGTGTGGGATCTGATTTTACAGTAACGATTACTGTCAATCCAAGTCCGAATGGGGTACCTGCTCTTAAAACTATCTGCAGCGGACAGACCGTTAACCAATTATTGAGTACTAGTCCATTAGTTTCGGGTACGACCTTTACTTATGCTGCGCCAGCAGTTACGGGAGGGATAACCGGCGGAAACGCTAGAAATACAGGAAGTACAGCCGATATTACCGATGTTTTGGTAAATCTAACAGGAGTTTCGCAAACGGCGACTTATACGGTTACCCCAACCTCTTCAACAGGCTGTGTGGGATCTGATTTTACAGTAACGATTACTGTCAATCCAATGCCAGACACTGCAACAGTAACAACTTTGCAACCAACTTGTACTACAGTGACGGGAACTGTAACTATAATGGCTCCTACAGGTTCAGGAATGACTTATAGTATTGATGGATCTACATATACTAATACATCTGGTATTTTTACATTAGTTCCAATAGGAGCATACGTAGTAACTACAAAGAGTATTGATGGTTGTATTTCTTTGGGGACTAATGTAACAGTAAACCCTCAGCCAGCTACTCCAACAACTCCAATACTTGGTACCCTTACACAAGGGATTTGTATGTACACTCTTGGAAGTATAGTTTTAAGTGGATTGCCATCCGGAAACTGGACAATAAATCAAAATGGAAGTTATCCAAGAACTTATAGTAGTTCAGGAAGTTCTTATTTAATACCAGAATTAGTAGCAGGTAGTTATGATTTTACAGTAACCAATTCGGTTGGATGTACTTCAGGAGAAACAGCCGATGTAATATTAAATAATATTTTGTGTGGCGTAACTGACAACACTTTAAGTCCAATAAACGGTTACACTGGCGGTACGGCTGTAGCCAATGTTTTAGCGAATGATAAATTGAATGATGTAACGATAATACCAAGTCAAGTAGTGTTAACACTAGCAACTACTTTACCTACAGGTATAACCTTCAATACTAGCACTGGTGAAGTAGGTGTAAATCCAGGAACCCCAGCAGGAATTTACAGTTTTGATTACACCATTTGCGAAGTCTTAAACCCAACGAATTGCAGTACTTCAACCGTAACGATAAATGTAGGACAAGCTCCAATTGATGCTATTAATGATACCATTGCAGGTATTGTAGGCATAAACCAAGTTGTTACTGTTTTGAATGTATTCACTAATGACATACTTAATGGTGTTGTTGTAAATTCTTCTAAGGTAGTGTTGTTACAAACAGTAGCAGATTCTTCTGGATTTATGACATTAAATAGTGATGGAACAGTAGTCTTGGCTCCAAACACTCCTGCTGGAACTTATACTTTGACATACAAAATATGTGAGATATTAAATCCATTAAATTGTGATACGGCTGTAGTGACAGTATCGGTGGTTGCTCCTACAATGACCATTATAGCTAGTAGTCTTTGTTTAAATAATACTCCTTATATTTCTTATACTGTTACTCCTGATAATTTCACACCAACTAATTTGCTTACAGTGAAGTGGATTGATAGTGCTAATACTGTAGTGGCAACACAAACTAATTTACCATTAACAGGGCAATTGTTATGGCCTGGAACTGTATCAGATGGTAGCGGAAAAACTATTGATTGGCCTGGATGGTTGTTGGTAAATGGTAAATGGATACAAGGCAGTGATGGATTCGAATTAACAAGACCAGCAGTAACAATGGAGTTTTCATTAAATCCAACAGTAAGTCAAATGGTAAATTATCCTCCTGCGACGGCTCTTTGTAATTCAGCACCAACTTTTGTCATTGATGCTGTAAATGATTTGGTAACGATAGCTGTAAATCAGCAAGGAGCGGCTTTGGGAGTTATCAATGTTTTTAGTAACGATATTTTAAATACGGTAGGCATTACAGCATCGGATGTTACTATAACGGTATTAACCTCAAATCCAAATTTAATATTAAATCCAAACGGAACAATAGATGTCTTGTCAAACACTCCTGCTGGGACTTATACTTTAACCTATCAAATATGTGAGAAGGTTAACAGTTCTAATTGTGATACGGCTACTGTAACTATTTTGGTTCAAATACCAACGATGATATTAATTAAAACAGCTGCTTTGGTAGGCTCAGGACTAGTAGGAGAAACTATTACATACACATTTACAGTTACTAATACAGGAAATGTTGCCATAAATAATATAGTAATTAATGATGCATTACTATCACCTTCGCCAATTATAGTTACGAGTTCATTAGCGATTGGAAGTGTGTTTGTGGTCAAAGTAAATTATACCATTACACAAGCTGATGTAGACTTTGGCAAGGTAATAAATTCTGCCATTGCTTCTGGAGTTGATACAAACGGTACTGTGGTGTCTATTGTTTCGGATAACGGTAATATTATAAAAGGCGGAGACCGAACTACAGTTTTGCAATTGGATCAAAAACCGAGTATTGCAGTAATTAAAAGAGCTGTATTTGATGATAACAACGGAGATGGTCTTGCCCAAGCGGGGGAGAGTGTAACTTATAGTTTTAAAGTAACCAATACGGGCAATGTGCCTTTGTCTGATGTGGTACTTACGGATTTATTACCTGGTATAATTGTTATTGGAGGACCAATAAATTTAGCAGTTGGACAAAATGATCCCAATTCATTTAAGGCTACTTATTTTATCACTCAGGCTGATATTAATAGAGGAAATATTTCGAATCAAGCTAGTGTAGCAGGAAAAAGTCCAAAAGGAGTTGTCGTAAAAGACTTGTCGGATGATTCGGATAACGGAAGCGATAATCCTACTGTATTGGCAATTAAAGGTTGTATGGTTGAAGTATTTAATGCAGTTTCTCCAAATGGAGATGGTGAAAATGATATGTTTTATATTGGAGGTATAGAATGTTACACCGATAATACAGTAGAAATTTATAATCGATGGGGGGTTTTGGTCTTCGAACGCAGTGGATATAATAATACTGATAAAGCTTTTAAAGGTGTGTCTGAAGGACGAGTAACGGTAAAACAAGATGAAGAACTACCAGCAGGAACATATTATTATGTTATAAAGTACAAAGAGTTTGGAGGAAATGTTGTCAAAAAAGCAGGCTACTTGTATGTAAATAGAAAATAGATTAATTCAATTTTAATGTCTAAAAGAGTCAAAATTTTCAATTAACTATTAAAAAGTGAAAAATGAGAAAGAAAATAATCGCATTGTCATTGCTGCTTTTCGCGGGGGCAGTTTTTGGTCAACAAGATGCGCAGTTTACACAATACATGTATAATACAATAAATATTAATCCAGGCTATGCAGGGTCTAGAGAAGCGATGAGTTTTTTTATCTTGCATCGAACTCAATGGGTGGGGCTCGAAGGGGCACCGAAAACCAATACAGCTTCAATGAATACACCGATAAATGGCAGTAATATAGGACTTGGCATTTCAATTGTTAATGATAAAATTGGACCATCAAGCGAAAACAATCTAGCCGTAGATTTCTCCTATAGTATTAGAACCTCAGAAGAATATGAATTGTCTCTAGGAATCAAAGCTACTGCAAACTTACTCAATATTGATTTTAATAAGTTGAATCAATATGATCCAAGCGATCCAATATTCGAAGAGAATATAGATAACAAATTTTCTCCAAATATAGGATTCGGTTTTTACCTGCATTCAGATAAATCATATTTAGGATTGTCTGCTCCTAATTTGTTAGAAACAAAACATTTTGATAGTTATGCAGGGTCAGAATCTACGAGTCATGTAGCAAAAGAAAAGGTCAATTTATATTTAATTGCAGGTTATGTATTTGATTTAACTTATGATCTAAAATTTAAACCTTCATTATTGGCAAAATATGTACAAGGAGCTCCTTTACAAGTCGATTTGTCTGCCAATATGATGTATAATAACATGTTTGTACTAGGACTCGCCTACAGATGGAGTGCTGCTGTGAGCGTGATGGCTGGATTTCAAGTTACAGATTCTTGGTTTATAGGATATGGTTATGACCTAGAAACAACACAATTAGCAAACTATAATTCAGGATCGCATGAACTTTTTTTGCGTTTTGAATTGTTCAAAAAATACGACAAAATTATATCCCCGAGATTCTTCTAAATCACATTACTATGACAAAAAATGTAACCTTAATTTATAGTGCAATATTGTTGTTATTAACTGTATCTGTATTTGGACAAAAAGCTAGAATTGAAGCTGCCGACAAAAATTACAATAACTATTCCTATATAGATGCAATCGCTACCTATGAGAGCGTTGCCCTAAAAGGATATAAAGACGAAAAAATGTTTCAAAAGCTAGGAAATGCTTATTATTTTAATGCGGATTTTAGTAAAGCCGATAAATGGTATGATGAGTTATTTGCTTTAAATGAAGAACAAGAACCAGAATATTATTATCGTTATTCTCAAACCTTAAAATCTGTAGGAAATTACAGTAAGTCAAATAAAATGCTCGAGAACTTTAATAAAAAAGCGGGAAATGATATGCGAAGTAAACTTTATGAAAGACAAAAAAAATATCTTGAAGAAATTAAAGCAAATTCTGGTCGCTATACGATAGCCGATGCTGGAATTAACTCCGAATATTCAGATTACGGAAGTTCTTTTTGTAATAATAATTTGGTTTTCGCCTCGGCCAGAGATACAGGAAGGGTTTCTAAAAAAGTATTCAAATGGACGAATCAATCGTTTACAAATTTGTACAGTTCGGAGATAAATTCGGATGGAAATTTAGGTAATCCTAAGCGATTTAGTAAAATTATTAATTCAAAGTTTCACGAATCCACTCCTGTTTTTACTAAGGATGGACAAACTATGTATTTTACAAGAAATAATTATCTAGACGGAAAACAAGGAAAAGATACTGAAAAAGTGACACTATTAAAGTTATATAAAGCAACTTTGAATAACGGGAATTGGACAAACATTGTCGAATTGCCTTTTAATAGTAACGATTATAGTGTTGCACATCCAGCCTTGAGTGTAGACGAGAATACGCTTTACTTTGTTTCGGATATGCCAGGAACATTTGGTCGGTCAGATCTGTTTAAAGTAGCGATAAAGTTAGATGGAACTTATGGAAAACCAGAGAATTTAGGCAATACAATCAACACAGAAGGTAGAGAAACCTTTCCATTTGTATCTGGAAATAATGAATTGTATTTTGCAAGTGATGGTCGTCCAGGTTTAGGATGTTTAGATATTTTTGTTACCAAAATAGAAAACAACAACACTTATTCGAGTATACTAAATGTTGGCTCACCTATAAATAGTCCACAAGACGATTTTGCTTTTTTGATAAATACAAAAGACAGCAGAGGTTTTTTTACCTCGAATAGAACTGGTGGAGTAGGGTATGATGATATTTATAGTTTTACAGAAACACGCAAGTTACTTTGCGAACAAGTATTGTCTGGCATCCTTATAGATCAAGAAACAGGAGCAATACTAGCCAACGAAAAAATAAGTGTGTTTGATGAGCATTTTGAGCTTCAGCAAGAAATAAAAACTGACGATAAGGGCTATTATAGTGCTGAGGTAGCTTGTGGTAAAACGTATTATGTAAGAGCTTACAAAGAGGATTATGAAACAAAAGAAGATAAGATTATTATAGGTAACACTAGTGGCAAAACAGATTTTCCATTAAAATTGAATAAACTTTTAAAACCAATTAAAATAGGAACAGATTTGACCAAAACATTAGATATTCCTATTATTTACTTTGATTTGGATAAATCGATCATCAGAAAAGATGCGACTTTTGATTTAGCCAAAATATTAGTTGTGATGCAACAATTTCCAAAAATGAAAATTGATGTTCGATCTTATACCGATAGCCGACAAACGGAACAATATAATTTGAAACTGTCTGATAAACGAGTAAAATCTACAATAGATTGGTTGATTAAAAACGGCATAGAGAAAAATCGATTAACAGGAAAAGGATATGGAGAATCCCAATTGGTAAACCACTGCTTTGATGGCGTAGAATGTACAGAACTAGAGCATCAAGCAAATAGACGAAGCGAATTTATTATTATTTCGATAGATTAAAATTCTTGTGTTAAAGTAAAAACCAATTAGCCATACTAGCTTTTTGGATTAAGTATATATTTTATTATCCAAATATTATACTTAGCACAAAAGGAAAAGAATGTAATTCTATGTTTTGATAGAAACGTCCTAAACATGTAATAAAATAAGTATTGAGTATATTCTTTATCTTAAAAACTGGAATAGTTAGAACAATTACAAACAAAATGAAATTTACAAAGGTGTACCATTTATCATAATTAAATACAAGTATAGAAATAGTACTGGTCAATAAAACCAAATAAATCTTTTTAACAACAGTATCGGTTAAAGGAACATTGGGAAAAATAATGAAAAGAAAAGTAAATTAAAATACTAACGTACAAAATGCCAATAAAGAAAAGACATTCTTCTATTGGCAAATCAAAAAACGAAATTCGTGGACGATAAACTAACTCTTGAAGACAATATCATAATTGCTTTTGGTTTCAGCCAATCGCTCTAAAATCTGACCGCTTCCTTTTTAGACCGCTTTAAAATCTACCGTAATTTGAGTAAAATTATCAGCAATAGCAATAAAATCATCGATTCCGTAATAGACACGATACGCGGGAGAAAGTTTTACGAGCTCGTAATAATCGGTTATTTTTTTCACCAAAATAAGCAAAGAAGCGTTCAAAAAACATCGGACATGCGGTACCAATTTGGGCTCACATCAAAGGTACAACCATCAGCTTTAAATTGTCAGGCTCTACCTCTCTATTTGATGCATTTTTTTCATAAACGGTTACTTCATGCCTACTTTTTGCCAAATAGCATGATGAAGCCATTGCTGAGAATCCAGAATCTATTATTGAGGTTGTCTTTTTAATTTGTTTAGGAAATATACAAAAAATTAAACATTTTTAATCAAGGCAGAAATGGAATTAAAAACTTTAATATCAGTAGTAATTTCATTCAAATCAATATGCTCAGTCATTCTATCAATTAGCCAAACCTCTGAACCTTCTCCTAGCAATTGATCACTCATCTCTTTTATATATTCATCAACAGCATTCCTTTCAGGTTGTATGGTAAAATAAGACAAGAAAACAATAGAATTAAAATATTTTTTTAAATCTTTTAGATTTTCTATTGGTAAATTTTGGCCCAAATAGATAACTTTGTAACCTTTTGATACAATTTCATAATGCAAAAACAGTAACCCTAATTCGTGAATTTCTTGAATTGGTAGAGAAAGAACAAATACTCTATCGGTATGAATGGGCTTATTATTCTCTACTTTCTCTATATTAATGAGTATCTTTTTTATAATCAGGCAACTAATAAAATGCTTGTGCGTTGTGCTAATTATATCGGTGTGCCATAACAAACCAAACTCTTCCATAAGTGGAATAAACACGTGATGAAAGATTTCATTAAAAGATTTTTCTTCCTGCAACCGATTGTAAGTATTAGAAAAAAGCTCTTGGTCAAAATTCATCGTCGCCATTTTGAACGCATTGATGGCATGGTTTTTTACATTTATATTAGAAATAATTCCCAGAACCATTTCTAGTATTTTATCTTCTGGGAGTGTTGCTATTTTGGAGATTTTATACCCATAATCATGCAACATAGTAATGTTTAAAAGTTTTTGAAGGTTTGACAAAGAATACAAACGAATATTGGTATGAGTGCGAATTGGTTGTAAGACGTTGTATCGCTTTTCCCAAATTCGGATCGTATGAGCTTTTATACCCGAAATATTTTCAAGGTCTTTAATACGGAACATATTTTTTACATTGTTCATTTATGTTCTAATTTTATTAAAAAAATATAGTTTTGTTTTTATTTTTTATAATTATTCAATACTATAAACTTGAACTTATAAAATAATTACTGTACAAATCTGCAAAGTTTGTGATTATTCTATGAGATAAAAGTTGTCAACTATTAAATTGTTAAATCTATCCAATTTTAGACTGATTTTGCGTAATATGAGTTAATAAAAAAGTGTGTGGTTAATTATTTGCTGTTGTAAATAGTTAAGAGCACGCTCAAAAAAAGGATTAAACATTTATAATTGGGAATTTTGTGGTATCTTTTTTAGTCTATTTTTTGCCAAAAGCTAGTTTGTGATATGTATAATCCCATAGGAGTAAAGCCAGTAAAACGTACTCTTTTATACAAAGAATCCATATACAAACCACCAGGCCAGTTATTGGGATGATCAGAATTGTCTAAGACCATCCATCCGCCTTTTTTTAGTTTCGAAATAGATTTCTCTATGCATTCGTTGCGGTTGTTAAAATCATTTGACCCATCTACAAGAATTAAATCAAAACTATCGTTTTCAACTTTGTCAAGTAACGCCCAAGTTGCTTCTTTTTGTGTGTTTTTAAAACTAAACTGATCCATAACTTGCTTGTTAAATGATGCAGATTGCACATAATCATTGACCGTTTTGTACCATAATGTGTCATGTTCTATGCTAGTAACATCACATTTTTTTTCTAGAAACCAAAGTGTTGAGTTTCCAGAGCCAAATTCTAGCACTATTGTGCCTGGTTTTAAGATGTTATTCATGAAATTTATGGCTTCATATACAATAAAAGGAACGGGGTGTTTTATGATGTAACTTTTTTTGGCTTGCAGGTATGTAGTTATTGCGGGTAATAAATACTTAAAAGAGGAGGGATTTATGCGATGCCCTTCAAAATCGGTAATGCGCAATGAGGCTTTGTGTGAATGTTCTTTGCCTTTATCAATCCATGCTACGGTGTAGGTACCAGTCAGTTTATTAATCTTGCTTTCATAAAAAGTTTGAGCTGGTACATTAAATAACCCGTTGGATAAAACAGTTTTTTTCTGTAGTAAATCTAAATATTCCATAAGTTTCATTATTTATTGTTATTGAAGGATGGTTTTTAATTATTCTGTTTTTCTATTTTTTTTATAACTCGAATCCATTTTTGCAAATTATTGATAATTAACAGCCATCTAATTATGATCCAAAAAACAATCATAATTGAAAAAATGATTAATGTTGTAGAATAGGAAGTGATTAATCCGAATCCCAAAAAGAAGAAAACTAAACAAAGGATGATTACTGTTAATGCAATTTTTTTATGAGTTAATCCAGCTCCAAGCAACAAATGGTGTAAATGGGACTTGTCTGCTAAGAAAGGAGATTTACCTCGTTTTATTCGTCCCATATAAACACGCAAAGAATCTAAAACGGGAATTGAAAAGAATGCTACCAAAACTAGAAATACATATCCATAATTGTATTCTTTATGAATTTCTTGTTTTCCCAAAAGTTGTATGCCTAAAGTCACTAAAGTAAAACCTAGAAATAGTGAGCCAGAATCGCCCATAAATATTTTTTCTTCGGATAAATTAAACCTTAGGAAACCAATAATGGCACCAATAAATATGACGCTTATTATTCCTAAATAATAATCGTCGTAATAGATAGAGGCCAATAAAAACATAGTAAACCCTAATAATGATAAGCTACCAAGTAATCCATCAACTCCGTCTATTAGATTAAAAGCATTAACAACACCTGTAATTACCAAAATTGTAATTGCATATTGCATCCAAATAGTGATTTCGTAAACACCAAATAATCCATAAAAAGAAAAAATACGGATTCCTGACAAAGCAATTATAAAGGATAATATTAGCTGAATTAGTAGTTTGTATTTGGGTCTTATATCATTTTTATCGTCTATAATTCCTAAAATTAGAACCGTAAAGGCTGCACTAAAAATAGAGAGGTATTCTCTTAAAATATACAAACAGTTTCCCGATATTAAAATAACAGTAAGTGTTGTAAACACGATTGAAATACCACCTATGAGCGGAACATTGTTAGTGTGTATCTTTCTGAAATTTGGAGTATCGACTAAGTTAATTTTTATTGCAATTTTTATTATTATTGGGATGTATAATAAACTCAACAACAATGATAATGCGCCTAGGGAAATATATTCTAAAATGATTTTCATATATGTAAAAATTTATTTGTTAGTGGTAATATATGGTACCGTCCTTTATTTACGGGTGTTTATCTCACAATATTTAATATTCATCGGTGTTCGATGATTTACAATTGTTTGCAGTAAACTCCTTAATTAATGGCGATTTCACAATTATTTATTTTTCATAGAACAATATGCTATTTTGAAAATGGGATATTTGATATTCTTGTAATATGCTAGGATCTAGTTTTTGTACTTCGCTCAAAACACTATTCTTGAGGTCAATTAAGAGGGCCTCTTTTATCAATAATTCATACTGTCTCGAAATAATTTTCCAAGTGTATCTTCTATTGGCTATTGCTTTCATTTCTATGCGCAGTTCTAGTAATTTTAATTCAGTAATGGTATTCAAAAGTGTCATTAAATCTTCGGATGTGTCAAAATACAGAGCTTTGTTTTCTGTCGTTGTTTTATTGTAAGAAACATCAAAAGCGATAACAGGAAGTGACAAAAACATTGCTTCTACCAAGGATGGATTTGTCCCACCAGCCGAATGCCCATGTATGTATAAAGAGGCATTACTTCGTATTAAATCAATTTCCCTTTGATCGTAAATTGGGTCAAAAAGAAAAATATTTTTGATGTCTTTATAGTTTTCTTTTAATGAAATACCGTATTTGCTATTATTCCAGTTGCCTACAATTACCAATTTCATTTTTGAATGTTTTTTGAAAGCTTCAAGAATTAGATGTACATTGTTTTCGGGTTCTATTCTACACACTTTTACGGCATAATTTCTTATTAGAAAACGGTATTTTCTAATATCCTTACGGTTGGGTTTTACTTGCATGGTATGATCTGCTCCATATTCTATCACTCTACTCAAAGTTTTGTAACGGAGTGCTGTGTAATCTTGAATCGATTCATTATCTGAGATATCTATATGAGAAAATTTGATTCCAATTTTCTCTGACCACCATAAATATAATTTTGCAAATAAGGGCCATTTGTCTCTTTTCCATTCCATTCCATCAATAGAAAGAATGATTTTTTTATTTGTAAAAATCCGAACAAAAGGTAATATCCATGCGCCACCTACTCCAAGTATTAACAGCACATCACATTTTTTTAATGCAAGTAAAATAGAGATAGTATCATAGGGAATACTTTGAATCCCATTTGCATTCAATGGAATGTATTTTAAAGAAGCGCCTTTATAATTAGAATTGCGTTCTTCTTTTGCATACTGGATTTTAGAACAATAGATTGTAAAGTTATATCTTGAAGATAAATGTTCTATCAAATGTTCTGTGAGAGTTTCAAATCCACCGTATTTGGCAGGTACGCCCACAGTTCCTATTATTGCGATTCTAGCTTTTTCCATGGTTTATAATCTTTAATAATAGTAAGCCAAAATTTATACCATTGTTTTAATTTATTGTATTTTAATGCTTTACGAAGTGTTTTTTGAGGTTTATTTCCATAAGTTGGAAATAAATGAATTTAATTTGAAATGATTTTTATAGATTCTTTTT
>NZ_CADCST010000162.1:0-10956 GCF_902804485.1 Flavobacterium collinsii | reverse complement strand
CATTAAAAAAAGTACTTTTTATAACGGCGCTCTGACTCATTTGATGGTATAAAAATGGATTTTCGAATAATTGATTTATTTTATCAGAAATAAGTTTTAACTCTTGACTGTCAATTAAATAGCCGTTTTTGTTATTTTCTACAAGTTCCGTCATACCGCCTATAGGAGGAACGATTGTCGGAATTCCATAAGTCATGGCCTCTAATATGGTTAATCCAAAGGTTTCTTTGCAGAGCTGAGTAACAGTAAGATTAACAACAATACTGGCTTCTTTATAAAAAGGATGTACTTCTGTTTGGCTAGTGTGTACAATTAAATTAGAAGGCAAATGATTGTCTTTAAAATAATGATCTATTTCTTTTTGATTGGCATTTAGAACCAATTTAAAAGTGTAATGCGGACATAGTTCAGCCAATTTTGCAAACTCATTTATGCCTTTGTATCTTTTTAAAGAGCTAATCATCAAAATAATTTTTGATTTTTTGTCTTTTCCTAAATGAAATTGTGCCTCTTTTCTAAAACTGTTTTCTATTACATTATACAAGACATTATTTTTAACTTTCAGAGGTTGTTGTTCGGCTAGAAAATTAGAAACATAAACTACATTTTTAGCACACAATTTGACGATTCCGAAAAGAAATTGATTCAAAATCTTTGGTTTTACTCCAGTTTCATGAATGTGATAAATAACTTTACAACCAATAATTTTGCCAACAAATGCCGCTCCAAAAGGGAATACGGTATTGATGTATAAAATGTCTTTTTTATTTAAAGTAAAAAACAATTGAACCGCCAAAAGAAATTGACTCGTTAGCAAGAAAAGCAACCGTATCATTGGATTTTTTGCAAAACGGTACCAATAAAAATAAGGTTTGACATACGGAATATTCGATAAAAAGCCTTCTCCTGCACAAGTGTAGAGATGTGTTTCTATACCATTTCTTGTCCAACATTTTAATAATTGCATTAATACTTTTGGACTACCACTATAATTATTGAGTAAGTGTACAGCTATAATTCTCATCTCATAAGGTATTATAGATTGTTTTTAAATAATCTCCTCTACTATCCCATGTAAATTTATCTAGGTAGTGTTTTCTGGCGTTAAGACTCATTTGATGTAATAAATTTTTATCAAAATAAAGGGTAGAAAGTGCTTGTTTCAATTCTAAAATAGTTTTTTTATATTCTAGTTGAGTGACCGCAAAGCCACATTCTGAAGTAATAAACTCGCCAGGCCCTTCATTGTTTATGCACACTACTGGTAAGCCAAATGATAATGCCTCTGCAACCACCATACCTGCGCCTTCATGAGATGGGAATAAAAAAATGGCTGATTTTTCATAGAGTTTCATCAACTCGGTTCTGTCAATCCATTCTATGATTTCTACATAGGATTCTAAATGATTTTGAGTAATAATAGTTTTGTAAAACTCTTTTTCAGGACCTGTCCCTACAAGTGTTAGTTTGCAATTCATGCGGTCTTCCATTGGCAGAGAGTTAATAAAATTGGCAAAGGATAGTAATGTTAAGTCAAATCCCTTCAAGGGTACAAAGCGACCAACACTAATAATGTTAAACCCATTTTTTTTGTTAATGTTCCCAGAAAAGTTGTCTTCTGTAGCCACAGATGGAAGTATCGAAAAGGGTTCGGTGCTGATTTTTAGGGCATTTGCTACTCCAGAGTTCATGCCTAATATATGATCTGATTTGATTTTTGTTTTTTGCAAAGAAAATGATAGCTCCCAAAAACATTTTTTTATAAACCAAGTAACTCGGTATTGTAGCAAATACTTTAATGGATATGGATTTAAATAATGCTTGGGAATTTCTGGATGATGTCCTATTGGCCCCCAAACCATTGGTTTGTTTAGTTTCCATAAAGAACTTGGAGTCCAGTCGTTATGAAAATTTACGTTATGAGCAATGTCAAAATATAAGTCTTGTTTTTTTATAAAAGGAACAATACTTTTTTGCCATAAATAATAATAGAGCATCGCACCACGGCTTCCTTTTTTCCAGAAACGCATCCAATATGGTAAATCAAAATACAGGAAAGTAATGTTATTGTAAACTGCGTCTTGATTTTGATTCATATATTGATCGATCATTTCTTTATTGTTTTCTCGTGTAATTGCAATCACTTTGTTGTATCTCGCAATTTGATACACAAAGTTCCATCCCATTCCATTCTCGGAACCTTTGTATGGATTTATGGCATAACAACTGGCTAAAATAGTTTTAGTATTCATATATATAAGATTTATTTATCAGAGATCATATATGTTATTGCCTTTTTATTTATTGGTGTTTGCTTACGCAAACGTGTTGTTAATGGCGATTTCATATGTAGATATTATATTTATTAATGGATTCCGATAGATCGTGAGGTATCGCCATTCTTTTCCCCTTTTTTATGATTGGGAATCATGTCGATCTCATTGCTTCTTGTTTTTATAAGTTTTGCGGGAACACCGCCTATTATACTATTGTCGGGAAAGGATTTTGTAACAATCGCACCAGCAGCAATAATGCAGCCATTGCCTAGTCGTACACCGTCTAGAATGCTTACTTTACTACCAATCCAGCAATTTTTACCTATTTTTATGCCTTTTCGATTTACTCCTTGGTGGCGTATTGAGATAGTCAAATCACTGTAATTGTGATTCTCGGGATGACAGCTTAAATACCCTCCCACGATGCATTCGTCGCCAATTTCTAGTCCCCCGGCTCCTCCAAGTGAGGAATATTCGCCTATGCCTACGGAGTTGCCAATCACTATTTTATCTCCTAAATTGTTTAATGTTGTCGAAACAATGATTCGGCTAAAAGCACCTATACTCACATTATTGCCAAATTGAATTCCGTTTTTGCTCAAGGCAGACACAAATACAAAATCACCCAATCGAAGAAATTTCCCCCATTTTATTTTAGACATATAAAAAAAAGAAACTCCTTTGCCAAGCATCATTCCTCTTGGTTTTCGAAAATAAAATAGTATTTTTAACCCTCTCCGCAAGCATTGAGCCTGCATCCATACAAACTCAAGAATAGGAGCTAAACCCAATGTTTCATCAAACTTGAAATTTGGATTTCGATATTGAATTATTTGCTCTAGGATTCGTTTCATTTTTTATTCTGTATTATAGTGGCTACTATATGATTTATTGTGACATCAAGATCTGTATTGTTGATGCATTCATAAACCGCAGTACGGCTTTTTGACTTTAATTTTGTAAATAGGTTTTTATAATCATTTGTTAGCTGTTCTATAGTTGTCTTACTAAGTTCTTTTTTTCTATAGAGAATTACGGAAACATCAGCAAATAGGAAAAAATTAAATTTTGGTTTTAGCAAAAACTGATACCCAAAAGAGGGTATTTTTTTTGATAAAACAATATTACTTCGCTTGCTATCATTAATAAAATCAAAGTAGTATCTGTCATAAAGAACCACATAACCTCTTAGGATATATTTAAAATAAATAACAAACTGACCTATCAGATAATCAAAATAATAATAGGAGAACCTAAAAAAAGAGGATATTATATTTGCATTTTTTCCCTGTCTTGGTAAATTATCAGTTGCCTCTTGATGTGCTTTTTGCTTACCTTTTGTCCAGACACTCAAAATGGGGAGTATCGAGGGTCTGTGTCTTAAAATAACAACAGGTTTTCTAAGTTGTTTTTCTATTTTGTAGGCCAGTAGGTTTATTATAGTAGATTTTCCTGCGCCATCTACACCGCTAAAAGTGATAGTGAAACCTTTATTATGGGCAATGTTTTTTAGAGTATCTACAAAATAGTTAAAGGTGTTTTTTAAAAATGAAAAATTATTGTTCTCTTTTTTCTGCTTCACAAAAGACTTGATGTTTTTAATGTTTCTGCTTCCTTTGTTGAAGTAGTCTTGAAAAATCAGATCAATTCCCTCGCTAGAGTTTTCAATTACTTTTTTGCATTCTAAATATTTTTCGGGAATTTTAGATTTGTTAAGAGTATAAAAGAAGGTTATAAATCGTGCGGCATCAATTTTAGACGCATTTTTAGAACCATAGTTATTTTTGTAATTATTTGCAATTACTTGTTTTGCACTTAATATTTCATGATTTTTAATTTTTAATTGCCATATTAAATCTATTGATAGAATGCTTCCTTCGAGTGTATAAACTTGAATGGTATTCATAAATGATTTTTGATTAGCAGTGATTTTTGAGACCAAAGAGTGGTTTCTAAGATAGTTTACTATTGTTTTATTGTTTTTTTTGTCAATAACCAAATCAATGTCCGAATCGATGCTTAGATCTTCGGGGTATCCTTTAGGGTATTTTAGTGCCGCATATTCTTGAGTTTCTAATAAATCAAATAGATCCATAATTATCATTTCTCTTTGATTATAGTGTTCGGATATAAAAAGATTTAATGCTTCATTCCAGACTTGCAATGTCCAATAAATTTGCTTGTACCATTTAGGATGATTGGCATAGATGTGTATATTAGACATACAATTTATGATTAGATACCATTTTAAATAGTCATTTAATTTTTGGTCAAACAAAGAATTTCCAAATTCATTTTTATTAAATTTAAGGATGTCTTGATAGATATGCTTCCAACTTTTTCGTTCAATGAGTATTCCTTGTTGCATAATAAAATGAAAGTAGTCATAGCCTTTTGGTTTTTGGAAACTGGCTAGTTCCCAGTCGTATATGGCTATTTTGTTTTTAGTTTTATACATGTTCCACTGTGTGAAATCACCATGGGAAAGACAGATTTCTACTTCTTTATTAGGAGTACAGTTTTGTATTATCGTATTTAATTTTCGGACTATATTCTTAGGAATTCTATCATCCATACTATTCTCAAACTTTATTTTCAGGGTATTAAATAGTGTCCATTTATCTAGATGAATTATTTTTTTTTCTATAGTACTCATTTCTACTAATGCTGTAAGATGTGCTGGAGTAAATGTTTTTATTCTTTTTCCATTAGCAGATATGTCAGTAAGTTGGACAATATCTTTGTTTATAAATGATGCATTTGGGATGATAAACTTTGTTTCTTTTAGTTTTAGTTTATCTAAAAATGTGCGCTCTGTAGTAATCATTTTCTGAGCACTTTTTGTAGCGGCTATTTTGTAAAAATAAGTATTGGCATATAGAACAGCTTTACTATTTAGCCCAATAGTTCCCATAAAGAGTGCCCAGTCTTTTGTGCAATCAAAAATTGGATGACCTTCTTTAGTATAAAAAAAAAGTTTTTTATGAAATATTATTTTTTGTAGTCTTAGGAGAAATACGGTTTCTATTATCAAGGCAAATAGTCTGGCTCTCATACTGCTTATATTATAAAATTTTAAGAAGAGCGGTTTTTTGCAATTGGCATTCCAAACCCATCTCATGGTTTGGTCAGGATTGTTTATAAAAAGTAATTCTAGTTTTGCTGCGCTTTGACTGTCTTTTCCTAAAGTGAATGAATATCCAAATTTTTTTAAAATCATTTCCATTATGCATAGTTTTAGACATTAGATATTGGGAAAAGTATGCCAAATAAAAAAGTCCCGATTTTATTGGAGGTAATCAATGATAAGAGAAATTAAATTTCCATATTTTGGAAATTAATTATTTTTTGGAAAGATTTTCGAAGACTAATTCTGGTCTTCTTTTTTTCAATTTTAGTTTCTGAATGTTGGTAAGATGTGGGTTGTTTTTAAAAGAAATCGAAAAAATAATCATTTGATAAAATAGTATACCATAATTACTATCGCCAAAAATCCCAAATTCAGTAAAAGAATTAATCAGAATAGGAATCATAATCCCAATAAGTATTAATCGAGTCTCTTTGTCCTCAGATAGAAAGGCTCGTAAGGTATAGATTAGTTGAAAGATAGCAATTGTAAAACCTATAAATCCTAAGTTCATTAACACTTGTATAAAAGTATTATGGGTCATGTTTCCTGGGTAGGTATTTGTTCCCTGAAAATAGTCTTTGTAATCAATTCTCATGTATCCAAAACCAAGCAGCGGTTCTCTTGGTAACCCCTCTGTAATAAGGGCTTTCCAGAACGGTAATCGACCTGTTAGACTCATTACTTCCTCTAGCCTAGAACTATCTCCTCCCTTAAGAATTATTTTGTTTATTGCAATAGGAGCTATTAATAATACCCCAGCAATAAAAACTACTTTTAGCATTTTTCCTTTAGTTTGTTTGATATGAAAAAAGACAATTAGTAACGTTCCAATCAAGGAAGATCGTGATCCAGTCATGTATAACGCCAAAAAAATAAGGAGGATTTTTATAATTGTTCCTGTTTTGTTTTCCTTTTGATACAAATCAAAGAGTAAGCAGGACCCTCCAACTCCAGCAAGCATTCCTAATTCATTAGGATTCATGATTGTTCCGCCCAATCGTGCCTCTTCGCCACCATTGGTCAATCTAAAAAAAGTTAATGGAGCAATAAACATTCCTATGATAAAAATCATTAAAATCACAAAAACTGCGTTGCCCAGCAAATTATACAACCGAATTGAATGTCCTTCAAAATAATAATCTAATACTTTGATGCTTTTTATAAAAAAATAAGCAAAGACTAAGCTTTGAAAAGTCATAAACCACTGTAATGCGCTATAACCGGGGTTGGTACTCCACAGGAAAGATATAAAGCCCAATGCTAGATAAAGTAAATAAAACAATGGCGAAAATATATTTTTGTACCCCATAGTATGAACCGCACCGTAGCGAATAATGCTATAATAAAGTACTATTGATGACAACATAACGCCCATTCTACCAACTACTTTTATCCCTCTAGTTATTACAACATCATCGCTCCATGTAAAAAAGCAAGCAATCATTAATAATAGAATGACAAATAAATAAATATTTGTTCTTTTTAGGAAGGGAGCGGGTAGGTTTGTTAGATCGGGTTTCATTAGGTACGGTATAATTCTTTATTAAGTCGCTCAATTATTCTTTTCCAATTGTAATTTTCCTGAATCATTGTTATGGCATTTTGTTGCAGTTTAGAAAATGCTACAGGATTGTTCCAAATAGCACTTAATGAAGACATTGCCACTTCTAATTCTTTACTGTTTTGTTTGTAAATTGTTTTTCCCGCTTGATATTCTGTGATTAAATCGCCAATATTGGTTGCGTCTGTTACCACACAGGGTTTTCCAAAGCTTGCCGCCTCAATAACAGAAAGGGGCAATCCCTCATTGCGTGATGGATGTACAAAAACATCCATTTTAGATAGTAAAAGGTCTTTTTCTATACCGAATTTGCACCCGAAAAGAAGTACACTCTGTTCCAGATTTTTAGCTTTAATTTTTTGTTCTAAATTGCCTTTTTCGTTGCTATCACCAATGATCCAGAGTTTCGCATTTGGTGTTTTGTTAAGCAAAATTTCAAAAGCCTCAATTAGTGTATCTAGTCCTTTTGTGTAGATATCCAATCGCCCTATAAACCCAAAGACGATGTTTTTGTTTGATGATTTTGTTGTAAGTATTACTTTGCTGTTTTCATACCCATAAGGCAACAATATTGATTTTGGAATAGAAAATAAGTTTGATAATCCAATCATTTCGCTTTTTCCGATGCAATGAATTTTTACCGTTTTTAGCAGTAATCTTTTTTCAAACAAATGAAAATATATTTTTTTTGTCCAATAACTTCTTTCCATTGCAATAGTATTGTATGCTCCATGTGGCGTAAAAACAAATGGAATTTTATGCTGTGAGAGTATTTTTGAGATAGTCGAAAAAACGGGAATCCAACCTCCGTGAAGATGAAATATTGCATGCCAGTTTTGATGAATTAATGCAGTTTTTAATTGCTTAGAGACCCGAAACGGATTGCGTTGCTGTAAAAATAGTTGAGTATCAAAATTGCGATTTCCATAGTTTTTTTCTTTGTCTATGGCAATTCCCCAAACAGATACCTTTAGTCCAGCTTCTACTTGTTTAGTAGCGAGTTCATATACTACCTTATTAACACCGTTCATCCTTTCGGGATTGGCTTTTCCTAAAACGAGGTGTATTATATCCATAATTGAAATTGATTTTTTTTGAGTTGATTATGCCAATAAATGGTCATTACTAACTGATTTGTTGCAAGTCCAGCAACAGCACCATATAAGCCAAAATAATTGAGAAAAAAATGAAAAGTTACTACTGATAATGTAAAAGAAATTACATAGCCATAAAAAAAAACTTTGTTTAGAACAAGAGTTTTTATGGCAATTCTGATAGGGTAATTTAGAAAAATAAAAAGATAGAGAATGGTCATGATTTTTACGACATAGCCGTATTTTTGATATTTTAACCCTCCAGTAAGGATAATAATCTCATCAGAAAATATAAAAACGAGTGTCAACATCAATCCAAAAATAGCCAATCCTATCAATGAAATATCGATTAAATACTTTTTTGCTTTGGTAAGAGATTGATGGTGAAAATAGATCACTTTGGGTAATACATAATTTTCTATAGATATTAAAGCAACATTAAGCACTCCAAAAACGGATTGTACCAATCGCAAAGCACCAAGAGCTTCGATACCCAGATAAATACCAGATACTAGTACAAAGAAATTGGTAGATCCCCATTGCAAGAAAGCGATATAAACCAACCATTTGCCTTGCAGAATATGATTGCCCAGAAAGGTTTTCCAAGATTTTGGAATTTCAAAATTTTTAATAATAAAAATGATGCCAGGCAATGATGATACTAGATTGGAAAAGCTAATTATCCAAAGCGTATTAGACAATTGAATCCCGTCTCGCAAAACATAAAATAGAATAATTACAAAAAGGGTAAAAAGACTATCGATAATAAGAGCAATTTTAATTTGCGCGAGTCCCAAGAACAATTTTCTAAAAAAATCCTGTATCAATAATCCAAATATAAAAAAAACAATAGTATTTTCGTATACACTGTAGATAGATAGTATAGGTAAGAAAAGGAATAGCAGTTTGACAATTAGTATAAAAAGTGCAATTAAAAATAGTATGGCCAGACATAGAAAAACAAAATATTGCTTTTTTTGTTGTACTTTGTGATAGGATACCTGAAAGGGCTGTATAATAAGTGCTGTTGTAATACTCATTGTTAAATAAACAAAAAGCATCAGTGTAGAGAACAAGCCAAAATTTTTTGAATCTAGTTTTTGAGCCAAAAATAGCATCAGCAAAAAGTTGGTTCCGCTATAGATGGCTTGGTCTTGTAGCACCAGAGAAGGTTGTGAAAAGAATATTTTTTTTATGTAATTCATAAGTAGATACTATTTGTTTTCATTAATCATATGGTATCACCATTCTTTATTACAGCTTGTGATTTATAATCATGGGGATTTCATAGGAACAAAGTACTGTTTTTATAGTTTTTCCAACGTTTTTTTAGCTCGGACATAATACTTGGATGATAATTTGCTTTATTGAGAATGTACCATAGTGTTTGTAACTGGTATTCCTCTTTTAATAATTCCATAATAACAATTGTTTTTTTAGCAGTTCTTTTGCTGTCTAAAACAAATAAGTTTTGGGTTGCCAAGCTCATAAACAGTAAGGCCAATCGATTTTCTTTGATCGATTGGTTGTTTATAATACACAAATCATATTCTTTTGTTTTTTCTTTAAGTTCATTTTCGAATACAGTTTTGGTATAACTCAAATATTTCAAATCTGAATAATCAGCATAATCAATTTCATTTGACATGTATTTTAATGCTCCAGTTGTATCTATGATTAGAATTTTTCGGTCCTGTTCATGTAATGCTCTGGCAAATTTTTCAGTATGAAACAAATGATCGTAAGAATCATCGTAAGAACTAACGGCAAGAATACTTTTGTTTTGTATGATTCCTTTTAGTTCTAGTTGTATAACATCTTTTAGAAAATTGATTCTTATTTCTTCAGGAGATGTTATATAAGGTGTTGTAATAGCAATAGGAATGGAACTATTTTTTTCTATAGTATAAGCGTCATTAACTTTAGCTTTTGTAAAATGTACGAAATAAATAATGAATATGGAACCAAACATTCCTAGTAAAACAGACACAATAATTATAACTGAACGTATTGGAAAAAATGGTTTTTTGGGTACTTCTCCAGGTGTAATTATTTTATGAAAAATGATTCTTGCTGATTTTGCAATTTCGGCTTCAATTCGTTTTTGATTCAAAATGTTATACGCATTCTCGTAAAGGCTGAATTCCCGATTTAAAATTTCTAGATTTTTTTCTTTTTCAGGAAAGCCTACAAAAACAGTTTCTAGCTGATAAATATCTCGTGAAAGTGCATTGTATTTTGTTTGCAAATCTCGTTCACTATTCTTAACACTCTCAATTTGATAGTCAATAAGATCTTTTAGTTTGGCATCAACTACTTTTACTTTTTCATTTTCGGGAGTATAGACAAGTAATAAATCTTTCTTTTCGGCTTGTAAATTTTTCATACTTTTTACCAATTCTGTAGATAGTAAATCGGTATATGCCTCAAAATTTGGGGCGAGATCAAAGTAGTTTTTTTTGCCAGAGTCAATGTATTTATTTAAGTTTTTTATAGCGTTTAAACTCATTCGAACATTCGTTTGCTGAACTTTTAGCTGAGCAATTCTTCTTAAATCAGTTTCTGATTCCTGTTTTACATTGATAATATTTCTATCATCTCTATAATTTTGAAGATTATTTTCAGCTGTTTTGAGTTTATTGCGAGATTTATTTATTTCTTGTTTAATAAAATTTACAGTGACATTTGCATCTAAGAATTTGGTCTCTATGTAATCTTTGATGTACGTTTCGGCTAATTTATTAACAAAAAGAGCTGTTTTTTCTGGGACATTACTTTTAAAATTGATGCGTACTATAGGAACATCTTTATCTACAGATGATATATCAAGGTTTTGATTGATTTTATCCATCAATTTTTGATCGCTTAAAAAATCGATTTCATAATAATCAATAA
>NZ_CADCST010000161.1 GCF_902804485.1 Flavobacterium collinsii | reverse complement strand
ATATTCACTCTATTTCAATATGTTAGAAATAAAAAATCTTATATCACTAACTCTGAAACACTAACCAATTTCTAATAAAGTATATGAATTAAAAACTTTTAAAGTCCTAAATTATTTAAATTATACTTTTAGGAGAGTGATTGTAAAAAATTTCTTTTTCACCGAATAATCTTTCTGAAATGATATCTCTTTCTCTACAATAGTCAATAAGTTTATTGGATTGGACAATTGGATTCGATTCATCTGTATATTTAATACTGCTAATAAACTCCAACCACGGCTCCTGTCCCATAGCATAAACGTAAACTTCTTTTGCATTAAAAGCATTGATTAGTCCTTTTCCTCTTTCAAAATTTGAGCCAGCTAACCTCCGTGAGAGATCTTTATCTCTAGCTAAACTTTCTGTTAATAATGGTCCATAAAGCCATGACAAAGGAGCTCCATCACACTCCATTCCCAAAAATAATACATCTACATCTCCTAATATTTCCTGAACATGTTGATAGAGCCTTGATTCAATATTACATGAGTCTGCAACAAAAAGCATTCTAAAATCCCCTACACTAACATGATGACATATTTTTGCTTGTATATTTAAATCTGAATGTTCTCCTACAAAAGGAACACCAGTAATCACACAATCACTAAACTTAATGGCTTCCATTTCATCAATTTCTATAACATTATAAAAACCTAGAGCATTCAACATCAATTTTATACTTGGATCTTGCAGAGCACCGTTAGATGATCTTGGTACAACTATATTCTTAATTTTATGGCGCAGGGGAATTAATGTTTCAAACAAAATATGATCCTGATGATTATGGGTAATAAGTACATAATCAATCGTTTCCGGTAAATCCATATCTGAAAACCTTTCTATTTCTTGGTTATAACCGTAATAGCTTATTACTGGATCCAGCATTATACTAATATCTTTCGTTTCTACAAGAATACAAGCATGTCCAAAGTATCTCATTCTTACCTTATCTCCTTGATATTTTTCATATTCTTTTGGAGCTTCAGTCGTAAAAAAAGAGTCAAAAAGGTGCTCTTGTTCATTACTTATTCCTAATAGTTGTTTAATAGAATTTACATCACCAGGATTTTTTTTCATCTTGCTCAACTCGTCTAAACCTTTATGGTTAAACGGAATATCTAAGTGAATTTTATCTGCATCTGCTAAACGTGGTGTACTTAAAACAAAAGGACGTTCATCATTTTCTGTCAACCACAACAATATACTTTGCGAATCAGGGTTGTAAAATTTGCTATGATACAAAAGAGGCTCAAAAAAGCGAAAAGAAGATTGATTATTTAAATCGTAATAAAGCTCTACATATCCTTTAAGTATTTCAGGTACTTCCTCATATAAAGGATCTAAAGAATAGCCCTTTGCTTTATTTTTTAAAAGAGCATCCAGTGTATTTATTGCTTCACTAAAAGCGATCATATCCTTCTGCTTCTCCAAGGTTTCTTCTTTTAATTTTTGAATTTCATCTACCCTTTTTCCTTCGTAATCAATAAAGGGACCTCCTAACATTTTTGGGTTTTTTACTGCAGCTGCATGGGCAGAGGGTGCCTGAATATAAGAGTTCATGATTTTTAAATTTCGACCGGTTATATTCATTGCACTAGTGGCAGGAGAAATCAAATGACTCCACGCATACCAATTATTAAACAACGGTTCAATTACCACATTAGGCTTTAAAAATAATTTCTGATTATTCATTTTTGTAATTTATTTATATAATTTTTAGATAAGGTATTCTTATATTAGAAGTAGCCTTTATAGTTGTAATACTGTACTTTATTGGTCTCAGATCGGGGTTTAAAACCCTGCAATTTATTGCAGTACTTTAGTAATATGAAAGAATATAAAAATACTAGTTTTTAAATTGAGCTGATATCAGTTTTTAGAGTTTTTATCTAAGTTTAAAATAGAGAGACTTTCAGTCTCTCGTAGAACCAAACCTCTGCACTTTCAGTCCAGAGGTTTGGTTTTTGGAGTTTCTTTTATTAAAGAAACTCCATTTCAGTTACATTTCTATTTTTATATTTTCATTTCTTTTTTTTTATTTAATATGTAGTTATAAGACAAGTTTATTTAAATCAATCAAAATATCACACACTTGTTTGCTATGAATATTATCTAACATATTTAAGTGGGTAGAAGGAATATTGTGTACAATTACCTCTTTAGTAGTATACCTTTGCCATCCATAATCAAATTCTTCATTATCATTTTGAACCAAATTTATTTCCTTTTCATTTTCTCCTTCACTTAATACATACATTGCTCTAAATAAAACAATTGATATGTCTAATTTTTCTTCCCGAGGCAAATAATTATAATTTTTATTACAGATATTAACTTCCAAATGCCCTCTTATATCCTCCTCACTTATTTTAAATTTTGAGTTGTTTAATAATTTACTCACCTGCGTAATTTGCTCTTCCTTTGTTTTATCTTCGAGAACTAAATCAGAAGAAGTAAAATCTTTTCCTAGTATTGCATGTACTAGTTTTTTTAACAAATCTCTATATACTTCTTCTTGATCTATGTTTTCATCTTTTGGAAAACTAAATTCTAAAGGGGAGCTATCAAAAATTAATAATTCTTCAACATCAAAACCGTCATTTAATAATTGTGATGCCATTTCATAAGCAACAATTCCTCCAAAAGAATATCCCCCTAGTCTATAAGGTCCGCTTGGATTTAATTTTTGCATTTCTATAATAAATGTGGAAGCCATCTCTTCAATAGATTTTGAAATTGGTGATTTTCCATCCAAACCAGGGGATTGAAATGCATAAACTGGTTGATCTTCTCCTAATAGCTTCACTAATTGTATATAAGAGTTTATTGTTCCACTTCCGGGAGGAGCTAAAAAGATCTCTTTTTTATTTCCTGCTTCCTGTAATGGTATCATAATATCATTTTTATAAGAAAGCAATGAATTCATATTCTCAACAAAATTATATATAGTTGGATATTTAAATATATCAATAATGTTTATGTTAGTATTGAGCAATTTATTAATAGTAGCAACTAATTTTACGACCAGTAAACTATGACCACCCAATTCAAAGAAGTTATCATAAACTCCTACTTTTTCTACTCCCAACAAATTCTGCCAAATTTGAGCTAGTTTACCTTCAGTCTCTGTACGCGGAGCAATATACTCTTTTGTAGACAAATCTGAACTATCAGGATCCGGCAAAGCTTTTCTGTCCAGCTTTCCGTTTGACGTCAACGGCAGCTCTGCCAACTCAACCCAAATCATAGGAACCATATACTCCGGTAAACTTAATTTCAACTGTTCCTGTAAAGCAGCCCTGTCCAGCTTGCCTTCAGCAACAACATAACCAATCAAACGTTTGGTATCATTTGAATCCTCTTTGGCCAATACACAACAATGAATGATTCCTGCTATCGATGACAATACATTCTCGATTTCACCAAGCTCTATTCGATAACCACGAATCTTAACCTGATCATCCTTCCTACCGATAAACTCAAGATTGCCATCAGGCAACCAACGTGCTAAATCTCCAGTCTTATAAATTCTATCCCCTTCAATAAAAGGATTCGAGATAAACTTCTCCCTGGTTAATTCTTCTTTGTTCAGATAACCACGAGCAACACCTGCCCCTCCTATACATAGCTCCCCAATTACACCAATTGGCAAAAGATGGTGAGCTTCATCCATGATATAAACCATAGTATTATCTATTGGTTTTCCAATAGGAATTTTAGTTAGTGGAGTACTAGCTACTTTATAAGTGGTTGCAACTACTGTACTCTCTGTTGGTCCATAATTATTATAAATATCAATATTAACCTGTTTATTTAAACGTAACACATCTCCTCCTGTTAAAACAACAAGATTTGGTAAGGAAATTTCTTGTTCTATAATACTTTCACATAATGAAGTTGGTATGTAACTATGGCTAATAGAATTCTCAAGCACAAACTTGGAGAATTGATCCAAATCATATCGTATTTTATCTGAAATAGGATATAGACTGGCTCCTGAAACTAAATATGGGCAAATTTCCCAAATACTTGCATCAAAACCAATTCCTGAAAACAAAGAACTTCTACTTTTTGCAGTAACAGCATACATTCTCTTGTGCCATAAACATAAATGAATTAAATTTTTATGTTCAATCATCACTCCTTTAGGTTGCCCTGTACTTCCCGAAGTATAAATAACATAAGCCAGATCATCTGACTTTATAACAATACGCGGTAAAGCAACTGCATAATCGGAAATAGTATCTTTGAATAAACTCAGATATAAATCATCTATAATTATACTACAACCACTGTCTTTCTTTATATATTCTTTTCTTTCCTCAGGGTAATTAAGATCTATAGGAACATACACAGATCCTGTTTTTAGTATAGCTAAAAATGATATTATTAACCAATCACTGCGTTCCAAAACAACCCCAATTAAACACTGCGAATTAATTGAGATAGTAGTTAATAAATAATTTGCAAGCTGATTTGACTTCTCATCTAATTCTTTATAACTTAACTCTGCTCCTTCGTAAACAACAGCTATAGCAGCAGGAGTCTTCTTCACCTGTTCTTCAAACAAATCAACCAATGTCTTATCTTTTGGATAAGCAACTGTCGTATCATTAAATGAATACAATAACTGGTGGAACTCCTTTTCCTGCAAAATTAAGCCCACACTTACATGGCTATCAAGCTTATCAGTAAAGCAATTTAAAATACTATCCAGATATGTATGAAAACGTTCTAAAGATAGTTCTGACTTGAAGTTCTTATGCAAAGCATATTGAAACTCAACTCCCATTCCTCCAGTTAAATTTACTGTCAAATTTAAACTCGAGCTGGTTCGCTCAAAAGAAGTCGTTTTTAATCCCTTGTTACTTTCTACATCATCATTGGAGACTGGAATATTTGTCGAAGTATCTTCCAAAATGATATCATTATAAACATGGAAATCAATATAGTTGAATAAGACATCAAAAAAGGAATCATCTCTATCTATCCCGATAAGACGTTTAATCTCAAAAAAAGTCAAATGACCATAGAGATTTATTTCGTTCATCTTTTTTTCGATGCTTTCAAAATACGACAACCAGCTTTTTTCCGATTCAAAAACATATCGTACTGGTAAAGTATTTAAAAAACACCCCAAAACTTTATCTCCATCTTTAATCGAGGGACGATTATTTGCCACCAGTCCAACTGTAAGCTCTTTTTCATAGGTAAACATCTGCAAAGCATAAATATAAGCTCCGAACAATACGCTTTTGAGTGTTAAATTATGATCTTTACATTGTTTCTTTAGAGCATTCAAAAAAGAAAGATCATATTGTTTTGTATAATACTCTGTTATTTCTGTTTCCTCCGAAAAAATATCCAAATACTTATATCCTGACAACTCTTCTTTCCAGAAGGAAATTGCATCAACATCTTGTTTAGCGATCAATTCCTTGATGATAAAATCACGTTGGCTGCAAGCCAGTGAAGTAGTAAAAAAAGAATCGTTCCCTTTTTTTAATTCAAAGTAAGTCTTGTAAAGTTCGGTAATAAATGAGGCAACACTCCAGCCATCCATAATAGAATGATGAAACTGGTAAACAAATACCTTATGACTATTATCTATATTAAAAATACTAAAACGATATAAGGAGCCTTCCTGAATATCAAAAGGAATAGCTCGCTCTGATATCAAAAATTCTTCAATTTTCCTTTCCTGATTCTCTTTATCAAATAGACTTAAGTCTATTTGTTTTATATCAAAGTAAACTCTCTTAGATACAATCTGAATGGGTTGATCATAATCTGAAAAATTAAAACTTGTACGAAATATTGAATGTTTCTCAATTAATAATGAAATCGCTTTATTAAACTTAGCAAGATCGAAAGAGCCATCCTGAAAAGGAAACAACATCTGATCATGAAAAACTCCTAAACTTGGATCCACCAAGGATTCCATAATCATCCCTTGCTGAACATCAGTCATAGGATAAATATCTTCTACCAAATCTGAATTCGCGATAGAATTCATAACTGATAATCGCAACGATATTATTTCAGACTCAACTGTTTTGTAAAGTTGTTCTATCTTATTATCATATTGATCACTATTTAATACTAAAGCTGAAAACCGCTCTATATTGCTATATCTAAAAAGATCTCGTAATTGAATTCGTTGATTGAAAGTTTCATTTATTTTTGAGATCAATCTAATAGAAATAATAGAATCACCTCCCAGCTCAAAGAAATTATCATAAATACCTACTTTCTCTACTCCAAGCAAATTCTGCCAAATCTCTGTCAGTTGCTTTTCAGTATCAGTGCGCGG
>NZ_CADCST010000160.1 GCF_902804485.1 Flavobacterium collinsii | reverse complement strand
GTATGGAAGATAACCATAAGATTCTGGCAGATTATAAGGATATTGATGTTTTACTATTGGATAAAGATTGGGCGAAGATCTCTGTTAATCCTACAACAGGACTAAACGTTGCATTATCACCAAGTCATCTGGCTTATGTAATTTATACCTCAGGTAGCACAGGCAAGCCAAAAGGAGTAATGATTGAGCATAGTAGTTTAGTGAATTTTTTGCTAAGTATGATCAATCGTTTGGAAATGCAAGACTTAAAGAGTTTTCTTTCAGTAACAACCAATACTTTTGATATTTTTTATTTAGAGTTTTTCGCTCCTCTATTATTAGGAGCTAAAGTTATCGTTTTAAATAACATTTCTATAAGAGATGGGGATCAGCTTCAGTCTGCTATAGCTAATCATAGCCCTGATTTTATGCAGGCAACCCCATCAACTTGGCAAATGCTTATTGATAATGGTTGGGATAATAGAGAAAATGTTACACTTTTAAGTGGAGGAGAGGCAATTAAGGAATCATTAAAGAACAGTCTAACTTCTATAAGTAATAATGTTTGGAATTTGTATGGGCCTACAGAGGCTACTATTTGGATTACTGCACAAAAGTTAAATATTTTAGAAAGGGTTATTATCGGTAAAGAAATTGATAATGTTCAACTCTATATATTGGATAATTATGATAATATATTACCTTTAGGCTTAGTAGGTGAATTATGCATTGGAGGAATTCAGGTTGCTCGTGGTTATTTAAATCAGGAAGAATTAACCCGAGAGAAGTTTATAGAGAATCCATTTAAAGAAGGCGATAGAATTTATAAGACGGGAGATTTAGCGCGTTGGCTCCCTGATGGTAATCTGGAGTTTATTGGCAGAAAGGATAATCAGGTTAAAATCCGTGGTTATCGAATAGAGCTTGGTGAAATCGAGAATGTA
>NZ_CADCST010000159.1 GCF_902804485.1 Flavobacterium collinsii | reverse complement strand
AACCGCCAATAACAACTGGCTCTAAGTTATCGTCTAAAATATAAATCTGAGTGTTTGATATGGGGCGCCCAATTGGAATAACCAAATTTTCAAAATCATTTATTTTAAATACTGTTGCCCAAACGGTACCCTCAGTTGGCCCGTATTCATTAAATAATGTGATACTTTCAAAATCTTCTTTATGAGAAGCTATCAAATCTAATTTAACCTGCTCTCCGGCTAGAATTAAATTTTTCAATTTCAAAGAATCCTTATTTTTTTTTAGTTCATTGAATAAAAAACCATAGTAACTTGGTACACAAAGCATATCTGTTACCTCGCTTTTTATTATTCTCTTTACAATACTTTCTGAATCCTTTATTACAGACTCATTTTCAATTACCAGTGTGCCTCCATTGATTAATCCTCCCCATATAACGGCAACTGAAGAATCAAAAGCATAAGAAGATATTAATAGTAACGTTTTTTGAACTTGATAAAATTCAATTCTACTAATTGTGGAACTCACAAGATTACCATGCTCCACCATTACTCCTTTAGGATTCCCGGTTGTCCCGGAAGTGTAAATCACATAGACTAAATCATGTGGATTATTGATCTTCACTATATTTTCTTTTGGAAAATTTTCCTGAATCTCACTAAATTTTTCCAACACTTTTTCATCGATAACAATCTTACTATTGCTGTCTTTTTCAATATAAGCTATTCTTTCTTTTGGGTAATTAACATCTATTGGCACATAAGCTGCACCTGATTTCAATACTCCCAAAATAGCTATGATTATCTTTTCGCTTCTATCCAGTTTTACCGCTATTAAATCATCAGGCTGAATGGCGTGGTTTTCTCTTAAATAGTGCGCTAATTGATTTGATTTTTCGTTAAGTTCCTTATAAGTCAACTCTATCTCTTCAAATACAACGGCAATACTTTCGGGTGTTTTTTCTACCTGATCTTCAAATAAGTCGATTACCGTTTTAGTATCAGGATACACCATCTTAGTATCATTGAATCCTAATAAAAGCTGATTTACTTCTTCTTTTGACAAATAACTTAAATGACCGATTGGCAGCTCTGAATTCTGGAATATAGAATCTACAATATTTTCAAAATGAGAAAAAAATCTGTGAATAAAAGCCGAATCATAAATATCTGTATTGTATTCTAATCCTAGCTTCAATCCATTTTCCATTTCAAAAAACTCAAATTTCATATCGAACTGACTCGTTGAATTTTGATATTCCGAAATTTTAGATATCTCTAAATCAGAAACCTTAAACTCATTTGCCTGGATACTTTTCTGATTTTGAAGTATGACCAAAATATCAAATAATGGAGATCTGTTTTTACTTCTCTTATGTTTAAGCTCGTTAATTAATTCATTAAATGGATAATCCTGATGTTGAAATGCCTGCAGTAAAACATTCTTTACTTTACTTAATAATTCATTAAAATTTTCAGATCCATTGAGTTTTGTTCGAATTGCCAACGTATTAATATACATTCCAATTTGATTTTCCAATTCCTGGTTTTCTCTTCCTGCAATAGCTGTTCCTAAAATTACATCATCTTGTCCTGAATATCGGTATAGCAAAAGATTCATAACAGACATTAAGGTCGAAAATAAGGTGGTGTCACCATTTTTAGAAATCATTTTCAACTTACTCAAAAAATCATCCGAGTAATTATGCCATAACGTATTCACATTATAGGTTTTAACAATAGGTCTGGCTTTTAAAGTTGGTAATTCTAAGACGGGCAATTCATCATTAAATTGATTCGTCCAGAATAATTTATTCTTTTCCAGTAGCTCGCTGTTTAAATTATTTTGCTGCCACTCTGAATAATCTTTGTACTGAATTCTTAATGGCTCTAATCTAATACTCTTATTTTGGCAAAAAGCCATATAGAATGTTAGCATTTCATTAATCAGCAAATTAATTGACCATCCGTCGCTTATAATATGCTGTATAACAAAACATAATACAATTTCTTCCGAACCGGTTCTTATCAAATTTACCCTGAATAAAGATTCAGAAGATAAATCAAATTGGTATCCTATTTCATCATCGATAATTTTCTCTAATTTTTTTTCAGGATCCTCTAAATTACTGACATCTGCGTAATTTAAGTTGAATTTAAAATCAGAAGGTGATAAGATAAATTGTCTTACTTCCCCAAAACTATTCTGTTTGAATACTGTTCTTAGAATTTCATGTCTTTTGATTACCTCTTTTATTGCTAATTCAAGAATTTCAATATTTAAAGTTCCCTTAAATTTAAAAATTTCCGAAATATTATAGCCTAATGCCACTACATCTATCTGACTGAGAAGCCATATCGAATGCTGTGCCGATGAAAGAGCATAGTCCTCCTGCTGCTCTACTTTGGGTATAGCAGAAATTAAACGATTAGGTTGGTTATTATTTTTCAAAAACAGTATTAACTGTTCTTTATTCTTTTTAATCGTTTCTAAAATTGAATCCGGTATTCCATCACCATCAAATTTCAATTTCAGATTTTCGTTTTCTAAAGAAATATGAATTTTATTTTCCCTAAGTGTTGCTAATAATTCTCTCATTAGATCGTTATTTCGTTTTTCAAATCAAGACTCACATTTAACCAATTTTTTTCATCTATTAAATTGGCAAGGCCTTGAATATTCTTATTAGAGAAAAAATCGCTGATCGAAATCTCTATACTAAACTCACTATTAATTTTTTTCAGAAATACCATTGCTCTTAATGAATCTCCTCCCAATTCAAAAAAGTCATCCTTTACACCAACATCAAGTATCTCAAAAAAGTCTTCGAAAATTAATTTTAGTTTTTTCTCCGTATCCGTTTGAGGAGATAGATATTCTGTTTCCAAGTCAGGTCGTTCCGTTTTCTCGTTGGTCTGCTTATAGTCTGAGTCAATATTTAGGCCTTCTATATTTAAAAAGGCTTTTAATGTTAAGTTTATGTCCTCTTTAGATATGTATATGACATTTGCATTTTTAACATTCAAACTTTTCTCGAAAACTTCAATAACCTCCGAATCAGACAAGATGTTTTGCCTATTGTAAGCCCCATTGTCTTCGAAATTAATTGCGGGAAATTCAATACATTTAAAATTACCTGCTTTGCTGTAGGCAAAATATTCTAAATAGATGTTTGAAGAAGTATATGCTGACAATCCCATTGTTCCGTATGTAGCAGACAAACTAGAGGTCATCCAGCTAAAATCAATATCAATATCTTTAAAAACTCTGTATAGATTTTCAATCCCGTTAACTTTGGGAGCCAACATATTGATTGATTTATCTAATGACAGATTCTCTATAAAATCGACATCATTGTCATTTCCTCTGGCTAAATGAATGATTCCATTAACAGTATTAAAGAGCTCTCTATTTTGTGCTACTACTCTATTAAGATCATCTGAATTGGATATATCTACGCTTAAATATTTAATATTTCCGCTCAATTTTTCTAACTCTTTATATCTCTTAACACTAAGATCTTCGCTGTCGCTAATGATACTTAAATCTCTTCTTCCTATTAATATCACATTGGCCTGATATTCGTTTATCAGGTATTTTGAAATTGAGTTCCCTAATTTCCCTAATCCTCCCGTAATCAAGTATGTTCCTTGCTTTCTGATAGACGAGCCTTCTTCTTTATTTAAATTCTGGAAAACTTTTTGAAAGTCCTGAACCCATCTCTGACCTAATCGATAGGAAACAATTCGATCAGATTGTATGTTGTTACTTAAAACCTCAGAAACAACATTCTGAACTAATTTTGCATTCCAATTATCTGCATCAATATCAACATTTACCCCAATAATCTGATTTTCAAGAGGCATAACCTTAATCAACCCTAATACTAAAGAATTGCAGTAATTAATCTTTTCGTTTCCAAGTACACTATGTAGTACATTAGTGAATACGAAAATCTTTTTGTCATTACCATTTTTCCATGTCTTAGTAATCCTTCCCAAACAAAAATAAATCAGATTGAATTCTAGATTTTCTTCAACTAACTTTACTTCTGATGCTTTAACGCTTAACGACCATAGATAAATGACACTTGAGATACTTATCCCTTCAGATTCCAGATCCAGGAACAATTGATTGTAGTTATCTGTGTTTAATGGATCAATTGAAAACTTAGACGCAGAATGTTTAAAATAAGATGCACCTGTCAATACTTCTATTACACTATTGTTTGCGTCAGTAATTTCTTTAATCATTTCTCTCGAACAATCTGTGTCATCAGAAAAAACTAAGAAAGTCTTGTGATCTGAATTATTACGAGAATCAAGCACTGAACGTTTCCAGGAAGGAAAATAAAAACTATTTTCTAAATCATTTAATACAATACTATTAGCTCCATTAAACAGCTTGTTATGGTCTATTTCTGCTTTGTATCTCAAGTTATCAAAAGCATAAGTAGGCACCGAAATTCTATACCTCTCTTGATTTTCATGTAACTTCTGCCATTTTACATTAACTCCATAAGTCCAAAGTAATCCAAGGTTTTCTAAGAAATACTTTTCGTCATTTTCGTTAACTTTTATAGATCTTAAGGTATTTACTATTTTAGTGCTCTTTTCTGTTTTATGCTGTCTAAGTAGACTACTTAAGGAACTACCTGCACCAACTTCAATAAAAACACGATTATTATCTGACAGTAAACTACTTACACCTTTTGAAAATTTCACTGTATTTCTGAGTTGTTTTGCCCAGTAATCGCTTGAAATCGCTTCCTCGTTTTTAATAAAATCTCCCGTTATATTTGAAACAAAAGGTATTTGTATTTTATTGAATTCTAAATTTTTAAATTCGGCTTTAAATTCCTCAAGAATAGAATCTTGCATACTCGAATGAAAAGCATGAGAGGTATGAAGTTTAATATATGGTATATCACTCTGGGTTAATCTTTCGATTACTTTTTCTATTGCACTATCATTTCCTGAAAGAACAACCTGACCAGGCCCATTTACTGCAGCAAGAGAAATGTCATCACTTAGAAACTTTTGAGCCTGTAGCTCATCTATAGGTACACTTATCATTGAACCTTTTGGCAAACTGGCCATTAGTTCTCCTCTCTTAACCACCAATTTCAGCGCTTGCTCAAAGGTGAAAAGTCCGCTTATACAAGCCGCTGTATATTCGCCTATGCTATGTCCAATCATATAATTGGGAACTATACCATAATCTATTAATACTTTTGCCAGCGCATATTCTACAAGAAAAATAATTGGCTGAGCAAAAGAAGTATCGTTTATATTATAGTTTTCGTCAATATTCTCAGGATACACTATCTTTTTAAAATCCTGATTTGTTAATTTCTTTAGAAACTCAAAACCAGTGTCCATATATTCTCTAAATATGGCATTCGATTCGTATAAATCTTTCCCCATATTTACATATTGAGAACCTTGTCCCGGGAACATAAAAACAACAGAACTTTGCGCCCCTTTTACTTTTGCAAATGGTTTTCTTTGTGCTATAATTTCTTCCAGTTTTAGCTGCAATTCATTTTTATTTTTAAATGATAATGCGATTCTGTTCTCGAAATTCTGACGACCTGTTTGATAGGTATAACACATATCTGATAAATTCAAATCTTCTTCTTTTGCTAAGAAATTCGTTAATTTATCAAAATAGTTATTTAGAGAAGTCTCTGTTTTAGCAGACAAAACAAGCAAATTAAAATCCTTTTCTGAAACATTTCTTTCTACAACCGGAGCTTCTTCCAGAATAAGATGTGCGTTTGTTCCTCCTACTCCAAATGAGTTTACGGCTGCTCTTAGAGGATTAGCATTTTTTGCTTCCCATTCTGACAGATTATTATTGACAAAAAATGGTCCTCCCTGAAAATTAATATTGGGGTCAGGCTCGTTAAAATGTAAACTTGCCGGAATTTTTTTGTTTTTTAAACTTAAAACTGTTTTGATGAATCCGGCCACGCCTGATGCGGTATCCAGATGTCCTATGTTTGTTTTAACAGAACCTATAGGACAAGCAAAATCATTGTTGTTTTTAAATGCAATATTTAATGCCTCGACTTCAATTGAATCTCCCAGCTTAGTTCCGGTACCATGTGTTTCTACATAACTTATAGTTTCGGGGTCAACTCTGGAGAATTTTTGAGCCATTTTAATACAAGCAACCTGTCCTTCAATACTGGGAGCAGTAAATCCAACTTTTTTATTACCATCATTATTAACAGCACTTCCTTTTATGATCGCATAAATATTATCTCTATCCTCTAAAGCATCTTTTAATCTTTTTAAAACTACTACGCCAGTACCTTCGCCGTTAACAGTACCTGTAGAATCTTTGTCAAAAGCCTTACAATGACCGTCTCTTGAAACAATAGATCCTTCTTCATAAATATAGCCTTTCTGACTTCCGTTAACTAATGATGAAGCTCCGGCCAAAGCAATTTTAGTCTCTCCAAAAATTAATGCTTTGCAAGCAGTATGAATTGCAACTAAGGAGGTTGAACAAGCCGTATTAATAGCCATTGAAGGTCCTCTTAGCCCTAACTTATAAGAAACCAGTGTCGCCAGATAGTCCTTATTGTTTATCGTATTCAGGAAAAAATTATTGACTTTCTGACTTTCAGCAGATAGATTAACAAAAGATTTCCATATAATATCTTCTCCTGCACCGGCATAAATTCCTACTGGTTCATTTATATTTTCAGGAATGTAGCCTGCATCTTCTAAAGCTTCCCAAACACACTCATGGAAAAATCTGTGTCCAGGATACATCATCTTTGCCTCATCATTAGAATACCCAAAAAATTTAGAATCAAAGCAATCTTTATTTATGATGTTTGTTGTGCAGTTAACATAATTTTTATCTTTAATAAATGCTTTGTCCATACCTGCATCAATCAACTCTTTCTCAGTCAAAAAACTCAATGATTCCTTTGACGAGATAAGGTTTTGCCAAAACTCTCTCCAGTTTGAAGCTCCTGATGTCCTAAATGACATTCCAACTACTGCAACCTCAAATCCCGAATATTGATTAGTCTTCATTATTTTCAAAATTTAATAAGTTATACGATTCTTCCATTACATTATAAAGTTCTTCTATTTTGTTTTTTTCTTCCACCAGACTGCTATTCTTGTTCGATTTCATATAATCTGAAATTGCAAAAATGTTGGGCAAATTATAGCCTTCCAGCAGTGATATATTGGTTTGAAATTCCTTATTTAAGGAGTTCAGCATTTTTATCATCAGTAGAGAATTCCCTCCTAAATCGAAAAAATTATCCTTAACCCCAATTTTATCATTGTCAATATTTAACACCTTCGACCAAATATCAACTAGCCTCAATTCTACCCCATCTCGTGGAGCTTCATATTCTTTACTCGTCAATAACTCTTCGAATGTTGGTAACTTCTTTCTATCGATCTTTCCATTGGGAGTCAATGGAATTTCATCTAGTTGAATAAAATGTCCCGGAACCATATAACTTGGTAATCTTCGCTCAGCATATTCCCTCAACTCAGCAGACTCTGCTTTTTTAGAACTCGTATAATAAGCTACCAGATTTTTATTCCCCATTTCATTTTGTGCAACTAATGCCACTACCTGACTAATTTGTTCATATTGAAGTAGTACACTTTCTATTTCACCCAATTCAATTCTGAAACCATTTATTTTAACCTGATTGTCAAGCCTGCCTAAATGCTCCAATGTACCATCTGGCAACCATCTGGCTAAATCCCCGGTTTTGTATATTGTTTCATTAATTCCTGAAAACTTCTCAAACGCAATAAATTTATCTGCTGTCAGTTTTTCTTCTTTGTAGTATCCTCTTGCCAAACCATCCCCGGCTATGCACAACTCTCCTTTTACACCTATCGGACAGACTTTATTATTCTCATCCAGAATATAAATTTGAGTGTTCTGTATTGGTTTCCCAATATTCAATTTGGAATTTTTCTGTGCTTTTTGGAAAGTGGACCAAATTGTAGTTTCTGTAGGACCATACATATTATATATTTCAGAATCTGTCCTCTCCCTAATCTTACTCAACAGCTCATTAGAAAATTTCTCTCCCCCAACAATTATATTTTTCAGGGATTTTATAAATAAACTGGAGTTATCATCTTCTAATAGTGCTTCTAAATAAGATGGCGTTATCTGCATTGAAGTAATTGGATTGGTATTAGAGACATCCGGCTTTCTATCTTTTCTATAATTACTTTTCAGTTCAGTCAAGTGTTCTAATCCTTTAAGTACGTCGGTATCTGCAATACCAAAATCTACTAAACAGGCTATCTCGGTAACTCCTATTGCATGAATATCAGATAGTATCTTTTTACATGAATCCTTTGTTCCAAGTAAAGCTGCTGTTTGCCAGTATCTTTCAAATGCCAACTCAAGTAAATCATTCAAATCATTTTCGCTAATGGTTGTAATGTCTTTCTCTAAGGCTTTGGCTAAGTTTTGTATCAATCCCAAACTTGATCTTAGGTAGGATTTAAAAGGTTCTTTTGCTTTCTTTTTTACTTCCTCTAAATCGGTTCCAATATAGGTGTGGAGCATCAAAGCTATTTTGGCATTTTCCGGGAAATAACCATTTTCTAATAATGCTTGTTTGTAGATTTTTATATTATTTCCTAAATCTTTTATCTCCTGCCCCAGTAAATGCGTTAATATATTAGCTCCTATTTTACCTGCGCTTCTAAATGTTTCTGAGTTTCCTCCCGAAGTAATATAAATCTCTAAATTCGAATTAACCGGTCTTGGATATACCTTGATATCGATTTCCTGAGCCAAGCCATTTTCCCTTTTTACAGAACCGCCTTTCCAAAGAGTTTTTAGTTCCTTTATCTGGTCGTACATTATCTCTTGTCTATCCAGATAATTTTCCGGTTTCAGGATGAAATCATCAGCATGCCAGCCAGATGCAATAGACAATGCAACTCTTCCATTAGATAAATTGTCTACCACTGACCATTCTTCTGCTACTCTGACAGCATCATGCAATGGCAGTACAACGCTACCGGAACGAATTTCAACATTCTTTGTAATTGTTGCCAACCCTGCTCCTAATACGGATGGATTTGGAAATATTCCTCCAAATTCATGAAAGTGCCTTTCGGGCAACCATATTGCCGAAAAATCGTTTTTATCAGCATAATCTGCTGATTCCTTTAAAAACTGGTACTTATTATCATTTGAATCGTCTTGACTTGAAAAATAGAATAAGCTGAAATCCAGTGCTATTGAATGGTCTTTTAAAAATAAATCAAAATTATTAAGCGAAGTATTGTCCCCTTTTAAAGTAATCGTTATACCTCTGGTTAAGGTCCAAAATAACTCCAGAATTGAAATATCAAATGAAATTGAAGTAATGGCTAATAAGTGATCTTTCTCATTTATAGAAATCGATTTATCCATTCCAAACAAAAAGTTTGTTAGATTTCCATGCTCCAGCATCACCCCTTTGGGATTTCCTGTAGTACCAGAAGTATAGATAACATAAGCTAAATCATCAAACTGATTGATCTTTTCTATATTGTTTTTCGAGTAGTTGTCTTGAATTTTATGGAATTTTTGCAGAAACGATTCGTCTATAACAACTTTGCTATTACTATTTTTTTCTACATAAGCGATCCTCTCTTCAGGATAACCCGGATCAATAGGTACATAGGCTGCGCCCGATTTCAATATTCCTAAAATAGTCACAAGCAACCATTCGCTTCTATGCAACCTAATCCCAATTAAATCATCCGGTTGAATAGTATAAGTTTCCCTTAAATAAGCTCCCAGCTGATTTGCTTTCTCATTAAGCATATGATAGGTTAGCTCAGTGTCTCCAAACACAAGAGCTACGTTATTTGGCGTTTTGCCGACTTGTTCTTCAAACAAATCTATTACTGTTTTATCTTTAGGGTAAACCGTTTCTGTATCGTTGAATGTTCCAACTAATTGGTTTTCCTCAAAATCAGTTAAATAACTGATTTCCTGTATGGCAATTTCAGGTTGCCTTAAAGATTTTGTAACAATACTCTCAAAATGAGCAAACATTCTTTCAATTAAATACGTATCAAAAATATCCGTATTATACTCAATTGTCAGGTCTAATCCTTCTGTTTCGACAAATGTGAAACCAATATCAAACTTAGAAGTCTTACTATTAAAAACGTAATCGCCTACTTCAAGATTTATAAGTTCTTCGTTATTGATATTATGCAACTGTCCTTGGTTTTGTAGAATTACCAAAACATCAAATAAAGCGGAACGGCTAGTGTCCCTTTTTAAATTCAATTTGCCTATCAATGCATCAAAAGGATAGCTTTGATGTTCATAAGCTCCTAATAAAGTTTCTTTTTGAGCTTTTACTAAATCCAAAAAGCGATCTCCTTTTTTCAATTGAGTCCTTATGGCAAGCGTATTCAAATACAATCCCATTTGATTTTCCAGATCGGGATGTTCTCTTCCTGCTATCGGGGTTCCTATGATAATGTCATCTTGCCCTGTATACCTATGAAGTAAGGCATTTATTCCTGCCATTAAAGTCATAAATAAAGTAACATCCTGCTCTTTCGAAAACGCTTTTACCTTCTCTAAAAATACACTTGAAAATCTATGAGTACAAATATCTCCATTATAGGTCTGAACTAATGGTCGTGTTTTAAAACTCGGCAGATCCAATACCGGCAACTCTCCTTCAAATTGCTGTAGCCAGTAGTCCTCCGACACTTTATGTTTCTCTTGCTGTATTTCGCTATTAATCCATACCGCATAATCTTTGTACTGAATTCTTAATTCCGGCAGGTCAATTTCTATTCCGTTCGTTAATGCATTGTACGTTTTTACGATCTCGGCTATTAATATTTCTATTGACCATCCATCTCCAATGATATGATGTAGGCATAAGAAAAACACATATTCTTCTTCTTTTAATTTGATTAAAGAGGCTCTTACAAGCGGTCCTTTCTCTAAATTAAAAGGCTCACTATTTTCTTTCTGCAGATAATCCTCAACAGCTACTTCCTGGTTTCGTACTGAACTAAAATCTTTCTCGTCTAATTTAAAATTTACTTGCTCAACAGGCACAATATATTGCTTAATATCTCCTGCTTCATTTGTTTTAAAATAAGTTCTTAAAATCTCATGACGATGAATTAATTTTGCAAACGATTCCTCAAACTTATCTACGTCAATAGCTCCGGTTAGCGTAACAGCTGTTGGAATATTATACGCCAATGAACCGCCTTCCAACTGACTTAATATCCACAATCGCGTTTGTGAGGATGTCAATGGATAAAATTCTGACTCTGTAGCTTTTGGTATATCTATATAGGCATTCTCTTGTAATTCCTTACTTAAACCTTCTATAGTCGGGCTTGCAAAAAAAGCTTTAAAAGATATTGTTTGACCTAATTGTTTGTGGATTCTGTTGATTACCTGGGATACGATTAAGCTATGGCCTCCTAATTCAAAGAAATTATCGGTAATTCCAATCTTTGGAACTCCTAAAACTTCTTGCCATATTTTAACCAGTTCAATTTCAGTACTATTTTTTGGAGCAACATATTCTTTTCTTATAATATCTTCCTCCGAAATAGCGGGCAGGGCTTTTCGATCTATCTTTCCATTAGTGGTTAATGGCAATTTATCCAATTCTGAATAAAAATTTGGAACCATGTAATCCGGCATTTTATCTTGCAGAAAACTTCTCAATTCCGATTTATCTATCTCAGTAGTTGCTACCAAATAAGCAACTAATGCCTTCTCGCCATTCACTTCTCTGGCCTCTACAACTACCTGATTTAAATTCTCCGAGTACTGTAATATGACATTTTCTATTTCACCAAGTTCAATTCTATATCCTCTAATTTTTACCTGATGGTCTTTTCGTCCCAGAAACTCAATATTTCCGTCAGGTAACCAACAACCTAAATCTCCAGTATCATACATTCGCTCTCCTTTTATAAAAGGATTTACGATAAACTTCTCTTTCGTGAGCTCGGGATTGTTTAAATAACCTCTTGACACACCAGATCCCGAAATATAAAGTTTCCCGGTTACTCCTATTGCTACCGGTTGCAAATCTTCATCCAGCACATAAATCTGCGTATTTGAGATTGCAGAACCAATAGGCGGATTACCAATCAGGTAATCATCTTTTATGGTAATTGTTGATACAACATGTGTTTCAGCTGGTCCATAGTGATTATGTAGCTTAGTATCTGACTTACTAATTCTCTCTATAGCTTCTTTACTTAACGTCAGCTGTTCTCCTGCCACTATTATATTTTTAATAATGCCGGACGTTAGTAAGGTATAAAAATCTTTAACCTCTATTAATATCTTAAAATATGATGTTGGTAAAAAAACAGTTTCAATCGTATTTTTCTTTATAAAGGCTGACAGCGCATCAGAATCTGTTTTAACTATTTCAGTAATAGGATATAAAGTTGCTCCCCTTGACAATGTGGTAAATATTTCCTGAAATGAGACATCGAAACTTATACTTGTAAATTGCAATACTTTACGAACATCATTGTCGTGAAATTGCTCATTATGAAAAATGATCAGATTGAACATACATTTGTGTTCCATCATAATTCCTTTCGGAATTCCCGTAGAACCGGAAGTGTAAATAACATAAACAAGGTTCTCCTCTTTTATAAGTACCTTATTTTTTTCCTGAGAATACTTTTCTTTAACTTTATTAAACCTTTCTAATTCTGCTTCATCAATTACAACTTTACAATTGCTGTCTTTTTCCATATAGTCAATCCTCTCCTTCGGATAATTGATATCTATAGGAACGTAAGCCGCACCGGCCTTTAGCACACCTAAAATAGCTATGATAAGTTTTTCACTTCTTTCTAACTTTACACCTACTAAATCATCAGGTTGGATCGCATAATTTTCTCTTAGGTAGGATGCTAATTGATTCGTTTTTTGATCGAGCTCGCGATACGTCAATTCAGTATCTCCAAACACCACAGCCACATTGTCGGGTGCTCTCTGCACTTGCTCTTCAAATAAATCTATTACTGTTTTACTATCAGAATAAACTACTTCTGCACCGTTAAAAACGGACAAAACCTGATGCTTTTCGGGTTCTGTTAAATAATCTAGTGAACCTATTGAAACTTCCGGTTTCGCAACGATACTATGAAATAATATTTCAAGATGAGACAATATGTTTTCTGCGAATTCTTGTGAATAAATATCGGTGTTGAATATTAGTTTTAAGCCAAGTCCTTTGTCCGTTTCTTTAAAAGAAAACTCCAAATCAAACTTGCTGACAATTTCTTCTTCTGACTGATGTCCTCTAACTACAACTTCCTGAATGTTCTGGTTACTTGCTTTAAATATTTCAGTATTCTGAACAGTAACCATCACATCAAACAATGGATTCCGACTCATATCTCTATTGAGCGGCAAATGCTCCACTAATTCATCAAATGGAAAGATTTGGTGTTCATATGCTCCTAGAGTAACTCCTTTTACCTTTGCCAATAATTCTTTAAAACTGTCTTCTTTTTCAAACTGCGTTCTTAAGGCTAAAGTATTAACATAAAAACCTATTTGATTTTGTAGATCCAACTGTTCTCTTCCGGCAACGGGGCTTCCTATAACTATGTCTTTTTGATTGCTGTATCTAAACAATAACACTTTTACGGTAGTTAATAAGCCCATAAACAAGGTAGATCCTTGTGATTGATATAATTCGTTAATTTTCTTTAGAAGATTCTCATCATAAAGTTTCTTTACAGCGTTTCCATTATAGGTCTTAATTACTGGTCTTGTTTGATAAGCGGGTAAATTTAATATCGGAAGCTCATCTGAAAATTGTTCTAACCAATAGTCTTTATGATCTTCTATACTATCATTCTTCAATTGTTCCTGCTGCCAGGTCGAATAATCTTTATACTGTATATTTAATGCTGGTAATTGGCTTGGATTTCCTTTTATATGAGCATCATAAAATTCAAATAATTCATTGGTCATTATTTCTGACGACCAACCATCGCCAATAATATGATGCATCACACAAATAAATATATACTTATCTTGTGATGTTCTTATTAATTTGGCTCTCAGCAAGGAATCGGTCGATAAATCAAAAGCATATTCTGATTCTTCCTGAATTATAGATTTTATCCTATCTGATTTATTTTCTTCTTTGCTTAAATCTTCACGTCGCAATTGGAACCGAATATCATTCAAATTCAATATTACTTGCCTAACCTCACCAGACTTATCTTCTTTGAACAGCGTTCTTAAAGATTCATGTCGCTCTATAAGTGACAGAAAAGCACTTTGCAAAGAAGGAATAACCAATTTCCCTTCCAATTCAAAAACACTCGGCATGTTATAAGCTACATTTCCACCTTCGAATTGGCTTAATAGCCACAACCTGCGCTGGGAGGAAGATAAAACATAGCTCGATTGTTCCTGCGCTTTTGGAATAATTTTTTGTTTCTCTTTTTTTGTTTTGTAGAAAGCTATAAATTCTATTAATTTGGTTTTATTTAACTGAATTTCATTTAAGATCTCCCGGGTCACAACTCCTTTAGGCGCCTGAATGTCAAGACCATCTCCAACCAAATCAATTTTTATATTAAGTTCATTTAATTTTTTAAGTAGTGTTTTCATTTCCCTTATCTTATCAAAATTTATTAATTACCTGTTCGACTTCTTTCTTCTTCATTACCAGTTTCTCTTTGTCCTGTCTTAATCTTCTTATTCCCGAACTTATAAGAAACGGAGAACTGAAGCGCCTGTCTGTCGCGATAATATCTACCCTCGTTGTAAACATCATTAACTCTTGAATTTATACTGATTACTTCGGTTCTGAATATATCACTTCCCTTTAATGACAGTGTCAGATCTTTATCTAGTAGCAAATATTGAAGAGTTAACGATAACGAGCTCATCGCATCATTTTTGTAAAAACCATCATTACCAGGGAAACTATACCAATAATTTAAATTAAAAAGCAAGGTCTTTTTCGAATTAAGAATAAAGTCATTATTTGTGGAAATCATAGAATTAAACCCTTTTTGTCCGCCTTGGGTTATCGCTAATTTTGATTTTGAAATCGAATAATTAATATCGAAAGTATTGATACTCGTCCACCATTTAATTTTGTCAAAAACAAAGTTTTCCGAAATACCATATCGCTGTATATCAATGAAATTATCAATTGCAAATCGGATCAAATTGGTCGTAGGGTCTGTTATTGGAATTTCATTAAACATATCAGCCTGATAACTAAAATAAACCTTACTTTCCAGCTTTTTGTAGGTATAGGTCAATTCTAAATTGTCTATAAAAGAAGGCTGCAAGAAAGGATTTCCCTCTATAGTTTGAAACGGATTAAGAAAGGTAACGTTTGGATTTAAGTCATAAAACTGAGGTCTTTCAATTCTTTTACTATAACTCAAAGTATATGTTGAATTGTCATTTGGCTTGTAAGACACATAAGCCGTTGGAAAAAATTTAACGTAATCCAGTTTTGTAGATTGGCTTAAACTTTCCGCAAAAGTTTTGGTTTGAGTAGCTTCCATTCTTAAACCGAACTGTGACTCCCAATACTCATTAATCTTTTTATTTCCTGAAATATAAAACGCTTGTACATTTTCGGTGTACTCAAATTTATTCTTGGATAAAATAAACTCTGAAGGAGGATTATCAACTAATCCGCTATTAAAAGCAAAAATGTCATTGTGCGTTTGTGAGTTTGAAATTTTGCTTCCAAAGCTCAATACCGCCCATTTCGTTGGATAATCAATATCCAGTTTTCCTGAGAAATTATTGATATCCTGACTGTTATCATTTATCCCTGCATAATATTTTTCTGAATAGGGTAATGGAACTTCAATAACAGAAATTCCATTGTAAGTTCTGACATCTTTGTTATTAAAGTTAAAGTAATCAAGATTTAGGGTAAGTTTCTTTCCTATAGTATCTAATTTAAACTCATTATAAAAGCTCAACGATTTGATATTCGGATTCTGTACTTCTTTACCATCTGACTTCAAATAACGGTTTAATCGGCCTGTTGTATAATCAGTAACACCTGTAAACGGACTTTCTGTATTTTTAGAATCATTATTATTGTATAAAAATTGCCCCCCCATAATCCATTTAGGGGAAATCTGATAATCAATAGTTAATTTTCCATTTACTCGGGCATATTTTTCTTTATCTGGTTCACTGGTATGCCATAATCCATCAGGGAAGTAAGTGTAATTATCCTGATTTACATATCTTGTTCCGTTTTTATAATTAAGCGAAGAAGAAATACTCAACTTGTTCTTATTATAATTAAAACTCCCCAAAACAGCACCATCACTGTAAGTTCTCTGCAGGAAAGTAGTACCAATTAATGCATTCCAGGAATCTTTCTTAGCCTTTTTTAATTTTATATTGACCATACCGCTATTTCCAGCGGCCTCGTACTTAGCTGGAGGTGTAGTAATTACCTCAATACTCTTAATGATATCTGAAGGTATTGATTTTAAAAAATTTGCCAGGTCTTCCTCCGAGAGTTGAATGATTTTGTCATCAACCATGACTGCCACACTGCTTTTTCCAATAATAGCTATATTGTCATTTTGCACTTTTATTCCCGGGGTAATCCTAAGAGCTTCTAACGCGTCACCTCCTGTAGCACTAATCGAATTTTCTACATTAAAAACCACTCGATCTACCTTTCTTTCAATTAGTTTCTTTTTACCTACAACTACAACAGATTCTAACACTATTGCAGCATCGACTACTATATTGCCTAAATCTAAATCTGCATTCAATTCGATATTCCTTGATGCAATTGTTTTATTTGCCTGCCTAACCTGTAACTCATATACCCCCGGTTGGCTTTCCAATACGAAATCCCCTTTTTCATTAGTAAGTTCGCTTTTAATAGCAGCAGAGTCTTTACCTATTAATATAACTTCTGCAAACTCAATTGGATTATTATCTTTAGAAGTAACTTTTCCGGTTACTTTTACCTGAGCCGACAATACTGAGCTTAACAGCACAAGCAATAAAAAGATGCTTTTCTTCATTGTATTTTTTTTGAGTAAATAAATATTTGATAGGGGTATAATTATAATTCGAAACTGGAAATTGTATGAAAATTATCTACTTCAGTATTTTTCTCTCCTTTATAGGAATCAAAATTTACTACTAATAATTTTCCTTTATAAATTATAGGTTCACAAGGGTTGTCTAATAAACCGTCAGAGCCGTCGGCATTACCATTTTCCCAAAGAAGACTCAATGTGTTTTTATTTAAATCCAATACATGTACACTATTGTTGTCATAATTAGCTATATATATACTATTTGTTTTTTCGTAGTAATACAGGCCATCACAACATTTTAACTTATCAGAGTCTACTATTATTTTTTGAGATTTTACTTTACCGTCTGGTGAGAATTCAATTTTAGAAATTACGCCGTCACCAAAATTACCTGCATATAAATCTCCTTTTTTATCAAATGCAATTCCATCTACACCTAATGCCCATTCTTTTGCTTCCGGTTTTAAAGTAAATTTGCAAATTAAATACGGGGCGTTATCAGTCGGTTTTAACTGTATTAAACCTTTGTTTAACTCTTCCATTTTAAAACTGTAAATACCACTTTGCTTTTTTACATCTAAGGCAGAATCGCTTATATAAATTCGGTCTTTATGCCATCTGATGGCATTGGCAAAATTTAATCCCTGAACTAATACTTCGGTACGAATTGGTTTTCCATTTTCAACAATAACCCTGAGTAACCTTGATTGATGCTCTTTATTAGCAAAATTTTGGTTATCGGCAATGTAAAGATTCCCATCCGGACCAAATTCCATTCCCATAGGATGCACTCTGTTTGTAAGGGGATGTAGAGGAAGATTATCCAGCCAGGTGACCGGTTGATTTAAATTGTTAAAAACACATATTTTACTTCCATATTTTTCAAAAGTAGATCCATTGGGAACAGATAGGTATAAGTTTCCCTTTTTGTCAATAGCCATCGCATCCGGAGTACCGAAAGTATCTCCTAAATTTGAAAAAAGAGTAGGTCTTTTTAATGCTGCAGTCTCATTAATAACAATAACATCCTTCGTTTTCTGAGATATACCTAAAAAAGGATGTAAGAGTAGAATACATAATAGAACTTTTATGGAGTGTGCTTTCATATTTTATTATTTTGTTTTATTTATTTTAAGCGTAAATTCTATATAAGGTTTTTTATAACTTTTAGATATTCCGTTCAGGATATTTACCTTCTTGGGCAAATTACTTCCGGTATCCTTAATCCATTTGAATTAAAAGAACATCAATAAAAAATCATATATAAAACTTTTCAATTTCAACATTACTTTTATCTTGATCAACATCAACACCATACGCTACATCAATGTTTTCAATTAAAACTGCCAGATCTTCTAACGTTCTGTTTTTGAACAAATCATTAATAGTAATTTTAACTTCAAATTCGTTATGTATAAGACTAATTAATCTTGTGGCACTTAAACTATTCCCTCCTAATTCAAATAAATTATCTGTAGCCCCTATTTTCTGAATTCCTAAAACTTCCTGCCATATTAAAACCAGCTTGTTCTCGACCTCATTTCTTGGAGCCACATACTCATTTCTCATAATATCATCTCCGGATATGCCAGGTAAAACTTTTCTGTCCACCTTTCCGTTTGGAGTTAATGGTAACTTTTCCAATTCTACATAAAAACCTGGAACCATATAATCTGGTAACTTTTCTTGTAAAAACTTCTTCAGTCCAGTTTTATCCACATTTGTACTCGATACTAAATAGGCAATCAATACTTTCTCCTGATTTACTTCTTTTGACTCAACAATTACTTGCTTTAAATTCTCTGAATACAGTAATATCGCATTCTCTATCTCACCAAGTTCGATTCTGTAACCTCGTATCTTAACCTGATGGTCTTTCCTACCCAAAAATTCAATGTTACCATCCGGCAACCACCTGCCTAAATCTCCCGTGTCATACATTCGTTCTCCGGCTGCAAAAGGATTCGAGATAAATTTTTCATTTGTAAGTTCTGGTTTGCCAAAATACCCCCGCGCTACTCCTGCCCCTGATACGTAAATTTTCCCCACTACTCCCGCGGGAACTAAATGAAAATCAGCATCTAAAATATAAACCTGTGTATTGGATATTGGTTTACCAATTGGAAAATTGATATAGGTTTGATGGAGCGCTTTATAACTTGTACTATATGTTGTATCTTCTGATGGTCCATATAAGTTTCTAACCTCTATTTTTTCTGTCTGAAGTTTTTCCACAATATCAGGAGGTACAATTTCTCCTGCCATATTGATAAAAACTACATTCTTTAAATCTATCTTATCTTCTAATAAACTTCTAACTACGGAAGGCACCGTATTTAATGCTACTTTGTTTTCCTCATTTATATGATCTTTTATTTCCAAGGCATTATGTAAAACCCTAATTTTCTTCCCTATTGCTAAGGTGTAAAAGATCTCATATATTGATAAATCAAAACAATATGATGTTGCCGCATACATGATTTCAAATTCGGACTGATCAAATTCTAATTTTGACCAATTAATCAGTGCAGCTGCATTTCCATGCTCTACCATCACTCCTTTTGGATTTCCTGTAGTACCAGATGTATAAATTACATAGGCTAAATCATGTGGTTTGTTTATTTTTTCAGGATTCGCTTTCGAATATTCCTGCTGAACTTCTGTAAATACGCCTAAAGCTTCTTCATCAATAACAATCTTGCTATTGCTATCCTTCTCGATGTAAGCAATCCTCTCCTGAGGATAATTAACATCTATTGGAACATAAGCC
>NZ_CADCST010000158.1 GCF_902804485.1 Flavobacterium collinsii | reverse complement strand
TTTTCAAGGAGTTATTTAATTAATCAAATATTGGTTTAAAAAAAGCTAAATTTAATACTTTAAGCTAAATATTAATACGCATTTTATTTGTTTGGTATTTTTACAAAAATGTTAGTATAATATTTACTTTTATGTCTGTTTAGTTTTATTGATATCCCAAAATGAGTATAGTAACCTTTTAAGTAATTATTGTGACAAAACAAACACTGGAACAATTCCAGCTCCAAAATTATAGTAAACAGACATTATTAAGCTATTTATTTGCCATTAACCACTTTTTAAAATTAAACCCCAAAGCCAAGCCATATAAATACAAGAATATTGTAAAGTATATGGACGAAATCAGCCTAAAGCAACCCAATAGTAAATACAGAGTTGTGATTTTATCAACAATCAAAAAATATTATGATTTTTTAGTAATGAGTGGATACAGAGCCGACCATCCTTGCAAACGGCTGAATATTAGAGTAAATGGTAATCAGGTAATACAGGTACAGGATCTGTTCAGCAGCCAGGAATTGCAACTGCTCTTGGAAAGGGAAAACCGTTACAAGCATTTGGATGTCAGAAACAATGTTTTACTATCTCTGCTGATTTATCAGGGACTTACCAGTGATGAAATTATTAAATTAACCGTTAAAGACATCGATTTGGATAACGGGACTATCTATATAAAAGTTTCCAATATACTCAATAAGCGAACGCTGGAACTGGTGTCCAAGCAGATGATTTTGTTCTCCAACTATATAAATGAAACCCGAACAGAAACGCTTCGTTGTAAAACCGAAAAGCTCATTATTACAAAGCTGGGTAAGCCTATTACGGTAGGTGGTATTCATGGGATGATTGATCCGCTCAGGACATTGTTTCTTGATAGAAAACTCAACCCACAGACCATCCGCATGAGCGTGATTTGCAACTGGCTCAACGAGAAAAAAATCCCTTTGGAACGGGCTCAGGAACTACGGAAAAGTATATTAAAGTGAATAGTTCCCAACAACGGGAAATGATTAATCGGTATTTCCCAACTATTTGAAGCAATAAAAATAAAGGTTAAAATTATACAATATGTATAATTATTTAGTATATTTGTGAAATCAATTTTGGCGTACGATGGATGTAAAAATATTAAAGATAGAAGGGAATGTTTTAGTAAATGCTAAAATTTCAGATTCAAAATTATTAAAAGTAAACCTTCCCTTAGTAGTTGATGGATGGAGATTTAATTTTAATAAACATTCGAAAAAGAAAGGTTTTTAAACCTATGTTCTGGTATCGGAAGAAACTTCCGAGAAGATTGAAGGTTGTTTGATTTTTGAAATGAAAGAGAAGATTGAACCCTATATGGCTTATGTTGAAATTGCTCCACACAATAAGGGAAAAGTAAAAGAATACGATAATGTTGCAGGCTGTTTGATTGCATTTGCCTGTAGACTAAGTTTTACAAAAGGAGAAGGCTATTTAGCATTTGATGTTTTTGAAGAAGATAAAGAAGACGAAATAAAACTGATGTCATTATATTCAACAAAATATAATGCTTTTAAACTTGGAGATACCTCTATGATTATTTCACCTGAAGGCGGGCAAAAGTTAATTGATGAATTTTTAAATGATTGAATATGAAAACTAAAGAAATTCAAGTTGAAGAGATTTGGAATGATAAAAAGAAAGGGGATTTAAAAAAAGTGATCTTATCCCATTCAGCTACTCAATCCAAAGAGAGAATGTTAACCAATCAGTTACTTTCTATTCAATATAAATTAGAAGACTATATTCAAAGTGAAAGTGATAGTACGGAAGTTCTAAAAATTCTTGACTTTGTCAAAATGTATCTAAAAGCACATAACCTGACTAAGAAAGAATTGGCTGACTATTTTGAAATGCGTGATAGCAATCTACATAAATATCTTTCCGGAGAAAGAAAACTAAATGCAAAATTAGTTCTAAAGCTAAGTACATTCTCTCATACAAAGCCAGAACAATGGTATAGAGTTGAAGTTAAGAATGAGCTAATCGAACTTAATAAAGAAAAAGTAAACGTAGAATATTACAAAAAATTCGATTACCGTAATCTGGTGGAAGTATAAAAAAGTCTATTGGAAACAAGTAAAATGACTCCAACTCAAAAGAAAATTTTAGACGCAATGGATGAAGTTTACGAAAATTTAATTGAGTATAAAAAGAAAAAAAATAGCGATTTAGTTGTCATGAAAGATGGCAAAATCGTAAGAATTAAGCCTACATCATTATAGATTACTTCCAATAATCCATTTAAAGCTCTCATAAATGAGGGCTTTTTTTGTGGAATAAATTAGCCCGCTATTTTATTAGGAAAATAATTAAACTAAATCTACTTTCGTATTATTGAAAAATGTAACCGGACGTTCTTTATATTGATATTTTTTGCACGGAGTTGTTTAATATAGAAAAGGTTTGCAGAACCTTATAAGTATAAGTACAACGGAAAAGAGTTCCAAGACGAGTTGGGACTTGGACTTTATGATTATGGTTGGCGAAATTACGACCCAGCAATTGGTAGATGGATTAATCCTGACCCACTATTAAACGATTTGAAGTTTAATTTTGATGACAGCCAAGTTGACGACGACGACGACGATGAAGTTTTAGAAGCAATAGTTACAAAAATAGATACTGGCGGAGGGATTTATAATCCAGATAATCTAAACCCTTATGGATATGGTTATGATAATCCAGTAAGTTTTGCTGACCCAGATGGGAGATGTCCTATTTGTCCATTTATTCCACTTGCCATGTTACTCTTTGCTTCCGAGCCTGCTATGGCACCCACGAAAGATCATGCTGGTGATTCAAGAAAAATGTCAGAGGCAAAAGAAGCAAAAGGAGCGATGATATTATCAACCATTCCTATTGCAAGAGGTGCTTCTGCACTCAATAGAATCTCAAGCTCATCTAAATCTAAAGCTGTTGAAGAAGGTTCTCAAAAAAAAGTGCCTAATCCAAATGGAAAAAATGGTGGTCAAAAGCATCAGGAAAAAATAAATGAGTATGGAAAGAAATTGGAACAAAAAGGATACGAAGTAACTAAGGAAAGAAGGGTTAATACGGAAGGTGGTCATAAAAATACCCGTTATACAGACATAACCGCCAAAAAAGATGGGAAGACCGTAAATGTTCAGGTAGGAAAACAAAATAAAAACGGAACACCTGTAGCGAGAGAGCGAAGAGCCATTGAAGATATAAATAATTCAACAAAAGGTGCACCAAATGGTAGCAATAGGACGATATTTGTTCCATATAATTAATTTAAAATTATGACTTCTAAACAAATTAATTTTTTTCATTCTAATGACGACGAGGAAAGGTTTGTTGCTTTCTTTAAAAGTAAAGGCTTCGAATTATATCCAAACTTAATAAAGCATTTAGACGAAATAAAACAAGAAAAAAATTTATCTAACCAAAGTAAGATAGAGATTGTGTTTGATTCAAATCAAACTGAATATAAATTTATTGAAAAGCAAGGTTATTATCTATGTAATCCTGAAAAATCATATGTGGTAGAGTTTTTAAAATGTATTCCATCGAAAGAAAGCACAATCGAAGCGGGTCGATTATATTACACACCGAAATATTACGAAGATGGAAAATTTATATTAAAGAGTGACGATTTTATAAGTGAAGCTAATAAACTTTTAAAAGAGTTTAAAAAAGAGTTTTTAAAGAAAACTGAGTATAGTGGTAATTGGTTTTTTACAGAAGATATAAATGATTTATTTAAAAAAAATCTTGCTGAATGGAGGCAAAACAAGAATGTTATAAAATTTGAATAACCGGAATTTGCAGATAAAGTCAGCCAGAAGCAGTCCAATGTGCAGTACCGAATCAGGATACTGTCAGCCATTAAAAAATATTACGACTATCTTGTGATGTATGGCTATAGAAATGACCATCCCTGCAGAAAGCTTAATATCAAAATAAAAGGCAATCAGACCATTCAGGTGCAGGATCTATTCAACTCAATGGAATTACAGCTTTTAATGGAACGTGAGAACCGTTACAAGCATCTTGACATGAGAAACAATGTTTTGATTTCCCTTTTGATCTATCAGGGGCTTGCAAGCGATGAAATCGCAAGGCTTGCCTTAAAAGATGTTGATCTGGACAATGGTACAATCTACATCAAGGGATCAGCCAGTCTCAATAAAAGAACTTTGGAACTTGTACCTAAACAAATGATATTATTTAATAATTACATTAATGAAACACGCCCTGCCTTACTGCGAGGAAGCAGTGATAAATTCATATTGACCAAGCTTGGTCAGCCCATTGTAGTGAACAGCATTCATGCCATGATCGAGCCGTTGAGAGGATTATTCCCTGACAGGAAACTAAATCCGCAGACCATCAGAATGAGCGTGATCTGTAACTGGCTTAATGAAAAGAGTATTCCTTTAGAGAGAGTTCAGGAACTGGCAGGACATAAATGGCCGGGCACAACTGAGAAATACATTAAAGTGAACAGCTCACATCAGAGAGAATTAATTAACAGATATTTTCCGATTTAAAAAAGCAACAGAAAGTAAAAAAAAATATTAAAAATATTTACAATAAAAAAAAACTGTAAATTTGATTAATAATTTTACAATAAGAAATCATGTTTCTAAAAGAAATAAAACTTACAAATTTTAAATGCCTTTCTAATGTCAGCTTGTCCTTTGAGAAGGATAATAAGAGCAATAGAAAATGGACTTTAATTTTGGGAGAAAATGGAACGGGAAAAAGTAATATACTAAAAGCTATAGCCTTAGTTACTTCTGGGAGTAATGCCTTAGGTGAACTTTTAGGCAATGTAGATTCTTGGATAAAGTTTGGTGAAAATAACTGCCTAATAAGGGCGGTAATAGAGACAAAAAAAGGTGAAGAGAGGGAGATTTCTCTGAAACTTGAAAGAGGGGATAATCTTTCAAAAGTTATTTCTAATAATAGGCAGTCTTTGTATTTAATTGATAGCGCTATTGAAAACGCAAATAGAAACTACTTTATTGTTGCTTACGGTGCAAGCAGAAGATTATCAAATGAAGTCTTCTCTAGTTTTGAAAAAAGCAGAAGTGCACGTTCTATGAACGTTAGAAACTTATTTGATAATTCTTCAACATTAAATCCTTTAACTGCTTGGATTATTGAGCTGGATTATCGTTCTGGTGAAGAAGGAATTAATTTGGTAAAAGAAGCATTGCAAGACTTTTTGCCTGGAATTATATTTCACTCAATAGATAAGGAGAAAAAGCAGGTAATGTTTGAGACTATTGATGGATTAATTTCTCTGGATCAATTAAGCGACGGATATCAAAACATGGCTGCCTGGATAGGCGATTTACTTTTCAGGATAACCGAAGCTTTTAGAAGTTATAATAAGCCTTTAGAATCAAGAGGACTTTTATTGATAGATGAATTAGACTTGCATCTGCATCCTAAATGGCAAAGGAAATTGTTGGACTTTATAGGTAATAAACTTCCAAATTTTCAAGTTGTTGCCACAACACATTCTCCGCTTACTGCACAGCAAGCAGATACAGGAGAATTATTTGCATTAAAAAGGAATGATTCTAATATTGTTGAAATTATACCGTTCATAGGTTCTCCAAAATCGTTATTAATTAATCAATTACTTATGACTCCTGTTTTCGGATTGGAAACAGATGAAAGTTATGAGATACAGAATGTTAAAAAAGAATATGAGGCTTTAAAAGCTAAAGGAGATTCTTTAAATGAAACTGAGAAAAAAACAATGAAGATTGTTAAAAGCAAATTAAAAGATCTTCCTCAGAGAAATCTGCAAACTTCAAGTTCGAAAGAATTGGAACTGCTTGAAAAGATTGAGGAGAAACTAAAAATTAAGGTATAGCTCTATGATATCTTTAGAACGACTAAGAACCGCTGGAGCAATAAAAGCTAAGTATAGAGGCGCTGACAAACGAGAGAAGGATAAAGAGTTAATGAAGGCTCGAAGATCGTTCTTAAATGATTTAACAAAGCCAATTTTATTTAAAAGCACTTTTTGGAAAACGGCAAAGACACAGCTAAAAAAAGAAAGTTTTGGAAAATGTGCCTATTGTGAAGCAAACACTGATGTTGTAGCACATGGTGATGTCGAGCATTACAGACCAAAGAGTATCTATTGGTGGCTAGCCTATACTTATGATAATTATTTATTTGCCTGCCAGATCTGTAATCAAACTTATAAAAGTGATAATTTTCCAATTAGAGGAGCTAGTTTGTATCCAGCACCTCTACTAATAGATAGTAGTACAGATGATGAAATTGATTTTCTTGCGGGGAATATTTCTCCCGATCCTATTGATATAACATTAAACTATACTCTTCAAAGATATACTAATGAGCATTTCAGAGAAGAAGCATTATTATTAAATCCATATTTTGACGATCCCGAAACCTATTTCGCTTACGAAGCAGATGATGTTACCCAAGAGGTAAAGGTTATTCCTAGAGAAAGGAAATATGCTGATCATGTAAAAGCTGCTGAAAATTTTTATGGAATAAATCGTATAGAATTAAAAAACTTGAGATATTCCGTTTTTAAAAATTTCAGAGCTTTTAAAAAGGCACTGCCAAAAATCGCAGATGCTGACACTAAGAGAGAAGTTCAAGAACAAATCGACAGTATGCTTTCAAGCAGATATAATTTTGCTGGAATGAATAGATATTTTGACACTGTATTATAA
>NZ_CADCST010000157.1 GCF_902804485.1 Flavobacterium collinsii | reverse complement strand
TGAAAATGAAAACACCTAATTTTGTATATCAAAAAACCAGCAAAGAGAACTTTACTGGTTTTAATTAATATTGTAAAACTTGTCAACCTATTTTAGGACTAGTCAAAAGCTAAAATTTTAAGGCAAATTTTGGTTCAATATAAAATGTATGTTAGGAGCTGATAGAAGTTATTCCTTTATTAACGATTTCAGCTTTTTATTTATGAGATCATTTTATTACAGCTGATTTTATAATTGGTGTTCTCTCCTGGTATAGATATTTGAAATGGCTAAAAATGGGCTGAAAGCCCAAAAACATAAAAATAGTGCAACGCACTATAAATTAAGATAATGAATCATATTGCCCTGAAAAGGCATAAGCTGTTACAGGAAAGTCTGGTAAAGAAATTTTTGATAATTTTTATCACTGTGATACAACGGATGTGTGTGAATTTTGTCAATCGGTACAAATCCTTGTGTATTTGCGATTAAAACAAATAAAAATGCATTTTGACGGATTTATTTTTACTTTCGTCGACAAAATTTCTTGTTTTGAATCCATTGCCGTAAATTGCGACTTCCTAAATAAAAGATATTAATTTTGGAACATATTAACTAATTAAGGTTGGATTAATTCAAATTTAAAAAAAGCGCTAATTTTAAATTAGCGCTTTTTTTATTGGATATTTTGAAATTTCTTAGTCAAATTCTGAGGTAAAAAACAATTTTACACTTGGATATTTACTTTGCGTCATTTGAATTGTAAAATCTGAATCAGCAAGAAATACCAACTGACCGTATTTATCGTGAGCGAGGAATTTTTGTTTGATACGTTTAAATTCTTTAAATTCTTCATTTTTAGCATCATCCGGTTTAACCCAGCACGCTTTGTGAACAGGGAAGTTTTCGTAAGTACATTTTGCACCATATTCGTGTTCTAAACGATACTGAATTACCTCATATTGAAGTGCACCAACAGTTCCGATAACCTTACGATTGTTCATTTCCAGAGTAAACAACTGTGCAACTCCTTCATCCATTAACTGATCGACTCCTTTTTCTAATTGCTTAGCTTTCATAGGATCAGCGTTGTTGATGTATCTGAAATGTTCCGGAGAGAAACTTGGAATTCCTTTAAAGCTCATTATTTCTCCTTCGGTTAATGTATCACCAATTTTAAAGTTTCCTGTATCGTGTAAACCTACAATGTCTCCTGGATAAGAAATGTCTACAATTTCTTTTTTTTCAGCGAAGAACGCATTTGGACTCGAGAATTTTAAATTTTTCTTTTGACGAACGTGGTAATAAGGTTTGTTTCTTTCAAAAGTTCCAGAAACGATTTTAATAAAAGCTAAACGGTCTCTGTGCTTTGGATCCATATTCGCATGGATTTTAAACACAAAACCGGTCATTTTTTCTTCTGCCGGATCAACCAAACGAGTTTCAGAATCTTTTGGTCTTGGCGACGGAGCGATTTGAACGAAACAATCTAGTAATTCACGAACCCCAAAATTATTCAAAGCCGATCCAAAAAAAACAGGCTGTAATTTACCATCTAAATAATTCTGACGATCAAATTTTGGATAAACTTCATCGATCAATTCTAATTCTTCACGAAGTTTTTCAGCTGCTTTTTGACCCACAATTTTATCTAATTCCGGATTGTTTTGAACATCAGAGAAAGCAATCGTTTCTTCGATATTTTTACGGCTGTCTCCACTAAAAAGGTTGATGTTTTCTTCCCAAAGATTATAAATTCCCTGGAAATCATAACCCATCCCGATAGGGAAACTTAGAGGCGTAACGGTTAGACCTAGTTTTTGCTCTACTTCATCCATCAAATCAAAAGCATCTTTTCCTTCACGGTCTAATTTGTTGATGAAAACAATCATCGGAATGTTACGCATTCTACAAACAGCTACTAACTTCTCTGTTTGTTCTTCGACTCCTTTTGCAACGTCAATTACAACAATAACACTGTCAACAGCCGTTAAAGTTCTAAAAGTATCTTCGGCAAAATCCTTGTGTCCCGGAGTATCAAGGATGTTGATTTTTTTGTCTTTATAATTAAAAGCAAGTACAGATGTTGAAACCGAAATACCTCTTTGGCGTTCGATTTCCATGAAATCACTCGTTGCTCCTTTTTTTATTTTATTATTTTTTACAGCTCCTGCTTCCTGAATAGCTCCTCCAAATAACAATAACTTCTCTGTTAAAGTTGTTTTACCGGCATCAGGATGCGATATAATTCCAAATGTTCTTCTGCGTTGTATTTCTTTTAAAAAGCTCATATTTCGTATAAATAGGTTGCAAAAGTACTATTAATTACGGCTTAATAAAAATATTCACTTCTTAAATTGGGAAGTCTTTTGTTTTATTAAAGTTGGGTTGTTCAAAAAATAAGGCTGTTTTTTTAGAACAGCCTCAGAATTACGAATTTTGAAATTATTGGTTAACAGACCAAATTGAATATCCTTTTGGAGGACATTGTATTTTTACCCATTTATCGGCCTGAGTTGTTGGATACCAGCTCGAATTTCCGGTAAAATCTTTGATTTGAGTGCTAGCCCAATTGGTTTGAACCCATCTTTCCTGCCAGACGTCAGAGTTATTAATGTAAACAACCAATCCGGGATTTCCGTTGTAACCATTTCTTCGTGCTACATATTCGTCATTGTCAGAATATAAAATTGAAGTTGTTCCGGTTGCTTTATTGTTATGAATCCAGATCAGATTGTTTAGTTTGCTCTTGTCTAACCACTCTTCATAATCTCTGTAAAAAATAGTTGGATAACCTTCATGTGTCAATATATAGGAATACGCTAATAATTTACTCCAGATTTCATCAGTATCGTGATTGGTTACAAAGGTTACAGCTTTGTAAGGGTTTCTTTTCCACATCATATCATCATTCAGTAATGCCAGATTGTTTCCGTCAAAAGCATCATTCATTTTGTAATAACAGGCAAAATCAAAAACCGAACTGTTGGCGTTGTTTGCCCAGTCATTTAGCACATTTACATTAGAATCCCATAATTCTCCAACCGAAAATCCGCCAACATTAGCATTCCAGGAGTTTACTACCCAGGCGCCAAAGCCTTTTACGTAATCGAACCTCCAGCCGTCAAACTTCATCGTATTTTTGTAATATTTACCCACACCGTCAGCTCTTAGCCACAGCCAGTCCTGTACATGCGGGTTGGCATGGCATAAATCAGGAAAGCCTCCAAAAGCGCCTTCGTCGTTATTTCCGTAGCTGTTCTTGTAGAAGTCATTATAATTACGTGTAAACTTTCCGGAAGCCACTCCGCCAAAATTAGTCCAGGTATTGGTTCCCGTAAAAGGATTGGCTTCTGATTGTCCGCCACTATTATGATTGATAACAATATCTGCATATACCTTTAGATTCTCAGTATGTGCATTGGTAATTAAGCTGACCAATTCGGCTTTTGAACCAAATCGGGTTTCTATAGAACCATTTTGATTGTAATCTCCAAAATCAAAATAATCTGTAGGGTCATATCCCATAGAGAAAGCTCCGTTTTGTGCTTTAGAGGCAGGAGGAAGCCATATAGAGCCGATTCCTGCATTCGACCAAGCTGTTACTTTGCTGCTTACCGTATTCCACCAGGTTCCTCCGGACGGAACATCCCAGTAAAAGGCCTGCATCATAACTCCGCCACCAGGATTGTCTACGTATTTTCCGGTTAAGGATGAATTAGACGTTCCGGTACTGAAAGGTCTTCCGTCATGATGTGTAACGTTAATAATTTCAAATTGCTGACTCTGAGCTTTTGAATCTGTTTCAACTGTCTCATTTTGAGAACATGAACCTAAAAATGAAGTAATCGCTGCAATCAGGTAAAGTTGTAGAATTGGTTTTTTCATAATTTTCGATTTGGTTAAGATGAGTTAATAAAGTTTGCAATTGTAATCTATCGGCCTAAAAAGAAGTGTTATTCGTAATTTATCTGCTCTTAAATTATTAATTACGTATCTAAAGTATATGTTTTTTGATTTCATTCGATTTTGCAGGAAAATAGTTATCCCACGAAAACGTTGTAGTGTTGATAACTTTTTTTTGTTACAACCGTATTTAAAGGTTTGAAATTTAGTAAAGCCTGTTTCCAAAACGTATTGTTTCAGGACTTAATAACAACTTAGTGCGATTTTTAGTAGCTATTTAACGGGGCTTAGAAGTCAGTTACTAATAAAATTGAAGACCAGCTCTATAATTTTTTGTTAATAGTATTGCTGATAGTTGTATTATGTAATTGAATTGTTATTTTTGTTCGTTATAAGTCAAAATGAACTAGATCTTAATAGTTTAATGTTTCCGGAAGTATATCCCTGAAGTATTTCAAAGTAAGCTCGGTTTAAGACGAAATTCTAAAGCAAGACCTTATACATTCAAATTAAATTTTAAATAATGTTATTAAAAAAATTATCGCTAAAAACAATTGATTTCAAATTCGTGTTGACAATGTGTTTTTTATTTTTTTTCAACTCAATTATTTCGGCCCAGGAAGTTATTAAGGATACAGTAGTTAGCAAACCCGCTATTGTCGTTCCATCTGGACAAAAGCTAAAAATTGACGGTATTATTGCTACAGTTGGAGATTATATTGTTTTGGATTCGGATATTGATAAAGGATTTTTAGAAATTTCGGGACAAGGAGGATCTACAAAAGACATTACCAGATGCCAGATGCTAGGTAAGCTTTTAGAAGATAAATTGTATGCACATCAGGCGATTCAGGATAGTATTGTAGTGAGTGATGCGGAGATTAGGAGTATTATGGAGGATAAGTTAAGTACAATGACTCAGCAAGTTGGAGATATTAATAAAGTTGTAGCTTATTACAAAAAGAATTCAGTTGAAGAATTTAAAACCTATTTTGCAGATATCTTAAAAGAGCAAAAATTAGCTTCAGAAATGACTAAGAAAATTGTGGATGCGGTTGAAATTACACCGGAAGAAGTTCGTAATTTCTTTAAAAAGATTCCAAAAGAGGAGTTACCAACTTTCGGAGCTGAAATGGAAGTGGCACAAATTGTGGTAGAGCCTAAAGTTTCAAAAGAAGATGAGCAAAAGGTAGTAGATAAGCTGAATGCGATGAGAAAAGATATTCTGGCAGGATCTAGTTTTGCTACCAAAGCCGTTTTGTATTCTCAAGATAAAGCTTCTGTTCCGAGTGGTGGCTTTTATAAAATGAACAGAAAAACGCCCTTTGTAAAAGAGTTTAAGGATGTTGCTTTTAGTTTGAGAGAAGGGGAAGTTTCGGAGCCTTTTAAAACTATTTTTGGATATCATATTATTATGGTAGAAAAAATCAAAGGACAGGAAATTGAATTACGCCATATTTTAATTATGCCTACAATTTCTGAAGCTGCTTTGAAAGAGGCGAAAGAAAGAATTACGAATATTAGAAATAAAATTGTTAGTAAAGAGATTACTTTTGCTGAGGCCGCGAGAACAGAATCTGATGAAAAGGAAACAAGAGCAAATGGAGGGGTTTTAATTAATCCGAATACACAAGATACCCGTTTTGAGTTGACTAAGATGGATCCGACATTATACAGTCAGGTTTCTAATTTAAAAGACGATGAAATCTCTCAACCAGTTTTAAATACAGATGATAAAGAGAAAAAAACGTATAAAATAGTTACAGTTACCAATAGAATTGATGCGCATACTGCAGATTATGCTAAGGATTATACTAAAATTAAAGACTTGGCATTGAAAGAAAAGCAGATCACGACAATTTCAAAATGGTTTGATAATAAAATAAAAGATACGTATATCAAAATTATTGGAGAATACAGAGATTGTAATTTTGTTTACAATTGGCTAAAAAAATAATTTTTATTAAATAAAGAAAAAGAGTTAGTTTTATGAATTCATAATACTAACTCTTTTTAATTTAAAAAACATATCTAAATGTCTGACGTAACAGCAATTCATAATTTAGTTCAGAAACGAAACGAATTAAAAAACGAAATAGCAAAAATTATTGTAGGCCAGGATGCCGTTGTAGATCAAATTTTACTGTGTATATTTTCAGGAGGTCATGCTCTTTTGATTGGTGTGCCGGGTTTGGCAAAAACTTTAATGATTAATACTTTGTCTCAGGCTTTAGGTTTAGATTTTAAAAGAATTCAGTTTACGCCGGATTTAATGCCTTCGGATATTCTGGGAAGTGAGATTCTGGATGAAAACAGATATTTTAAATTTATCAAAGGGCCTATTTTTTCTAATATCATTTTGGCCGATGAGATCAACAGGACTCCGCCTAAAACACAGGCTGCTTTACTTGAAGCCATGCAGGAACGTTCTGTTACCATTGCAGGTCAAAACTATAAGTTAGATTTGCCTTACTTTGTATTGGCTACCCAAAATCCAATTGAGCAGGAAGGAACCTATCCGTTGCCGGAAGCGCAATTAGACCGTTTTATGTTTGCTATTAAGTTAGAATACCCAACTTTTGAAGAAGAAGTTCAAGTAGTGAAACGTACCACCTCTGATGTTAAAACAACCATTAATCCATTATTCACTGCGCAGGAAATTATCGATTTTCAGCATTTGATTCGTAGGATTCCCGTAGCCGATAATGTAATTGAATATGCGGTAACTTTAGTCAGCAAGACACGTCCTGATAATGCTTTGTCAAATGATTTTGTTAAAAATTATTTAGATTGGGGAGCAGGACCAAGGGCTTCTCAGAACTTAATTTTGGCTGCAAAAGCTCATGCCGCTTTCAATGGGAAATTTTCTCCGGATATTGAAGATGTCAAAGCAGTGGCAACCGGAATTTTAAGACACAGAATTATTAAAAACTATAAAGCAGATGCCGAAGGAATAACAGAAGAAGTTATCATTCAGAAACTGTTGTAAAACCGATTATCAAAAGCCTCGTAAATTGCGAGGCTTTTTTTTGTGGATCATCTTTGTGAGCATGCAAAGGGTTTCTGCGCTATCGTTGCCTCTATATCCGATTCATCAGGTTGCAATTCGGTGGATGGTCTGAAGGAAGCCAGTGTATATGCCGTAGGATTCAACGGTGAAATTTGGCATCGACAGCAAGGCATCTGGCAATCAATTGACTCGCCCATCAACTTGGCGCTTCATCAAGTTAAAGTGGTACGTGAAGACCTGGTATTCGCCTGCGGGCAACTGGGCACCTTGCTGCGCAGTAACGGCGAGCACTGGGAAGTGATAAAGCATGACGTTTCGACCGATGACTTCTGGGAACTGGAGTGGTTTGGTGAGCGGCTGTACGTGGCCACTGAGAGTGGGCTTTTCTGGCTGGAGAGCACCGATGACTTACAGCCCGTGGATATGGGCATTACTTCAGCACCCACTTGCCAACATCTGCATGCCGTCGATGGTGTACTGCTGTCCAGTGGGCCTAAAAACTGTGCTGGAGCAACGATGGAGAACTCTGGCATGAGATAACACCTTGATATGTGTTAGCTTACTTTTGGGCTTGGAGGTATTTAGGTGTCAATCCCCTCATTCTCGACCAGTACAATGAAGAAGTCACCTCCCTCGCCATTTTGCGTGCCCATGCCGTCGAGGCGCTGAACTTAGACCTGAGTCAACTGGTGATCCTCGAGAACCACATCAAAGCCCATATTGACGGCCTGTCAGCCGCTGACCTCAAAGGCCTGAATCTACTGCTGGAACAACTCGGTACGAGTGCCCTTTCCGCGGCCGTGCTGGCCTTCCAGATGGGCAGGAGCGCTGCGTTGTTCACTATCTCCAACAGCGTGTATACTTACTTTGACGACGAACGCTACTTCATTGTATGGATTAGTTATGCCGATTAAGAGAAGATATAGTTAGCAGAGATGGTAAAGTAGTGATTCGACCTGTAAATTTAATTTTGATGCCTCCTATTTTTTGATTTCGAATGTAATTATTTAATTAACAAAGCTAATAATGATAATATTTTGGTAGGTGGTAATGTTTTCCTAGTGTGCAAGAAATTGCGGCTGATATTGAAGATGTCAAAGCAGTTGCAACCGGAATTTTGAGACGCAGGATTATTAAAAAATATAAAGCTGATGCCGAAGGTATAACAGGAGAAGTTATCATTAAAACATTGCTTTAATTATATTTTTTACTAGGTAAAATCTTGCTATGTTGGGTTTTGATTTCTGGTTTGAATTTATTTTTTGAAAAAAAAGTAAGAATTGTATTGTGGTTAAAATTATATTTATATATTTGACATTATTAATATTATTCTCATTTATTTTTGAAAATTTATGAATTAATGAGATGATATTGGTTAAAATAAATTATTATTACACCATTAAACCTAACAATTATGAAATTAAGTTTTGAAGCTTTAAAACAAAGAGCAGAATTAGTAACATCTGAAGAAGTTATGAACAGTATATCTGGAGGAGCAGAAGCTGGATGTCACCTTACAGGTATTTTAGAAGTAGATTCAAAAATTATTGGAGCAAAACTTGCGCAAGCACAGCTACAGTAATTTTAAAAATAATTAAAAAATCTTATGGACATAATCCGTGAGATTTTTTTTTGAATTAAACTAAAGCTTTTTATTAGCTTGTTTTAGAAATTTTAAGTTTATCAAATAAAAATAAAATCAGTTTTTAAAATAAAAATCTATTAATAATTAAATTAAAAAATTATGAAATTAAGTTTTGAAGCATTAAAAGAAAGAGCAGAATCAGTTACATCTGAAGAAGTTATGAACAGTATTTCTGGAGGAAAAATAGCAGCAGAAGCTGGGTGTCATCTTACAGGTGTATTAGAAGTAGATTCAAAAATTATTGGAGCAAAACTTGGATAATTTTTCAAGAAAATTCTTTTTTAAAAATTCTTGTGAATTCACAAGAATTTTTTTTTAGGTATTATTGATATAATTAGAATTTTAATAAATTATGATAGATCAAACAGAGTTAGTAAATACAATTAAATTATTGATTTATAAAGAAAATCCATCGTTACTAGAAAAAGTTGATTTTGAAGATGATAATGTTTTCTTAGAGCCTTTGCTGTTTAGCTTTTATAAATTAAAAGAAGATTTTGGATTTTCAGATCATTTACTAAAGGAAATTATACAAGGATATTTTATTTTTCCTGAAAAAATCGAACTTGAACATTCTTTTAGCTCTCAGGAAATAGCTTATGTTCCCAATGTTGGATACTTTAGAAAAAGTACAGAAGAACTAATTGATCCTATCATTATTATCGAAAATACAACCATCGAGCTTTTAAAACATCCGGTGAAATTATTAGAAAATATTTTCGAAAAGTTAGTTTTGTTGCCAAATGAAGAAATAATTATTGATGAAAATATTTATGCCAAAAACATCAAATTACTTACAAATGCGTTATCGTTTATAAAAGAAAACTCTCATGAGCAATACAAATTGATAGAGGAGTGTTGTAAAAAGATTTTAATGTTTAAAACTCATCCTGATAGTATTAATTCTTTTGCTACAAAAAGTGCACATGGAATTGCATTTTTTAACGTTTATCAAGAGGATTACGATGAAGTTTTTTTTGTAGATGATGTAGCACATCAGACAGGGCATATAATTTTGACTACGATACTACATGACAAAAACTCAGTGTTTAAAATAAATGAAAATGAGAGAGTAGAAAGTATAATTGGTTTAGAAGATCATAGAGATGTTTATACCTTAGTTCATGCTTTATATACTTATTATACCACTTTGCTTTGTCTTGACAGTTGTGTAACGAATAATGTCTTTAAAAATAGACAAGAGCATGAAGCATTGGGCAGAATTACATTTTATTTGTTAAAATGTACTTTAGATCTTGATAGATTGAAATTGGTCATTGTTAATTATGGTGAGATAAATGAAGTTTTTACAAGGTTAGGAATTGAAATAGTTGAAAAAATAGAAAATAAATATTTTGAAACTTTGAGAAAATATAAGATTTTATTAGAGGATTTTGACATGAAAAATCAACCGTATAATTTTACGTATTCCCAATTTGCAGAAAGCAACCCTATTGAAGATTTTTATGTTAAAAAAAATCTTCAACTCTACAAGTTTGTATAGCAGTAAAGACTATATAGTATTAAATTGCCCTTAGTTTTATAGCGTTTGATTTTTTTAAATTAGTTATAAAACTTTAGTTTTAAACAAAAAACAATGAATTTTATTGATATTGATCGATTTCTGTCAAACGGCAGAAATATTTTAAATGATAATATAAAATTAGCTCTTTATAAAGAGAATGAAAATATATTTGATGTTATTGACTTTGATAATGAGGAGGTTTTTAATGAACCATTACTATTCTCTTACTTTAATTGTATTGACTCGGAAAGAAGTAATCTCAATAGTTTGATTTGTGGATTTACAGATGTTTTAGAAGAAGTAAAAGTTACAACAGACAACTGTGGACGGTTTTATATTCCAAATGTTGGCTGGTTCTCTACTACATATTTTGATGTGAATTTAGTTTTTAAAATAAAAAACTTTGAGTTATATAAAGATGAGTTAGCTGTAAAATTTCATTTTGAAAAAGTTCAAAAAATTGAAAACACCAAAATTGAAATATTAAAGTATCCAATTTCTTTATTAAAACAGTTTTACTTTAATTACGAAAATAAATTACTTGATGTTGAGGTTGAAGAAATTTCTAAAACTCACTTTGCAACTATTACTGCAGCATACAATCTCATTAAAATGTATTGTCCTGAATATTTTTTATTAGTAGAGAAGTATTCACCAAAGTGTGTTGTCTTCAGGCTTGACAATCTTCAGAGAAACTCATTTGCGGCTCTTTCTGCTCATGGTATCGTTTTTTTTAATGCTTTTCAGGACGATTATAATGAAGTATTTTTTATTGATGATATTGCAAAGCAAAGCGGCCATGTCATATTAAATACTCTTCTTGCAGATAAAGATCTTTTTTTTAAAGGAGATAAAAACTTTATCTTGGATGTAATTGAGATTGAGGAAGTAGGATTTAAAGAAGTTGTTACAATAAATATGAAATTTCATAATATATTTTCTTACTATTGCTCACTCATTTGTCTGGATGCTTGCTTGGATAATAATGTTTTCTGCGCAGAGAAAAAACATGAAGCATTTGGTAGGATTTCTTTTTATTTGAACAAATATGCTCAGGATGTAATTAAAATTGAAAACTTAGCACAAAATTTCTTTTCTGAAAATGGTATGATAATGTATAATGAGATTAAAGATAAGTGTAGTATGATCAAGGAAAAATGGTTTTCAGTGCTAAAAGATATTGATTTAAGTAATCAGCCATATAATTTCACTTATTCAAAATTTTTAGAAATTAATCCAATTTGAAGTCTATGAGATTTTTAGAATTAATGAAGAATTTTAATTTTTATAAATAAGGTTTTATATTTTTCAAAGTCTTCAAAAAAAAGATTAATTACAAGAATTTTTACAAATATACACGTGTTAAGCTTATGGCATTAAAGAATAATTTTCCTTTTTTTAAACAATTAGATTCCCGAGACTGTGGGCCAACTTGTCTTAGAATAATTGCAAAACATTATGGTAAAACTTTTTCAAGAGAATTATTGAGAGAGAAAGCACATATAACAAAAGAAGGAGTGACTATGGCTGGTATAGCGGAAGCAGCAGAATCTATTGAAATGCGCTCACTTGGAATGCGGGTTTCTTTGGAAAGTCTTGTAAATGAGCTTCCTACTCCGTTTATCTCTCCTTGGAAAAATAAACACTTTGTTGTTGTTTACAAAACGAGTAAAACTAAAATTTATGTTTCTGATCCTGCTAAAGGTTTATTAACCTATTCTCATGAAGAGTTTTTACGATCCTGGACTGATTCAGATGATGGTTTGGGTTTTGTATTGTTATTAGAACCAAATACCAATTTCTCTTTACAACAGGATGAGGTAAGTAACAATAAAGGCTTTTCTTTTTTGTTGCCTTATTTTAAGCCTTACAGAAAATTAATTGTACAACTTTTTGTAGGATTATTTGTTGCAACGGTCATACAATTTATTTTGCCTTTTTTAATGCAAACTATTGTTGACGTAGGGGTTAATAATAGCGATATTTCTTTTATTTATCTTATTCTTATTGCTCAATTTGTATTGATTTTGTCACAAACTCTTGTAAGTATTTTTAGAGAATGGATTTTAATACATATAACGAGTCGTTTTAACATAAAAATGATTTCAGATTTTTTATATAAAATGCTTAAGCTTCCTGTTATTTATTTTGATACAAGAAACACCGGTGAACATTTGCAAAGGATTGTTGATCATGATCGAATTCAAAGTTTTGTCTCGTCTTCAACATTAAATATGATTTTTTCAGTAATACTTTTTATTGTATTTAACTGTATATTATGTTATTACAATACAAGTATTTTTGTTGTTTTCATTTTCGGGACAATAATTTATATAGGGTGGACTTTCTTTTTTTTAAAAAGAAGAGCAGAATTAGATTATAAAAGATTTGAAGAAACTTCTTTAAGTCAAACTAGTTTGATACAAATTATTAATGGAGTTAAAGAAATAAAAATTAATAATTCTCAAAGAAAGAATAGGTGGAAATGGGAATTTATGCAGATAAAATTATTTAAGACTTCACTAAGTTCTTTAAAATTAGCTCAATTTCAGTCAATTGGGGCGACATCTATCAATGAGTTTAAAAACATGGCGATAACATTTCTGGCCGCCAAAGCGGTAGTTGATGGAAATTTGACACTGGGAATGATGATTTCTACACAGTATATCGTAGGACAACTAAATTTACCGTTAAACAGTTTTATAACTTTTATTCAAACCTGGCAAGATGCAAAAATAAGCTTAGAAAGGTTATCGCAATTGCATACTCGTGAGGATGAGGATTTAGAACAGAACGAGAAAGTAAGAGAACTGCCTTATAATAAAACAATTGAAATAAAGAATTTATCATTTAAATATGGAGGAAAATCGTCTTCTTTTGTATTAAAAAATGTTTCTTTTTCAATACCGGAAGGTAAAACTACTGCAATTGTTGGCGCAAGTGGGAGTGGTAAAACTACTTTGATGAAATTGTTACTGAAATTTTACAGTCCAACAGAGGGAACTATAAATGTTGGAGATGTTGAATTGAACAACGTCAATAATGATTTTTGGAGAATGAACTGTGGAGCAGTTATGCAAGATACTTTTATGTTTAATGATTCTATAGCTGGAAACATTTCAGAATCAGAGCAGAATGTGGTAATCAATAAGAAGAAATTAGTTAAAGCGGCATTTGTGGCAAATCTGGACGAGTTGATTCAAAAATTACCGGGCAAATATAATACAGAGTTGGGTACATCTGGCATTAGATTAAGTGGTGGTCAAGAACAAAGAATAATGATTGCCAGAGCAGTCTATAAAGATCCGCTGTATCTTTTTTTTGATGAAGCAACCAGTGCTCTAGACGCTAACAATGAAAAGACTATTATGGAAAACCTGAATAATTTTACTATTGGAAAAACAGTCATAATTGTTGCTCACAGACTAAGCACTGTTAAGAACGCGGATAATATTATAGTTCTTGAAAATGGTGAAATTGTTGAAAATGGTAACCACAATGAATTAACCCACTTAAGAGGAAAATATTATGAGTTGGTGAAAAATCAATTAGAGCTAGGGAACTAATAATTAATTTTTCAAAATAATTTTATAAAATAAATATATGGATGAGATAGATGAAAATATAAAAATTCATAGTGAGGAAGTTAGAGATATACTCTCTGATCCTCCTAAATCTATTTTACTTTTTGGTAATACTCTTTTATTTGGTTTCGTGGCCTTATTAGTTTTACTTTCTTGGGTGTTAAAATATCCGGATATCATTTCAGGTCAAATTACAATCACTACTGCAATTCCTCCGGAAAAACTTGTAGCAAAAGTTTCAGGAATGATTGAAGCTATTTTGGTAAAAGATAAAGAAACCGTTTTAAAAGATACTCCGTTGGCGATAATCGAAAATGCAGCAAACTATAATGATGTTTTTCTTTTAAAAAATATAGTTGATACTATCGATATAAATAAAACCAAATTTCCATTTGAAAAATTAAAATCTTTGCAACTGGGTGAAATTGAGAGTGCCTATGCAGTTTTTCAGAAAGAAAGCGCGATAAATGAATTAAATAGCAATCTTCAACCATACAAAATTGAAGGAGCTGCCCAAGGTTATGAATCTACCCAGATAAAAGAACGATTAAATCTTTTAGAATCTCAACGTGATATCAATATCAGTGAATTACAATTACAAAGAAAAGATTTACTACGTTATCAGGGACTATTTAAAAAAGGTATAATATCTACTCAGGAAGTAGAAAAACAGGAATTATTGTATCTGCAATCCGAAAAAAATTTTAAAGGAATTTTAAATACAATCTCTACTTTAAAATCATCACTAAATGAGTTAAATAGGAAAAGCAAATCTACTCAAATTAATGAAAAAACGGAGAACGTTAATTTGGAGCGTAATGTTATTCAGTCATTTTATCAACTTAAGAAAGTTATCAAAGATTGGGAGTTGTCTTATGTTTTACGTTCAGCTATAAAAGGAAAAATAACTTTTTTACAAATTTGGGCAGTGCATCAAAATATTGAAGCGGGCTCTGTTGTATTTGCAGTAATTCCTGATGATAAAAGTAATTATATTGGAAAATTAAAAGCACCAGCCTTAAATTCTGGAAAAATAAAAGCGGGACAGGATGTTACTATAAGATTGTCGAATTACCCAGATACAGAATATGGAGTTATAAAAGGAAAAATTACTCAGATCTCATTGACACCAGATAAAGATAATAATATATTAATTGATGTGTCGTTACCTAATGGATTGGAAACGTCATATAAAAAACAGATTAATTTTCAGCAAGAAATGGTCGGTAGTGCAGATATTATTACACAAGACTTAAGACTAATTGAACGTCTTTTTTACCAGTTTAGAACAATCTTCAAGAGACAGGTTTAGTTCTTTCTTTTATGATGGTGAGCAAATGCACTAAATTATAAATTTAGTGTATTTGCTTTTTGTTTTTTGCTTCTAGCGAATTATAGTGTCTGTATAAAAAATCATATACCACCATTTCGTTTGACCTCCCATTTGATTTAAATAATCGATTAGTTAGCATATGAATATGACTATTTAGGAAGTCATCTAAGTTGAGATTTTGATAGTTAAGAATTTCTGCAACTATTGTAGAAATTGAAAGACTTTTTATTTTTAAGATATTTTCAATTTCGATGTATTGATTTTCACCTATTGTAAAACAATTCATAAATGTTTCAATTGTTTTTCTTTTTAACCTGTATTTAGTATCAACCTGTATTTTTAAGTGCTTATCCATTCTAAACTCGGCAGCGAAATTGTTTTTTAAATTTTCAAGAAGATTCAATTTTTGTTTATTATTGTATTCAAAATCATTTAAAAACTGATCAATAGCTTTTAAGCAAAATAACCATCGTATTTCTTCTCCTTCTTCTCCTTCAATTAAATCGAGGAATTCACTTATCATAACGCTGTCATGAAAAAAAAGTCCCTCAGAAGGTTCAATAGTTTTTTCTCCGTATCGTTCAATTTCTCTTTGATAGGTGTCAATTTGTATTTTCCAGATTAAATCTTTGTTTAAATATTTTTTTAATAAGGGATTAAGTTTATTTATAACTTCAAAATATTCTTGTTCCTTCGAAAATTGAAATCTAATCCTAAGATGATTATCAGGATCTGAATAACGTATAAAAAACCATTTTTTGATTTTTTGACTTTTGATCAATTCCTTTGTTAATGGTTTAAATATTTCAGTTAAAATAAGGTCAGATGTTTTAAAACCGGTATAAATTTTATAATATAACCATTCGTCTCCTACAATAAAATTTCGTTGGATGTTAGATTTTTTTGGCATTTTAGTAGTTAAGTTTTTCATGGTTGTAAAACGAAAGTATTATTTGATTAGAATAGTATTCATCATTCTTATTTTTTACAATACTATCTTCAGAAAATAAAAATTCTATTATCTTGAACTTTTCGCGTGATTTTATTGTATCTAAAAACATTTTTACAGAAGTAATGTTTTTTAAATTAATTAATAGTTGGTTGTCTCCTTCGACTAGCAAAATTAAATCAGGTATTTTGTTATCTTTTTGAAAGTCTGAAATTTTAATTTTTAATTCACAATGATTGTTTAAATTGTCAAAAGCGGGCTTCAATAAATTGGTGTCAATGAACCAAGTTGCTTCATGAAATATGATTTTTCCAAATTCAATTCGTGGAATAAAATTATATTCGCTCACAATATTCCCTAAATCGAAAGTTAAACCAGTCCTTTTTTCGCTAGTTTGCAGATCACATAAAAAATGATATATTGGTAATGATAAATTGGAGTAATTATGGGCATTAGTCAATCTTGGAATTACTTCTTTATTATGTTTCCTGGAACGTAAAATTACTTTGTTGTTTTTAATCGATATATATAAATCGCTAATTTGAATTTGAAATTTACGGTCGATTATGGAGTTTCCTAAGTAAGGAATTTCAAATTCTCTCAAAGAAGGCCTTGCCAGAATATTTCCAATTCGGGCTTGTGGCAGATGTACAATTTCTGCTAAGATTTTAGTCTCATTTATTTTTGTTTCGACATCAATAATTTTTTTTACATGTCGGTGAATATTTTTGTCTCCATGGCAAAATCTTGCCAAAAGATTAGCTCCGCTAGAACCTCCAATATTATCAAATTTAATTTTTTGATTTTCATTAACGGTTACTAATTCAATTATAGTTGACATTGTATCAGGAAGATTGTCCCATTGAACTTGATCGTTAAAAAAGTCATTCTCGTTAAGAGAAATGATGTAATCATTATTTATAAAAGCATTTATTATTTTTTTATGAATAATTTGATTGTATGTAGAAGTGATTTGAGAAGAAAGGTTGTTTCTGTTCGGATCTGCAAAATTTAGATCATCAATTAAAGGATTCAGATCTCCTTGATTTCCTGTTTGCAGATACCCTATGCCAATTTCGGTATCTAGAGCGTGTGCTAATGAAATTTCTCTGCCTTCATATCTTTTTAGAAAACTTTTTTTAAAATCAGATAAATTTTTATTCTCAGAATTTACACTTAATTTATTCAACAATGAAATTGCTTTTTTTACCTCTTCAATAATATCTACGCTTATATTATTTACAGTTGTGGTTAGTGTCATGTCGGTTTGAAACAAGTATTTAGAATCAAGCCCTGTGTCTAATTTTTGGACTAATGAAATAATTTCTTGATATTGTACTATTTGATTGTCATGTGATTTGTCCAGATTAGAAATTAATTTTTTAATTTTTATTAAATCCTTCACTAAATGAGCCGTATTTTCTAAAGGCAATAAAGTTGCAATAATTTGATCATAAAATTCAATTCCAACAATAGATGGTTCTAAGTTGCTTGTTAGTATTTGATTTGCGATTAGGTCATTTACGAACTCAATTGCTAATTCAATATCAATGTTCTCATTTGTAATTGTCTTTACAATGTCTTTAAAAAGTTTGCCGTTTTTAGAAGAGTTTAGAATTTTTGTAATATACTTTGAGTTGTATAATGAAGCAATTTGATGGTTTCTTTTTCCGTCTGTATATATGTACTCTATATATCTGATGTTCTTTCCTACTTGATAAATTGTTTTATTTGGAGAAAAGATAAGCTGTTGCTTTACAAAATCAATTTTTTCAATATTATGCGCTAAAGCAACTAAGAAATTCATATCAAATCTAGTATGTCTTAGATTCTTAGTGCTCTCTTCCAGCACTATATTAGTATTTTTATTTACGTAGCCTATTGCACATCCGGCGAATAGCCCAAATGGGGTGCATCTTGAAGATAAACGAGAAAGGTATTTTAGAAGCGAATACTTGATTTTGTCATCAGATCCTTTATTTGGGGAATTATTTTTCCACTTTAAAATTTCATTGTGAAATTCTGGTGATGCAAGATATATGGCCTCTTTAATTGAGGAATCATCCAGTAAATCTGTTAAATATTTGTTTGTAATTTCTGTTTCTGAAGTAAGGTTTTTAAAAAATGATATTGGTTTTAAAGGGCTTCTGAGAATGTAGTTTTCAAAATGTTTATATGGAATATGCGTGTTCATTTGTTTGAATTATTAGTTAACTTAGCATTAAGCATTCATCCCAATTCGGATCTGATAAACTTAATAAATTTATAATTGTCAATCCAATTCCTGCGATTCCCTCTAGTAATGAAATTTCTTTTTTCCATTCTTCTTTTTCAGGAAACCATTTCTTATACCCTGCATTTCCGTCTTTATGATATGACATTTCTAACCCTTGATTACACCAAAAAAGAGATGCCTCATAAAAAATGGGGTTATTAGTGATTTTAAAAATGCGATTAAAAATTAATGCATTTCCAAATGCTCCATGACATATCCCTGCATCGTTGACCAAGGTTTTTTCAGGTGCTGTTCTGAGTGAAGCATGTGTTAGGATTTGGATGGCTTCTTTAAAAAATATTTTATTATTAAGAACTTTGGCAGCGTTGAGCAAAGTGATGCCAATTCCTAGATCTCCATAGCACCAGGCTAATCTACTGTTTTTGGGGTTGAGATTTTCTTGATGTTCTGAATCTTCTGCTTGGTTATTGGGAAATAATGAAAAACAATCTTCATTTTGATTTTTACAAGAAAGTATAAAATTAGTACTCTCAACAATCATATCTTCGACATGCGGTCTGAAAATATTTTCAGTGTGTAATCTGCACAAAAAATTAGTTATGCTGGTAATGCCATGGCTTAAACTTAAATTATATTCAGATGGCTGATCATCATTGTTTTTCTCTGTAGCCCATCTTATTGTGTTTCCTTTTTTTTCTGAATTATCCCTTAAATAGGTTATTATTCTTAAAAGGTTTTCCTCGTATTTTTTCTTTAAAATTATTGATGAAGTATTTTTATAACGTTTAAGAAAATAAAAACCGTATCCGATACCGCCGTGTAAAAAGTCATAGTAGCTATTTTTAAAATCATTTTTCATTTGACTTAGCAAATAATCGTCCAGGTCAACCAATAATTCGTCGTTATCAAAATCAATAAAATCTTCTTCTAGTAAATGCTCAAGTAGCCATCCAAAACCAGTTATTCCACTGCAATAAGTGGTGTGTGAGTAGCCTTCATTTATTCTTTCGAAACATTTCTTGATTAGTGTAATAGCAATTTCAGATGCGTCGTCGTTATTTTTTAATTTTGAATAATAAAATAAGAAAAGTGAAGTTCCTGAAAGCCCAGTAAATATCCCAATATTTTTAGAATCATTGTCTATTTTTAAAGCCTCATAAATTTCGTCCAGTTTAATTTCTAGTTTTAGATTTATTTTTTTATATACCTGCGTTGTCATTTATTCGTTCTTGTTGATATTTTGTTTTTTTGTATGAAATTTTTGTGTAAATGTATGAAACGTAAGTTTAAAATTATATATTTGATTATTATTAACAAAAAATATTAAAATTATGAAGAAAAAATTGATTGTAGACCTAGTCTTAAGAAAAGAAGTAGTTACAAAGTTAAATTTAGAAAAAATTAAAGGAGGTCAATACGCAGAAGAAGATACATATACTCATAAACAAAGTCCGATGACTTCTTGTAATGGTACTTGTAAAACAGTGCCTGTAAATCAATAAAATTCTTTATAAAAATGTAAAGAGATTGTCTCGTAACTTAAAAAGCAGAGAGATCATTATTAATTTGTCTCGACCTACAAAAGCGATACAGATTATTACATAAAAATAATTAATTAAACAGTTGCAAGACCGTTCTTGCAACTGTTTTTTGTTTTATACATTCTCATTTGAACTTAATTTTGGCTGCAAAAGCTCATGCCGCTTTCAATGGGAAATTTTCTCCGGATATTGAAGATGTCAAAGCAGTGGCAACCGGAATTTTAAGACA
>NZ_CADCST010000156.1 GCF_902804485.1 Flavobacterium collinsii | reverse complement strand
CTTTTTATACTTCTTATAAAAATAGAGGTTGATTGTCAGTTTATTAGCATTAAAAAAAAAGTAATTTTAATGCAGAATTTGCTATTTGGAAATTTTGCGATTCAAAAATGCGTTTAAAAGTATTCCGGATCGATTATTTTTAAATCAAATATGTCAATTAGCTGCTAAAAAAAGAAGGAGTAAACCATAGTATTTTGACAAAACCTATTTTTTATAGTGTATAAAAAAATGATCTGAGCCAAAAGGCTGTGATTAGTGGCAGTGGCAGAGAATTTATGATAGGTTGAGTGGTTGTACATTTTTAGCTAATAGACGAAAGCCGGAGTATGGGGGTAACTAGTCGGTTTGTAGTATAGTTACTAATAACATAGCTTTGAAAAGAAGGATGTAACAGATAAAAACTCCCGTAAAATAAGGCTTAACCGGAGGTATAAAAAAAAGTTAAAAACAGACTCCATTGTTCAAATGGCACAGTTAATGCTAACGAAGGAAATATAGTATAATCAGAATACTTAATGAAGTATTACAAAATTTAAAAAGAATGAGAAGATTTAAAGGTATGTATGTTTTTATGATCGTGTTATTATCATCAATTACATATGGTCAGGAGAATTTAAGAATATTTGTAAGAGAGAATAAAGTTCCATGTCAGGGTGTTGCTCCAATGGAATGTTTACAGGTAAAGTATGACAATGACAAAGACTGGCAGTTTTTTTATAATCATATTGACGGTTTCAATTTTGAACAAGGAAATCGATATGAGATTATGGTGACCAGAACAAAAAGACAGGGTGTTGTTCCTGCCGATGCTTCTTTATACGAATACAAACTGAAAAGTATTATTTCGAAAACGGCAGTAAAAGAAGAGAAAGGGATTTATAATACAAAAATGATCCTGACCCAGTTGAATGGGAAAAAGATAAATAATGGTAAAGCATTTATTACCATAAACAAAGAAGCAGGTACAATCAGTGGTAAAAATGGCTGTAATAACTTTAATGTAAAATATATAAAGCTTGCTGCAAAAAATCAGATCAAAACCGATGCTCCTTTTGGGACTTTAATGGCTTGTGATGAGAAGAGTATGAAATTAGAGCATGAATTTAGTGAAGCTATAAAGGATAAGAAATTTAAAATTGTAAAGAAAAAGAATAAGGTACAGTTTAAAAATTTACAGAACAAGACTATTTTGGAGTTTGCAATACCAACTCAAAATGAGCTGTGGAGTTATATTGGTAAGAACAACTGGAAGTTAATTATGCTTGAAAATGTGGGACAGGATTATGGTCGTGCTTTTATTAAATTTGATACAACAAAAAAAACAGTGAGTGGTAATACAGGTTGCAACAATTTTGGAGGTACTTATGAAAGTAAAGCTGATCGTGTTGTTTTTAATAATGTAAGAACTACTGCAATGGCATGTATTGGTGAAGAAGCTAATAAAACGGAGCAAAAAATAGTATCTTATCTAAACAATAAAGACCTGCGTTTTGACGTAGCAGATCAGACTCTGAATTTTTATCTTAATGACAAACTTGTAATGATGTTTGGAATTACAAAATAAAATTTTCACTGCATATAAGAACTAAAAAGCCTGACGAAGATCGTCAGGCTTTTTAGTATATAGAGGTATAATAGCCTAAAAAACTGCAATTTTTCCCGATTGTATTTCGCCTGAACTGGTAATTATTTTATAGAAATAAATTCCGGAGGCAATATTTTTCAGAGTAATGTTATTGGTTTTCGAAAGTAACGAAAAAGTATTAGTATTTTGTCCACTGACATTGTACAAATAGAAAATGGCGTTTCCCTCTTTTTTGGCTTCAATATTTAAGTCTTCATTTTTGCTTAGTAGCGTGGGGTGAACCAGAAACAAATCATCTCCTAAATAATTGGCATCCACAATTAGAGAACTTATTACGGTATTGTTTTTTAAAAGAATGTTTATCTTATATTTATTACGGCCCTTTACAGGAGTTAGATCTAAAAATGAGAGCGTTTTTGAATTGATATCGTTTGTTGTACTAATAACAGCTTCGGTATTGTTGATCATTTTTACCAACTCGATTCTTTTGATATTGTATAAGCTGAAAAGACTGGTGTTAATTTTTATTTTATCTTCTTGATAAACTTCTGCTAAAGCAAACTCGAAATAGCAATTTGAGTTTTGCGCATACTGTAATGTCGACTCACTTTTTATTCCTTCGTTATTGTTAAATACAGGAACAACGGTATAAATTTTCCCATCAGTATAAGTGTAAGTGTTGTTTGTTGTTTGTTCTTTAAATTCTAAATGATCTTCCTTGAGCTGATAAATATTAAAGGATGAAACATCAGCAGGTTTGTCCCAGTTAATTTCGGTTGTACCATCACAAACTAAGCTGGCACGAATATTTAAATCATAAGAAATCGTAAAACTATCAGAGATATAATCGGTGTTATCAATGGTCATTTTTAATTTTGCTTTTGAAAATTTTTGCTCTTTTGGGATATAAGTGAATTGTTCACTGTTTAGATTTATATCATTTGCAATAATTTCCCAGTTTTGCCCATTATTGTAGCTTATAGACAATTGTCCAGGACTACCGGAAAATGACGAATTCCACTTAAAAGGAGAAATAATCTTACCATCATAGGGGAAATTATCATTATGAACAGGGTAATTCCATTCAAATCGATTTTGTAGTTCATATTCGTAAGCGATGCTGTATTCTTGTGAAGTATTTGAAACATATGAACCAATAATATTAACAGTATAAGATCCGGATGCGGGGTTTTCAATAGTCACTTGCTCTATGGTATTTATTTTGTCTTTTCCTCTTGCGGCTTGCAGTTGTGGAGCGTCAGGATTAAGAATCCAGGGTAGAATAGTGGTTTTGTCGGCTGAAACAACTTCGAGGTCTAAATCGTTTACCAAACTGATATTACTATTGATTGCAGCAGGCAAATCGTTCCAGACTAATGTGATTTTTAAGTTTTTTGCATTTTCCGGAAGAGCAATAAGGTGTGAAGTTGTTTGGCCGGACGTCAAGGTACCGGATAAAATTCTATTTTCGCTGATTGTTTTTAAACTTTTATCGGCATTGATGTTGCCATAACCATAGGTAAAATCGGGACCTGGATTACCTAAATCTTTTGCACTATTAATCAAAATTGCTTTTGTCTGGGTATTAGTCAAAGGGATATTGTGTATCGTTTTATAATGTTGTTTCATAAGAGTGATAATTCCTGTAGCCAATGCTGTAGAATTTGAAGTTCCTTGTGTGCTATAAGCTACTAACTCTGGTTTTATTCGACCATCATAGGCCGGACCTTTTGAAGAAAAGGGCATAATTATTCCGTTTTGGTCAATACACCCCAGTACGATGCTATTTTTTGATTGCTTGAAATTACCGGTAATCGATTTATAACCCTGAAGGCCAATGTTTCCCGAGGAAAAACAGTGTGTCAAATTAGGGTTTGAGAATAGTTGAGCGTCATAAGCATTGGCGAGTGAACCATAAAAATTCTCAATCACTGTACCATAAGAATGATTTTGAGTGGTAGCACCTTGTAAATTGGCTATTTCATCGGGAAAGATATTCGAAAAATTAGATGATTGTATCTTAGATTTTGGAGCAACACCTTTTCCTAATGAAGAACTGTTTCCTAATCCCGAAGCTATAGTCGCCATTGCTGTTGCATGGTTTGATACAATAGTGGATTGTATTGAGGAAGGAATGTTTTTATTTAATAAATCAATATCATTTACATCAAAAAAATCATCTTTGATCGCGACAATTTCATTTTCACCAGTTAGAAGAGGAAAATTTATATTAGCTTTATTTATAGAGTTGATACTAAAATTTTGATCTATTATTTTAGACTCAGCTTTTGGTTGCAGTGATTCCTGCGAAACTGAAGTTACGCTGCTCAAAGATATAATGGTATCAATAATTTTTTTTGAATCACTTTTTATGACTACAAGGTGATTATCCAGTATTTTGATAGTAGAAATATTAATTGATTTTAAGTCAGTAAGTAAGGTTTTGATTGAGTCTGTTGCAATTATATACTGTTTACTTTCTGTGTGATTCGAAAAATCAGAAGGTAGTTTCCATAAATTATTTACTGGGATAATTTTGTTTAAAGTCCGATTCGATTTTAAATTTTTATTTTCCACAATACAAAAAGTACTGTCAAGTTTTTTAACAATATTGTAGTTGTGGTGGTGTGCATTTTCTAAAGATGTAAAATAGTATTTTTCAAATTTGCTTTCATTTTCCTTTTTTATGTAATGCTCCCATTTTCCTGGGCTTTGCGCGAGACTAATTGTCGTGATCATATAGAGGAGGAAAGTAATTTGTGTCTTCATTTACTAAGAGGTTAGGGCAGTTATAAACATTGATTCCAATGGCATAAAATGAATCTTACAATGGTTTATCACTTCTAAATTTAGATAAAACCAGTTATACATTTATGTTTAATGATTTATAAGTGAAATATTTATCCATTGTAGGTAATCAAAGTTATTAAATTATTTGTAAAAAAAGTACGAGTTTTTATTTCATGCAGCACCTTCAAAATATATTGCATCTGTGATTTTAATTTCAGCATACTTTTTATATTTTAAATGAGGTATCAAATTGTGGAATCATTTTTTAGTAAAAGCAACATAAGTTGAATATTGAAATCATATTTTTATAGATAACAATCTGATTTGTATTTAATTATTGATTTTACTGGGCTTAGCGTAATAATCAGATAATTAGGATTAAAAAATCACAAAGTAATTATTTAACAAAAAATGTTAAAATTGTTAAATAACTGTTTTATAAGTATTTTAATATAAAAAAATAGTTAAGTTTGGAGATAAGTATTATTAATATTTTGTAAAGATCCCCGTTTACCAAACTTTTTTAACAACCAAAAAAAACCTGTTTATGAAAAAAATGAAATCAATTTTAGCCTTGTCATTTGTGGCACTAATGGTGTTGTCTTGCAATAAAGATGATCAAGCGGATCAACCAAAAGAAGGATCTCTTAAAGTAACACAAGATGTGTTGAATAAAATTAGTGCACTTGCACTAAATAATAATGATGTTCAAGTGATTAAAAACACGAAGTTAGATGGTACCACTGAGGATGCTTTCCTGATAGAAGGTGACATTATCATGACTGAGGAGCAATTAAATAAAATGAATATTCACGGTGGTATTACTACAGAACAATACCGCACTACTAATTTAGTATCTACTCCAAAAACTATTAAAATTGTTGGATTATCCGGGACTGGAACAACAGCTTTAAGCGCAAATATGAAAGCTGGATTACAAGCTGCAGTAAATAGATACAATAATTTAGGTTTGTCTATTAACTTTACACTAACTTTTAGTTCAAGTACTACAGGTGCAAATATAGTTGTAAAAAGACAAACCGGAGGTGCCGGTGGAGTAGCAGGTTTCCCTTCGGGAGGGAATCCTTTTAATTCCGTTACATTGTATTCTGGATTAGATACATATTCAGTTAATGTAAATGCACACGTAGCTGCACACGAAATTGGCCACTGTATTGGTTTACGCCACACAGATTATTTCAGCCGTCAAAGCTGTGGACAAAATTCAAACGAAGGAGCAGCTGGTGTTGGGGCAATTCATATCCCAGGAACACCTACAGGATATGATTCAACATCTTATATGAGAGCATGTTTCAGTTCAAGTGAAACTGGAGCTTTCAATGCTAACGATGTTACAGCTCTTAATTATTTATATTAAAATTTAAATTAGGGGCTCTCTTTACAAAATATAAGAGGCTGTTTCATTATTTGAAACAGCCTCTTTTTTATAGTTTGTTATAAATCGTTTGGTCTTTTAAATTAATAATTTTAGAATTAGTTTCATGCAAGAATATTGCAGGTAATAAATATAACAACTCATTCGAAAAACTAATGGAGTTTTATGAAAATAATGGTAAGTTAAAAAAGGAGAAACAACATTAATTCAATGTAAATAATGGAAGTAAGAAGTGAAGTTACAAAATTAAAAGAATTAGGAGTGATGCCTAATCATGATGATAGTGTTGAAGACATCGTTGTTGAAAAATCCAAAGAATTATAAAAATCTATTTTATCATAAAAAGCAGTACTAAATTTTTAATATTAAAAAGGTTTATTTTTCAATGTTTTCTGTTAACTAAAAAACAAAAAGAGGAAGTTTCATTGTACTGAGACTTCCTCTTTTTTGTAGAATAAATATTTGATGACTTTTTTATCAATTTTACACTTCTTTTGTTGGTCTGATAACGAGCATATCTTTCATTACGGTAATGGTTAAATCTTGATCGATTATGAATCCCGCTTCTTGTAACCAATTGCCACAAAGACGAATTAGTGGGAGTACCTTAGGTCGGGGTTTGTGAAGACATTTAGAGCGTGATTCCCTATGAAAAGAGTACGTTTTAATGTGACGAACAGATAATATATCAGATGTCCGTTCTAGTGCAGAGATCGTGCTTACCATCTCCGAGTTGTTTGTTTTTTCTGTGTAAGTCATTTTCAGAAAGTTTTTTAGTGGCTAAAAAAAAATACGGTTTCAGCCTTTCCCGTTGACTTACACCTTTACGAAGGCAGTGGGCGCATTAACGCACCACACGGGGGTACTGAAACCGCGTATAGTGACATGTACGGGCATAAAAAAGCCCGCAATGGTCATAGCGAGTAAACTCGCCTTCGTAAAATGTAAGTCGGGGTAAAAGTACTAAAAGTATTTTTGTGTTTTGCAGCGAAAAAAGAAAAAAAGCGTTGTAATCATTTTTTTAATTGAGAGAAAAATCAACTACTTTTGAGATTCAATTTTTTGGGACTCTTTGAAATTCGTCAAATATTTTTTGTAAATGTTTTAGTAGGAGGATAAAGAGATGTATAAATGAACTAAACATAACCAATAAAAAATTTGCTGTCATCAAGTTCAGGTATGTTGCATGTCAAAATTAGTTAGGAACAAAGAAATAGAAAAATTTTAGCCCGCTCCCGCACGAATCCTTTCGTGTGGCGCAAAGAAAATAAAATAGAAAACCTAATAATAAACAATAAATATTAAACAATGAGAAAAAATCTAATTGCAGCATTGGCTTTAGCAATGTTTTCCTGTGGTAATTCAAATAACGAAATAGGCAAACTTGTAACAACCAAGGAATATGAAGATTTAAATAAAATAGAAGAGAATAACGGAAAACGATTTAGTATAGTTGGATATCCTTTTATTGATAGTGATATAAAAACAAGTATAAAAACAACTCCTTATATCAAATTTTATGAACAACCTAACGGAAAAGGAGTAATAATTGGTCATTTTCCGATAGAGGACGGCGAAGGAAAAAATGAATTTTACACTCCGGAAACTTTTACGATGCAGGACGTAATTTTTTATGACAATGAAGGTAATAAAATAAAGAGCAGTGAAAAATTACAAATTTCTTTTACTTTAAAATTGCAAACAGAAAGAAGTAAAAGCGGTAGAGGAGCGGATGCTGCATATTATGGAGGTCCAGAAGATGTAAGAATTGACAAGGTAAAATAAACTTTTATAGTATAACGATTTTAGCTTTTATTCCTCCCTTGTCTTGTAGTGAAAAAAGTTTACATATAACTAAACATAAAACCCGCTAAAATTTTAGTGGGTTTTGTTGTATATAAAAGGTTGTATTACTTTTTTTAATGAGTTTTATACTTCTTTTATTGGTTTTGTTATTAGCATATTTTTCATTTTGGTAATGGTCAAATGCTGATCGATTATGAATCTGGCTTCTTGTAGCCAATTGCCACAAAGGCGAATTAGAGGGAGTAACTTTAGGTCGGGGTTTGTGAAGACATTTAGAGCGTGATTCCCTATAAAAAGAGTACGTTTTAATGTGACAAACAGATAATATATCAGATGTTCGTTCTAGTGCAGAGATCGTGCTTGCCATCTCCATGTTACTATGTGTTAAAAACAATTACACCCAACGGGTTAATTTTAATATAAAAAATGAATATTGCTTTTTTTCTACTAAAAGAATGAAAAATAGTACTTAAAAGTATCAAAACAGGGTTGTTATCTAGAATAATTCAAAATAATTTGGTTTGATTTGATACAAATAATACATTTGCACTATTAAAAATAATTCTAAATAACATGAAAGTAAAAGTACTATTGCCACTTTTGGGCTGTTTGATGATGCTGCTTACGGCTTCTGCATCGTTTGCACAGACTGGTACAATAAAAGGAACGGTTTCATTATCTAATGATGAAGCAGCGGATAATATTTCTGTAACTCTTAAAGGAACAAAGATTGGAACTACTACTGATGCTCAGGGAAATTATGAGATCAAGAACATCAGACCCGGAAATTATATTCTGAAGGTTTCGGTAATTGGGTTTTCATCTAAAGAAAAAAATGTTGCAGTTTCAGCAGGAAGTGATCTTGTCGAAAATTTCACACTGCTTACCACTTCTGAGGCACTTACGGAAGTATTTGTAAAAGGGAATGCTAATAAGTATACTAAATCAGAAAGTCAGTATGTATCGAGAATGACGATTAAAAACCTTGAAAATTCACAAGTATATAATGTCGTTACTAAAGAGTTGATCAAAGATCAGTTGGTAACCAATCAGGATGAAGCATTAAAAAATGTACCGGGTTTATATCAATTATGGGCAGCTACCAATCGTGCCGGTGACGGAGCTTCATGGTATTCCTTACGTGGATTTACTACTCAGAGTTTAGTGAGAAATGGTCTTGCCGGAAAAGTAAACAGTAACACTGATGCGGTAAACTTAGAAAGAATCGAAGTGATAAAAGGACCATCAGCTACACTTTTTGGAAATGTGGTTTCTTCTTACGGTGGATTAATCAACCGTGTAACTAAAAAACCTTATGATAATTTTGGTGGAGAAATTTCATATCAAAACGGAAGTTATGGTTTTAACCGTTTAACGGCCGATATCAATACTCCAATTAATGATGACCATACAGCATTGTTTAGATTGAATGCTGCTTTTGGAAATGCGAATACTTTTCAGGATTTCGGTTACTCAAAGAGTTTCTTCGTAGCGCCGTCTTTTGCTTATAAAGTAAACGATAAACTTACCATCTCTATCGATGCCGAAATTGGAAATCAGGACAACTCAGGTATGCCTTTAATTTATCTTCCTTTTGGAGTTTCTATAGCTGACTTAGGGGTTAATAATGCTAAGAATTTGGATGTTAATTTCAAAAGATCATTTTTAGGAGATGAATTTATGACCAACACCAAAACATTAAACGTTTTTGCGCAGGCTCTTTATCAAATTTCAGAAGAATGGACTTCTCAAACCGTATTCAGCAGCAGTTCTAATAAAGCAAGTGGTTTACAGACATGGTTTTACCTTTTGAAAGATCAGGAATTTTCAAGAAACGCCTGGGATGCAAATGGAAAAGATAATGCGATCGAATTCCAACAAAACTTTAATGGTGATTTTAAAATTGGATCAATGAGAAACCGCTTCTTGGTAGGTGGTGATATCTATTACGGTTCCAATAAATTAGTGTACCAAAGTTTACCGGGTTATGCGGCATTTGATACCATAAAGTATACAGGAGCGGTGACTAATTATTACGACTTTAACCCAACAAATGTAAAGGATGCACTTACCGGAAAAGGGAATCCTCCTTATACCACTAATAGTTCTATAGCAACATATAGTGTTTATGTAGCAGATGCAATCAACATTACAGAAAGATTAATTCTTTCAGCTGCGGTACGTTTTGATCATTTTCAAAATAAAGGATCATTTGATCCTGCTTCAAATACAAAAGCGGACAATTTTTCTCAAAATGCTTTCTCACCAAAATTTGGTGCTGTGTATCAAATCGTAAAAGATCAGGTATCTGTTTTTGGAAATTACCAAAATAGTTTTACCAATAAAGGATTCTTAAATGCTAATGTTGGCGGGAAGCTTGAAATGAAACAGTTTGATCCTGAAAAAGCAAATCAGCTTGAAGTTGGTGTGAAAGTGAATGCTTTCCAGAATAAAGTAAGCGCAACTTTTAGTTATTATGATATCAAAGTTGACAATATTGTAATTGCAGATCCGAATCTTCCAAATGCGAGCATACAAAACGGAACACAATATAGTAAAGGTTTTGAAGTAGAGCTAACAGCTAACCCAATTCCGGGATTGAACCTTCTTGTGGGGTACTCTAATAATAACTCTAAATTAAATGATTTAAGACCTGTAACTGCAGGACCTGAAAATTTAATCAACTACTGGTTTAGTTATAATCTTCAAAAAACAAAATTGAAAGGATTAGGTTTAGGATTTGGAGGGAATTACGGAGACGCTACCTACATTTACAATAACGGACCTGGTCAAACTTTTGAGCTTCCGTCATATGCTGTGGTTAATACTGCTTTGTACTACGATCAGCCGAAATACAGAGTGTCTTTAAAAGTAAATAACTTAACAGACCAATTGTATTTTAATGGTTATACGACAATAAATGTCCAGGCTCCACGTACCGTTATGGGTAGTTTAACTTATAAATTCTAGTTTTTTTAGAATAGTGTGACTAGTCCTAAAATAGGTTGACAAGTTTTACAATATTAATTAAAACCAGTAAAGTTCTCTTTGCTGGTTTTTTGATATACAAAATTAGGTGTTTTCA
>NZ_CADCST010000155.1 GCF_902804485.1 Flavobacterium collinsii | reverse complement strand
CACGATATCTAATCCAATTCCATTATTACCTTCAGAAACATTCAATATCAAATCAAACTGAGATGTAACATTCTCAAATTCATAACCTGAGAGTAAAATCCCTTCTAAACCTGTTTCTACTTCCTCTGACTCTTTCGGTGTATTCTGCAATACAAACATCACCTGAAACAATGGACTCATGCTCATATCACGGGTAGTGACCACACGGTCTACTACTTTCTCAAATGGAG
>NZ_CADCST010000154.1 GCF_902804485.1 Flavobacterium collinsii | reverse complement strand
TAATTTTAAATAATAAATTAAAAACTGTCTTAAAGTGTAGAGTCTAAATTTGATGTTTAATTTTACCATTCCACTCTGAAAACTTACTAAACTGAATTTTTTTACAAAATTTGAACTTTTATGAATTCTATGTATTTGCAGAGACTTAATTACTCGATCTGATTATAAAAAACTGTTAATTACTAATCCCTATATTTAATAAATTAATAGTATAAAGAATAAATCCGGATATAAGGAGATATAAATATTTTAATCACCTTAAGATTGTATCACTTTCACACTACCGACTGAATTTTAATCGGGTGCATTTTTCAGATAAAAAAGAGAAATCATTTAACAAAAAAGAATTCGAAAAACTATGCATCTGTAAGTACTTCAACAATGATTCCATTATCTTTTATAAAAAAATATAAAGAAGAATACTAAAAGACATGACATTTTTAATGTAGAGCATTCGGATGTATAATATTTAATTAAAAGCTGGCAGATCTTAAAATCAGGTGATTCTGAAAAACACAATATTTGCTTATCTTATTATGGAAAAAATGCAGAGTAGCAGCTTATCGAAAATGCGAAACAGCTGAAACTGATAAAACCAATTAATTTCTTAGCTGTTTTCTAGTCATTTTTTGATTTTTTTTTCCTACATTTACAGAGGTTAATTAACCCTAGAATTTTAAGAGTGCCCTATTAGTGCCCTTCTTTTTTTGACATAACATAACACCCAGTGTTTACTGGAGCTTACGATACAGGTGGCGGAGCCTCTTTCTCCGCAAAAGACAAAACCCTCAACAATGTTGAGGGTTTTGTTGTTTTATACCGGAATGGTTTCCCGCTACTTTACAAAAGGTATGTGTTGTGGTAATTTTGTCCCTACGGTTGAAACCTATGCAATATCTGCAATACTACTGCGTAATCTCTAAATCTTTTACCAGATTCATCTTCGCTCCTTTTTGCTTCGGGTCATAAAGCATAGCCGTACACAAACAGTTTTTCCTGTCCTTATTCATCAAAATCGGGCAATTTACACATGATTTACAATTTTCCCAAAAAGTATCGTCTGTAGTCAGTTCGGAATAAGTAACCGGCTCAAAACCGAGTTCATGGTTCATTTTCATTACGGCAAGACCAGTAGTTAGGCTGAATATACGGGCATCGGGATATTTTTGTCGGCTAAGCTCAAAAATTTTTCTTTTAATCCTTTTGGCAAGTCCCGTATGTCTGAATTCTGGAGCTACAATTAATCCGGAATTAGAGACATAGCTTCCATTTTCCCAAGAAGAGATAAAAGAAAAGCCTGCCCATCTCCCATCTGGCGCAAAAGCGATGACAGCTTCTCCTTTTTTCATCTTTGTTTCCAGCAACTCGGGAGAGCGTCCGGAAATTCCGGTTCCGCGAGCTATGGCTGATGCAAGTGTCACTTCACAAATTTGTTTTATCCAAAAGGTATGAACGGGTCGGGCTTTTTCAATAATAAAATCCCCTGACTCCTCTGCCACTTTAAGAGGCAAAAATGTTGTTGGATTTTGTATGGGTTTAGAAAGCATATAGTTTCTCTGAGTAGGTCCTATTTTACATTCGATGGTTCTCATATGATTTGGTGTAAATCCTTTTTAGTTTCCTTATTATTTGAGGGGATGGAGATACGATGCATAATATTCAAATTACATACCAATAGATTTTTACTGTTTACCAATTCGCATTAAACCCCATATTATCTGGTATTTTACATTTACAATAATCTTTGTGGGCGTTAAAAAAACGTCTCAAAATGATACGATTTTATCATTTTGAGACAGCCTTTTTCAAACATTATCTTGCTAAACCATTTTATATAAAACCAAAAAAAGTAAAACTCATCGTTGCTGCGAGTTTTACTTCTTATATATCTTAATTAATTATGTTATAACCCTCTGGGGATAATTTAATTTAACACATAGTGACATAGGTTCTATATCTCCAAAAAAAGACGTTTCACTTGATTTAAACACACATATCTTACCATGTGAAAGAGAAGATATATTCCTTTTTTCATTCTCTTTTTTTCCACTAAAATCTTTTTTTTTATTGATTACGCCTAACAAATTATGTTTTATACTATTTGCGAAATCATCAAAAGTGCAATAAAGAATACTATAGAAAACACCATTAAGTTGATGACTCTGTCTTTTTGTTTCATGCCTTTGTTTGATATCCCCAGTTTTTCGATGTTCTTTTTTCTTACTTTATCTGCTTTCATCTCTTTTATTTTACAGTGTTTTTTACATTTATCTATACTATTCTGAGCAAATCCGGAAAACTCTTTTCGTTTTCAAACTTAATCTTATGGTGATGATTTGTACCTTAAAATTATGGTCTTGATCTCCCCTTTAGATGCAATTGGTATGCCAAAACAACTCAACATAAAACAAAACACTAAAAGTCAACTAGTTAAAATTTACACTTAATTTTTAACTTGCTAATCCCTATCAAAATGATAAGATCAGCCATGCAAAATGAAAGGGATGCTAAGCTTTTAAAATAAATTTTGATGATGCTTGAAGTGTTAATTGGAAGAATAAGGAGATTTACTTTTCAGAAAGAGCAGAATAAGTATAAAAATTATTGAAATGCAATAAGTACGATGTTATTTACTACTTCATTTATTCCATTTAACTTCTCTTTGGGGATAAACATTCCGTTTGCCAGAAGAATTATAGTTAGTTTTTTTTTAGGACGAGAAAGTGTTTATCTCTATTTATTAAAGGAGTAATTTTAAGTTGAAGATCAATTGCTTTTTGGTTGCAAGAGAGTTTGGTATATATTTTTGCTACAGTTTTCTGGGTTACTTCTTTGTTAATCTCCTTGAATCTTGTGGGCCCAAGATTCACATTATACTCATTATCAATACCCTGAACATAATCTCATAGTTATTCGAGCTGAGTGAGTATTTTGCTTTGATGTTTTTTATACTATTTCTTCATATAAAAATGTATCTGCCTACCCGAGTTTCTATCTTGGCACCATCCGTATAGATTTGTTTTAGATTAATAAATCCTTCTGATGCCTGTATCAAAAAAATACCTGCTTGAAGATTTCTTTAAAACTCTCTTTAAGTATATCACTTCTAAAACTATTAATCATATTGTGATCCACAATAGCCATAGAAGTTAGCCACATAAAATTGATATTTTCACGAAGTACCAGTTCTATTTTTCGTGATGAATAAATATTGGTCATATAAGCTTACAACATTACTTTTAATTTTTTTTTTGGATGATGTAAGCTTGATTATCTTATTTACTGTAAACTTTTAAAAGAGGCTGGATGTTGTTTATTGACTCGACTACTTGGTCAACTATCCGAACAAGGTGTTTCTCTGCAATTAAATCATCAAACGAATAAGACAAAAGAACCGTTTTATTTTGGTTATAATGTTTGAACCTCATATATAATCAACTATTAATCGATAGTTAAATATGCCAAACTGATCAAAGAGTCACAAATATAAAGAAAGAAAGAAAGAAAGAAAGAAAGAAAGAAAGAAAGAAAGAAAGAAAGAAAGAAAGAAACCGTCTCACTATTGAAACGGCTTCTATAAATTATTCATGATTAATATTTACTCTATTTCATTATGTTAGAAATAAAAAATCTTATATCACTAACTCTGAAACATTAACCAATTTCTAATAAAGTATAAGAATTAAAAACTTTTAAAGTCCTAAATTATTTAAAGTATACTTTTAGG
>NZ_CADCST010000153.1 GCF_902804485.1 Flavobacterium collinsii | reverse complement strand
TTATTATACTAGACACTTAGATATTCTTTAAGGATTATTTTTTGGAAGATTAGGATCTGTAAGAATTCTTCGTGTCTTTATAATTCAATAATAGTTTTTTGTAAGTACCAATCTAATAATCCTTTTTTTCCTTAATTAAGAATCAATTGATTTTTTACTGGAGTATTGGCACTTTCATAAGAAGTTGCAATTAATCAGTTTGTTCAAATTATCTATTGTCAAGTGAAGTTTTAAACCATTTTTTTATTTAACTTAAATAATTTAGCTACAAGCAATTTAGTATGATCTTCTTTAAATGATAAATTCTTTTTAGAAATTTTGTTTATGGAGAATGAAATTCGGGTTATGATCTCCTTCCTTTATCCTAGTAATGTTTCAAATACTTGTTTACCATTTCACCAGTAATGTTTTCTGTACTCCAAATCATAACCATTTTTATATAAAAATGCAGACTGCAATAGTGTTCTCTTATATTGTGAAATTTTATTTGCAATTTTTTTTGAAGCTCGACCTTTTAAACTCTTCAAAATCGTACTGACATTTTGTTTCAGGCATATTCAATATGTATGCGAGTATGATTTGGGCTAATAACTTCTTTTAGAGTCTCAATTCCGTCAGTTCCGCAAATTTGTATTAGTATTTCGCTGTAAGGTTTTGAATTTTAACCTTGAAAAAGTCTATATCTATATTTATTATCTAAACAACATGACATGTTAATCGATTAATTGTATGCGAAAATTTTCGTAATCCTGTTCTCGTAATAAAATATATTTATTAAAATACTGTAATAAATTGCTAGGTTTTATACTTCTACTTGAGGCTAATAAAATCATAACGCAGTTTATATGGATTATAAATATATTTTGTTTTAACGATTGATTTTGAGTTTTTTAGTTTGTAAGTTTAGTTTTGTATGAAATCAGTGACTTGTAGATTAACTTATTTCGTCTCTATACAGGTTGCCTGTTTTTATAATTTTCCAATTAATACGTTTAGATTCCAATTTTTGGAAATTCATTTTTTTTAAAAGAGTTTAAATGGTTAGTTATGAACTAGTTATGTTAGCTGGCTTAATCTTTGAATAATCAGTTTGAAATAAATTTATAAGTATAGTAAAATTGCTTAACTAAAGGTAATAATTAGCTTCTTTAAAAGATAAAATTTAGACATAAATGAAAATAGTCATACTCCCATTAGTATTATTAACTAGTATACAAAGTTTTTCACAATCGATTACTGTAAATACTAACATTTATACGGTTGAGCAGTTGGTTAATTCTGTTTTAATTAATTCTCCCTGTGTTTCGGGTACAAATGTTACCTCAAAAACTGGGATATTTTTTGGTTCGACAAATGGTATCGGTTATTTTGAGAACGCAAATCCAAATTTTCCTTTTGAAAAAGGTGTAGTATTAACAACCGGTGATGTAACTAAGGTGCCTAGTCCTAATGCCACTATATTGAGTGATGGAAATTCGTTATGGACTGGAGATGCTGACTTAGAGGCTAATTTGCTTTCTCAATCTGGTATTACCATTAACTCTATTAATGCAACTTATATAGAGTTTGATTTTAAACCGAAAACTTCCAATTTTGATTTTGAATTTATTTTTGCTTCCGAAGAATATGGTACTTCACAATGTAATTTTTCTGACGCTTTTGCTTTTCTTCTAAAAGATCTTACAATTGGTGGTGCAAATAAAAATTTGGCAGTGGTTCCTGCACCTGCATTGCCTAATACTCCAATATCTGTAGAAACAATTAGAGACAATTTATACAATACAAATTGCCCTTCGGCTAATGCTAGTTTTTTTGGAAAGTTTAACGGGGGAGGATTTGGACCTGCCATAAATTTTAATGGGCAAACTGTAAAAATGATCGCATCGGCAACGGGGTTAGATGTCACCCATACCTATCATATTAAACTTGTAATTGCTGATGGAGGAAATAATGTAGGTTACGACTCTGCTATATTTTTTAATGCCGATCGTTTTAATATAGGGCAAAATGTTTTAGGGCTTGATTATAGTGTGGTAAATAATAAAGGAATTTGTGCAGGAGGGACATTACCTATACTATCAGCGGGAGGCTTAAGTTCGGGAACTACTTTTGTTTGGAAAAAAGGGGGTGTTGCCTTCTCTCCACCGCAAACAAGCTCAACGTTAGACTTAAATTCAATTTTGCCATTACTTTCAACAGGAAGCGAAACGTATAGCGTTACCTATATAGAACCTGGTTGCGTTGCTATTACAGATGATATTCTAGTCGAAATATACCCGAAATTAAGTTTTAAAGCAACGCTTCCTAATATTTATGCCTGTTATATTGGTGATCCTACTTATACTTTTGATTTGACAAAAAACACACCTGTCATTATGGCAGGAATGAATCCCGATACAACTCCTGCTGGAATGCTAGATGATTTGCCAGCTAGTACAATAGTTACTTATCATCTCACTAATGCTGCTGCTATATCTAACACAGGTGCATTATCGATCCCTTATACGATTTTAAATTCAGAAAGCGGAAAAACAATCTATGTTAGAGTAAGTAGCGCTACTTCTCCTTGTTATGAAATACGCTCTTTTCAATTGCAGATAGTTCCTCCTCCTTATATCGCTACAGTTCCAGGATCAATAACACTTTGTGCTAGAACACTAACCGATTTAAGAGCTGATTTTGATTTGACTTCCCAAATCGCTTTGATATTAGGTTCACAATCTTCGGCATACAATGTGATTTCTTTTCACACCACACTACCTTCAGCAAATAGTAATACTAATATTCTAGCAACCTCACCTTCAGGAATTATTAGATCGGCATCAAGAACTGTTTGGGTACGATTGCAAAATATATCGAATACAGGTTGTTTTGTTACCACTAGTTTTCAGCTTATTGTAGCACCATTGCCTAAAGTTGATATTTTGCCTGATGTAGTAGTTTGTAGCTCTTATACTTTACCCGCTTTAGTCAATGCTGGAAATCAATATTGGAATGGGATAAACGGTACAGGAACACAGTTCTTTGCTGGTAATATTGTCAATACAACAAAAAGTTTGTATGTCTATAGTAAATCAAACTCTTGTATTAATCAAGATCTTTTTAAAGTGACAATTGCCAATTTATCTCTGATAACACCTGCCAATGCTACTTACTGTACACAGTATACACTTCCTGCGCTAGCCTATGGGAATTATTATACGCAAAGTGGAGGTGCTACAAATAGTGGTAATATAAAATTAGCCGCAGGAACTGTTATTAATACTGTTGGGCTAAATACAATATACGTTTGGTTTGAAGATACAACAGTTGTTCCTTCTTGTACCAAAGAAACATTTTTTATAGTTAAAATATTGCCTTTTACGCCATTACCGGATTATCCTAATCAGTTTGGTTGTAATCCTTATACATTACCAGTTGACCCAAACGGGGCAACTTATTATACAGGAACAAATAAAGGACTTCCTATAATACTACCGGGTACGGTTATAAACAGTACAAAACCAATTTATGTGTATAAAGAAAGTGGCTCATTACCTCTTAATTGTACTTCAGAAAAATCATTTACAGTTTATGTTGGGATTGCAAATATTACTATCCCAACCAATGTAACTTCCTGTTCTACTTATCTATTACCTTCTTTGGTTGTTGGAGAATATAGAACCGCAGCGGCAGGAGGTGGTTCAGTTGTAGCTTCGGGAACAGCCATAAATAGTACAACGATGCTTTGGTTTCACGTTGCAGGACAAAGTTGTACAGATAATCTATCATTTACTGTTACAGTAAATATTTCGCCATTGCCAGTTATGGAAGATATTCCTCCGCAATGTGATGTTTATTATTTGCCAGCAGTAGCGCATTCAGGAAAATATTATACAAAGTCTTTAGGAACTGGCATGATCCGACCCTCTGGTTATCCCATTACAACAACACAAACGATCTATTTTTATGATAAAGCTCCAACGGGTTCTTGTTATGTAGAATCTAGTTTTTTGATCACTATCGATTCTTCTCCATTAATAGATGCAAGACCTATAGAAGTTTTAAAATGCAATCAGAGTTATTTTTTGGATGATTTAAAAAACGGAGAGTACTATGAATTTTCGGGTGGACCATCTGCAACAAATCCTATTTTGCCAGCTGGTTATGAAATAAAAACCTCTAAAAAGATTTATGTTTATGCGGCAGCTCCATCGCCCAACGCTTGTATTGTTGAATATAGTATAATGATAACTATTGTGAATACAAAGGTTAATCCAATTACAGATGTATTCGCTTGTGATACTTATACATTACCAGTAATAATTGGTCAAGGAGATTATTATACCGCTACTGGTGGACCTAATGGTACAGGGATAAAATTACTATCTCCATACGCACCAATAACTTCGACTACCACTTTGTATGTTTATGCCGAGGATAATAATAGAATTGCTTGCTCAGATGAAGATGTTTTTACAGTGACAATTTACAAAACTCCTATAGTTGCGTCAATTCTACCAGTTGTTGTTTGTGAATCATATACATTACCTTCATTAATAGCACCAGCAACAAGATATTTTGTATTGCCTGGAGGGGGTAGTGTGGCCAATACTGAAAAGTTTGTAGGTGATTTGATTACTACTTCGACTACTGTTTATGCTTATGCAGATGTTGGTACTCTAACAACAAAATTATGTTATGATGAGAAGCCTTTGATTATTACTATAAAAAACAAACCAATACCAAAAATTACTCTTCTCCCAATATGTGTTGATGTAGATACAGGAATCATAAATGACTCCTATATTACCAGTGGTTATACGACTCCATTATATTCCTTTGATTGGAAAAACGAAGCTGGGACTACATTGGGTACTGCATCAGATTTTACTACAAAAACACCAGGTAAGTACACCTTAACGGTCAATGACTTGTCGGTTGCTGGGTGTGTTTCTGAAGTAGTGCCTTTTACGGTATTAATATCTTCAAAACCAGCTAAAGTATCTTTTGTCACAAGTGGATGGTTTTCAGATAATCAGACTATTACAGTTGATGCGGTTCCGTACCCAGGATACGAAAGCAACTTTCTGTATGCAATAGATGATGATATGCCACAAACGAGTAATGTTTTTACAAATGTTAGCTCAGGAATTCATAAAGTTACCGTTAGTGATGCCAATGGTTGTGGAATTACTCCAATATCTATGCCTATTAAGCTGATCAGTAGTCCGAAATTTTTCACTCCAAATGAGGATGGTTATAATGACCAATGGAGTATAGTAGGATTACAAAGTCAAGACAATCCTGTAATATTTATTTTTGATAGATACGGAAAAATAATTAAGCGATTGACTAAAATCGGAGATAGTTGGGATGGTACTTTTCAAGGACAGATTTTGCCAGCTGATGATTACTGGTTTGTAATTTCTTATTTAGAAAATGGAGTCGCAAAAGAATATCGTTCCCATTTTTCATTAATACGCTGATAGTTGTTATAATTAGGTAATTTTTGGTTATAGGCTTTCAGAAATTCCCAAAAGAGAAAAGCCCAATGCCATTATGTTAAGGGAATAAATGATAAAATGATTTCTAATTTTTGGTTAACCATTTTTGACCAGAGCGATAGCGATCTGACGAAGCATTTCAGATTTGCTGTTGTTAAATATTTAGATTATCGATTTTGTAAGTTCTATTACATCTAAAATCAATAATCCTCAATCTAAATCTCTTAACTCCAATCTTTTAAAATTGGGGGTTTAAAAAATGCTTATTCCTTCATTAACTTCAAATATACTTCCTTAATTTTTATAATATTTTTTTAAACACTTTAGTCCAAAAAGTATTGTTGTTTCCATTTTTTGGAATTTAATAAAAAAGAAAACTATTGTAAAGCCTTTTAAATAAGCGATTTGTAAAAATGGTACGCAGATTGATTTTTAAGTAATATGATATTATGGACCAAGTTATTCTTCATCATCAGATTGAGTTCTAAATAAGAAAAATGTTGTGTGAGAATAATAATCCTCATCCCAGAAGAAAGGCTTGGTTTTATTCTAATGGAGTCCTTTTTTTAAGATTATAATAGAATTGAATGTTTCAAGTATTTTAAGTTTAAGAATTAAAAAAGGGATGTTCCTAAATTGTTTTGATATATAACTAATTAGAGTTTAAATCTTAA
>NZ_CADCST010000152.1 GCF_902804485.1 Flavobacterium collinsii | reverse complement strand
AAAAGAACAGGACCTTACCTTGTTTATGAGTTTAATGGCAGGAATAAATGCTTTGTTGCATAAATATACAGGTCAGGACGACATCATAATTGGAACCCCGATTGCAGGAAGAGAACATCCGGATCTGGAGCATCAAATAGGTTTGTATCTCAATACGCTTGCCATACGAACTCAATTGAAAAAAGAGACCAGTTTTGCAGATCTTGCAGCCTCCCAAAAA
>NZ_CADCST010000151.1 GCF_902804485.1 Flavobacterium collinsii | reverse complement strand
AAAAGAACAGGACCTTACCTTGTTTATGAGTTTAATGGCAGGAATAAATGCTTTGTTGCATAAATATACAGGTCAGGACGACATCATAATTGGAACCCCAATAGCAGGAAGAGAGCATCCTGATCTGGAGCATCAAATAGGTTTGTATCTCAATACGCTTGCCATACGAACTCAATTGAAAAAAGAGACCAGTTTTGCAGATCTTGCAGCCTCCCAAAAA
>NZ_CADCST010000150.1 GCF_902804485.1 Flavobacterium collinsii | reverse complement strand
ATTTTAAATTTTTTAATACTGAAACTCATTCTCAATTTGTTTAAATGTAGAAAAAGCATTACTATTGTGTAAGGGAACTGTTGATTTTACTCACATTAGTGGAATTAGTACGGTCTAAATTTTGATTGTTTTTTTTATAACTGTAGAGATCTATGAAAATCGGTTTATTTTTAGGTTCATTTAATCATCGCTAATACGATGGCATATACAACTGATCTGGAAGAGGTTTGGCTGATCCCAGCACCTCCAAGCCCGTTTAGAAGCAAGAAAACTACGTTACCAAAAAGTGCTCGTATAGAAATGATTAATATATCAATTTCAGATAATCCTAGGTTAAAGGTCTTTGATTTTATATCATCTTCACCTACGGTATTTACCATGCTTAAGCCTAGTTATATTGTTGATAATTTAAATAAACTGTCTGATAAATTTCCAGAGCATGAATTCAAATTAATCATCGGTGAAGATGCGTTAGTAAAATTTAAGAAATGGAATATAATTAATTTTATCTTCTTCGGGTAGCTTTAAAAAATACTCATGCAAACCTAACATTGTAGCCAAATGATAACACATATGATTTGCCCCACTTCCTATTTTAGACAGATAATTACGAATTCCGGTTTTTGTGTCCTCAACCAAAATGCCAACACTTTTATCAGGATCTAGCCAAACCTTCCTATTTTCTTTTGATTCGATTGGCAACTTTGCAATGTAATTATCTATTGTATCACTTACTTTTTTCAAGCATGAATTTTTGTCAAATGTCTTATTAAGCCTAATAAGTTCTTCACGTTTTCCACTTAAAATTTCCTTTTGTTTGATAAGTTCAGTAGTCAATTCTCCTGTGGGAGCTAATGAATCCAAAGTTTTTAGAACATGTTCGATTTTTCCCGTAAATTCAAAAACATCTTGATATTTCTTATAGTATTCTTTATTCTCATCAAGCAATATTTTAATGTTTGAATTTACACTCTGTAGCATTTTTTCCTTATTTCTAACATCATTTTTTAGAGAATATTTTTCTTTTTCAAAACTGAATGACATTTTTTTCGACTCTCCAATAATTGAAAGATTATTTATTTCGCTTTCCTTTAGAGTTAACAATTCGTTTATCGCTTTTTCAGATTTTGAATCGCAAAATGGACAAACATCTGTTCCTTTTTGATTTAAAAACCAATCTATTGGCTTTAGCCTTTTATCAAGTTCTAGAACAACATCATTCAAATATTCGTTCTTTGATCTATCAAATTGCTCTATTTTTGATAAATCAACTTTTAATACATCAAGCTCTCTACTAAGCTTAATCCTATCTTTATCAAATTCTTCTAATTTTTCAGTAACATAAAGAAGCTTAATTAGTAAATAAACCAAGGTAATTTGTTGATATTAACAATGTAATAATAAAGCTAAATGTTATTTATAAAATTAGATATTGTTACTCAAATTTGACTTTGGGCAATCTTCTAACAATCTCTACAGCCTGCACACTTACATTGATAATACTCAAAACCAAATCTAAGATATATCTCGCATTCCCCACTTCGGTAGCCCAATCGTTTTGCCTATTTAGTCTTTATGATTATTGGTATTATTGGTTATTTCACTGTTCCCTCTGTTGCTAATTATATTGTTCATGCAGGAGGTGGCGGTGCACTCGGACAAAAAGTGACCAGTATGTTTAGCAGTTCTACAACTTCAGTGATGAGTACTGCATCTCAAGGCACTACAATGGCAGTTGATGCAATGGGAAATGCTGCAGGACGTATGTATCAGAGCATGGCAAATTCTGGTAGTTCTGCTCCCTACTTCAAAGACCAGGAGAATTATATGACCGATAAATTAAAAGGTAAATCTTAATCCTAAATTCAAAGCTTATGTTTAGTAAAATGAAAAATATTGACACTGCTTTTCGGCATGTTCGCGGTTTTACGATGCTTGTCATGGATTCAAATGGACTTCAAACAATCCGAAACTAATGGAAACTTTAAACTAAACTATTACCACCAGAATTACGGCTATGATTTAGAAGCAGCACTGTCCAAACATCCGATTAAAGAACTGGAAACCCCAAAATATAAAGAAGACTTGATAAATTCTTTGAAAAAAGGAAATCTGCAGAGTGCTACTTTCTTAAAAGAAGGTAATGAGATCAAACAGTATATTGAAGCCAGCCCGCAATTCAAAACAATTAATATCTATGATAATAATATGAAACGAATTGACAACCGTAAAGCTCAAGAAGAAAAACAAACTGAAACCCAGCAGACTTCCGAGAAACAAGGCAGTAAAAAGCAAAACCAAACTGCGGACGATGATGGACTTGAAGTGCCAAAGGAAGCTAAGAAAAAAAAGAAAAGTCAATCCATGTAATCAATAATTATGCACGAACAGCTTCCCGTTAACAGAGTAGAAATGGAATTAAAACAGTGGCACTCCAGGGAAGAGCGCTTTAGCAAACTGTTCAATTTCAGTCTTTCCAACAATAGATCACTCCTTAAAGAAAAGCTGCACCACTACGAACGTATTGGAACAAAGTATAAGGGCACTAAAAATTTAGATGAACGTTTTGCTTTGCAGATGCTCAAACAGGAAAAAAACAAGATTCTAAAACAGCTTTACCCTAATTTGTTAGTTCGTCTAATTCGTAAACTGGTTGTTGCACCACTTATAGATCAAATTGCAGTACATAAAGATGTAAAAGAAGCGCAGAAGAATAATCAAGCGCTGTACGATCAGGTACAGCGTATTGGTTTTAAAGATTTGTCAAATCAAATAGATCATCAAATAAAACAGGGTCAGGAGCAATTTAATATTCTGGTGTCCTATTATATCAACGAAAAGGAACGACTGGATCATGAGCTCTCTTTTTCTAAAGACCAAAGTGGACAATATCAATTTGATGGTTATAAAACAACTTTGCAAAATGAATCAAAACCTGAAGAGCATAGAAGTCAATATTTCAAAATACAGGGAAGAAATTCTTTTGACACAATTCAGGCTTATAATTTGTTAGTGGGTCGGGCAGTTCAAAAAGACAGATCCTGGATACAACTGGATCTTAATGACAAAGATGCGACAGGTAATCACCGTATAAAAGAATTTCATTCCGGATACGGTTATGATCTTGAAAAGGCAGTACAGCAGCTTCCCTTAAAGGAATCATCAAATAAAAATGAAGCTAATAAATTAATGGATGATTTAAAACAAGGAAATCGGCTGCCCGTAACCTTGATTAAGAATGGAAATGAACACCGGTTTTATATTGAAGCAAATCCTCAGTTTAAATCGGTAAACATTTATGATGGGCATTCCAGAAAAATTACGCTTGCAACGGCATTGGGTAATAAAACAATGGAAACTGTAAAACAAGTACAAAAAACGAATGAGATCCAGCAGGAGAGCCATTCCAAAAGAAATGGTATGCGTATAAGCTGATAAACTGAAATATGAAAACACTACAACCTTTATCTGATTTCTTTAAGGCAATAGAGAAAGATTACCGTATCAGCATCACTCATATTGGTATCTATGCTGCATTGCTACAATTTAGGGTAGAAAAGGGTTTTGTTAATCCTATTCAAGTTTATAGATATGAAATTATGAAATTAGCTAAGATAACCGGACCTGTAACCTATCATAAGTGTATGCGTGAACTAAACGAGTACGGCTACATTATTTATTTACCAAAACGTAATAGAAACCAAAGAAGTACGATTTATTTTCCTATATGAGTAATTGAATAATTTTAATTAATTAGTAAAGCCCGCTCCCGGGCTTTTGCTGTCAATAGAAGGAGGTGTATGATGAGAGAGGAAAAGATTGATAGAATAACACCGCACAGAGCTATGGAATTATTGAGAAAGGGTGGTATTGATGTAGATACTGATCAAGCAAAAAATATCTTGGATTTTTCCTGCTAAATGGCTGAAATAGTGTCTGGTACATATTTAGATGAGCAAAAAAAACGTAAATTTACAATCACACAAAAGCGTGAAAGTAAGTTTAAACAACCAATATTAAAATCATGAAAATTGCAGATTTATATATCCGTGTAAGTACAGATGAACAGGCAGATAAAGGATATTCGCAAAGGGATCAGGAAGAACGTTTACGTAAATATTGTGAACTGAATTCGTTTCAGGTTCGAAAAGTGATTACTGAAGATCATTCTGCTAAAACTTTTAACCGTCCATCATGGAAGAAATTTTTGACAGAACTACGTCTACGCAGGGGACATTCTGATTTGGTACTCTTTACCAAATGGGATAGGTTTAGTCGTAATGCAGGAAATGCTTATCAGATGATCAGTACATTACGTAGATTAGGGGTTGAACCACAAGCAGTGGAACAGCCTTTAGACCTTACAATTCCTGAAAACAAAATGATGCTTGCTTTTTATCTTGCAGCTCCTGAAGTTGAAAATGATCGTAGAGTATTAAATGTTTTGCATGGTATGCGTCGGGCGAAAAAAGAAGGACGTGTTATGGGGATTGCTCCAATAGGGTATATTAACAAAGTTAATGAAGATGGTAAAAAATATATTGCAATCAGAGAAGATGAAGCAAGTATTATGCGATGGGTTTTTCAGGAATTGGCGAAAGGAAAAATAAACACACAAGAGATCTGGGGATTAGCAATTGATAAGGGACTAAAATGTAGTAAGAATGCTTTTTGGGGTTCTATACGTAACCCTGTGTATTGTGGAAAAGTATTCGTGCCAAAATATAAAGATGAAGAAAGTCAATTAGTAAAAGGACAGCACGAGCCACTAATTTCTGAATCAATGTTTTATGATGTTCAGGATGCAATCGATAGTAGAAAAAAAAATAGAAAAACTACTCTAACGGTAGATCCGGCTTTGCCATTGCGAGGGCATCTGATTTGTCCGAAATGTGGCAGACTGCTTACTGGGAGTGCTTCTAAAGGACGTAATCAGCATTATTACTACTATCACTGTAGGTTAGGATGTACATTCCGGGAAAAGGCTCCGGAGGTAAATGCTATTGTGGTAGATGAACTAAGAAAATATGTAAGGCCATTGCCTTTTTTAGAATTATACAAAGAAGTAATAGTATCCGTATTTAAAAATAAAACAAAACATGAACGCAGTGATGTTAATAGATTAAAAGAAGAACTGGAAGTGACTAATGAAAGATTGGCGAAAGCTAGAAATTTACTTATTGCAGGAGATTTAGACCCTAATGATTATCGCATAATAAAAATAGAGACTGAGGAAAAAATAAATAGGCTTGAAGCTAAATTAACCACTGGAATTAAAGGAACTGCAAACGTTGAACCCTTGCTGGATAAGGCTATTAGTCATATTTCTCAACTGGCAACATTATATGAGGAAGGTACAACCGCAAGAAAAAGAAAGATAATTGGTTCGATTTTTCCTGAAAAGCTCACTTTTGACGGAATAGAGTGTCGAACCACAAGAATCAATGAAGCACTCAGGATTATGCTCTTATTTTACAAGGGTTTAGATAGTAAAAAAAAAGGGACAAATCAGGTGTTTTCTGATTTGTCCCAAGATGTGAACTCCTTGGGACAAAATTCGAACCTTATTACTTGAAGATTTCCAACTTTTTAGCGAGTTGACAGAGGTATAATAGTGAAAGCATTTGATTGCCCGAGTTTATTAAAAAGTTGTAATTAGCCTAAATAGGGCTGATACAAAACACATCCAATTGTATGAAATACAAAGTCCTCCAAGTTTAAGTATATCCAGTAAATACAAAGAATATAATTTTTTAAGCAATATTTAAATCTTAGACTTAATAACATTGTATTTATATATGTAATTATAGAAGCCAAAATTAATCAATACAATGGAAAAACTATTTTTTGTAAAGCTTAATAATACTTTTAGGATTAGAGTCTATATATAGTCATAATAGTTTAAAAAAAGAAGTTCAAATATCCTTTTC
>NZ_CADCST010000149.1 GCF_902804485.1 Flavobacterium collinsii | reverse complement strand
CTGAAATAGTGTTGTTTAAAATCTTAATTAATGAGGTGTACTTAGCTTTTTATTATTAAATACTCAAAACTAATAGGGTTCTACAAGTGATTTGTCATAATAACATGTAATTAATTAACTATAATTATAGCAAAGACAATGTAATTTCATTATATTTCCTGAATATTATTTACATAAAACAATTCGGTGACCCCATCTACCTTATATCTATGCAACACAAGAATAAAAGTCATTCTTGTGTTATTTGTTTGCCTATCTACTGTTTTTAAGAGTTATGCCCAGTCTCAAACTCTCTTAAAAACAAACCCAGATGCTATAGTGTCAAAGATTGATAGTATCAAAAAACTAATCAGAACAGAAAATGTTCAAAATCATCTTTTGGGACTTAAAATCTTAAATGAAACAGAAGCTTCTTTAAAATCAAGAAGAGACACTGTAGGTCTTTTGCTTTTTCATAGGGAATGTATTAAGCTAATTTCTTATTTACGAAATTTCGGAACTCCTAATACATATCTTCTTGAAAATTTTCAGATTTTAAAGAAATACAATAACAAGCGGGAGTTGGCGCTATTGTATGAAGCCCTTGGTGATTTAAGGTATTATGAAGGCAATAAGTTATTGTCTCATCAATACGATTTGAAAGCGCAACAATTAATAAAAAAATATGGCAACCATGAGGACAATATAAACATAAACTACAACCTCTCGGTATATTATAAGACACATAAAGATTACAAGAAATCGATTCATTTTGCTATGATTTCGCTTGAAAACATTAAAAAAAGCAATACATCGAAGAAAAATAATTTTAAGATTCCCAATTTATATCTCTTCATATCCGAAGATTATTACTACCTGAAAGAAAATGATAGTGTCTATAAGTATCTGCAGCTTGTAGAAAAAACTCAAATACCCTACGCAGACGGGAGAGTTCCTTATGATGCAAAGCTCAATGAGCTGAAGGCAATGTATTATTACAATACGGGCGATCTGGCAACTGCAACAAAATTTTATCAAATCTCAGTATCAAAGTACATCAGACTTAATCAATTTAGAATGAGGCTTATTCAAAAATCAAACAAATTGAATAATACTTTGAAAATAAAAAATATTGAAAATAGAAGAAAAATTAATGAAGCCAGACTTGAAAGCGTAAGTGAGTCTTATAAAAATTATCTGCTGTTTTTTTCATTACTGCTAGTTACAATACTAATAGTGTTATTTATGATTCAGTTCAGAGCTTATAAGTATAAAATGAAGGTTAATTTGATTCTGGAGAAGAAAAATTCAGAGTTAGAAAAAATAAATAAAGAGTTAAACGAAGCTTCAAAAATAAAAGATAATTTTCTTGATGTTGTAACTCATGAATTAAAAACTCCTTTAAATACGATTAGAGGGACAGCATATTTACTTGAAAACGAAAAATCGGAACAACTTAAGAAAGACTATATTAAAAATTTAAATTTTTCTTCCGATTATCTTTTGGGCTTTATCAATAATATAGTAGATTTTAAAAATCTAAAACGAGACGATACTATTAATTTACAGTTTAAAGATATTAATCTTAAAGAGATATTGAACGCCGTAATTGAAATGTTTAAAATCAATGCCACGAACCACAATACCATACTACTTGATTTTGACGACAAAATTCCACAGACTTTAAAGAGTGATGAAATAAGATTTACTCAGGTTATTATGGAGCTGATGACAAATGCTACAAAATTCACAAAAAATGGCGAAGTAACTTTAAAGGCAAAACTGATTAAATCTAATAACGATAATGCCAGTATTAAATTTGATATTTCTGATACAGGAATTGGAATTTCAGAGAACGTTCAAAATAAAATATTTGAACCCTTTATACAAGAATCTACTGAAATCAATATTAAGTATGGAGGAAGTGGATTGGGGCTTTCCATTATAAAGAAAACCTTAGAACTTTTTAATAGTACGATTGAAGTTAAATCTAAAAAAGACAAAGGAACTACTTTTTCATTTGTAATCGATTTTGATATTTCCAATGAAATCCAAAATGAATCTTGTTTTATAAATAATCAGGAACAAAAAGACGAGCTCCCAAATATTGACGTTTTGCTAGTTGAAGACAATAAAATAAATCAGTTGTTAACCAGTAAAATTCTAATCAGCAAAGGTTTTAAATGTGATGTGGCCAATAACGGTCTTGAAGCAGTAGAGAAAGTAAAAGAAAAAAAATACGCAATAATACTGATGGACATTATGATGCCAATTATGGATGGTTTTGAAGCATCAGAAATTATTAGCGGTTTAAAACCTGAAATACCGATTGTAGCACTGACAGCCATTTCAGAAAATATATGCAGCAATAATTTTCAAAAAGCTAAAATTTTAGAAAAACTGGACAAGCCAATAAATCCTGATATTTTGTGTGAAACAATTTTAAAATATGTTACACAAAAAACGATCTAAGATTTACTAAAATTCACGATATTTGCATCTCTAAAAAAATACTACTTTTAAAATACTAATAACGCAATTATGGGAATGAATAAAAATACCATTTTAGGATGGGCTACTTTTATAATGGTACTTATGGGATTGTTACTTATAGGTCTTGGCGCTTTTAGATACAGAGATGTTTCCGGTTGGGGATTTGTTGCAGTTGGAGTTGGTTTTTTCTCTATCGCCTGGGTTTTTAACGCTTTGAAAGGAAGGGTATAATTCACTGTCTATTGCACTATCAAATTAATAAAAATAAACTAATAACAATAAACATAATATGTCAGACGATAAGAAAGTAATTTTCTCAATGCAAAAATTGAGTAAAACCTATCAGGGAGCAGACAAACCAGTACTTAAAAATATTTACCTGAGTTTCTTTTACGGAGCTAAAATTGGTATTTTAGGTCTTAATGGTTCCGGAAAATCATCACTTTTAAAAATTATTGCAGGAGTTGATAAAAACTATCAGGGTGATGTTGTCTTTCAACCAGGTTACACCGTAGGTTACTTAGAACAAGAACCAATCCTTGATGACTCTAAAACTGTTATCGAAATTGTTCGTGAAGGAGCTGCTGAAACTATGGCTGTTCTTGAAGAGTACAATCAGATTAATGATTTGTTTGGTCTTCCTGAAAATTACGAAGATCAGGATAAGATGGATAAGTTGATGGATCGTCAGGCAGCTTTACAAGATAAAATCGATGCTCTTGGTGCTTGGGAAATTGATACAAAACTTGAAATTGCAATGGATGCCTTACGTACACCGGAAGGAGACACACCAATTAAAAATCTTTCAGGAGGTGAGCGTCGTCGTGTAGCTTTATGTCGTTTGTTATTGCAACAGCCTGATGTATTGCTTTTGGATGAGCCTACCAACCACCTTGATGCTGAATCTGTACTTTGGTTAGAACAGCATTTAGCACAATATTCGGGAACTGTAATTGCTGTAACGCACGATAGATATTTCCTTGATAATGTAGCAGGTTGGATTCTTGAGTTGGATAGAGGAGAAGGTATTCCTTGGAAAGGAAACTATTCTTCTTGGTTGGATCAAAAATCAAACCGTATGGCTCAGGAAGAAAAAGTAGCTTCTAAAAGAAGAAAAACTTTAGAGCGCGAGTTGGAGTGGGTTCGTCAGGGAGCAAAAGGTCGTCAAACGAAACAAAAAGCTCGTTTACAGAACTACGACAAACTATTAAATGAAGACCAAAAACAATTGGATGAAAACTTGGAAATCTACATTCCAAATGGTCCGCGTTTAGGTACGAATGTTATCGAAGCAAAAAATGTTGCCAAAGCCTTTGGAGATAAATTATTATATGATAATTTAAATTTCACTTTGCCACAAGCAGGTATTGTTGGAATCATTGGGCCAAACGGTGCTGGTAAATCGACCATCTTCAAAATGATTATGGGAGAACAAGCTACTGATAGTGGGGAATTTTCTGTTGGTGAAACTGTAAAGATTGCTTACGTAGACCAGTCACACTCGAATATTGATCCGAACAAATCGATTTGGGAAAATTTTGCTGACGGTCAGGAATTAGTAATGATGGGAGGAAAGCAAGTAAACTCAAGAGCTTATTTATCACGTTTTAACTTTGGTGGAGGTGAACAAAATAAGAAAGTTTCGATGTTGTCTGGTGGAGAGCGTAACCGTTTGCACCTAGCCATGACATTGAAAGAAGAAGGAAATGTACTTTTACTGGATGAGCCTACGAATGACCTGGACGTAAATACATTACGTGCACTTGAAGAAGGTTTGGAAAATTTTGCTGGTTGTGCTGTAATTATTTCACACGACAGATGGTTCTTAGATAGAATTTGTACTCACATTCTAGCATTCGAAGGAGATTCTGAAGTATATTTCTTTGAAGGAAGTTTCTCTGACTACGAAGAGAACAAAAAGAAACGTTTAGGTGGTGATTTAACTCCAAAACGTTTGAAATACAGAAAATTGATTAGATAATAAGATCTGAAAATTTCAATAGAAAAATCCCAAATTCCAATTATCGTGAATTTGGGATTTTTTTATTATTAGAAGCTAGGTCTCATTTCAAGGAACGAGAAATTACATAAAGTATTTCTTCGATATTTGTCCATTTACTAATGTGATTTCTCCTACGTCGAAATGACAAATATTGCGCTAAGTACTGGGATTTGGAATTTTAAATTTTGGAATTTAAAGAAACTTAGCTTTTAATTCCGGAGTTGGAATCATGCAGCTTTCTTTTTTACCATACCATTTGTAACGATTCCCGGCAATATAATCGTAAATATAATTTCGAAGTTTTTCTGGAAAAATTTTAAAAACAGAAGCTAAGCTGTAAATTCCGCCTAAATTTTCTCCAATTCCCAAAACTGCCGAAGATTTATAATAATATGCAACTCCAGGATTGTATAAAATAATGCTATCCATTTTAGTTTGATCAACACCTATATAATTACAAATCTCAATTCCCAATTCTGATTGCAAAGGCACAAAACGAAAAATATCATTTTTATCATTTTTAATTATAAACTGAACGGCGTCATTGCATAAATTACAGACACCGTCAAAGAGGAGTATTTTTTTGTTTTTTGGAAGGTTTTGCATTTTGAGGAAAGTTTCAAGTTTTTAAGCTTTATCAAAGTTATTGTCAGATTTGTCATTCGTCGCTCGTTAAAATGACATAAACAAGAATAATAAATTTAAGTTATTGAAATGCAAATATTAATAATTTTTACAAATCGAAAACGGCTTTGTTTAATTACTTTTAAGCTGTTTTTAAAAAATATCCATCTTCGTATATCATCTCAAAAAAAATAATCGATTAAATTGTCTTATTTTAATTTTGGACAAATTTTATGTTCTAAAAGACTAAAAACTTAGACGGAAAACAGAAAACTTACTTTTTTCCAGCTTCCACTAATTCCAATTCATCTAAACTTACTTTCGAAGTAAAAATGCCGTAATTTACTGTTGCTTTATTTTTTTCGATGGCATCAATACTACCAACGGATCTTCCGTCGAGCATTCTTACTCTGTCACCAACTTTTAAAACTGGTTTTGGTTTTTCGATTACAGGTTTAAGTTTTTTCTCTTTTTTCTCTTTTCGAATTTCTTCTACTTTTACTGTAATTTCAGCAATTACTTCTTTTTTCTTTTCGATTATGGCCTTAGCTTCTTTTGGAGTAGCTTTTTTACGCTTTGAATTCTCAATTTCTATAATTTTCAAAAACTCTCCTATAAGCTCTTTTTTGTTTTTATTATTAAAGTATTTCTTAGAGATGTCTTCTATCTTTTGACCTATATATATCGTCTTTTGATTACTATCATATAATTCCTGATAGCTCTCCAGTTTTTGTTTGATTTTTACATTGATGTTTTCCATCTTTTTGCTTTCTTCACGAGCCCTTGTTTCCTCTTCTTTTAGATTAATAGAAGTTTTTTCCAACTTAGAACGTTCTTTTTGAAGTGTTGCAATTGTTTTATCAAAGCGAACTTTGCCTACTTCAATTTTCTTTTTAGCACGATTAATCAATCCAAACGGAATCCCGTTTTTTAATGCAACCTCAAAAGTAAATGAACTTCCAGCCTGTCCCAAAGCCAGTTTATACATTGGCTCAAGAGATTTTTCATCAAACATCATATTTGCGTTTGTAGCAAATGGCAACTCATTTGCCAAAATTTTCAAATTAGAATAATGTGTTGTAATAATTCCGAAAGCTTCACGGTGATAGAATTCTTCCAGGAATATTTCGGCCAAAGCACCTCCTAATTCAGGATCAGAACCTGTACCAAATTCGTCAATTAAAAACATGGTTTTCTTATTGCATTTTTTTAAGAAATAATTCATGTTTTTTAAACGGTAACTATACGTACTTACGTGATTTTCAATAGATTGATTGTCTCCGATATCCGTTAAAATTCTGTCAAACAAGAAAGTTTCACTTCGTTCATGGACCGGAATTAACATCCCGGATTGTAACATCAACTGTAACAAACCAACTGTTTTTAGAGAAATTGTTTTTCCACCTGCATTAGGGCCTGAAATGACAATAATTCGGTTATCTTGCTTTAATTCAATAGTCTGCGGATGTGTAACTTCGTTCTTTTGCTTGTTATTGAGGTATAAAATTGGGTGGTAGGCCTCTCTGAAAAACAATCTTCTTTCTTCCGTAATTGTAGGCAGTATTCCGTTGATTCTATTGGCGTATTTTGCTTTTCCGGCAACAACGTCAATATCACTTAAAAAATCCTGATATTCAATTAGCAAAGGCAGGTATGGACGAATAGTATTAGATAATTGCTTTAAAATACGGGTAATTTCTTCTTTCTCTTCGTATTCTAAATTAGCCAATTCCCTAGAATATTGTAAAGTAGCTTCAGGTTCAATATAGGCGATACTTCCGGTCTTAGAAGTTCCTAAAATAGAACCTTTTACCTTTCGGCGATACATAGCTAAAACTGCTAAAACACGTCGGTTTTGTACAAAACTTTCTTTAATATCATCTAAATAACCAAGGCTATTATTATGTGAAAGTGCAACGCCAAAGCTTTGATTTACTTTACCACGTACTATATTCATATTTTGCCTTATACTCAGTAAAGCCGGTGAAGCATTGTCTTTGATTTCTCCGTACTTATCTACAATCGCATCAATGGTAGTTATGATGTCTTTTGTATACTCTACGCGAGAAGCTCTATTGTTTAGATTAGGGTAGTAATCGTCAAATTTTTTAAGAAAATTCAATAAAAAGTTGGACGTTGAAGAAAGCGTGGCAATTTTTCTAAAACTGCCAACTTCCAAAAAGCTATCTTCTATAGCCAGAAACTTAATTTCGTGAGTTATAGCGTCAAATCCATGATTTGGAATGGCGTTATTATTTTGAAAAGAGGAAACATATTCTGATGTTTGCATAAGAGCTTGCATCAAGGTTTCTTTATCTCTAAAAGGAGTTATTTGTAAAGCTTTTTCTTTTCCTATATCAGTATTACAGCCTGCAGAAATGGTTTCGAGTACTGTTGGAAATTGTAAATCTTGTAATGTTTTTTCGGTAATAGATATCATTATATATCGTAAGTTGTAAAGGTTCAAAGTTACAAAGTTTTAAAACGAAATAGCACTATTAATTAGTACTTTGAAAAAAACTTTGCGTAATTTGTAATAAAAATTAAAAAATGAGAATCAATCTTTCTCTTGACTGGGAAGCGGTGCTAAAAGATGAAAATGAAAAAAACTATTTTCAGGAGCTACTAGCAACTCTTGAAACTGAATACCAAACTCATACCTGTTATCCGCCTGCAGAATTAATTTTTTCAGCTTTCAATACCTGTACTTTTAAAAATTTAAAAGTAGTTATTATTGGGCAAGATCCGTACCATGGAGAAGGAGAAGCCAATGGTTTAAGCTTTTCTGTAAATGACACGGTTAAGATTCCACCATCGTTGCGGAATATTTACCGAGAGTTAAATGATGACCTCGATTCTATCTTTATACCAACTTCCGGCAATCTTGAAAAATGGTCGCAACAAGGAGTTTTGCTTCTAAACGCTTCATTAACTGTTCGCAAAGATAGTCCAAATAGCCATAAACACCTGAAATGGAATTTATTCACAGATGCCGTAATTCAGGCCATTTCTGATCAGAAAGAAAATATTGTTTTTCTGTTATGGGGAAGCTTTGCTCAAAAAAAAGGTGCAAAAATAGACCGTTCAAAACATTATGTTTTAGAATCCGGACACCCTTCACCAATGAGTGCTAATCAGGGAAAGTGGTTTGGAAATAAACACTTTAGTAAAACAAATGAATTCCTGAAATCAAAAGGAATTAGAGAAGTAGACTGGCTATAATAAATAATAACCGATTGAATTAATAGTGTTTTAAAGAAGAGTAATAACTACGATTACTCTTTATCTTTCTTAACAATCTCATCTAAAATCGCTTTATCCTCATAGTTAATTACTTTTAATATAATTTCTTGATTTTTAGAGGTTTTACCTTCGATGATGTAAAGTTTTCCTTTATTTACAGGTACATTACTTTTATCAAAATCGACATCTCCATATGTCAGTGTATTTTTAATATCAGCTGTATCAACCCATTTTTCATTTAAAGTCTGAACTGCTTTATCGGAATACTGAAAAGGCTTCATGCGTAAATTGTTTAAAACCCTGGCGTTTGGAAAATAATTGCAACGCGTATCTTTTCCACTGAATACAAGGGCTACAAAAAAGCATCCTATAACTAAACCAATCAAATAATAAGCAAAACGATGTGCGAACTTCATGAAATATTTTTTTTGCAAAGGTACACTAAAGTTCTCTTAAAATACAAGTAAATTAATATCGTTATCCGGTAAATCGAACCACTCGCCAATTGCTTTATTGGTAAGAATTCCGTGGTACAGATAAATTCCGTTTTTTAATCCTTTATTGCATCTGATTGCACTTTCCAATCCGCCATCTTCTGCTATTTGAAGCAAGTACGGAGTCAGAATGTTACTTATTGATAATGAAGCTGTTTTAGAATACCTTGAAGGTATATTTGGAACACAGTAATGAAGAACATTGCTTTTGATAAAAGTTGGCTTTTCGTGTGTTGTAACTTCTGAAGTTTCAAAGCATCCGCCGGTATCAATACTCACATCTACAATTACAGCACCTTTTTTCATGTGTTCCACCATGGTTTCCGTAACAATAATAGGACAACGTTCTTTCCCACGCATGGCACCAATAGCGACATCACAGCGTCTCAATGCTTTTAGCAAAGCTTTTTGCTGAACTGTTGACGTAAAGATGCGTTGGTTTAGGTTGTTTTGTAAACGACGCAATTTGGTAATTGAATTGTCAAAAACTTTTACATTTGCACCAAGACCTATTGCAGTTTTGGCAGCAAATTCGCCAACAGTTCCGGCTCCCAGAATAACGACATCAGTAGGAGGGACTCCGGTAATATTCCCAAATAAAAGACCTTTACCAAATTCATCCGTAATCATTAATTCAGCTGCAATAAGAATAGATGCCGTTCCTGCAATTTCGCTTAATGATTTTACTGCAGGGTACGATCCGTCCTCATCTTTAATATATTCAAAAGCAAGTGCAGTGATCTTTTTTTGAGCCAAAGCCTCAAAGTAGGCTTTTTTCTTCGTTTTTAACTGAATGGCGGAAATTATAATCGTTTCAGGATTGATCATTTCGATCTCGGCTATTGTTGGTGGTTCTACTTTAAGCAACAATGGACATCCAAAAACCTTTTTAATATCTTTTGTTACTTCGGCGCCGGCATCTGAGTATTCTTTATCAGAATAACTTGAACTTTCACCAGCCCCTGCTTCAATCATAACTCGATGCCCTTCATAAGTCAAAGAGTTTACTGCATCAGGAGTCAGGCAAATACGACGTTCCTGATAACTTGTTTCTTTAGGGATTCCAATAAAAAGCTCGCTTTTGAATCGGCCAATTTCAAGTTTTTCTTCTTGTGGCAACAATTGCTGTTTCGTAAATGGAGTTAAGGTAATTGACATGGGTGGTGCGAAAAATTAAGAGTACAAATTACGTAAAAAGTTTTAAAATCAATGTAAAAATTCTGCTAATACTTGTTTAAGAATTAAGACAGAATTTTCTCCATCTTTATATCTGCTCTTTCATAACTTACATTCTCCAAAGGGGCTTCGACAAAACCAAACTTCTCATACAAATGAAGCGCGGGAAGCAGTATGCGATTGGAATACAGGAATAGCTTTTTAATATTATTGTTTTCGGCAACGGTCATGCAGTGTTCTAATAGTTTGTTCCCAACCCCAAGACCTTGCGCTTTATTTGAAACAGCCATTTTACTCAATTCAAATGTTTCATTATTCATTTTCATTAAGGAAACCGTTCCAATGATTTCGCCTTTGTATCTGGCATAAAAGATTAATCCGCCTTTGTCTATAATTTCTTCCTGTGGATTGGAAAGTACCACTTCGTCTCTTTCTTCAACTCTAAAATACTTTTGAAGCCATTCTATGTTTAAGGTTTTGATGTGTTCTTTTAAATCGGAAGAGAAAGGAATTATTTCAACTGTATCCTGGGTATTCATTTTTACTTTTGTTTAATAGAAGCTAATCCTTATATTTTATATTTCTTTTGATGATTGAAGAAATTGATTCCTGATTATTTCCAAAATTTCTTTCGGTTCGTTTAATCCAATTACCTTTCTTATCGTATTTGTATTCAAAAGTTATTATTGTTTTATTTGAAGAAAGTGGCCAGATCATTTTAGTAATATCACCAAAATCATTCTTTTCTAGTATAAAATCTCTGTTATAAACTTCTGTTT
>NZ_CADCST010000148.1 GCF_902804485.1 Flavobacterium collinsii | reverse complement strand
ATGCATTCTCAAAATCAAATTCAAATGAGAAGATATAAAACAAAAAACAGTTGCAAGAGGGTTCTTGCAACTGTTTAATTAATTATTTTTATGTAATAACCTGTATCGCTTTTTTAGGACGAGACAACATAATTTATATATCAAAAAACCATATTGCTATGTGTTTTTGCAGTAAACACATTGTCAGAACCATCTTCTTCTTTTAAATAGAAATGCCCCACAAGAAGACAAAATAACAGATATAAAAAGCAAAATCCAAAAACCGAACTTGCTTTCTTCCAAACCATTTGGCACGTTCATTCCGTACAAACTGGCTATCAAAGTAGGAATCATTAGAATAATAGAAATCGAAGTCATTTGCTTCATAATGTTATTCATGTTATTAGAAATCACCGAAGCATAGGCATCCATCATTCCCGTCAAAATATTACTGTAAATATTAGCGGTATCCTGCGCCTGACTTAATTCGATATCTACGTCTTCCAGCAAATCAGGATCAAAATGCTCTCTGTGCGCCTTTAGATTTTTAATTCTATGAAATAAAACATCGTTTCCTTTTAAGGAAGTAATAAAAAACACCAAACATTTTTCGATTTGCAAAAGTGCCTGCAACTCTTGGTTTTTAATTGATTTCTCCAGATTATCCTCGGCCAGTTTTATCTTTTGATTGATTTGCTTCAGATATTTTAAATACCAGACACTTGACGACAATAACAATCTTAAGACTAAATCGAAATTGTCTTTTATTGGTATATTTTTCCTTTTGGTGTATTGCACAAAATCAGAAATGATTTGTGTTTCATAAAAACTAATGGTCACACAAATATCTTCTTTAAAAATCAAACCCATCGGAATAGTCTGAAAAGGAAGTTTAACGTCGTTACTTTTTATAGGTACGCGCATGATAAACAGATTCCAGCCATCTTCAGACTCCATACGAGGTCTTTCATCAATATCTTCAATATCATTATAAAAGGCTTCAGGAATTTGAAGTTCGTCCAGTAAATACTTTTTTTCAGTTTCTGTTGGAGATTCAATGCTGATCCAGCAGTTTGGAGTCCATTCCTGAGTTTCGACTAATCCGTTATTGTTTTTGTAAAAGGCTTTCATTTCAAAATTGCAGAGGTTATTGCAGCAATTTGAAAAAATTCAAAAAGCTACTTTAATTAAATACTAACGAATCATAATCGTCCATTGGAGAAGTTTTTTTTTAAGTGCTGCAAAAGTATCCTTTATTTTTATAACCAAAAACAATTGGACATTAAAAAACCGTCTTAATACCATATTAAGACGGTTTTTATCAACTATTTAGTATTCACAAATTCATAATAGAGCGCTTTCGACAGAAAAGGATCATTCTTGTGGTCTTCTACACGATTCTCTTCCAGATAACCCTGTCCTTCACCAACAATATTTATGGTTGAAAAGTAAGCATTGCGGCTCTCATCATTAAAGTGCAAGCTCCTTAAAAACCAGGGCTCCACTCCTTTATTTACTGATACATTATAATATGTAATTAGATTTCCCCAATTCACAAAACTACATAACAGTATCGTTCCATAAAAGCACCAGACCATTTGATTGATGAGATAAACATTTGTTTTTTGTCTGGTAATTTTTAAAAATGTAAAAATCAAACCAATCACTGCCAGAATCAAAAATGCATAAACTCCCAATCTTTTGTAGGTTAACCCAAAGAATGAAACATACTCTGAGTTCTTAATAATAGTGCTGACAATTAAAACACCATTTAAAACAATCCATATTTTAGCCAGTTTTTTAAGAGAAGCCGCTTTTTTATCAAAATTAAATCCTCCTTTAAAATAGAACAGTATCACTCCAACCGCCATAATAATCGAAAAGATTACGGCATTTACTCTATCGTGAGTTCCTGAACTGAGCTTAGAAGTCTCAACAGTTTCAAAAAATTGTTCATAATTATAGGTAATGATAAAAACCAGCAACATGAAATTCAACAAGACTAATGTAATTTCACCACTCTTTCTTTCAAAATCCAAATCCAGAAACGAAAATGTCTGCTGATTTTTGATTTCGGTTATGTTATTAAATTCATTATCTAAAAGTTCATTTTTTTCATAACATACTTCAGGAATCCAATAATTCCAAAAACTGAATGAAATATAAAACCCTAAAGTTCCAATCAGAAGAACCTCGAAAATATCAAGATCTAAAGTATAATCCGTTAGCAGAGATGAAAAATGTTCACTCCCAAAGGAATAAGCGGTAAAAAATACGCCGAGAAAAATCAATGGAATAACAAAATAAGCCACTAGTTTTTTCGCAAAATTATTGTGGATTTTTCGTTCCGGAAGCCATTGGTTGAACATAAAAACACGCCCTAAAGTGGCAAATGCGTTTAAAAAGACAAGTGGAAAAACCTGAATCAGTTTAAGATCTGAATCCTGTGTTCTGAATTGTAAAAATAAAACCGACATTGAAAGCGCCAAAAATGATGCAAAATCTCCGTACCAGGCAAAAGCCAGACATGATAAGACCGAAGTTACAACCAAAATCAAATGAGATCTTTCGGTAAACCTGTCCTGAAAAAAGTAACAGATTAATCCAATTAATAATAATCCAAAAATAGCGAGGTTAACTCCCATTGATTCATTGTAAAAAAGCAGTAAAAAAATTAAACTGCAGGCTGGGATAATTTGATGTTTTTTCATAAGTATTGCGTTAAGTTAATAGGATTCCAGTAGGTTATCGCCCTTTCTTTATTGCTTTTGTTTTGCTTTTTTTAGTGGCGATTTTATTATTTTAATTTTAAAAGTACTTTGTATTTCAAAGTATATAGGTAAAAAAATAGAGTTATTACGATTTCATCAATTTTTCAAGATAAGACAGGTGCTCTTTGAAAGCTGCACGTCCTTTAGGAGTTACCTGATAGGACGTTTTAGGCTTTTTACCCACAAATTCTTTTTTTACTTCAATATATTCTGCTTTTTCAAGCGCTGAGGAATGACTCGCCAAATTTCCATCGGTGATATTCAGGAGGCTTTTCATCTCCGTAAAATCCACCCACTCGTTCACCATCAGTATGGACATTATACCCAATCTGACACGGCTTTCAAAATCTTTATTTAATTTGTCAATAATTCCCATGGAATGGATTATTTATATTTTTTGAACATTATTAATCCGTACAAGATATGCAAAATACCAAATCCAATGATCCAAAAAACCAAACCATATCCAATAAAAAAAAGAGAAATAAATCCTAGAACCAACTCACAAAAACCCAAATATTTAATATCCGAAAAAGTGTATTTTTCAGCATTGATCAAGGCAAGTCCGTAAAAGATTAAAGTAGCCGGTGCAATTAAGCCATAAACCTGATGATAAATTAATGCAAGACAAAATATGCCTCCCGCTAATAAAGGAACTATCAGATTAAAAAGCATGTGTTTAGTAGCCGAAGTCCAAATAGGCAAATTATACTTTCTGCTTTTTCTAACTGTAAAAAACAGACCGAAACTAAAAGCAAAAATCAAAATGATCAAGCCTGTAAAAACTAGTTCCGATACTAAATCAACAGAATAATTTTGTTCATACTCTGCACCAAAATACTCGAGCCCTTTTGCTTTAAATAATTGATAAACATACAATCCACCAATCAAAGCAGAAAGTCCTGCAAATACCCCCGAGAGTCCGCTTAACGATATAAATCTTGAAGAACGCTCCATCATGGAACGAATATGTGCTAAATCTTCTTGGTGCTTCTGATTCATAAATAAAGTACTTTGAGATACAAAGTTATATTTTATTTTGAATTGACCATTCTAAAAATGATCTTTTTTTTACTTTTTTGATCAAAATTTCAACTTTATAAAACATGTGTAGTCCCTACGGGACATTTTTCCATATGAATTTTATCTTTTTTTCTACCGATATCTGACTCCTAGCGGAGTTTAATATCCTAGAAAATAAATAATAACAATACAACATTAAACATAACTTTTTTTCTCCCGATGCCTGACTCCTGGCGGAGTTTAATATTGTAGAGAATAAATAACGAGAGCGACAACAGATAACATACCTTCTTTTCTGTCGGTGTCTGACTCCTGGCGGAGTTTAATATCCCAGAGAATAAATAATAACAATACAACATTAAACATAACTTTTTTTCTCCCGATACCTGACTCCTAGCGGAGTTTAATATTGTAGAGAATGAATAATGATGACACAACAACCAATACAGCATTTTTTTACATTAGCATTATACTAAGAAAAGAGCTTATCCCGAAGGGATCAAATACAGGTAACACAAAAACTAGCCTGACCCGCCTTGTCCCGTAGGGACTACACCTCGAGATTCCAACAATAACTTCACTCCATCCAAAAAAAATAGCCTGTTCTCTCGAACAGGCTATTATATAAAATTTATTTCTACACTATTAATTTTTAGCGCTTCGCATCTTTCTTGCTAAAAGTGTATTTTTAAGTAGCATTGCAATTGTCATTGGTCCTACTCCACCTGGAACAGGTGTGATAAATGACGATTTTTTACTTACACCGTCAAAATCAACATCACCGGTAATAACATAACCTTTTGGATTTGAAGTATCTTCAACTCTTGTAATACCAACGTCAATTACCACTACTCCATCTTTTACCATGTCGGCTTTTAAGTAATTCGGAACTCCTAATGCAGTGATAATAATATCGGCACTTCTGGTGTATTCTTCGATGTTTTGAGTTCTGCTGTGTGTTAGCGTAACCGTCGAATCTCCCGGATTTCCTTTGCGGCTCATTAAAAGACTCATTGGTCGGCCAACGATATGACTTCTACCAATAACAACAGTGTGTTTTCCTGCAGTTTCAATGTTGTAACGCTCCAACAATTGCATAATTCCGAATGGTGTTGCAGGAATGAAGCTATCCATCTCTAAAGCCATTTTTCCAAAGTTAGCAGGATGAAAACCATCCACATCTTTATCCGGATCGATAGCCATCAGAATCTTTTGCTCGCTGATGTGTTTTGGCAAAGGTAACTGAACAATAAAACCATCCAGGTTATCATCTTCATTCAGTTCTTTAATTTTTTCCAGTAGTTCTGTTTCAGTAATTGTTTCGGGTAAACTCACCAAAGTCGAATCAAAGCCTATTTGCTGGCAAGATCTCACTTTACTTCCTACGTAAGTTAAACTTGCTCCATCAGTTCCAACGATTACTGCTGCCAAGTGAGGCACTTTCCCTCCGGCGTCTTTTATCGATTGAACTTCGGCTGCAATTTCGTTTTTAATGTCTTCAGCTGTTTTTTTACCGTCTAGTAGTTGCATTGTTTATTTTAGTTTCAGATTTAAAGTTTCAAGTTTCGCATTAAAAGCGAAACATATATTTATATTAATCAAAAAAGTTTCAAGTTTTAGTTTCATAACTTGAAACTTTAAACTTGAAACTTTTTTATTTTATCTCGGCATTCCTCCCGGCATTCCTTTCATTCCGCCCATCATCTTCATCAGATTTTTTCCGCCCGGACCCTGCATCATCTTCATCATCTTACTCATTTGGTCGAACTGCTTCATTAACTGATTCACCTGCTCGACTTTGGTTCCGGAACCTTTAGCGATTCTGGCTTTTCTTTTTACGTCGATAATCGAAGGTTTGCTTCTTTCTATCGGGGTCATCGAGTGGATGATTGCCTCAATATGTTTAAACGCATCATCTTCTATCTCTACATCTTTCATGGCTTTTGAAGCCCCCGGTATCATTCCAACCAGATCTTTCATATTACCCATTTTCTTCACTTGCTGAATTTGCGTAAGGAAATCATCAAAACCAAATTCGTTCTTAGCGATTTTCTTTTGAAGTTTTCTGGCTTCTTCTTCATCAAATTGTTCCTGCGCTCTTTCTACAAGCGACACAACGTCACCCATACCTAAGATACGCTCGGCCATACGATCCGGATAGAAAACATCAATTGCTTCCATCTTCTCACCTGTACCTACAAATTTGATTGGCTTGTTTACAACCGATTTAATCGAAATTGCAGCTCCACCACGTGTATCACCGTCTAATTTTGTTAAAATAACTCCATCAAAATTCAGAATATCATTGAAGGCTTTAGCTGTATTTACAGCATCTTGCCCTGTCATGGCGTCCACAACAAACAAGGTTTCCTGTGGCTGAATTGCTTTATGAACACGAGCAATCTCATCCATCATTTCCTGATCTACTGCCAAACGACCTGCCGTATCGACGATCACGACATTAAAACCGTTTGCTTTTGCATGTTTAATTGCGTTTTGAGCAATTTCAACAGGATTTTTATTCTCCGGCTCTGAGTAAACCTCAACACCTATTTGATCTCCCACAACATGTAACTGATTTATCGCCGCAGGACGGTAGATATCACACGCTACTAAAAGTGGATTTTTATTTTTCTTTGTCTTTAAGAAATTGGCCAGTTTTCCTGAGAAGGTAGTTTTTCCCGAACCCTGAAGTCCTGACATTAAAATAACTGAAGGATTCCCGGAAAGATTAACACCGGCAACATCACCACCCATTAATTCGGTAAGTTCATCTTTAACCAACTTAACCAACAATTGTCCTGGCTGAAGCGTGGTTAAAACATCCTGACCAATTGCTTTTTCTTTTACTTTGGTTGTAAAATCTTTAGCAATTTTAAAGTTAACATCGGCGTCAAGTAAGGCACGACGAACTTCTTTTAAAGTATCGGCAACGTTTACTTCTGTAATTTTACCGTGTCCTTTTAATATATGGAAGGCTTTATCTAACTTATCACTTAAATTATCAAACATACTTTTTTCTTTATTTGAAGTGCAAAGATAATCTAATTAGACATTTCAGGCAATTTTTATTTAAGGACAAAGAGCGTTTTGATTTTACCGTAAAGTGCGCGAAGTTTTTTTGCTTGCAAAGACGCAAAGTCGCAAAGTTTAAATCTATAAGTAAGAAAAAAACTTTGCGACTTTGCGTCTTTGCGAGATTATCAATCCTTCTTTAAAATTGGAAATAAATAAACGGCTGTGAACCTGCAACTGCTGTTGCGTAAACAATCCAATATACAAATCCTAGTATGATTGCTTTTCCAATCAGTGGTGTTTTATCAAAGACCAATTTCATTTTAGAAGTAATCACTTCCGGTAAGAAGTGCCACACGTATCCGAAAAGCATTAATAAAAATACATTTTTATATCCTAACACGATTGCCTGCCAATTCTCAGGCTCGAATGTTAACTGACCAATATTATTGATTACCTGCAAGGCTGTTTCAAAATCTCTGGCACGGAAAAATATCCAACAAAATACAACAAAATGGAACGTAACGATTATTGAAAAGAATTTCCATAAAAATCCGGGACCTTTACCATCTTTTTTGGACGGAAAAAATTCCATGAAAATTTTATGAACCGCTAATGCCAAACCATGTAATGCTCCCCAAACGATAAATTGCGCACCGGCTCCATGCCACAATCCACCCAAAAGCATGGTGGTAAACAAATTAAAATTGGTAACCAGAGTTTGGTTTTTCTTCTTCGAAAGTAAAAATGTCAGACAAAAAAGGACTATTGCACCAATCGCTATTCCTAACGGAATAAAACTCTCGTTTATGTTTGAAATCCCCCAAAGGAGCAATCCAAAGAAGAATAAACTCGGGAACAAAAACCCCGCAAATGTTCCTTCACGGTTTCCTCCAATAGAAATGTATAAGAAGTCTTTCAGCCAGGTCGATAATGAAATGTGCCATCTTCTCCAGAAATCTGTAATAGAAGTTGACTTATAAGGTGTTCTAAAGTTGGCCGGCAATTTAAATCCTAACAGCAAAGCGATTCCGATTGCCATGTCTGAATATCCTGAAAAATCGCAATAAATCTGAATAGCGTATCCATAAGAAGCCATTAAATTTTCGAACGAGGTATAATTCATCGGTGTATCAAAAACACGATCGACGAAGTTTATGGAGATGTAATTTGAAATTACGGTTTTCTTAATCAATCCGCCAATAATCAGGAACAAAGCGTTGTTTACATCTTCCTTGGTCAGGTTTAATTTTTGATAAATCTGCGGCAGGAAGTCTTTTGCTCTAACAATTGGCCCAGCTACCAGCTGCGGGAAAAACGAAACGAAAAACAAGTATTCGATGTAGTTTTTGGTTGGCTTAATTTCTTCACGATAAATCTCAATAATATAACTCATCGACTGGAAGGTATAAAATGAGATTCCAACCGGAAGAAAGATATCATGAAGTTCGTAATTCCCATGAAACATATCATTGAAAGTAACAATCATGAAGTTCATGTATTTGAAATACCCCAATAATCCCAGATTCAGGATTACACTGATCACCAAGTAAATTTTCTTTGTACTGTCTTTTGCTTCTCTATAAATAATCTGACTAAGACCATAATCAACAACAGACGAAAGTAGTAATAGTAAAAAGTAAATACCGCTTGACTTGTAATAAAAGAAAAGCGAAAAGAGAATGACGTATGTTAATCTCAAATAAAATGTTTTGCGTAAAAAAGCATACACAAAATAAAAAACGAGAAATAGTCCCAGGAACAAACCAGTGTTAAAGAGTAATTTTTCTTCAGGATTGTATATAAACCAACTTTTGGCCTGCTCTAAAGTAACTTCGCCAAAATTCTGAATAAACCAATTATTTATGCTATCAATTGTAATCAACTTAATTCTTTAATTTAAAATTATCGTATGCTTTTAAAAATGCTTCTGTAAACAAGTTTCCTTGTTTTTCGTATCCTTTTTTAGAATAATGAACCCAATCCGGCCCAATTAATCCTGCAGATTTTAACCCCCGGATTCCATCCATCCCTCCAAGTTCGTCGTATAAATCCCAAACGGCAAAACCATCTGTCTTTGCAATTTCAATAATACTTTTTGCATAATCGCGAACATAAACATTAGGCCTCCTCGCTTTAAGTAAAGACGGAGGCGGAGTCATTACAATGATAGAAACCTTACTATTTTGTTCTTTTACATTTTTTATAAAATCACGCAGTTCCTTTATATAAGCCGAAGCCTCCATGTGATCGTAACTTTCGTTTGTTCCTAACGACAAAATCATAAGATCGGCATGCAGCGCTTTTAGTTGTTCAAAAAATAATGGGTATTTATTATAATCAGAAAACTTCGCTCCGTTGACGCCGATACTACTGTAGATTAAACCCGGGGTATCTTTTTCCAAAACTATCCCGTTCAGTTCATACTTTGATGCCTCTTTATTTGGAAGCAAAAAAATACGATTCAGTGTCTTTTCAGAATTGTAATAATGAGTAAACGAATCGGACTCCAGATTTAGCGGAACAAATTCGGAACTCGTAATATTTCTGGGTTTGGTTTCGTTGGTTCTGATTTTCAGTGTTCGTCCCGCCCGAATATTATTAGACTTTAGATGATTATCTCTTCTGATATCGGCCACCGAAACATTGTACTTGTCTGCAATTGTAGAAATAGCCTCCCCTTTTTTGATTTTATGCGTGATCACCTTTCGCTCTGTAGACTGAATTGTTCTGGTCTGAGAAGATGTTGCCAAATCAAACATATTCTGATTCTGAGGCGTAATAATCTTAATGGTATTGAAATTATACGCTGCATCTTTAATATTCAGCTCAAGCGTAAAACCGCCATTGTCTCTCCAAAGTGCAATTCCGCTTAATCCAACCGGAACATTTTTGAAAGGGTGAATGTTTCGATAACTTTCCCATCCTCTGTTCGAACGGAACCGCTCGTTATAAGAACCGTTTGTTTTGGCCAGCTGATGCGGAAAAACAAGTCCGCGACCGCCATTACCAAATTTTTGTTGCAGGTTTTTCCTAATCTCATTTGTCATTAAATCACTCTGAATATGAGAATCTCCTATGTGAACAATATTAATTTTTTGACTATTTTGAGTTTCGCTCGACTTTAATTTCAAAAAAAACGGCACCAGAACTTCTGCATTATAGATTCTGTCTCCCGAAAAAGAATCAACAGCTGCTGTATCGACTTTATGAATCATATTTTGTGGAATTGGAATTGGATCTGTTTTTGGTGTTTTATCGTTTGTTGAGAAAAAAAGACAACAAAAGAAAATAATTAGTCTATTCATCTACGCTATCTGTTTTTACAGCTACGGAATCTGCATTAGTTTTTCTGACTGCTTTCCGCTTAGTCGCATCAGTTTCTCTATTTACTCGTAATACTTTATATTGCTCGTATCCTTTATTTAATTGATCGTATAATAATTTACCAATAGCTTTTGCTCCACGTTGGTTAAAGTGCGTGTAATCTTTATTGGCTTTTGCCGGAGATTCGTCTACCCATTTCACCATAGAACCGTCACCTCCCATTAAGGTGTACAAATTCACAAATCCAGATTCGGTTTCAAGAGCGTATCTTTTTTGCGCTCTCATTAATGGAACAACAGCCGAATCGGTTTTCATCTCCAAATCGTATTTGGTCGATTTATCTGCGGTCGAGATAATCAAAATAGAAACTCCCGGAAAAGATTCCTTAATTTTATTAACGGCTTTGGTCATACCTCTTTGGTACCAATTGTAATTCTTGGTTCCGTAATTTAAAACGTTGGTTCCGTAATGCAAAATAACCAAATCATACTTCAAACTGTTATTGAATCCCTGCATTACATTGGCATTAAACATAGAAATCGGCAAACCTGAGTTCCCTCTTTGTGAGAAGTTGTCTACGTGAATTCCGCTTCCGTTATCAAAATTAAATCCGTAAATTGGAATCGAATCGGCATGAATAAAGTTAGCCTTGAATGCTTTTATACTTCCTGAAGTTACTTTCAGTGTATTGATCAGATTGCTTGGAACAAGGCTTTTGCGCAATGTATCTCTTCCTACTATGAAATTTACATTTCCTTTTTTAGATCCCCTTCCATAATACAATGTTGGATTGTCTAAAGTAGTTGCATATTTATTCAAACCGGCTTCATATTGAACCCAGGTTGTATTTGATTTATCATTTGCAAAGAACACATGCCCGTTTACTCCAAATGGACTCGTTGGATGTTTTACGTTTAGATACGATTGCATTTTCCAATTCTTGGAAGCCGAAGACTTCACTGAACCTCTTGACGCAGCAGATTCTGAATTAATAGAAACAAAACCAACTCCGCTTCCACCAAAACGCTCCTGGTAATTGGCACGAACATCCTGCACAATTAAATCACCATCAGTCATGGAATCTCCGTAGTAGGCAATTCTGACTTTGGCTTGCGGATTTTTTTCAAGCTGGTATAATTTTTCGTAAAAAGAAATCAGGTATTGATATCCTTTATAGTTATCGAAAGTTTCCGATGGAAACTCAATTCCTTCTGAAGCGTCAAAAACAATCTTCTCCCTCATTTCATTTTTCTCCTCTTCAGTCAGACTGTCTCCATCCTGTTCCAGAGAATCATTTGCGACTGACTCCAAAAGCAGACTATCGATAAGTACGTTTTTAGAATTTACTTTACTATCCGAAAAAATTTTGTCGGGCAAGATTTGCTTAAATCCAATGAAAGCGATGAATGCCAATGCCACAATTGCAAAAGACTGAAAGAAGTAAGATTTTGTATTCACTCGTAATAATAAATTTGAAGAAAGGATTCGTTAAAAATTTCATTTCAAAATTCCTACTAATTCCTTATAAAAAAGTACGGGCAAAGATAGAATTAAACAATTAATTTCTAGGTTCTTTTTAACATTAAAATAATACAAAAAAAAGAGGCTGAACGAATCCAGCCTCTTGATCAAAAAAAAAAATAAAAAAAACAAAGTTAATGATTAACTAAATTTTAAAGTGAATGGAGCCTAATTGGCTCAATGTATTCTTATTGAACTATAATTTTACCTGTTTTAATTTCTTCATTCCCTGAACGGATTTTGTAGAAGTAAATTCCTTTTGCATAACCCGAAGGAATATTCCAGCTTACCACCTGATTTGGTGTCACAGTGCCTTTAAAAACTGATTTTTCGTTTCGTATTGTTTCAGAATAAACTACTATTTCAATTTCTTTATTGGTTGAAAAATTAGTAACAAAATTCACAACTTCGGTTGTTGGGTTTGGATATACCAATATCGAATCCTCTTCTGATAAAGTTCTTAAATTTTGTTTTTTAAGTGCAGAAACTCCATACAAGTTTATTTTGTTACTTGTCGAACTCTTTATTGACCTAACAATTCTAACTAACATCGCAGAAGGATCAGTCTGCAAAATTGAAATAGCACGGAAATAAGGTGCCAGATTTAAATCTTTACTAGTTTCTTCAAACCAAATCGGATCTTCTTGACTACCCAAAAACCATGAGTATCTATAGTCGCCGCCACCGCCTGTCGGCTGGCTTCCCGTTACTTGATATCCATTAATTGCAATTGTATTATTTTGTATTTCCAAAACAGGCAAAGAAATAGGAGGCACTTTAACACTTCCGCTAACAATAGTTTGACTTCCTGATTTTATAAATCTTTTTATAAATGCATTGGGATACCAAAGTAAATAATTATAAAGACTTTCAGAAAGTTCTAAATCCTTACCTGTTTCCGGAAAAGTATAAGGGTCTTCAGCCCCCAATAACATCCAAGAGTACTCATAGTGACCAAGCCCACCTGTTGGCAGACTACCACTAATAATTGAGCCATTTAATGTAATTGAATTGTTCTTTAATTCTGGTGCTGGATTTACAGTAACAGTTCTCACATTACTATCAACTGTACTAGTAATACCGTAATGATGATACGTTACCGTTCTTTTAAATTTCGTAGTTACCAAAACTTCTTGTGGATAGTAGTGCATACTTGTTGCTCCTTCAATAGGTACAAATACCCCACCACCTGTTTCTTTACTCCATTGATAACTATAACTATATCTCTGATATAACTTCCCTAAAATTTGGTCTGCATCGGTACCAACTATAAGAGGTACCGACTCACCTTCATTAATAGTTAAGTTAAATTGACTAAAAAGATAATCAAAACTAATAATATTCCAATTAGAGTTAGGAGTTGTTGGTGTAGTAGGAGTTGTAGTAGTCGCTTTCGTAACATTTATTTTATTGCTTGTATAAGATACTCCTGAATAACTCTTATACTCTACGTATAAGAATCCATCTGTGTTATCAAATTCAGATGCATTTAATGCAAGCTGAAAGCTCCTTATCGCACTATACCCCCCTAAAAAAAAGACTTGCCCTCCATTCCCTCCAGAAGGACTAATTGGCGATGCTGATAATGAAGAATTCCTTTTGTAATATACATTTACACTACCAGGGGCACTATCACTAGGTATTGAACCCGCACTAATATTTACAGTTAAAGCTATATTGACTTGGGATATATTAGTCCCGAAATTTATTGCCGTAGCATTTGTGTTATTAACAGTCATGTTAGTAACATTAACATTAAACTGACCATAAGAAAAAATACTAAAAAGAAGCAAAAAAACAAGTGTAATTTTTTTCATGTTAAATCGAATTAAAGGTTAAAAAATAACCCCGAACCAACTAAATTTAGCTAGTTCGGGGTTACTATATTATAGTATTATTTCAACAATGCATATTGAAATTTAGGAAATCCTCTCTCACCATCTTCTTTTGTTCCACCAGTAAATTTCAATTTGTAGATATTTCCAGCAGGATCTTTAACTACATAGAAACGATCAGTTCTTAAAACAAATTGCGAAACTGGAGTACCATTAGGACCAACGACACTTGTTCCTCTCCAGTTAGATCCAATATTTCTTTGATCGTCATTAAACTTTGAAGTTTCTACATTCGCTAATGCAAAATTGTCATATGAAAAAGCACTTGTAAGAACTTGATATGTTTGCGCCCCACCTTTTACGTTATTAACAACATAATCAGCAAAAAGATAAGGTGACGAACCTGTCGGGCCAGGAATTACATTTGTAAATGAAGTGAAGTTAAGATCCCATTGATTCTTTTGTGGCTCAACATTAACCGTTTTCTTACCCAATAAACTAAAGAATGTAAAATTGTATGCACTATTTTTCGAAATTACAATTTCATCATGCGTCGTAGCAGCTATATCTGCATATTGAATCTTATAATCACTTCCGCTTTTCAGAACTCTAATTTTTTTCCATCCTCTAGAAGTTCCAGCTCCAACACCTTCAGAACCTAAAGTTGCAGTAGCAGGGTTACTTCCCATGTTAATTAAATAAACTTTATTTTCAGAATCAGTTGATGAAACACCTGCAATAGCTGTTTGAAGAATATCCCCTGCCGGACCGTCAACTTGACTTACAATTCCATTTCCAGGAGTAATAATCATAGTTTCGTCCGGTGTTTGTACTTCATCAATATTTGTTGTTGTCAATTTCTTTGCTGACATTTTTAATGAACCATTCAGTACTACTCTAAAATCTGAACCAGAATAAAAACCTAAGTCCCAAGAAGTTCTTACAACTGTTGTTAATTTTCCTGTGCTTAAATCAACATAAACCTGATTTGGTTCTGCAGAACCTCCAACCAAAGGAGCCAAAGCTGTACCTAATGAAGCTGTTTCATTAAAGTTTAACTGTATGGTTTTATTCCCTACTATATCAACATTAATAGAAGAACCATCAATTGTAAAAATTACATTCTTAACCTCCGCACCTACTGCATTTTTAATTTTATTAAAAGTGAATTCAGCAGACGTCGCATTTTGAGCAAAAGGTATTACTATTTTATTTGCAGCTGCTGCGGGAGCAGTTGTAAAATCTGTAGTATAAGCTGCAGCCGTAACCGTGTACGAAACTGTAATTGTTCCTGCAGAAGGTGCCGGAGTGGCAAACTTAATCTGAACTGGAGTTGCGGCACTTGTTAAATTATAGGAAGACTCCGCAAATGCGACAGCCACAGATTGTCCGTCATTATCATCATTATTACAAGCCGTAAAAGCCAGCAATACGAAAGAGAGTATTAAAATAAAGTTTTTTTTCATGATATATATTAATTAAAATTTAGATTATACGTAAGTTTAATAAAGTAAGAGCGCCCATATCCAAGCATTAAGTCTGAACTTGTGGAACCATGTGCCCCTCCGGTTGAACCTCCCCCATTCCTCACTGACTGAACGTCTGTAATGTTAAATAAGTTTCTGGCGCCAACCATTACTTCAAACTGATTTTTGAAAAACAATTTGCGAACAGAAGCATCCATCCAACTATAGGGCTTTATTTCATTTAAAAAGAATTTAGCACTTCCATCCGTATCTGTTCCTGCCACAAATTGCTGTTGCTGTCCATTATACTTATAGTACAATGCTACTAGAGTGTTCCATTTCGGGATATTATAAGAAATACTTGAATTTAACTGAAATGAATACAGATACTTATCATCAGTAGTCAGATTTAGTGCCGCCAAATCTAATTTTCTGGAAACACCAACTAAAGCCGCCCCAATTTTTACGTTCCAGTTTTTATATGAATATTGCTCAGTAGTTGATGCATTCCACATTTTATAGGCATTGATATTAACATATCGATAACTTAATGAAGGAACAACTTGAGTCAAAACCATATCGATTCTATCATCGACATTCATAAAGGTAAAGGCTACATTATTTGAAATTTGTGCTCCAGAACGAAGTTGACAAGATCTTTTAAAACTAAGCTCATATGAGGTGCTATTCTCAGGAACTAAATCGGGATTCCCCTGAACATTATGATTAGAATCTACAAAATAAGTATAAAGCTCATCAAAGTTAGGAGTACGGTATGATTTACCCATTGAAGCTCTCGTCTCTAATCCCTGTTTAAAAATATATCTTAATCCTAACGAACTAGCATACTGATTGTCAAAATTAGATTGAATCGAATAACGAAGTCCTGGACGGATAGAAAATTTATCGGTCAGATTAACCTCCGCCACAGTAAAAATATCATAATTTTCAAGTCGCTTTCTTATGTCTTTAAGCTGTTGCTGATCGTCTTTAAAAGTGCCTGCAGTCGCATCATAAAATCCATTTTCATTTGTAATTTCATAACCCAATTGAAAATCGACCTTTTTACTATTGAAAAAATTACTCAACGTTCCTGTAGAATAGAAAACTTCTTTTGATTGGTAAGTCTGCCTGTTATTATCAAACTCTTTTCCTGTTTCCATTTGATAGTTAAACCTTTCTAAATCACGTTCTTGTTTCTGATGTGAAAGAGAAACATTATAATTTAACTTCGAAAACAATTTTCCGTTAGAATTTAAATGATGATAAAATCTATTGGTTATAAAACGTTTATCATTTGCATAATAGGTTTCAGGAAAAGGGTAATTATCTTGTGGAATTAAAATTGGATTATAAAAATGAACATCCTCACCATAATAATCAAATTTGTAAAATATTTTAAAATTTCCTTTTTGATAACCTAAAAGCCCATTACCAACTAACTGATCTTTCGGAAGCCATTTATATCCTCGTGACCCATTATTCATGGCATAATCTTTCCCCTTCATATTATCATAAAAACCGGCAAAATCATTACGGTTCCCACCTATATTAACGAACCAGTTTTCGTTAAAATTATGAGCTATTTTGGCTGATTGAATATGACGGCCTTTATCAAAAAGAGCGTATTCATTACCTACAGTCTCTTCCTGAACAGTCGTGCTGATCTGCCATCTGTATCCTCCGCCTTTTTTAGTTATGATATTCAAAATACCACTTACAGCATTTGCTCCATGAGTTACTCCCATTGAACCTTCAATAATTTCGATACGTTCAACATCGTCAAGATTTACTTGTGTTAAATCGACATTAGTTCCCATTCCGGTATCACTTACTAATGGAATGTTATCAATTAATATTTTAAAATATTGCGAATCCAATCCAAACATAGAAACGGTTGAACGTCCATCACTCCCGCTATTCCTAATTGTTATATTTAAGTACTGATTCAAAACATCTGCAAGATTGTTTGCTGCCAATTGCTTAATATCTTCCTTTGAAATCACACGAACATTAAACACTGATTTTTTTATAGACTGAGGTTCTAACTGCCCGGTGACCACCACTTCAGAAAGTTTATTTACAGCCGTGGTATCTTTCTTTTGTGCAAAAGTTATTTGACAAAAAAGAAAAGCTGCAAAAAAGATAAATTTGATTTTCATTATTTTTATTCATTCTTAATAATGGCGCAAATATATAAACTATTTTTATTTGTTCTAAATAAAATACATATATTTGCGAAAATTTAAAAACAAAATAATACGTTATGATTTCAAAAAGCCTCTATTTTTCAGCTGTTATGGCTTTGACTTGTAGCCTTGGTTTCAGTCAGGATAAAAAACAACAAGACATCAAATCCATCAAATCTATGTGTGGTTGCTACGAAGTGAAGTTTAATTTCGCAGAAACTTTTCAATACGCTAAAGATTCAGCAACTTATAAACCATCAGAAACGAAACACGAATCTGCTTTGGAATGGGTTGAGTTATTAGAAGACACTCCTAACAAAATTGTAATGCAACACTTATTAATAGTAAGTGACGATATGATCATCAAACACTGGAGACAAGACTGGTTGTATGAAAACACTGATTTATACAGTTTTGACAAAGGAACTTCATGGAAATATAAAAAACTGGACAAAAAAGCAGTTAAAGGACAATGGACTCAAAAAGTATATCAGGTAGACGATAGTCCGCGTTATGAAGGATCTTCAACTTGGGTACATGTAGACGGACAAAACTACTGGGCAAACATTGCTGATGCGCCACTACCAAGAAGAGAGCAAACAAAACGTAACGATTATAATGTTTTAAAAAGAAGAAACATTCACGAAATTACTGCTACAGGTTGGAATCATGAGCAAGACAATGACAAATTAGTTCGTGATGACAGCGGAAAAGATGTTTTGTTAGCACAAGAAAAAGGGATGGATGTTTATACTAAAGTAGCAGACATTAAATGTATCGCCGGTCAAAAATGGTGGAAGGAAAACAACGCTCTTTGGAAAAATGTTCGTGACAAATGGCAAACACTTTTTGACAGACACCAGGATTTAAACTTAGAAGCTAAAGTAGACAGAAAAGCTCTTTATTCTCTTTTATTTGATTTAAAACCAACCGCTACAAAAGCAGAAACTGATGCGATCATCAACAAGTTCGTAAAATAAAAATAGTTGTGTTAGTTACAAAAGCCGATAGTTATTGAAACTATCGGCTTTTTTATGCATAAAAAAACCGTCTGAAAATGAATTCAAACGGTCTATTACCTTCTATGTTTAATTAAAAGCTATTAGCTTACTAATTCAAAACAGCATAAATTAACTAATAAAAGGTGAATATCTTTAATCTTTTGTAATAGGTATTGGGATTATTTGCTTTGGATACAACAGAAAAAACTCTTGAGGTGGTGTTTAGAGTCTGTAAATAAAGGCATTAAGATTCCATTATATTTCTTTATTTAAAGTAGGAAAATTAATATATTATTTATTGATACACAAATAAATCTTAGTCTTTTTTTTATATTTTTATAGAAGACTAAAATCCAGTATTTTGACTTCTAAATATGGGAGAAACTAAATAAGAATCGACAAAAGAGCTAAAACAAAAAGAGCCGATAGTTTTACAACTATCGGCTCTTTATTTCTTTCAGAATCAAAAACTAGCTTCCTATAAAAATATTAGTTAGTTTCTTTACATTCAGAATACAAAACAATGTGTTTTGTTAAATCTGTCCATTTAGGCTCAGGATTTGCAGCAATTACTTTCTCACAACTTCCCCATAATGGCACGAATTCTTTTTTATAATCTTTTTTCTTTAATAAAAATGCCGGTGAATCTTTTTTAGCTACGTAGTAAGATTTTGCATCTCCACCAATAAATTTCACTCCGCCAACTCCTAAAGAAGTAGTTTCTTTTGCATAAGGATCACAGTACACTTTAAACTCTTTACTGAATGAAGGATTAAGCAACTGCATTAACAATTTGCTGTTTTTCTTCTTGATTTTTACATCCGCAGTTTCAAAGTAAGCATATCCATCATTTAAAAAATCCTGGTTTAACTTAGTATCATTCCATTTTTTGAAATCCTCAAGAAAATTAAGTTTCTTTCCTAAGTTATCCAATCCACTTGGAGGTAAGTACATAAATTTAATATCTTCTGGTTTTAGTTTGTGTTTTTTTCCAGCTCCGTCTTGTAATTTGATGTACTCGATCAAACCTTTGTCTCTATCAATATCTTTAATAGTACCATTAATTTCAGTACCATCAGCCAAAGTAATGTAAGCTGTTTTACTGTGGGAAAATCCATAAGAAGGCGAAATCAAATCTTGCGCATTTACCGTGCAGCACGCTACCAGAAGCACTAGTAGTAAAAAGGAATTTTTAATCATTTGTTTTTTGGTTAAATTTTTTGCCTACTCTTGCTGTTTTCGGCTTACTCGATTATTTTTTTAACAGAATTCTCTACGTGACGCCCTGTATTTACTGACTTTACAAATCTTTTTTATAAATCATTTTCTTACTGTAAACATAACCATAAAAACGAGATTTACAAATGTTAAATTGTATTTTTTACGCGAAAATTCAACTCAAAAACATTCATTATTTTCGTCTTAATTGCTTTACATTTTTGAGCAAAACACTAATCTAACACATAGAAACATAGATTTTAAAACGTGTAAAAAAACACAAAAAAAAAGAGTCGATAATTTCAATTATCGACTCTTTACATTTTATCTATTGGGCAAAAAAAATTACATTCGCTCCGGAACTTCAATTCCTAATAAAGTAAACGCTGCTTTAATTACCTCAGCAACTTTTTGCGAAAGCTGCACTCTGAATACCTTTTTAGTTAAATCCGTCTCTCCTAATATATGTACCGACTGATAAAACGAATTATACTCTTTTACCAAATCATATGTATAATTAGCAATCAGAGCCGGGCTGTGATTCTGTGCTGCATTTTGAATTACTTCCGGGAAAAGCTCGATTTGTTTTACCAGCTCTTTTTCTTTTTCGTGTAATTCTTCGGTATTGGTTTTAGCCGAAAAATCAAAATCGGCTTTACGGATTATCGACTGGATTCTCGCGTAAGTATACTGAATAAACGGCCCTGTATTTCCGGCAAAATCAACAGATTCTTCCGGATTAAACAAAATACGTTTTTTAGGATCTACTTTTAAAATATAATATTTCAACGCTCCCAGACCAATGGTTTGGTACAATTTTGCTTTTTCTTCCGCCGAATAACTATCCAATTTTCCTAAATCTTCCGAAATTTGTTTGGCTGTGTCCGTCATATCCTGCATCAAATCATCGGCATCTACAACGGTTCCTTCACGGCTTTTCATTTTTCCTGAAGGTAAATCAACCATTCCGTATGATAAATGATACAAGCTTGAAGCCCAGTCAAAACCTAGTTTTTTCAAAATCAGGAATAATACTTTAAAGTGGTAATCCTGTTCATTACCAACTGTGTAAACCATTCCGCCCACATCCGGCATATCTTTTACACGCTGAATTGCGGTTCCGATATCCTGTGTCATATATACAGCAGTTCCATCTGAACGCAAAACAATTTTACGATCCAAACCTTCATCGGTAAGATCAATCCAAACGGAACCGTCCGGATCTTTTTCAAAAACTCCTTTGTCCAGACCTACCTGAACTACGTCTTTTCCTAGCAAATAAGTATTGCTTTCGTAATAGTATTTATCGAAATTAACGCCCAGATTTTTATAAGTAATAGCAAAACCATCGTAAACCCATTGGTTCATCATTTTCCAAAGCGAAATTACCGCTTCATCTCCCGACTCCCATTTTTTAAGCATCTCTTGTGCTTCAATAATAATTGGAGATTGTTTTTTGGCTTCCTCTTCGGTTTTACCAGTTTCCATTAGTTGAGAAATTTCAGCTTTATAAGCTTTATCAAACTCGACATAATATTTACCTACTAATTTATCACCTTTCAAATTTGAACTTTCGAGAGTTTCACCATTTCCAAACTTCTGCCAAGCCAGCATCGATTTACAAATATGGATTCCACGGTCGTTAATAATCTGTGTTTTATATACTTTTTTTCCTGATGCTTTGATAATTTCAGCTACAGAATATCCCAACAAGTTGTTACGCACGTGACCTAAATGCAAAGGTTTATTTGTATTTGGCGAAGAATATTCGACCATAATTGCTTTGTCCTCCGGATTTGGTGTTACATACCCAAACTTTGTATTGTCTTTTATTTCATTGAAGAAATTCAAATAATAACTATCGGCAATGACGATGTTCAAAAATCCCGAAACCACATTAAATCGAGCTACTTCTGAAACATTTTCAACTAAATAATTTCCAATTTTACTGCCTAGTTCAGCAGGATTGCTTTTGATCACTTTCAACAAAGGAAAAATCACCATTGTGATATCGCCTTCAAATTCTTTTCGGGTAGTTTGAAATTCGATTTTTTCAACAGTAACATCAAATAATGCTTGTATTGCTTTTTGTATAGAAGGAGTAAGAATTTGTGATAATGACATGTAAACTTATTTTAAAGTGAGCAAATATACTGCTTATTCGTCAATTACAGAAAATCAAAAACATATTAAATCATATAAAACAATTCTAATTTCTTAAAAACTCTTCGTCTTTAAGTGTTAAAATTATCCAAAAACAAAAACGCTAACCTCTTATAAAACAGCCAGTCTTACAAAATTTTATTTTTTTTTCACTTTTTCTTGTAACATATCTTTGGCAAACGAGTCTTAATAAAGACTTCAAATTGGTTTGAAGGCAAAAAACAAAAACAAAAAAACAATCATCATCAATCCATCAAAAAATCATTATTACATTATGAAACTAAAATTCTTTCTGTTTGTATTACTGGGTGTAATAACAACAGCAAATGCACAGAATTCAGGAAGTGTTTCCGGAAAAATTACTGAAAAATCAAACAATGCTCCTATTTCTTACGCGACCATCTCGGTTAAAGAGAACGGAAAAGTAGTCGCGGGAGTTAATTCTGATGATCACGGAGATTTCTCTATCAAAAACCTGGCTTTAAAAAGTTATACGATCGAAATTCAATATATTGGATTTAGAAAATATATAGGTTCTTTAATTTTGAGCGACAACAAAAAAACAGCTACAATTAATGTATCGCTTGAAGAAGAGGCAACTCAACTTAAAGGAGTTAATATCGTAAGCGAGCGTTCGACAATCGAACAAAAAATTGACCGAAAAGTAATTACTGTCGGAAAAGATTTGACTACTGCCGGAGCTTCGGCATCTGATATTATGAACAACATTCCATCTGTGAATGTAGATCAGGACGGAAAACTTTCGCTTCGCGGAAACGATAATGTTCGTGTATTGATTGACGGAAGACCTTCGAATATTGATCCTGCTCAGTTGTTGAAACAAATTCCATCTACCTCTATCAAAAAAATTGAGTTGATTACCAACCCAAGTGCCAAGTACAATCCGGAAGGAATGTCAGGTATTATCAATATCATTTTACACAAAAACAGCAATACTGGTTTCAACGGAAGCTACAGTGGCGGAATCACTTTTGGAGAAGTTGCCAAATACAATCAGTCTTTAGATTTGAACTATAAAACCGGAAAAGTAAATTTCTTTGGTAACGTAGGACAAAATTTCGGAACTTATTATAACGATGGTTTCATCAACAGATACGATCAGGACATTCGTCAGAAAATTGATGTTGTGAACGAAAATGATTCTTACCTGTATAAAATTGGAATGGATTATTTTATCAATGACCACAATACTATATCTTTTTATACCAATCAGAACAAATCAAACGGTAAGTTTTTTGTAGACACGAATATTGATTACAGCAATGTAAACAGTTCTGACATTAAGAATATGTTACAGAAATCAAAATATACAGGTCCGGATAACGTAGGAACTTACAATTTGGCTTACAAACATATCTTTAAAAAAGAAGGTCATACTTTAGATTTTGAAGCCAACTACAGCAACAATAAAGAAACGCAAAATGCTGGTTTTGATACACAAATAAGAAAAAAAGACAATACTACAGACAACCAGTCTTATATCGATTATATTGCTGGTACTCGTAAATTAAGTACTTTAAATGTTGATTACGTAAATCCATTAAACGACAAAACAACTCTTGAAGCAGGTGCCGAAGCCAGAATTACAAAAACGGATAACGATTATATCACTGGTAATCCGCTTGCAGCACTTCCAGTTTCTAATTACACTTACGATACTGATATTTACTCTGCTTATGTAACATTTGGTCAGAAATTTAAAAAATTTAGTTATCAGGTAGGAGCTCGTTTTGAAAGCTATAAAGTTGTAGCCAACTTAAATCATGGTCTGGATAAATTTAATGATGATTATATCACCTTATACCCATCTGCTTATTTGACGTATAACCTGAATGAGAAAAACACTTTCCAATTGAGCTACAGCCGTCGTGTTGACCGTCCGAGTTTAGAACAAACAAAACCTATTCGTGAATTTTCTACGCCGTTAATCACAGCATTAGGAAATCCTGAATTAAGACCTCAATTTACGAATTCAGTTGAAGTAAACTATACTAAAACTTTCGAAAAAGGAAGCTTTACGGCAGGTGTTTTTGTAAGAAGCATCAACGACCAAATCAGCAGAGTTTTACTTCCGGATGACACTGACCCAAGTGGTAACAAACAAATCCTGACGTATTCGAACTTTGATAACAATACTTCTTATGGTTTTGAAGCTTCGTTCACTTATAAAATTGCAAAATGGTGGGATATTTCACCATCTATTGACTTCTCAAGCATTAACCAACAAGGTATAGTGTTTGTATACGATCCGGTAACTCAAAAAAGCAGCCCTCTGGATAGAAAAATTACTGTTGGTGCTTTTAATGGACGTATGAATTCAAACTTCAAAGTAAATAAACGTTTAAGCTTTTTATTATTCGGATTTTACAGAGGAGAAGTTGAAGGTCTTCAAAATAACAGCCATGCAATGTATAAAATGGATATGGGATCCCGTTATACTTTGTTAAACAATAAAATGAACATTAGCTTACGTTTTAACGACGTATTCAATACAATGAAATATGCTTTTGATTCTCAGTATCCTTATTCACACTCAGGACAATTTACATGGGAGAGTCAGACGGTTTATTTAGGTTTAACATACAACTTTGGAGGGGCGAAAATCAAAAACCTACAACGTAAACAAAGAGAAGACAATACGAATAAAGGCGGTGGAGGATTATTCTAATCTAACATTACCAATCGATTTTAATAGTTTTGTATAAAAATGAAGAAGCCTGGAGTTTGCCAACTCCGGGCTTTTTTTATGAGTATTGGACAACTTTAGTTAAAATTGAATCGCTGTTTTATTCCTGCCATACTTACAATAATTAAGACTCGCCTCCTGTGTTACCTCCTTATTCTATTGAAGAAAATAAAAAATCATCCGGAATCTAAACCTACAAATTGTTAAAATTATCAAAAATTTAAAAACTAATTTACTCTAAAACAGCACCTCACAAAAAATACACTTTTAATTTTAATTTTTACTGTAACATCGGATTGGAAAGAAGGTCTCTACTGATACATTTTGAAATATTTCAAAAGAAACAATCATCAATCAAATCAATCACATGTTCATGAAATTAAAATTACTTTTACTAGTCTTACTGACTACAATGACAACTCTTCAGGCACAAACTTTCGGAACTGTTTCCGGAAAAGTTACCGAAAAATCAAACCATGCTCCTATCTCTTATGCTACCGTTTCACTTAAAGACAATGGAAAAATTGTCTTAGGAGTTAACACTGATGATAATGGCAATTTTACCATTAAAAATCTGGCTTTAAAAAATTACACGATCGAAATTCAATATATCGGATTTAAGAAATACACGGGATCTGTTATTTTAAGCGAAAATCAAAAAGAGGCTATTATCAAGATCGCTCTTGAAGAAGAAGCAACTCAGCTTAAAGGTGTAAACATTATTAGCGAGCGTTCAACCATTGAACAAAAACTGGATCGAAAAGTAATTACAGTTGGTAAAGACCTGACCACCGCCGGAGCAACAGCTTCTGAGATTATGAATAATATTCCATCTGTCAATGTAGATCAGAACGGGAAAATTTCACTTCGTGGCAATGAAAATGTAAGAGTATTAATTGACGGAAGACCCAGTAATATTGATCCGGCTCAATTGCTAAAACAAATCCCGTCTACCTCTATCAAAAAAATTGAGTTGATTACCAATCCAAGTGCCAAATACAATCCGGAGGGAATGTCAGGAATCATCAACATTATTTTACTTAAAAATACCAATATAGGTTTTAACGGGAGTTACAGCGGTGGAATAACTATTGGCGAAGCTACGAAACATAATCAATCTCTGAATTTGAATTACAAAAACGGAAAAGTAAATTTTTATGGAAACGCCGGTCAAAATTTCGGAACCTATTTTTTCGATAGCTCTCTTCAAAGATTCGATCAGGATACTCGTCAACAAATAGACTTTAAATCAAATGCCGATTCACATCTCTATAAAATTGGTATGGATTATTTTATTGACGCACAAAACACTATTTCTTTTTACACTAATCAAAGTAAATACAATCAGGACGTATTTGTTGACGCCAATATAAACTACAATAATAATCCTGAAATCACCAACATCTTGCAAAATTCCAGATACTTTGGACCTCAAAAACTGGGAACTTATAATCTGGCGTACAAACATCTCTTTAAAAAAGAAGGCCACACCCTGGACATTGAAGGAAACTACAGTAATTACAATGCAACTCAACAAGGAAATTTTAACACTCAAAACAGTTCTCCTGACCATACCGTAAAAAAGGTAAGCCATACTGATTTAAACAAAAGCCATCGCAAACTAAGTACAGTAAACCTGGACTATGTTAATCCTATAAACGAAAAGACAACTCTCGAACTGGGTGCCGAAGCCAGGATCACAAAATCTGAGAATAATTATGCCCTAACAAACCCTTCTGATCTTACCGGAAATCAACCGATACATTATACTTATGATACTGATATTTATTCTGCTTATGCCACCTTTGGTCAGAAATTCAGTAAATTCAGTTATCAATTAGGAGCTCGTTTTGAAAGCTATAAAGCAGCTGCTAATTTTAATTCTGGCCAGGATAAGTTTAATGATGATTATTTAACGCTCTATCCATCGGCCTATTTTACCTATACTCTAAATGCAAAAAACACCATACAGCTTAGTTATAGCCGTCGTGTAGACCGCCCTAGTTTAGAGCAGACAAGACCAATTCGTGAGTTTTCTACCCCACTGGTAACGACATTAGGAAATCCGGAACTAAGACCTCAATTTACTAATTCAGTAGAGCTTAATTATACTAAAACCTTAGAAAAGGGAAGTTTTACTTTTGGAGTTTACGTCAGAAGTATCAACGATCAGATCAGCAGGATCACATATCCGGACAAGACGGATACTGCAGGTAATAAACTAATCGAATCTTATACCAACTTTGACCGTAACTCTGCTTATGGATTTGAAGCTTCTTTTAATTACAAAATCACAAAATGGTGGGACATCTCTCCGTCTATTGACTTTTCAAGTATCAATCAACAAGGAATTGTTTTTTCACTGAATCCTACAACAAACATAGGAATACCACTTGAGCGAAAAATTACAGTTTCGGCTTTAAACAGCCGTATCAGTTCTAATTTTAAACTCAACAAACGCATGAGCTTTTTACTATTCGGATTCTACACCATGCCAACTGACGGCCTGCAAAGTAACAGTCATGAAATGTACAAAATCGATGCAGGCGCTCGTTATACTTTGCTAAACGACAAAATGAATATAAGCCTTCGCTTTAATGATATTTTCGATACTATGAAATATTCTTTTGATGCGCAATATCCTTATCCGCACGCAGGACAGAACACTTGGGAAAACCAAACTGTTTATTTAGGTCTGACTTATAATTTTGGAGGGGCAAAAATTACCGGTATGAACCGTAAAGAAAGAGGGGAAAACAATATCGGCAGCAGCAGTGGAGTCCTTTAATACCGTTTTCATAACCAAAGTTTAGTTATTTATTTGAAAATAAAAGTCCGGAGTTACGAAACTCCGGACTTTTGTCATTTATATATTGATTCCGTTTACAGGAAGTTTTTTAATTCTTTTATTTCCTCAGGATTTGCTTTTTCGGTTTGATCTGTAATCGCAGACGAGTGATAAAAAGTAGGCTGCAATTTTTCCTGTAATAATTTGATATTTGAAGAGCGCAAACCGCCTCCGGGCATAATTTCAATTCGGTCAGCCGCTAATTTTTGGATAACTGCTAAATCAAAAATTCCTTCTTCAACATTTTTACCCCTTCCGGAAGTTAGTATTGTTTGAAAACCGCATCCAATTACATCTTCCAATCCTTGTTCGATAGAATTTACAACATCAAAAGCACGGTGAAAAGTACACGAAAGCGGACTAGCTAATTGTACCAATTCCAGATTCTGCTCTTTATTAACACTACCGTCCTGATTTAAAATTCCAAAAACAAAACCATCAACTCCAAGTGCTTTAAATTGTTTAATATCTTGTTTCATTTCCAGAAACTCTTCTTCTGTATAAACAAAATCACCACCGCGAGGCCGGATGATTACATGCATTTTAATGGTTAGTTTTTCCCGAACTCTTTCTGCTGTTATCAAATTTGGCGTTGTCCCGCCAACCTGCATATCATCGCACAATTCGATTCTGTCCGCACCATTGTCTTGTGAAATTATTGCCGATTCGTAATTGAAACAGGCTATTTCCAGTTGATTTTTTTTCATTTGATTGATTTAAAAAATTGCATCGGCTTGATGATGCTGAACAAAAATATAAATTAAAAACGGAACGGTCAAAGCGAGAGAAGTCAAAGGTTAGGGAAGCAAGAACGATGACTTCGACTCCGCTCAGCCTGACATAAAAAAAACCTGCTCTAAAAAAGAGCAGGTTTTGAAATATAATGCAAGATGAATTAATTACCATTTAATAATTGCGCTTGCCCAGGTAAAACCACTACCAAAAGCAGCCAAAACCACTGTATCTCCTGATTTAATTTTTCCTTGCTCCCATGCTTCAGTCAAAGCAATCGGAATAGAGGCAGCAGTAGTATTTCCGTACTTTTGAATATTATTATGTACCTGATCATCACTCAATTTGAATTTATTTTGAATGAATTGCGAAATTCTTAAATTAGCCTGATGTGGAATCAACATATCGATATCTGAAACCTGTAAGCCGTTTGCTTCTAATCCTTCATTGATTACTTCCGCAAAACGAACTACAGCATTTTTAAATACAAATTGTCCATTCATGTACGGATAATAACTTTCGTCATTTGGATCATTATCCGCAATAATATCAGTCACCCAACGCGCTCCCATTCCCGGTGCCTGCAAAGCCAATTCTTCGGCATGCTGTCCTTCTGAATGCAAATGCGTAGATAAAATTCCTTTTGTCAAATCTTCTTCACGGCTTAAAACCGCTGCTCCTGCTCCATCTCCAAAAATTACCGACACGCCACGACCACGAGTAGTCATATCCAGTCCTGTCGAATGTACTTCCGAACCAATCACCAGAATATTTTTGTACATTCCGGTTTTGATATATTGATCAGCTACCGACAATGCGTACACAAAACCTGAACATTGATTTCTAACATCCAGCGCTCCTACCGTACGCAATCCTAAATCACGTTGTACCAAAACTCCCGGCCCTGGAAAATAATAATCGGGACTTAAGGTCGCAAAAACTACAAAATCAATATCTTCTTTGGCTACGCCAGAACGTTCTATAGCAATTTTAGCTGCTTTTACTCCCATTGTAGTTGTGGTGTCTTCTCCACGAATAATATGTCTACGCTCCTGAATTCCAGTTCTCTCCTGAATCCATTCATCATTGGTATCAATTATCTTAGACAAATCATCGTTGGTCACAACATTTGAAGGGACATAATATCCTAAGCCCGCTATTTTTGAATGATACATATTGTTTTATTATTTGTTAAAAAATTGTAATGCAAATTTAAGTATACTTTAAAACATTAGCGTCCAAATTAGTGTTTTTTTCGTAATTGGCAATTTAATATACTTTAATTATACACCGAATTCTGACAGATTAAATTCCGAAAAAACAGTTTTAGCCTCAAATACATGAAAAGTATCAAAAATAACGCATAAAATGTAACAAGTTTAAAGTACTTTAGTCAAACATATACGAATACCTATTTTAAATCCCTAAAATTCAAATTATGAAATTAAAGGTCACATTACTCTTATTTCTTAACGTTGGCTTTTTTGCCTTTGCACAGGAAAATCTCACCTACCAAAAACCATCGAAATCTATTTTAGATTTAGCCGATTACGAAAAAGCTCCTACGGTATCTATGGATACTAAAAAAGAAAATATGCTACTGTTGTACAGGAGCACATACAAAACACTTGATGATTTAAATCAGGACGAACTTCGTTTGGGAGGTTTAAGAATTAATCCGGTAACAAACATTTCCAGTTCGGTAACGTATACCACCAATCTTAAATTAAAAAAAATTAACGGTAAAGAAGGAGAAGTTCAGGTTGCAGGATTACCGGAAAACCCAAAAATAAGCAATATCCTTTGGTCTCCAAATGACAAGAAAATATTGTTTTCGCACACCACAAGTACTGGTGTTGAACTTTGGTTTGTGGATGTTGCAACTGCAAAAGCAACAAAACTTACCGAGGCAACGGTCAATGCCAATCTGGGAAATCCGTTTAGCTGGTTTTTAGACAACGAAACTATTTTGGTGAAAATGCTTCCGAAAAACAGAAAACCACTGTTGGATGCTAAAAAAGATCTTCCAACAGGTCCGATTGTCTCTAACACTGCGGGAACAAAATCTCAAAACAGAACATACCCTGATATGTTGAAAAATCAAAATGACGAAATTAATTTTGAAAATATCATTACTTCTGAACTGTATAAAGTTAATCTTAACGGAACTGCCACTTTATTTAAAGAAGCAGCAATGTATTCCGGTGAAAGAATTTCGCCAGACGGTAACTTCATTATGTTAACAACGATTCAAAAACCGTTTTCATATGTGGTGCCTTTATACAGATTCCCATCCCGAACTATTGTTTATGATGCAAGAGGAAAAGAGATTAAATTAGTTAACGACGTTCCGTTAAACGAAATAATCCCAAAAGGTTTTATGGCTGTTCGAAAAGGGAAAAGAGAAATGGCCTGGAGAAATGACAAACCGGCAACCTTATCTTATGTAGTGGCTTTGGACGAAGGAGATCCTGCAAACAAAGTCGATTTTAGAGATGAAGTTTTTCTTTGGGACGCTCCTTTTACAAATGAAGGAACTTCTTTAGTAAAAGTACCACAACGTTACGCCGATATTACATGGGGGAACGACAACATTGCTTTTTTAACGGATCAATGGTACGACACCCGTAATACAAAAATCTATTTGATCAATCCATCAAATCCTGCCCAACAACCAAAAGTGATTACAGACAGAAACCAACAGGATGTTTATTCAGATCCGGGAGTTTTTGAAACCAGAAAGAACGAATACAACAAATATGTTCTGGCAATTGAAAAAGACAATGCTTATCGTATTGGAGAAGGATACACAAAAGAAGGACAATTTCCTTTTATAGATGAATTCAATCTAAAAACATTACAATCAAAACGCATCTATACTTCAGCTTACAAAGACAAAAAAGAAGATTTAATCGAAATTGAAGATTTTAAATCAGGAAAAGTTTTAGTACAAATTCAGTCTAAGAGTGAATATCCGAATTATTACTTTAGAAATATTAAAAAGCAAAACAGCTTAACACCGATTACTTCTTTCAAGAATCCGTTTGAAAGCATTAAAAATGTGAGCAAAGAAGTGATCAAATACAAACGTAAAGATGGTGTTGAACTTTCAGGAACTTTATACTTACCAGCTGGTTATGATAAAGTAAAAAAAGAAAAATTACCTTTATTGATCTGGGCTTACCCTGCTGAATACAAGGACAAAAACAGCGCGGGACAATCAACTCAAAATTCAAACGAATTCACAACTCCTTATTACGGATCATTCGTCTATTGGGTAACTAAAGGATATGTGGTTTTAGACGATGCTGCTTTCCCAATCATTGGTGAAGGTACTACGGAACCAAATGATAATTTCATTTCTCAGTTGGTAGACAACGCTGCTGCGGCAATTGATGCCGTTGATGCTTTAGGATACATCAACCGCAAAAAAGTAGCTGTTGGAGGACATTCCTATGGTGCTTTTATGACTGCAAACTTACTGACACACTCGAACCTTTTTGCTTGTGGAATTGCCCGAAGCGGTGCTTACAACAGAACGCTGACCCCATTTGGATTCCAGACTGAACAACGTAATTACTGGGAAGTTCCAGAAGTTTACACAGCAATGTCTCCTTTTATGAATGCAGACAAAATGAAAACACCTCTTTTGTTAGTACATGGTGAAGCCGACAATAATCCAGGAACTTTTACTTTACAGACAGAGCGTTATTATCAGGCTTTGAAAGGTTTGGGAGCTACCGCAAGAATGGTTATCCTGCCTAAAGAGGCACATAGTTATGTTGCCAAAGAAAACATCCTACACCTACTTTGGGAACAAGATCAGTTTTTAGAAAAGTATTTAAAAAACTAGACTTCTTTAAATAATGTATAAATAAAACCCCGACAGTTAAAAAAGCTGTCGGGATTTTTATTTTTATAATATTAAAAAGAATTATCTAATTTTCTAATGGACAAATTATCTAATTACAAATAATTCAAACCTAAAAATATTTCCTGTTCAAGAGGCAAATCGATTTCACTTTCAAAAAACACCAGCTGTCTTTTATAAACTGTTTCAATAAGATAATGATTCCCTCTAAAATAAGTTCTCCTGATTTTTACTGGCAGATTCGATTCTGTAACCATTTTAAATTGATGTGGATATACCAGGGTTTTATGCGTTTGATCTTCATAAGGAACCAACAGATAAGTAGGAACTTCGTTAACCTCTCCAAAAAGAGATGCTACGTACTTCGTTTCAGGATCTTCATAAATTTTAGTTGGATTATCCTTAACCAGAACCTCTCCATTTCGCATCACAATTGCTTCATCGGCAAATGACAAAGCATCTGTACTGTCGTGTGTTGCAATGATGCAGGTAATTCCTTTTTGCTTTAAGTAACGAAATAAATTTCGGCGTAATGCATTTTTTCTGAAAGCATCAATTTGACTGAAGGGTTCGTCCAATAAAATCACTTCGGGTTCCAAAGCCAGAACTCGCACCAGCGCCACTCTTTGCTGCTGTCCACCGCTCAAAAACTTAGCTTTTACGTTCGAGAACTGCTCCATTTCTACCATTTCCAACAATTCCTGAACGCGCAATTTTTTCATATTTGCAAAACCATTCGACAGAAACTTCCCTACATTTTCGGCCACTGTTTCAAAAGGAGACAAATCAAAATCCTGTGCCAGATATTTCATAAAAGGCATTCCGGGAATCAGATTGTATTTTGGACCTAAAATAGGTTTTTCATTGTAAAAAATCTTGCCTTCGTCTAAGTTGTACAAGCCGTACATTAACTTTAGGAGTGTACTTTTTCCGCAGCCGCTCTCACCAATAATGGCAATATTCTCACCTTTATTTATAGTAAAAGAAACATTTTTTATAACAGGGTTTTCGGTATACGAAAAAGAAATATTTTGAATGTCAAGCATGGGTTATATTTGAAAGGCCAAATTTACAATGTTTAATTTCTAAAGTCAAAAAAAAGCTGCTTCAATTATGAAACAGCTTTTAAGAAATTTTATTGCGTTCGAAAATTATTTTCCAGCCTGAGCTTTAGCGTCATTTACCATTTTATCATTTGCAGTGATCGAAAACTCTACACGACGGTTTTGTGCTCTTCCTTCAGGAGTATCGTTTGGTGCAATTGGATCAACAATACCTAGACCTGAAGTTTTAAAACGGCTTGATTTTAATCCTTTAGAAACTAAATAAGCCTGTACAGAAGCAGCTCTTTGTCCTGAAAGCGTCAGGTTGTACTCTGGTCTTCCAGTATTATCAGTGTATCCAAAAATTTGAATATCAGTATCTCCATATTCGCTAAATACTGGTACCAATTTATCTAGATTAGCTTTAGCCTGCGGTGTTAAAGAAGATTTATTCGTATCAAAACGAACTGCATTTTCATTTAAGGTTAAGTGAATTCCTTCTCCTACTCTTTCTACATCTGCACCTGGTAAAGCCTGATCAATTTCACGGGCTTGTTTGTCCATTTTATTTCCAATTAGAGCACCTGTTCCTCCACCTACAGCAGCTCCAATTGCAGCTCCTAAGGCAGCGTTTCCGCCTTTTCCTAGGTTATTTCCTAAAACAGCCCCTATAATACCACCCGCAACTACTCCAATTCCGGCTCCTTTTTGAGTATTATTTGCATTTTTTACGGAATCACAACTTGTAAAAAAACTTGCCAATACAAGTAAACTACTCAAACCTAAAACTGTTATTTTTCTCATCTTTCTCTATTTTTAATATTAATTGGCTCTTTGAAACTGGTAAACTACATCTTTCGTTTGTCCACCCACATTAATGTTATCGATCAACTGAAATGAACTCTCAGTTAAACCTGCAACTTTTAGTAAGTAACCATCTCTCACTTTTTTTGCTTTGATACCGGCATCCAGAATCTTAAGCACAAACAATCCCTGATTGTTAATACTCCAAACAATCGGAGAACTAAATCCGGTGCAGCTTGCTGCTGTCAAAGCCATTGTTCCCTTATTATTATTGGAGATAAAACTCCACGTACTTCCAATAAAACATTTAGAATCTGCAAGATCGAAAGAATTTACCTTGATATATTCAGAACCTGGATAAGACACATTGGTTAACACCCAATTTCCTTTAAGAGCTACTTGAGAAGGTCTGTCAAGTTTAGTCGATAACGTAGTTGCTCCAGATGAAGCTGTTGTAGACGAAGCTGATTTACACGCGAAAAACATCGTGGCGATCATGCAAATGAAAATAATTTTCTTCATTTTGTACATTTTTTTTAGAGTTAATACTGACACGTTTAACAATTATTATACCACAAAGATACAATTCATAGGGATACCTTCCGTTTCAGAATCTAATTATTTTCTTTCAAGATTAACACTTGCGCCATTTTGTCACCCAAAAAAACATTGGTATTCTATTTGAAGAAATGAAAATCATCACATTAAACTAAAAAAATAAAAAATATGACAACAGGTAAAATTAATGTTTCGGTAGAAAACATCTTTCCCTTAATCAAAAAATTCTTATACAGCGATCACGAAATTTTCTTGCGTGAGCTGGTTTCAAACGGAACTGATGCTACTTTAAAGCTAAAACACCTTATTAGTATTGGCGAAGCCAAAGTAGAGTACGGAAATCCGATTATTGAAATTAAAGTAGACAAAGAAGGTAAAAAAATCCACATTATCGATCAGGGTCTTGGAATGACAGCTGACGAGGTTGAAAAATACATCAACCAGGTTGCCTTTTCAGGAGCTGAAGAATTCCTGGACAAATACAAAGATTCTGCTAAAGATTCCGGAATTATTGGTCACTTTGGTCTTGGTTTCTATTCTGCGTTTATGGTTGCAGAGAAAGTAGAAATCATCACAAAATCATACAAAGACGAACCGGCTGCACACTGGACTTGTGACGGAAGCCCTGAATTTACTCTAGAGCCAGCTGACAAGACTTCACGTGGTACTGAAATTATTTTGCATATTGCCGAAGATTCTCTTGAATTTTTAGAAGATTCAAAAATCAGCGGATTATTAAATAAATACAATAAATTTATGCCAGTTCCAATTAAATTTGGAACCAGAACAGAAACACTTCCAAAACCGGAAGATGCTCCTGAGGATTACGTAAATGAAACTGTTGAAACTGACAACATCATCAACAATCCAAATCCGGCATGGACTAAACAACCTAGCGAATTATCTGACGAAGACTATAAAAACTTCTACAGAGAATTGTATCCAATGCAGTTCGAAGATCCGTTGTTCAATATTCATTTAAATGTAGACTACCCTTTTAACTTAACCGGAATTTTGTACTTCCCTAAGTTAGGTTCGGACATGCAGATTCAGAAAGATAAAATTCAATTGTATCAAAACCAGGTTTACGTTACAGATAACGTAGAAGGAATTGTACCTGAATTTTTAACGATGTTGAAAGGTGTTATTGACTCTCCGGACATCCCATTGAACGTTTCTCGTTCAGGCTTACAAGCTGATGGTGCAGTTAAGAAAATCTCCAACTACATTACTCGTAAAGTAGCGGATAAACTGAAAACTTTATTCAATGAAAATCGTGCTGATTTTGAGCAAAAATGGAACGATATTAAAATTGTTTTAGAGTACGGAATGCTTTCTGAAGATAAATTCTACGAAAAAGCTGGTGCGTTTGTATTATACCCAACAGTTGACGGTACTTATTTTACTCTTGAAGAATTAAAAGAAAAACTAAAAGAAAACCAAACCGACAAAGACGGAAAACTGGTAGTCCTTTACGCTGGAAACAAAGACGCACAGCACTCTTATATTGAAACAGCAAAAGAAAAAGGATATGAAGTATTGCTTTTAGATTCACCTATTATCTCACACTTAATTCAAAAAATTGAAGGTGACAACAGCGATTTAACTTTTGTACGTGTAGATTCTGATCACATTGATAATTTGATCAAAAAAGACGAAAACACGATTTCTAAATTGTCTGATGAAGAAAAAGAAGCTTTAAAAACATCTTTAGAAACATATATCCCTAAAGCATACTCTGTACAACTGGAAGCTATGGACAGTCAGGCCGCTCCATTTATCATCACGCAACCTGAATTTATGCGCAGAATGAAAGAAATGAGCCAGTCAGGTGGAGGCGGAATGTTCGGAATGGGCAATATGCCGGAAATGTACAATTTAATTGTAAACACTAATTCTGATTTAGCAACAAACATCCTGAACACAGAAGACAAAACACATCAGGAACACTTGGTAAAACAAGCCTTAGATTTAGCTAAATTATCGCAAAATCTATTAAAAGGAGAAGCTTTAACTGCTTTTGTGAAAAGAAGTTTTGAAATGATTAAATAAGGCTTATAGTAATACAAGTTTACAAAATTAGAATTTAGGCCCTGCAAATAAACTTGCAGGGCTTTTTACTTTTAGAAAAAACAGCCCTCAATCAAGCCCCTTTGAATCCAATTGATTTTTTTATTGCATTTCATTTTTTTCATTACATTTGATCGCCTTTTAATCTAATCAAAAAACAAAAACTACTATGAAAAAAACAGCATTTTTACTCCTAACCATTTGTGCAACAACACTAACACAAATTTCCTGTTCAGGCAATGACGAGACAAACAAACAATCTGAATCCGACATTACTTCAGTTGGAGCCTCTCTTACCATTGATGCCATAAATGATATGGACATCAAAACCGGGTTAATTGTTACAACAAAAAACACCTCCTCAGCAAAATCAAACGAGACAACGCCTGGAATCTGTGGCGCAATTACAATTACACAACAAAGCCCAACCTCTTATCCTAAAGTTTTCACCGTTGATTACGGAACCGGATGTACCGACAATCTGATCAACAGAAAAGGAAAATTAAAAATCACGCTTTCAGGACCAATAATTACTACCGGAAGCAAAATAACCATCGAAAGAATCGACTATTCTTTTAATGGCATAAAATTGGAAGGAACAATAGAATACACCAACACAACAACTGTGGCAACTGTACCACAATGGAGCAGAAAAGTGACCAACGGAAAGTTCACTGATTTAGAAGGCCGAGTTTACCTTAACTCAGGAAACTGGACTGTAAAACAAACTGCAGGTGTCGACACCCCTTATGTTCTGGAAGACAATACGTATGAAATGACTGAAGGAAACCACTCCATCACCCGTTCAAACGGAGCCGTACTAACTTTAACCGTTCAGGAATCATTGATAAAAAAATATGCTTGCGATTTTATTTCCAAAGGAAAACTAAAAGTTCAGGGCAATTTACTAAACGGAGTCGTTGATTATGGCAACAATGATTGCGACAAAAAATTCACTTATACGAACGAAAACGGAACTACCTTTAATCTCTCCATGTAATACTCTTTAATTCCCAAAAATATCAAATCCCAATTTAGAAATAAATTGGGATTTATTTTTTCGCAAAATTTAAATGCTACCACAGTACATTCAAACTATTTTCTTTATTTTGCAGCAAAATCTAAAAAACCAATGAAAAAATCAATTATTGCTTTTGTTACACTTGCCCTATTAGCATCTTGCAGCAAAAAAGAATCAACTGACGGCTTGCACCTTACAGGAAATATAAAAGGATTAAAAAACGGGACTTTATACATTCAAAGAATTGTTGACACTACACTCGTTGCTATTGACAGCATCAAAATAGACGGAAATTCTTCGTTTGAAAGCAATGTAAAACTAGAGTCACCTGAAATGCTTTATTTATTCCTGGATCGTGGGGTAACCAATTCACTGGATAACAATGTTATGTTTTTTGCAGAACCCGGAAACATCAACATTGACACGAACTTAGACAACTTCATTTATGGCGCAAAAATCACAGGATCTAAAAACCAGGAATTATACGAAGAATATAAAAAAATCAATTCCCGTTTTAATGACGAAAGCCTTGCCATGGTAGAATCTAAATTTAAAGCTGTAAAAAGACAAGATCAAAAAGCCATTGACAGCATTAACATCAAACAGGAGTCTAACATCAAAAGAAAGTACTTATACGCTACCAACTTTGCCCTTAATAATAAAGATCACGAAATAGCCCCTTATATTGCTTTAGCTGAGATCTACGACATCAATATTAAGTTTTTGGATACAATTCAAAAATCAATGACACCAAAAGTAGCAAGTTCACTATACGGCAAAAAACTAACAAAATACGTTGCTGACATCAAAAAAGAGCAACAAAAATAAATCCTAATAAAAAATGTCCTGACTATTCAGGACATTTTTTTTATACTAAATTTTAAAATCATAGATTATAATCCGAAGCTCCCCAAATAAATCCTCACACTACTCCTACCTCCCAAGCAGGGCACCCAGAATTCCAAACACAAATAAAAGTCCGTATAATGCAAAAATCGCCAGCATTAAGACACCTATAAACTTATAATGTGATTTAAGATAACCCAAAGAATTCGTCAACAACTCCGAATCGTTATCTCTAAAAGCTCTCTTCGTAGTTGCAGCAAACTTGTATAGATAATAAACTGGGAAAAAATAAATCGCCGCAATAAAAACATACAAGAATCCCATAAACACTCCAAACGAGTTCCCAAACCCTCCCATTCCAGGCATACTATTTCCCATTACCGAAAAAATAGTTCCAGCGAAAACAGCAATCACAATAATTAATCCAATTCCTATGAATCCTAAAATTGACAAAAAGTAAGCCCATTTAGCGGTTTCCTTTAAAAAGTCTTTTGCAGTTTGGTCAAGCTGCAACTCAAATTTTTCAAAAACTGACGTTTCTTCCATTTTTAATTTGTTTTTTTTTGGTTAAGCAACAAACATAAGAAAAATAGTATTACGATATATTTAAAAGAAATCCGAATACTTAAACCAGTAAGATACCTATCGCTTCAAATACAGATTTAAGTCAACACAAAACATTGTGGGGGTTGATAGAAGCTATTCCTTTTATTAACGATTTCAGCTCTTCATTTAAGAGATCATTTTATTACAGCTGATTTTATAATTAGTGTCCTCTTTCGGTATAAATATTTTAAATGTTTAAAAAGGGCCGAAAGCCCAAAAGCATAAAAAAGTGCAACGCACTATAAATTAAGATAATGAATCATATTGCCCTGAAGGGGCTTAAGCAGTTATAAATAAAGCATAAGATTTTGGCTAAAAGTTGCTAACTTTCGGAAATGTCATAAAATAAGGCATATGCTTTTTGGGTTATACTTTTGCCCTTACAGGGCTTAAAGAAGCGCTCACCAGTATTCATGGCACTTCGTGCCATGTTACTACTAAGGCTCTTTCAGAGCAACAGATTCCAAATACTTGTCTCTTATGGGGTAAGCTGTAAATTATTATTATTTTTACAATTAAGAAATTTTAGGAAAATGCAAAACTTTAAAAGATTGTAAAAAGGCCGCCACTTTTATTCCTAAAGAGCTTTACGGTAGAGAATACTTTTTTTATCACTCCACAACTTTTGAACCTGATTCTTTTTAGACCGACTAATACTTATGTCCAATTTTATAAATCCACAGGTTTTCAAATTGATCCACAGATTCTAAACTCTTCCTCCCCATCTTCTTCATTTACTTCGTTTAGGGGTAAAAAAAAACCATCACTAAAAAAGTGATGGTTTTACGTTGAGCCGGCGGAGGGACTCGAACCCACGACCTGCTGATTACAAATCAGCTGCTCTAGCCAACTGAGCTACGCTGGCGACTCATTACGGGTGCAAATATAAAGCGGTTTTTCGTTTTACCAAAATAAATTTGCACTTTTTTATACTTTTTTTTGCTTACAATTCGTTGATTTTAGCAATCAATTGATTAGCAGTTTCTTCCAATTCAACGTTGATTTGTTTGAAGTGTGCTTTTTTGTTTTCAACGTTCTTAGCATTTACTTTTGTGATCAAAGTATCAAATGCAGCAATAGCCTGATCGATCAAAGCATTCGTTTCTGGAGTAGGATTTCCTGTTGTTGACATTTCAAACAAGTAAATTGCCTCAATAATATCTCCTAATACAAAATTGATGTCTTTCTTTAAGTTTTTAACGTTTGCCATTTTTATTTTTATTTTAATTTGCGACTGCAAAAGTACACATTATCTTTTTATTACACGCTATGAAATGTAAATTTCTAAAATTGAAGCATTTCCAACTAAAATAAATGTATTTATCTCAGCCGGAACCAAAACGGTATCTCCTTTTCTATAGAATCCTTCAAAACCTTCATATTCGATTTTAAAATCCCCATCAATGCACATATACACCGTAAAAGTTTCTCCAGATTTAGAAATTTTAACCTTACTTTCTAACGGAATAAGATTAGTTGTAAAATAAGGACAATCTACCACAACATTAGAAGTGTTTACTTTTGTCTCATATTCCTTTTGTGTTTCTACTTTTTTGTAATTTATAGCATCCAACGCCAAATCTATATGGAGTTCTCTTTTATTTCCCTGAGCATCTGTACGGTCAAAATCATATAAACGATAAGTTACATCAGATGTTTGTTGAATTTCAGCAACTACCAATCCAGCGCCAATTGCATGAACAGTTCCCGTTTCTAAAAAGAAAACATCACCCGCATTTGCTTTCACTTCATCTAAGATTGAAACCAACGTTTTATCATTTAAATGTTTCAGATATTCTTCTTTATTAGAATCTTCCTTAAATCCCACAATAATTCTGGCATCGGGATCAGCCTGCATCACATACCACATTTCCGTTTTACCAAAAGAGTTGTGTCGCTTTTTGGCCAATTCATCATTTGGATGTACCTGAATCGAAAGATCTTCATGAGCATCCAGATATTTAAAAAGTAACGGAAACTGTTTTCCAAACTGACTGTAAACTTTTGTTCCTAAAATTTCGTTAGGCATTTCGGCAATAAGCCTCATAAGCGATCGTCCTTTCAAAACTCCGTTTGAAACAACACTTACATCTCCGTCAACAGTAGATAATTCCCAACTCTCCCCTGTATTCTTTGACGTCGTCGGTTTATTGAGAATCGTTTTTAATTTCTCCCCACCCCAAATCCTATCTTTTAAAATAGGAACAAACTGTAAAGGATATAATTTTATATTCATGTATTATTCAGGGCTAAAATCTTAATTATTATATCAGCGGCCTGATACTATTTTCTACTTCTACAGTACTAATTCTTTGATTGTTTCCATTGCTTTCTGAATATGCTTTGCTGCATTCATGCTATCAAAAATCAAAATGACTACTCCATTTTTATCAATAATGTAAGTAACCCTTCCCGGTAAAAGACCAAACAAGTTATTGCGCACTCCAAAAAGATTGCGCAGCTTTTTATCCTGATCTGACAATAGTATAAAAGGCAGTTGATGTTTGTTGGCAAATTTATGATGTGATTTTACACTATCGCTACTTATACCAATAACTTCAGCACCTAAGTCTTTAAAATCTTCGTATTGATCTCTAAAACTACAGGCTTCAGTAGTACATCCCGGCGTATTATCTTTTGGATAAAAATAGATCACGAGCGGCTTTCGCCCCAAAACACTTTGGCTTTCAAAAACTTCTCCATGACTATCTTTTGCAGTAAAATTCGGAACTATATCTCCTATTTTTAATGACATTTATTCTTCTCCTTTATAAGTTACAAAATTGCGGTCCGTTTCATTCAAAACAATTTCTAAATCAAAATCAGGTTGAATTCTTTTTTTAATTTTATTCCATATCACAACAGCAATATTTTCAGCTGTTGGATTCAAATCCTGAAATTCCGGAACGTCCAGATTCAGGTTTTTGTGATCAAACGGAATCTCTACTTCTTCTCGTATGATATCCGCTAATACTTTCACATCTAAAACAAAACCGGTTTCCGGGTCAATTTTCCCTGTAACACTTACTGTTAAACCATAATTATGACCATGAAAATTGGGATTATTACATTTTCCAAAAACAGCATCGTTTTTTTCAAATGTCCAATCTTTCCTGTGCAATCGATGTGCAGCATTAAAATGTGCTTTTCTTGATATGGTTACTTTCATTTGGGTTGGTGGTTAGTTTGGTTTAAAGTTTATGATCTTCTAAATAATGATAAAACTCATCAAAAATTATTTTGAACCATACTGTATAAATTTCAGGCTGTCTCTCAATATCTATTTTTACATCTTCTATTTTCATCCATTTCCAATCTTCAACTTCGTCACGATTGATAGCCGGATCATTATTAAAATATCCAATCATAACGTGATCGAGCTCATGTTCTGTCAAACCATTATCAAAAGGCGCTTTATAAATAAAATGAAAGAGCTCTTTCAAGTCTGTTTTAAACCCCATTTCTTCAAACAGTCTCCTGCTTCCGGCTTCAACATTTGTTTCTCCTTCACGTTGATGGCTGCAACATGTATTGGTCCAGAGTAAAGGTGAGTGATATTTTTGATGAGCACGTTGTTGTAACATTATTTCATTTTTATCATTTAGGACAAAAACTGAAAAGGCACGGTGCAAAAGAGCCTTTTCATGCGCTTCTAATTTTGGCATTAGGCCAATTTGCTCATCTTGTTGGTTTACGAGTATTACGTTTTCTTCTATCATAGGGCTTATTGATCAAACAAAAATACGAAAAAAGAAATGGCTTGAAAATCTCAGAGGAGATTGTGAAAAGTTTAACGAGCCTGGATTTTCACAAAAAACTGACTGTCAGAAAAATACAAACCGATTAATCTTCAAACCTCTTTAAAAATAAGCCTTAAAAACTGAATCTCTTTATTTTGCGTACATAATAAAAGTTAAAACATACTTAAAAAAATCTGAATTGTAAAGTACGCGACATTTCTGGGCGAAATCTAAACGTATCTTTGAAATACAGAATTAAAGCACTCAAAAAAATGAAAACAAAAACACAATTTCTCAGTCTTTGCTTTTTAATTCCGCTCTTTATTTTACAGGCATGCGGACAAAACGCAAAAAAACAAAATACAAAAACGGCAGTCATGGAAAACAAAATCAGCAAACCCGGAAATCCTTATTATTCAAATACCGACACTACTAAACTCAATGTTAGTAATTCCGAATGGAAAAAAGTATTACCCGAAGATGTATATGCTGTAATGCGTGAAGCCGATACCGAAAGACCTTTTACAGGAAAATACTGGAAATCAGACGAAAAAGGAACTTATTATTGTGCCTCTTGTGGCAATAAACTCTTTCGATCCGGTGCTAAATTTGCCAGCAGCTGTGGATGGCCAAGTTTTTTTGAACAAGAAAATAAAAACAGCGTGGTTTACAAAAATGATAATTCTCTGGGAATGGAAAGAATCGAAGCGTTATGCGGGCGCTGTGGCGGGCATTTAGGCCATTTATTTGATGACGGACCTCCACCAACCGGAAAACGTTACTGCATGAATTCAATTGCCCTTGACTTTATTCCTGACACTAAATAAAATTAAAGATGAAAAATATATTTCTGATTAGCATTTTTGTCTTATCTATAAACGGATTTGCACAAAATAGCAAAACAAAAAGCACTTCAAATCTTGAAACAATTACACTTGGAGGTGGTTGCTACTGGTGCGTAGAAGCCGTTTACGAAAATTTAGATGGCGTAAAATCTGTAGTCTCCGGTTTTTCAGGAGGAAAAGTCGCTAATCCAACCTATGAAGAGGTTTGCACAGGAACAACGGGGCATGCCGAAGTAGTCCAGATTACTTACGATAAAAACATAACGGATATCAATGAAATTTTCAAAGTTTTCTTTACCGTACACGATCCAACAACCTTAAACAGACAAGGCGCTGATGTTGGTACTCAATATCGTTCTGTTATTTTTTACAAAAATGACGAACAAAAAAAGGCCGCAGAAAGTATTATTGCCGAACTGAACAAAGCAAAAGTCTACAGCAGTCCGATTGTAACAAAAATAGAGCCTTTTAGAGCTTTTTACAAAGCCGAAGATTATCACCAAAATTATTATGCCAACAACAAAAACCAACCGTATTGTAAAATGGTGATCCAGCCTAAAATTGAAAAATTTGAAAAAGTTTTTAAAGACAAACTCAAAAAGAAATAATACTTGTTTATAAAGGTTAATGCAAGTTACCGTTCACTCTCGTGGACGGTTTTTTTTATTATCTTTTCTCCCCAAAACACACCTCTTCCACAGGGTCTAATCTTATAAAATCTATGTCTAATTTTACGAAAAGCCACGCAATACAAAGCACATTAACTTTTTACACGTCTTTAAGAACTCTTTTCAAAACCGCAAACTAATTTTACCGTAATTTGTATTCTCAAAATAATGTAAAATGAAAGCACTTACCTTTTCTTCTTTCGGAAATTCTGATGTTTTGGACTATATTGAAATTCCGAATCCACAATTAAAAAACGATGAGATTTTAGTCGAAATGAAAGCCATCGGATTAAACTTTGCCGATGTTTACAGACGAAAAGGGAACTATCATTTAAAAGGAAATCCTCCTTTTATTGCGGGTTATGAAGGTGCCGGAATTATAGTTGATGCCAACAATCATTCCGAATATAAAGTTGGGGATCGCGTGGCTTTCGCCGATGCCCCTTTTGCAAATGCAGAATTAGTCGCAGTAAATACAAACCATGTTTTACCTTTGCCTGATACAATTTCGTTTGAAACCGCTGCCTCAGTTTTACTGCAAGGTTTAACAGCACATTACTTAGCGACTGACAGCCATAAAACCGTAAAAGACGAAACAGTATTAATTCATGCTGTAGCTGGTGGAGTTGGACAGATTCTAACTCAAATCAGCAAGCTTTTAGGAGCGAAAGTAATTGGTTTAACCTCATCTTCAGAAAAAGCAAAAGTAGCATTTGACCAAGGGGCAGATCAGGTTTTTCTTTATAGCGAAGACTGGAAATCACAGGTTTTTAAAACAATTCAAAATGGTGTAGATGTTGTTTACGACAGTATCGGAAGTACTTTAAGTGAGAGTTTTGAAGTTACGAAGGAATGCGGACAAGTAGTTTTCTTTGGAATGGCAGGAGGTGATCCGGAACCGGTAGATCCGAGAATGCTGATGGACGGTTCTAAAACGCTCACCGGAGGAGATTTATGGAGTTACTTAAATTCCAAAGAAGAAAGAATCAAAAGAGCGACTCAATTATTCCACTGGATTTCTGACGGAAAAATCAAACTTTCAGAACCAACCTCTTTTAAATTATCAGAAGGAAAATTAGCACACGACTATCTGGAAAGCAGAAAAAGCACAGGAAAGATTATCCTGATTCCTTGATTTTTTTGCCCCAAATTCACGAATTATCTAAGGCAAAATTTGAGAATTCGTGGCAGTTTTTTTTTATGCAATCAACAAAACAAAAAAAACATTCTAAGACTTCAAGCTTTTTTTATATTGCTCAAAAGTTTTAAACACTTTGATATTATCATTTTCATCAATTACAATATAACTATTTTGATTGTTAAGTAATGCTGACAAAATTTTATTTTGATTCCCTAAAGGAAAAATAGTCTTTATTAATTTAAACATTTTATCTCTAGAACTTATAACCATTTTACATCCTTCATCATCATGTGCTGATAATTTATCATTATTTCCAAACTCAATTTCAAATTCTATAAGTCCCAAATTAAGCTCATTCTCAAAAAAAAGGATCAAATCATTAATTACAGTAAATTTTGGAACATCTTTCTCCGTTGCCCATCCAATTTTTCTATAATTAGTTGCTCCAAAAAAGATTAATTTGACAGGTTCATTTCTTTCACACAACATTATTGCGTCAATTATAGAAAATCCACCTAAACACAACTCAAATTTATTATCTAATTCTCGGTACAGATAAAATGCTGATTTCATTTTTAATATTTATTAACTATAAAACCATAAATTATAACTGATCAATTTCAATCTTTATCAATTCAGATAATTCTAAGATCCTGTTAACATCGTTTTTATTCGCCACAAAAAACAAATAGCTATCTCCTTGGGTATCATAGCTCATTAATTCTAAATCTTGTTTTGCCAATTCCTCTTGAATATACGGAAACAAATCATGACTGTACGTTTCTTCAGGATATTCAAAAGTAAAAGTTTCACCAATCATTTCTGAGATAAAATATTCAGCGTCTTCGGGATCAAATTTCCAGTCACTGTGCCAGGAGTTTATTCCTTCAAAAAAATCAAATTCGTAATCATATTCTTCATCCCCTTCCTCTAATCCAAAATTATCAAAAAGAACTTGAGATTGATCTTCCAGCAACTCTTCTTCTATTTCTCCTCTCGAAATTAATTGTAAAAACTCTTTAAAATGATCTATCGAAACTTCATCCGTCATTAGACTTTCAGCAGAAGGTAGAATAATTGTCGACGGCAATTCAATTTCCATATACTGACAAATTCCCTGTAGCACTGTTTTGAAATCTTTAAAACCTATTTTTTCAATTTCATTATTAGGCGCTTCAATATCTACTGGCTCAGCTTCCAGAAGTCCTTTTGTATAATCAAAGAAATAACTGTTAGAGTATAACATTTTAAAATCATTTGACTCTAAGCTATTGGTACAACAAAAGATGACAATAAAGTTTTGTAAAACATGCTTCAGGTGCTTTTTCATTTCTGACGAAGGCTCTGAGTAAAATTCAATATGAAGATAATTGTACACGGGCTCCTCGAGCATTTCTTCATTCGAAAGTGGGGCAATATTTACCTTTTTATACAATTCGTTTAAAATTTCATACGCGTTTTTGAATCCGCTTTTTTCGATTTCAATTCTGCTATCTTCATGATCAAATGAATCCGGAAAAGAATACATCGTCGCAGAAACCGCATCATGAATTCCTTTCATTTTAAAATCCACACGACCTGGCCCATTTTGCAGATAAGTATAAATTGAATTCAGCACATCAAAAGAAACGATTGATTCCGCATCGTTATTTCTTCCGAAGAAGTTAGAGAAGAAGTTTTTCATTTTAGATACAATAAGTTTTCGAATCTAAATTAAGTATTTTTTATTCATTTGAATATTTAAAAGTAACATCCATTTTATCGAACCAAATATTTTCAACTAGCAACTTTTGCAATTCAAGATCTGTCAGGAATCCTCTTGCATCTTCTTTGCTTTTTTCGACAAAAATCTGGTAATCAATAATATCACGCTTTAATAGTTTTTGCAGAACTTCCTTTCGTTCCTCAGTTAGATATTTTTCATGAGATTTAAACACCTCTTCAATATTACTCTTAAACTCCTCTTCACTTTCCTCATTATAAATATCTTGCTGAGACATATCAGTTAATAAGGTTCTAAAAACAAAGTCTTCCAGATTCTTTGCCAGATAATTCACCTCATTATTATCATGCCATACAAAAACTATCGGCACATTTCCATCTTCTTCTCCATTCAGAAAAAAACAAAAATGATCACCAGCACCACTTTTAGCAAAAGGGATGAATCTAAACTCTTTTTTGATCTGGCGGTAATCATCAGGATTAGTAAGCCGTTCAATTTCTCTACTAACTCCTTTTAAACTGAGCAATTCAAAATCATACGAATGCAGAAGTAATGGCGGATTTTCTTTTAATTTCGGATAAACATCGGAATACCAATTAGGCCCATATTCACCTATATCAAGCATTCCATCTTCGTATAACTGTTTATACAAAGGTGGATACTCAAACTCGTATCTTTTCTCAACATCTTGTAGTATCATCTAATAACATTTAATTGCACCACAAATATAGCACTTTTACAAAAAGCAATCTTTTTACTACAAAATTTTTATTTTAAAGTTTCAGCAATCATTAAAGCGCATTTTTCTCCATCAATGGCTGCGGAGATAATACCACCCGCATATCCGGCACCTTCTCCACACGGATACAGTCCTTTGATTTGCAAATGCTCATAAGTCATAGGATCTCTAGGGATTCGAACAGGAGATGACGTACGACTTTCCGGAGCATGTAAAATAGCCTCATTGGTTAAATAACCGCGCATTGATTTCCCAAATTCCTTAAAACCTTCACGTAAAATTTGCGACAAAAATCCCGGAAAAACCTGCCCCATTTCAACCGAAGTTGTTCCGGGAACATAAGACGTTTTTGGAATATCAGCCGAAACTTTATTCTGTGTAAAGTCCACCATTCGTTGTGCAGGAACCTTCTGAGTTTCTCCAGCCAAATGCCAGGCCTTTTGTTCAATACTTTTCTGAAATTCCATTCCAGCCAAAGCTCCAAATTTTGCAAAAGGTTTAAAATCTTCCAGTTTTAATTCAATTACAATTCCTGAGTTTGCTGTGACCTGATCTCGTTTTGATGGAGACCATCCATTCGTGACAACTTCACCCGGACTCGTTGCACAAGGCGCAATTACACCACCCGGACACATGCAAAACGAATACATGCCACGACCGTTAACTTGTTTCACAATAGAATATGGCGCAGGAGGCAAATGTTCACCGCGATAATCACAACTATACTGAATACTGTCAATTAATTGCTGAGAATGTTCTGCACGAACTCCTAAAGCAAAAGGTTTTGCTTCTATAAAAATTTTCTTTTTATCTAATAATTCAAAAATATCACGTGCTGAATGCCCTGTTGCGAGGATTAATTTATTTGCCAGAATCTTATCTCCGTTTTGAGTAACAATTCCTTCAACTTCATTATTTTTTACCAAAATGTCAATAACGCGTGTATCAAATAGAACCTGACCACCAAACTCGATGATTTTATTTCGAATATCTTCAATGATTTTTGGCAGCTTATTGGTTCCAATGTGCGGATGTGCTTCTACCAGAATATCCTCTGAAGCACCAAAAGCGACGAGAAGTTCTAAGATTCTAGTCACATCTCCACGTTTTTTAGAACGTGTATACAATTTTCCATCCGAATACGTGCCTGCGCCGCCTTCGCCAAAACAATAATTAGAATCTTCGTTAACCAAATGATCGACATTTATCGCCTTTAAATCGCGACGACGACCACGAACGTCTTTTCCGCGCTCAATTACAATTGGCTTTAAACCCAATTCTATTAATTGTAGAGCTGCAAAAAGCCCGGCCGGACCAGCGCCAACAACAATCACTTCCTGCGCCAAAGAGACATCTTTATATATAGGTAGCTCAATTTTTGTTTCCTGAAAAGATTCACCCTGCAAATAGATAACAACTTTTAGATTGATTTTAATCGCTTTTTGACGTGCATCAATAGATCGTTTCAGAATCGAAACATGTTGAATTTCTTTGGGAGAAACCTTTATTTGTTTAGACAAATGGTCTTTCAGCAACAATTCGTTTGCTGCTATTTCCGGCGTTACCTGAAGTAAAAGTTCTCTTGGCATTGTATTTTGAAAAATAATATTATAATATGACTTTAAATACTAATAAATACGACAAAGTAAATACCAATACTAAAATCCCTATTGATTTGTAATGCAGTTTTAAATACCTAAAAGAGCCTTCCAATAACTCTGAGTCATCAACATCTAAAGCCATTTTCAGATATAAAGAAAATTTATACAAATAATAAAACGGAAAAAAACAAGATACACCGATTAAGAAAAAGACATAAGTAAAAACTATTCCAATTAAATATCCAACTCCACCCCCTGTAGGGACACTGCCCCATCTTGATAGCGAAATATAGCTATAAATTGAACTGCTTATTAAAAACAGCACCACAATTAAGCCAATAATCGAGATTGCAAAAACCCATTTTCTGGCCGTCTTTAGATGATCTCTAGCGGATTCATTTAATACTAATTCTGCTCCAACCGAATTATTATCCATTTTAAATCATCAATTTTTATTACTATAGAAAATAAAACTACCTTGCAAAAGTACTATTTTGAAATGAGAATATAACTCCACCGAAAAATTTACACACAGATTAGCACAGATCTCAGAAGATTTTACATTTGTTTTTTTAAGTAAATCTTGATTTATTTTTTAATCGCAGATTATTTGAATTAAAAAAGATTTCTTTTAACGGTAGTAAAACTTAATACTGCCCATCTTTACAAAAAAACTTAGAACCTTAGCATCTCAGAAGCTTAGAACCTTTGTTTTAAAAATAGACTTTGTACCTTTGCCACTCTGAACCTTTGTACCTTTAAAAAAAATGTCTAGAAAAATAAAACTAATTTGGGATTTCCGTGGTCCAGCTGCCGAAAAAACAGCCGAACACCACGAAATTCATTTAAAAGAATATATCGCTATCGAAAAGCTTGCGTTAAACATTACAGGATTTAAAATCATAAACGACATGCATGCAACCGCTTTTATGGTAGTTACAGATGAAAATATGATTGCTGTACGTGATGCATTGAAACCACATAGAGGGGAAGTATTTGAAGGGTAAATTTAGATTTTTTTTAAATTTCAAATTCCAAACTCCAATAAAAAAATCCCAAATTCCAATTGCTTAACCAGCTTGGAATTTGGAATTTATATTTTTCTTTATTTTAGAATTTAGCTTTAGTTCGCGACTTCACTGATAAATTTAATTCGCATTAAGCGCAATTCATCGATATCATAATCTCCATCGAATTCTTTTAATGCGTCTTCGATTTTATCAGATTCCGATTCCATGAAATAATCGTGAATTTCTTCCTGCTGGTCGTCATCCAACATATCATCAACCCAGTATTTGATATTCAGTTTTGTTCCCGAATAAACGATTTGCTCCATTTCTTTAATCAAAGCATCCATCGAAAGTCCTTTTGCAGAAGCAATATCACTCAACGGTAATTTCCTATCGATATTCTGAATGATGTATAGTTTATTGGCCGAATTGACTCCGGTAGATTTTACCACCAAATCATCTGGACGAATAATATCATTATCTTCAACATATCTGCTGATTAAAGACACAAACTCACCTCCATACTTTTTAGCCTTTCCTTCACCAACACCATGAATATTGAATAATTCGGTTAAAGTAATTGGATATTTCAAAGCCATATCCTCAAGAGATGGATCCTGAAAAACAACAAACGGAGGCACTCCTAATTTCTTGGCTACTTTTTTACGCAATTCACGCAACATACCCATTAAAACTTCATCGGCAGTTCCTGATGATTTTGCTGCCGTTACGATGGCTTCATCTTCAGACTCATTGTATTCATGATCTTCAGACATTAAAAATGAAACTGGCTTTTTAATAAAGTTCAAACCTTCTTTAGTAATTTTCACTACACCATAAGTTTCAATATCTTTAGATAGATATCCTGCTACTAAAACCTGTCGAAGCAGGGCCATCCAATATTTTTCATCGTGATCTGAACCTGATCCAAAAAACGATTGTGTATCTGTTTTGTGTGCTTTAATTACTGCATTTACGCGACCAATTAAAGTAAACACAATTTCTTTTGATTTATAAATGTGCTTGGTATCCCGAACAATCTCCAACAATTTAACCACCTGATCTTTGGCTTCAACTCTTGTTTTGGGATTACGAACGTTATCATCCATATCGGCACCTTCACCGGTTTCACTGTCAAATTCTTCACCAAAGTAATGTAACAGGAATTTTCGACGGGACATCGAAGTTTCGGCATACGCAACCACTTCCTGCAAAAGAGCAAATCCAATTTCCTGTTCTGCCACTGGTTTTCCAGACATGAATTTCTCCAGTTTCTCTACATCTTTATAGGAGTAATAGGCCAAACAATGTCCTTCTCCTCCATCACGGCCGGCACGACCCGTTTCCTGGTAATAACTTTCAAGTGATTTTGGAATATCGTGATGAATTACAAAACGAACGTCCGGTTTATCAATCCCCATTCCAAAGGCAATAGTTGCTACTACCACATCTACATCTTCCATCAGAAACATATCCTGATGTTTTGCACGGGTTTTAGCGTCTAAACCAGCATGATATGGAACAGCACTAATGCCATTAACCTGTAAAACTTCGGCAATCGATTCTACTTTTTTACGGCTTAAGCAGTAAATAATCCCGGACTTGCCTTTATGTTGTTTGATAAATCGAATGATATCCGACTCTATATTTTTCGTTTTCGTACGAACTTCGTAGTACAAGTTCGGTCTGTTGAATGATGCTTTAAAAGTATTAGCATCAGACATTTCAAGATTTTTTAGTATATCTTCCTGAACTTTTGGGGTTGCAGTTGCGGTAAGTCCAATAATAGGCACTTTACCTAATTGTTTGATTATATTTTTCAGATTACGGTATTCCGGCCTAAAGTCATGACCCCATTCTGAAATACAATGCGCTTCGTCAATAGCTACAAATGAAATGGGCACACTTTGCAAAAAGGCTACATATTCTTCTTTTGTCAACGATTCTGGTGCGACATACAAAAGTTTGGTCAAACCTGAAGTGATGTCTTTTTTAACCTGAGCAATTTCTGTTTTGGTAAGGGAGGAATTTAGCACATGGGCAATTCCGTTTTCTGAAGAAAGGCTTCGAATAGCATCAACCTGATTTTTCATCAAAGCTATCAAGGGAGAAACAACTATAGCCGTTCCGTCCTGAATTAAAGCGGGTAATTGATAACAAAGAGACTTTCCACCGCCAGTTGGCATAATTACAAAAGTATTCTTCTTATCTAAAATACTCGTAATGACTTGCTCCTGCAAGCCCTTAAATTGGCTAAAGCCGAAATACTTCTTTAATTCCTTGTGTATTTCAATTTCGTTTGAATTCATTCTTTATATTAATGGATATTTTGTATAAATTTGCAACACATAAAGATACAACTTTCTTTTATACATACAAATTTTAAATATTCTGTTTTGATCACAAAAGAAAATATATTGGCGATCGCCAAAAAAACCATACTCTCTGAAAGCGAAGCAATTACAAAGCTAATTGATTTTCTGGATGAAAATTTCTACGAAGCTGTCCAACGCATTTATGAAACTAAGGGCCGATTGGTCGTTACAGGCATCGGAAAAAGTGCAATTATTGCTCAAAAAATGGTAGCTACTTTTAACTCAACTGGTACTCCATCTATGTTCCTTCACGCCTCAGAAGCCATCCATGGCGATTTAGGAATGATACAAAACGAAGACATCGTAATCTGCATTTCAAAAAGCGGAAACAGCCCTGAGATAAAAGTACTAGTTCCCCTGTTGAAACGTTTTGGAAACATTTTGATTGGAATAACCGGAAATGTAACTTCCTTTTTAGCCAAAGGTTCTGATTATGTTCTTAATACCACTGTCGAAATGGAGGCCTGCCCAATAAATCTGGCACCAACAAACAGCACCACCGCTCAACTTGTTATGGGTGACGCTTTAGCAGTCTGTTTGATGGAAATGCGTGATTTTAAACCCGAAGATTTTGCAGTTTATCATCCTGGCGGCGCTTTAGGAAAGAAATTACTCCTTCGTGTTAAAGACATGATCGAACATTCGTTAAAACCAATGGTAGGTCCGGATACCTCAATCAAAAAAGCTATTTTTGAGATCTCTGAAAAAAGACTGGGTGTAACTGCGGTAATCGAAAACGATAAAATTATCGGAATTATTACTGACGGAGACATCCGAAGAATGCTAAATGACGTAGATACTATTGCTGATTTAACTGCAAAAGATATTATGTCTAAAAATCCTAAATTCGTATCTTCAGAAACAATGGCAGTTGACGCTTTGAATATTTTAGAAGATTTTTCGATAACACAGCTTATTGTTGCTGATAATGGAGAGTACAAAGGAGTACTACATTTACATGACATTTTAAAAGAAGGAATCGTATAATGGCAAAAAAAAACCTTGGCGAGATGTCATTTCTAGATCATCTTGAAGAATTAAGATGGTTACTGGTTAGAAGTACAATTGCAATTATGATAATGGCATTTGTCACGTATTTTGTAAGTGATTATTTGTTTGATGAAATTATTCTGGGCCCAACCAGACCAACTTTTTTTACCTACATCTGGTTTTGTGATTTATCACACCAATTAGGTTTCGCTGATAGTATTTGCATCACACAACTAAATTTTATCATCCAAAATACAGAAATGGAAGGTCAGGTAAATATTTTTGTCTGGATGTGTCTTTTAGCCGGTTTTATTTTGAGCTTTCCTTATATTTTATGGGAGATTTGGAAATTTATCAGTCCTGCTTTGTATGAGAAAGAGCGAAAAAATGCTAAAGTATTCATTTTCACATCCTCTTTACTTTTCTTCTTAGGAGTGTTGTTCGGGTATTTTGTGGTTATTCCGATGTCGGTAAATTTCGTGGCTACTTTCTCTGTAAGTGATGTTGTAAAAAATCAATTCACGCTAGACTCTTATATGGGGATGGTAAAAACAAGTATATTAGGTAGCGCTATCTTTTTTGAGTTACCAATCGCTATTTATTTCTTAACCAAATTGGGATTAGTAACTCCTGAATTCTTGAGAAAATATTGGAAATACGCCGTAATAATCATTTTAATTATTGCAGCAATCGTAACACCTCCTGATGTAGTAAGTCAAACTATAGTAGCCATACCAATGCTGCTTATTTACGAAGTGAGTATCCTGATTTCAAAAGTAGTTTATAAAAATAAATTGAAAGAAAATGTCTGATATCATACATGAATTTAATGATTACCGTTCTAAAATGAACGAAAAATTATTGGCTGACAACAATAAAATTGTAAAAAGAATTTTTAACCTTGATACGAATGCTTACGCCCCGGGAGCGCTTGATGTAAAAACAAAAGAGCTTTTAGGATTAGTAGCTTCAGCGGTTTTACGTTGTGACGATTGTGTAAAATACCATCTCGAAACGAGCCATAAAGAAGGGGTTACCAAAGAAGAAATGATGGAAGCCATGGGAATCGCAACTTTAGTTGGCGGAACCATCGTAATTCCACATTTGAGAAGAGCTTATGAATTCTGGGAAGCTTTAGAAGAGCAAGAGAATTAAAAAATGAGACAATTAGTCAATTAGATAATTTTCTTGACAATATGTTAATTCATTTATTCTATTGATTTATTTTCTTTTATTTTGCTCATTAGAGATATAATTATCTCATTATCAAACTGACTATTATCTAATTAAAAAAAATGAAGCTAAGAGCGGATAATTTAATAAAAACCTATAAAGGACGTAGTGTTGTAAAAGGGATTTCTGTTGAAGTTAATCAAGGTGAAATCGTAGGGCTTTTAGGACCTAATGGTGCAGGAAAAACAACTTCGTTTTATATGATCGTGGGATTGGTAAAACCAAACTCAGGAAATATTTATCTGGACGATTTAAACATTACCGATTATCCTATGTACAAACGTGCACAGCAAGGAATTGGTTATTTAGCACAAGAAGCTTCTGTTTTTAGAAAATTAAGCATTGAAGACAACATTCTGAGTGTTTTGCAATTGACCAAACTATCGAAAGAAGAGCAAATTGCAAAAATGGAGAGTTTAATTGAAGAATTCAGCTTAGAACATATTCGCACGAACAGAGGAGATTTACTGTCGGGAGGAGAACGTCGTCGTACTGAGATTGCACGTGCTCTGGCAACAGATCCAAAATTCATTTTACTAGATGAACCTTTTGCAGGAGTTGACCCGGTTGCGGTTGAAGACATTCAGAGAATTGTAGCACAGTTGAAAAATAAAAACATCGGAATTTTAATTACCGACCACAACGTTCAGGAAACTTTAGCCATCACAGATAAAACATACTTAATGTTTGAAGGTGGAATCTTAAAAGCCGGAATTCCGGAAGAATTAGTCGAAGATGAAATGGTTCGTCGTGTTTACCTGGGACAAAATTTTGAACTTCGTAAAAAGAAACTTGAATTTTAAGGAAGTTATATGTGAATGGTAAAAAGTAAAATGTAAATTACTTTTTACCATTTTTTTTTACATCTTATATTTTACAATTAGTATGAAATCAGAAGAACAAAAACCAACTCAGGAAGATTACAACAATTGGCATAAAGACCCAAATAATTGGTATTTAGGCTGTTTTTACTACAATCCAAAAGACAAACGATTACTCCCTCCGAAAAGGATTCAATGGATGGGCTATACAATAAACTTCGCCAATCCTTACTCCGTTTTACTTTTATTACCGCTCTTAATAATGATCGTTTTGGTTTTATTGAAATAAATCACACCTGAGACCAGACTCTCACTCCACTGTTATAAACTGTAATTGCTCTAAATCTCCATTATAGATATTCACATCTACACTGTGCTTGATTCCCGGCAAAGAGGCTTTTTCTGTAAATTGCCAGAACAACCAGTCTTCTTCAATCTTCTCTCTGTAGAAATTATAGTTGGCAATCCAGAATAAATACTCTCCAAATTCTTCTTTCAGAAAATCACCATAATAACGCTCTCCGGTATAAATAATCGGACGCACCTGATAATGCGCCTCAACCTTATTCAACCAGCGTTTTAATCCTTTCTTTAAACTGTCTAGTGATTGGTTTTTAGGCAATCTTTCGATATCTAAAACCGGAGGCAGATCCCCTTTTTGTAATTTTACTGTTTTAATAAACAAATCTGCCTGTTCTATCGAATTTTCGTTGGGACGGTAATAGTGATAAGCCCCTCGAATAATTTTATGCTTTTTCGCACCTAACCAATTGTGCATAAACTGCCTATCGACTTTGTTATTTCCTGCAGTAGCCCGGATAAAAACAAACTGGACCGGGTATTTTTCTTCCAAAACCTCAACTTCACTCCAATGTACGGTTCCCTGAAATTCAGAAACGTCAATACCGATTACTTTTCCTTTGTGATTTTCCAGAACCTGAACATTTCTAACATCAGAAAGATGTTTCTCTACAGCATCTTCTTCCAGAACTTTATTTGATTTAAAGCCCAGATAATAAGCAAGCCCATCACGATAATGATAAACTGTCGCAAAAAAAAGCAATACTAAAAAAGAGTAAATAATAAAACGAAGTCCGCTCGCTAAAATCGACCTCTGAGGTTTCGATTTTCGGGAGTAAGAAGCTCTTCGGGTGGTCGTTTTTCTTGCCATTCCAATAAAACTACTTTTTCAAAAAGATATTATTCACTACTGAAAGCAACACATAAATGATAATAATTAACGGAATTGCCATGTACTGCAATAACACCACCAAAACCAAACAAATCAATAAAAATACAACTTGCAGGACATTATCTTTTACAGTAAACTTTTTAATCTTTAAAGCGAACAATGGAATTTCGGCATTTAAAATATAAGCACTGCATAAAGTAATTCCCAAAAGAACCCAATGATTGGTTAACATTTCAAATATAAATAATGAATCAGAGAAATCGATAACTAATGGAAGGCTTAAAATAAAAAGCGCATTCGCCGGAGTTGGCAAACCTATAAACGAATCAGTCTGACGTGTATCAATATTAAAATTAGCCAATCGGTAACAAGAACCTAATGTTACAATAAATCCAAGAAAAGGAACGATTGTTAAGGCAACTTCATTGTTCGGGTCAGCACTTTTTAAAAACAAACTGTACATTACATAACCCGGAACAACACCACTGGTTACCATATCTGCTAACGAATCTAACTGCAATCCAAGCGGACTTGAAACTTTGAACAATCGGGCAAAAAAACCATCAAAAAAATCAAAAAAGATCCCTAAGGAAACCATGCAAAAAGCCATTAAAAAGTTCTCTTGCGAAACAAAAACAACAGCAATACAGCCGCAGAATAAGTTGATTAATGTGATTAAATTAGGAATGTGTTTTTTAATGTTCATGATTTATATTTTTAACAAATGGTGAAGGGCAAATTTCGTATAAATAAGCGACATTAATAGCAAAAATTTCTATTAAAATTCTCTCCTTTCAAAAGCTTTGTAAACATTTTTATATGAAAAATTTAAGTTTTACAATAATTTGAATTAGATGACTAAAATATTATATTTTTGATAAAAATTAAAACAGACTTCGGTTTGCAAAAAAATATCCGTTGAAGAAAATCTTTGTGTTTTTATTATTTTGGAGTTGTACGCTACAGTATGCACAAACCGTTCGAAAGTATTCGAATGAATTTATGAATATTGGTGTTGACGCAGCTGCTTTGGGGATGTCGGGTGCTGTAGTTTCTTCTACAAATGATGTTAATTCTGTTTATTGGAATCCAGCCGGCCTGACCCATCTTGAAGATCATCAAATTTCATTGATGCACGCCAATTATTTTGCGAATATTGCACAATATGACTACATAGGATACGCAAGTCCGATTGATGACAGAAGTGCCTGGGGAATTTCGATGATTCGTTTTGGAGTTGATGATATTATGGATACCACTCAGTTGATCGATAATCAGGGAAATATCGATTACAATCGAATCAGACTATTTTCGACTGCAGATTATGGTTTTACTTTTTCATACGCAAGAAAATTACCCGTAGACGGTTTTCAATATGGAGTGAATGCTAAAGTAATCAGACGAATTATTGGAAAATTCGCCAATTCCTGGGGTTTTGGTTTTGACTTTGGTCTTCAATTTGAAAGAAATGGGTGGAATTTTGGTTTGATGCTTCGCGATATTACCACTACTTATAATGTATGGAATATTGATGAGAAGGAATATGAAAAAATTGCCAATGCTATTCCAGGAGAAAACAATGAATTACCAGAGAGCACTGAGATTACTTTACCGAAAGCTCAACTGGGAATTTCTAAAAAAATTGAATTCCACAACGATTATAGTCTTTTGGTTGCAACCAATTTGAATATGCGCTTTGAGCAAACCAATGATATTATTTCGACAAAAGCAGTCAGTATTGATCCTGCTCTGGGTTTTGAGTTTGGTTATACCGATCTTGTTTTTTTAAGAGCAGGAGCAGGAAATTTTCAAAATGTAACTCAATTAGACAACACTGAAAAGCTAAACTTCCAGCCTAATATAGGCCTTGGTTTCAAGTACAAAGGCATTCAGGTCGACTATGCTTTGACAGATTTAGGAAATCAAAGTACAGCTTTGTACTCTAATATTTTTTCTTTAAAAGTAGATTTAGGTATCTTTAGATAATATTTGTTGACCTTTAAACTTCTTAACATTTTAAATTATGAAAAATGTCCTTTTCAAAAAAACACTTTTTAGTTTACTATCATTACTAAGTTATGTGGGGTTTAGCCAGAATATACCTTTATCAAAAGAAGCTAAAATAAGTGTTATTACCTGCGGACTGGGTAATGAAAGTTATACTTATTTTGGTCATACTGCAATTCGTGTCGCTGACCCGGTTAACAATATAGATGTTGTTTACAATTATGGTAATTTTGATTTTAGAACACCTAATTTTGTTGCTAAGTTCGCAAAAGGTGATTTACAATATTTTGTAAGCGTACGATCATTTCCAGATTTTGTAAATGATTATACTACCGAAAAGAGAAGTGTTTTTGAACAAGAGCTTATTATACCTCAAGATCAGAAACAAAAACTTTTCGACAACTTAAATGCAACCGCACTCTCTGAAGATCGTTATTACACTTATAAATTTATTGACAAAAACTGTACTTCAATGGTAGTTGATGTCATCAATAAATCGCTAAATGGAAATGTTGTAACTAAAAAAGGAGATACAACTGAAACGTATCGATCAATCCTATTTCCATATTTCAATGAGCATTTTTATGATCAGCTTGGAACTAGCATTATTTTCGGAACCAAAGTAGACCAACCGGGAACCAGGATCTTTTTACCTTTCGAATTAAAAAGCAGTTTAGAGAAAACTACTTTTCAGAATCATCCTTTAGTCAGCAAAAGCAAAACTGTGCTAAATTTTGAAAAAGAAACACCAAGTTCATGGTGGAATAATATTTATACCTATCTCCTTATACTAGCTTTTGTTGTTTTGGCGCACAATAAAGTAGTTGATAAAATCTATCTTTTGATCTTATCTTTTATAGGAATCTTTTTTGTTACTATCGGATTCTATTCGCTTCACCAGGAATTGACGATGAATTACAATGTACTTTTATTTAACCCACTTTTATTGGTATTAATCTTTTTTTCATTTTTAAAGAACAAAAGATGGACATACCGATTGGCAGCTTTACATTTACTACTTTTGGTAGTTTACGCCATTTTTATGATTAATAAAGCGCATTTTTTCATTGTTTTACCAATGATAATCACAAGCGGATTTGTTTTAGTAAGAGTAGCCATTCGAAATAAAAAGCGTATTCCGATTATTATTTAAACTACTGTCCACGATAAAATAAAACGGTAGTAATCGTTTTAAAAGTAATACTTAAATCGAGAAATATGCTGCGGTGTTTGATGTAGTACAAGTCGTATTGCAGCTTTATTAAACTTTCATCAATAGATTCGCCATAAGAATAATTCACTTGTGCCCAACCGGTAAGTCCCGGTTTCACAACATGTCTGGTTTCATAAAAAGGCATAATTCGCGCTATTTCATCCACGAAAAATGGTCGTTCAGGTCTTGGTCCGATAACAGCCATATCGCCTTTTAGAACATTAAAAAACTGCGGTAATTCATCTATTCTTGATTTACGCATCATTTTACCAAAAGGAGTAACCCGTTTATCATTTGAACTGGCGAAAACAATCCCATTAGACTCTGAGTTTTCTACCATGGTTCTAAACTTATAGATTTTAAAAATAACTCCGTTTTTACCTACACGTTCCTGTGTGTAAAACAAAGCTCCTTTATTAGCTACTAGATTCGTGATAAAAATAAAAGGAATAAAAAGGAAGCAAATAAACAACCCCGTGATTGAAAACAAAAATTCTAATAGGCGAACAAAAAACAGGTATAGCTTATTGTTATTATTTCTGCTAAAAGGGAAAAATCTATAAAAATCTCGGGCTATATAATGAACCGGAATACGTTGTGTTTTGCTTTCGTAAACCTGCGTATATTCCCGAATAATATTTCCTGATTCTAATAAATGAAGTAATTGTTGGTATAGATCGGCTGTAATTCCATCTGTTTTTTGAGAAGCGATAACAATCTCTGAAACCTGATTCTGAATAACAAACTCTTCTAAATCTTTCTTCTTAATTTCTTTTACGTAGTGGAAGTTTAAATCTTCTTCTGAAATAGTATCTGAATTTACAAAACCAATAATTCTATAGTGCGGATCAACATTCTCAAGTCCTAAAACCAATTCTTCAACCTGATTCTGGTCACATATTAAAACTACATTCTGAGAAAAACGATGTGATGCCAAAAAGTAAACATAAAACAAACGCCACAATAGCAATGTAACAAGTATCGTAAAATAAAAAATTACGATAATCAATCGCTGCTTAGGCAATACAGGTGCTAAAATCGGAGTAAACAAATAGGCCAGGCTTGAAGCTGTAGCCGTAAAAATTACACTTTGAAGAATTTGCAACTGATTACTGGCTACCTGTAAATTGTACATTTCGAATATTACTCCAAAAGCATATACATAACTTAGAAGCAATAGTATACCAGGGAAATTGCTTTTATCAAAAACAAAGTAATTATAGTGAAATAATAAACTCAACAGATATAATGCTGACAAAATAAAAACAACATCGAAAACAAGAAGTAATACTCTCCTTTCCGAAATTTCGAAATGCATTTTACGATTTGTAAACATTTAGTAAGTTTGTTAGGGGCTTAAACTTGAGACAAATGTATTATAAAAAAAAGAACTTAATCGACGGAATTTTCTGTTTTTTCAGGAATTTTAACCTGAACAAAAAGTAATGACAGTGCATATACGAAAGCCGGTGCTGCAGTACGCATAGCAGCGTGATTTATGGTTAAAAGCCAAAAAACGAAAAACGAAAAAAAGTATAAATGCTGCCGATTTTTAAGATACAAAATCAAAGGTGCTACAAAAATCAATAAAATTCCCAAAACGCCAAACAAACCATGCTCACTAAGCATTCGGGTAATCTCATTGTGTGAAGCAACTTCTTCACCGAATACTTCTTTTCGAATTTGTTTACCCATTCCGGCTCCGACTCCTAAAATGGGGTTTTCTACAAAAAGTTTTAATTCTTCATTAATGATTTGCTCTCTTCCGCCCAAACGATCTTTTTTTTGTCTACCTCTCTCATCCTGATTGGCATAACGTTTCTCAATAAGTCCATTCGTTTGAAAAGAAGAGTATCCCCATACTCCAATACCCATTAGTCCTGTTAGAATAAAAACCAGAACAAACTTCTTTTTCCCTCTGGTATTAGAAAAGCGGTACAACAGAAGCAATAAACAAACAATCATAACCAATGCTGTTATAACCCCACCCCTTGAAAAAGTCACGATACCTCTGTAGGTCAAAAAAATCAGTAATCCTCCATTCAAGATCAGCATCTTTTTCGATTTAGAGAATAGTATCAGTTGAGTAAAAAAAATAAAGATCCCCAATCCTAAAATCGTTGAAACCTGATTTGGTCCAAACCCCCCTGAAGTCTCAAAATTAGATTGGGTTCCGGTAACGACATCTCTAACGCTTGGATTATATAAAAACAAATAAACAGTAGTGCTAACGATTGGTAATCCCATTGCAATTAGGACATTTTGTAAATCAACAAATAAAATTTTTCTTTTATACATGTATAAAGAACATACTGCCAAACAGACGGGGCCCGACAAATTGAAAACTAGTGATTTTTTAACATCTACAGAAGCATTAAGAACTGTAGCCGTAATTAAAACCCCTGGAATTAACAGCATCAAAAAGAAACAATATAGTAATGCAGTAGTTGAAAAATTACTATATATCATGCCTAGTAACATGAAAAAAATTACCGTAACCTTTACAAATTCATTATTAAAGTTTCCACCTGTCATCCTTAAAAGAACCTCAACTCCAACTAAATAAGCGGCAACAAAAATGACCTCATTATTTTTATTTCTACTTCGATAAACAATAAAAAAACCAACAACAGGAATTAAAAGAGCGTATATTTTAGATAAAAAAGGAACTGCAAAAATCACTAGAGCAATTACTGCGTGTAGTAAAAGAAGGTAATTATAAGACAAAGAAAAACTTTTCATTATTTACTTATTTTATAGGCCAAAATTAACTTTTCGATTACAATTTCTTCCGAATAATTCTCTAAAACAGATTTATTAAAATTATCTCCCATTTTCTCTCTAAAAATTTCGTCTTCTATTAATTTTAACAATTGATTCTTTACTTCAGAAATTGAGGACGGATCAAACAACAACCCATTACGATTATTTTGAATAATTATGGAGCAATACCCAGCATTTGTCGAAATAACTGCCAGATTCGCTAATGCATACTCTATTAATGTCACTGGAAACCCTTCGTCTGTTGATGCCAAAACTCCTATTGAAGCTTGAGACAGTATATTTTTAACATCGTTCTGTTCTCCATACAGATGTATGCAGTCCTGCAAAGAATTTGATTCTATAAATTCTTTTAAAATACAGGAATAAGAATCATTATAATCTTTACCTATCAAGTGAAGAGTCCAGCCATATTCCCTTAATTTTAAATCCAGAAATACCTCCAGTATTAAAATATGATTTTTGGGTCTTTTTAAATTTGCTAAAAAAACAATCCTTTTACCTTCTTTGCCTTTCAGATTAGTAATTTGCCGACTTTCCAATTCTGAAACTGCAAAATTAGGAATAAAAACCACTCTTGAACACTTCATATTTTTTTTACTCCAGCTTTCTAATTGATGATTCACTACAAAAATGGAAGAAAAAAAAACGGATAAAAAAATTAAAACTTTGTTTTCTTCCTTAGCTTCTTTAGCTCTAATCCCATAATGGTCATGCCAGATAATTTTTATTCCCGGCAGTGTCAATTTAACCAATACAGCAATAAAAAAAGAAGAACTGTGTGCATGAATTATCTCAATTTTATTTGTGGTTAAGTAATTTCTTAAACGAAAAATTGCACTAAAATCTATTCGATTTTTCTTTTTTAGGAATAAATAAGATACTTGAGGATCGATTTGTTTCTTTAAAGCTCCTTCGCTTCTCGTTGCTATTAAGCCCGAAAACTGTACTTTCTTCCCCAATGCATTAGCATAATTAACAGCCATTCGCTCTGCTCCGCCAGCATTTAAAGAGTCTATGATTTGAACAATTCTCATTTTACTAACAGCTTTTGTATCTCAGCTTCAAAAACATCTGCGGTATAATTTTGAGACCAACTTGCAGCTAATTGACTTTTCATATCAAAACTACTATGAACATCAATTAATTTTTCAATTTGTTTTATATCCTGGTCTAAATTCATTTCTAACAAAATACCTCTCTTCCCAAAATCTAACATAAAAGGCAAACATGAAACCTTACTTACAATAGGAACACATCCCCAAAACATGCCCTCAGCAATGGCTTTTGGCCAACCTTCACTTTTTGAAGGCAAGATCACAAAATGGCTGTTTTGATATGCTTTTTTAATTATTTCATGATTTTGGTTCCCATGTAAAAAAATGAAGTTCTGAAGGTTATTGCTCTGAATGTAACTTTCTATTTTCTTTCTTTCTGGCCCTTCACCGTATAAATTCAAAACTACATTTGCTTCTTTTTTTGACAGTTTTTCCACTAATTTTATACTATACAGCGGGTTTTTTCCCAAAACTAAACTACCAACAAAAATGAATTTTATTGACGAATCAAAACTTGTTTTCGCAACGATTTCTTTCTCAGACTCTAAATAGGTGGCTGTAAAAAAAGGCTTTATGTTTTTTGACTGGTTTTCCCAACTTCCATACACCAGCACCTGCATTTTTCGTGTTAAAAATTCATTACTCAAAATCCATTTTTGAATTTTATAAGTCAAAGGCTGTTTACTTTTTGGATCCCAATTTCCGGCATATTTTGCTGTTTTCATTTTCCACGGAAATAAAATCTGAACCAAACAACCAATTAGTCCCATATTCCCCGGGCAACGTAAATGAATGTAATCGGCATTTTTCATAGCCTTAAATACCTCCCAAAAAATCGTTGGTAATTTCAAAATTGAACTCAAACTATTCTTAATCGTAATAAAATTAAAATCGGCTGTTTCTCTAAAATCGATTTTATTGTGCTTGTAGGGAATATCTATTGCTGTTGGCTCCCCTTTTTGCAATGGAGCTACAATAATCACCTCATCAACAGCTCTAAGCCATATATTCATTTCCCGAATATAGGGTGCGTAACCAAAAAACAGTCCCTGTTTAGAAAGGTGCGAGACATGACTAATTAATACAAATTTCATTTATTTTTTTTCTATTAATCTGGAAATAACTTTACATGGAGTAAGATACGTATCAAAATAATTTCTACTTTCGACTTCCAGTTTTCTTTTAAAGCTGACATCAGTAGTTAATTTTTCAATTGCCTGGTTAATTTCACTTTGATTTTCAACGTACATTAAGTGCTTTTCATTTACTAAAACTTCTGGCAATTTATTGCGATGAGAAGTGGTGATAATTGCTTTTCCCAGAGCCAGAAATTCAGCTAATTTCCAACCATGACAAGATAAAACTGCCGGTGTATTAAATACAAAAGCCGACCTTTTACTCTTTTTTATATACAGCCTCAAAGGAATTGTTTTTGAGTACACCAAATCATCCAACCCTAAATTGTCTCCATTACTTCTTGCTACAAACCCCCCTTCAAAACGAAGTAACGGACTGTTCTTACAAGTTTCTATAAATAAAGCTCTGTTTTTATTGGTTTCGCTTTCCTTTTTCCATATGCTATTTAAAAAAAAGACTTCGTTTTTTGAGGATTGAGTTAAATGGTAACTTTTTAGTTGCAGCCTTTTATATTGCCTCCAATAGTTGGCAACAAACTCTCTTTTATTAGTGATAGAATTTTTAAATCGAATAAAATTTAGAAATAAATAATACAATGTTTTCAATAAACTCCAGATTCTAACCCCAAAACTTGGCCCAATAGCCATAATTTTTCTTGAGCTTTCGATAGGTAAATGATACTCATTACAATTCACTTTCCCATAAACATCACACCACTCTAATTCAGCTAAATGAATCTGATTAGAATCTTTTGAATCAATAATAATTTTCTTTGAATAATTTTCCTTTTCAACAATAAATGCAAAGGTACCCTGATTGAATTTGGGAAACTTAGCAATATTAAATTCAAATTCTTTATAAAGTTCTTTAATCCCTTGAATATAATATCCATCATAAAAAACATCACAAAGTCCATAAACATAAACTTTTGTTTTCATCGCAATACTTTGGGTTTATTATATACTAAAGTACACCAGCCAATACTTCTGCCTATTGCCTCAGTAAAAGGCATTTTCTTATTCTCAGCTGTAAGTATGTTCGTAAATCGTATTAAGGTTAGTAAAACAGTTATTGCATTCCATTTGAAACGATCTTTTAAACTTGGATTTGCGTTTTTAACGCGCCAAACGTACCATCCGTTTCTTACTACCATTTTTCCGTACTGATATTGGTTGGGACGTCCTGAAGGAGCATGAAAATGTGACAACTGTGCTTTGGTATTGATTGTGTTTTTACCAAAACTCAACGCTCTTATACTAAAATCTGCATCTTCATATAACCCATAACCTTCAAAAAATTTGGAAAATTTAATATTCTCAACAACAGTTCTTCTAAATGCCATTGACATTCCAATTAGCAAATCGACTTCATATATTTTTCCTGTCAAAGGAAATCCAGAAGTTCTTCCATGTGAAAAATTTGGCATCTTTCCAGAACCTAAACCGGCACCAAGACCTAAATAATTTCTAACAACATTGCGAGTTCCCTCTTTATAAAAATAATTTTCAAATAGAAAATACTTTTTTCTGTTATAGAAAGAGTCTTTAATTTGAGGTCTCCATTTATAATCATTAACAGCCACTCCTCCAACTCCAGTAACATCTAAGTGATTTTGAAAGGTTTTAATAATCTCAGAAAAATAATCCGGTTCTAAAACCGTATCATCGTCCAAAAAACAAACTATTTCGCTGTCTTTATTTATTTTAGATATACCGATATTTCTTTGTTTTGTCAGCCCTCTGTTTTCTTGCGAAACTAAAATATATTGTAACCCCTGAAATGAATTTTCATTAATTATCTTTTCTGTTTCTTTATTTGTAGAACCATCAATAACTAGTATCTCATTCGGATATAGTTTTTGTTTCTGAACAGATTGCAGCAGATTTAATAATTGTTTCGGGCGCATGTAGGTACAAACTACTAAGGAAAAGTGTACTTGTAAATTCATTGTATTTTATACTTTTAAAACCACGAAAATATTTCCTGCTGTTAATTCTTTATCTGAATATTTGCGATAATCCTCATGAAGTTGAACTTTCTTAAACAAATCATACTTTGGTGTTCCTGATATCAAACTGTCAGATTCTAAATGAACAATTTCGTAATTGTATTTCTTAAAAATTTCCAAAAACTGAGGCAATCTTAAACGATTGTGATAATCAAATTTAGTGTGAATTCTATTCCATTGTTCTTTGCTGTACTGCAAAAAATCCTGTAAGGATAAAGTACTATCACCATGTTGCCTTAAATCGCTTGGCGAAATAAAATGAATAATGTAGGTTCCTTTTTTAAGTTCGGCTCTCATCTTCCGATGTAAAATATCTACATCATTCTCGTTCATATGCGAAAGAACATAACGCGAAAACACAACATCAATATCCGGAAGTTCATTTGTTACAATGTTATGATCCGGAAAATACTCAATTCCGTTTGGAAGTGCATATTTACTACTAAAATTGGGTATCACATCAAATCCATATCTTTCAGAAAAAAGACCATTTAATTTCAGAATCGTTTCTTTTTTAAAGTGTTTGTTAATATCATAAGTAGCTATCCTTTTAACCTCCAATTTATACTTAAAGAAATAGGGCATTCCCGGAAACCAACCTGAACCAAACTCAAAAACTGTTTTATCTTTTAAATCAATATTCAAATCATTTAAAACTTTTGAAAGCCTGGAATAAGTCGATTCGACACTTTTTAGGCGGTCTTCTAACGTCATTTTATCAAAAGAACTCTGAATTTTATGATAGCAATAATCATCTACTTTATTGGGCAACAAAGCGAGAGTTTTAAACAATATTGTTTTTAGTTTATGATTCATTTTATATTAAATTACTTTTCGCATTTCTAAACCTGTGGCGCTTTTTTCAAACAAGTTCCCATCTATATCTATATCAAAAACTATTTTCTCAAAACCTTTCCAATACGCAATAAGCTCTGAAAGTGTTGGATTCCAAACTTCCTTATTTTTGATTTTCTCTGATAGAAATTGGAATCTCTCGGCAACTTTCTCGTCTATTTTTGTTGGGGATGAAAATAATTTCCCGCTATGGTATTCCATTGGAACTGAAAAATAGGTATGTGCAATAAAAACTCCTTTTTCGTTTATCAATGTTTTTATATTTTCTTCTGATAACGATTTTTTAAAATCTAACATTTCTAGGGTCTGAAATATATAGAATTCTTTATCTTCAAAATTATGTTTAAATAGAATTGGCGAATATTTAGCCAATCTATAAGGTCTAAACTTATTGGTATTCCAAAATAAAAAGACGGAGAAAACAGAAGCGCCAAGTTTAAGAGAATCTTTCATTAATAGAAAAATCGATTCCCATTTTCTTTGAAAGACTATTTTTTTAAAGTTTGTTACGGTATTCCTATATTTCTGAATATTATCCTCGTCATTGTAATAATGAAAAATACTGTTTTTAATCATCAATTGCATTTTCTTAATCAGTCCAAAATCTTTAATCCCTTTTAAAAAGACTGACAGAGTAAAATGTTGTGGGTTAAATTGATTTATCACCCCATTTGTTGCGGTTCCGGAATCTATGTAGTTCCACAAAACATCAATGTTTTTATTTTTCAAAATTGTCCCAAATTCTCCTTCGTTGATATCGTTTTTTTTAAAGAGTGATAAATTATAGGGTTGATATCCGTGATCAATCCAAACTTTTAAATTACTTGATGGTGGAACAAAGTATTTAAAATCATGTAAACTTTCAGCATTTGATTTTATAGATTGTGAAAGTGAATGGTAACACAATTCATGTCCGTCCTTACTCCATTCTAAAAGTTCCTCTTTTTGATTTTGGAAGGATGCGTTATTTGCTCTTTTAGAAAAATGGTTTAAGAAAAATCCTTTTGTTATCTTTATCTGATTTTCTTTAAAAAACGTTCTCTGAATGGTTAAATTTTCAGCTGTATCAAAATCACAATGATCCGTAAAACATGCAACTGCCGAAAATGGATATATTGATCTACTTAATTCAATAGCTTCTTTTTCAGGAAATAATAAAGCAGGGCTTTCGACAAAACTAAACTCTTGTTTGGCCTGTACTGTAGTTTTTCTATTTTGGCTCCCTGAAAAGATTGTAATAGGCGACGCTGATTCGGGATTGAATCTCCATAGTAAAACAGTTGGATCACGATGATCAATTTCCCAAATTCCACTTGTTATGTTTGCCTGAATAACCTTTTCATTTTGGAATTTTACAATTTTGGGACTAAATTCATTTGCGATAAAATTATTTTTCATTTTTTGCCATGTATATTCGTGACTGCGAAATTGTATTACCGGCTTTGAAAAAACAATTTTTATATCGAATGAATTACAATCTGAAAGATTAACCTGAGCTAAATCAATACTAACTTTGCGCGACTGATTATCAAACACGAGTGTCTGACTTTGCAAAGGTTTTATAACAGTAATAGATTTTATCAAGTTTTTTTATTTACTAATTAATTCATTTGCCCAATACAGGCTTTGTTTCCACTGCTTTTGGAAATTTTTATAATAACATAATGGATTTTTAATTGCCTGAACCTTATAAAATTTGAAAAATAAGATTATTTTATATCCACTTATTTGTTCTTCTGTTAAGTGTAATTGTTTATACAACATTATTGTAGGCGAAGGTTTGGGCTGAATTAGATCCTCTTTCCAGACTAAAACAGGTTTTGTCCTAAACCCTCCCATTGGGGCACTTAAATGTAAAATTTCAGGACCAGGAAAATATACGACGTCTGCTCCTGTATTACGCAATTGCATTCCAAAATCACTATCCTCTCCATAACCAAATTCAAACCCCATTCTAAAAGAAACTTTTTTAAGTAGCACGCTAGTCATAAAACTATTTCCTGACCCAAATATCGAAGCCTGATTTACAACATCAAACTCTTTTGTCTCGTTTTTCTTTAAATAACAGTTATTTACAACTGTTACACCAAATTTTCTACATTTTTCTAAAGTTTCTTTGATTAAGTCAGGAGCAAATCTGTTGTCATCGTCATTCAAAAAAACCCATTCGCTCTCTACTTGTGCTAATGCTAAATTTCTCGCATTACAAGCTCCTGCCTGATGTGTAAATGTATGTTTAATTTTAAATGGCCAACTTTCGGTTTGAAGATAGTCAAGTTCTGAAACACTTTCTAAATTTGTATTTTGTTCTACAATTATAACATTTTTGGGCAAATGACTCTGTACTGATAAATCTTTCAAAACATCGTATAAATATTGTTTTCGTCCAATAGTTGGAATTATTACATCAATAGTTTCTGTACTAAATACTTGCTTTGACGATTGAACTTCAATATGCTCTAACAAATCATTTTGCAATTTTCGTCTTCGATAAATAAGACAATACAGTAATGGAATAATACTCAGTTTTCTTTTAAACAGCAACAAGTTCAAAAACAACAAAAATACCCAGCGGGTTCTATAATGCTGTTTTACAAATCGAAATAAAGTATAGGTGTTTGTTTTCTGCTCTTTTAATTCTACAGTATTATCAATTAGTAATGATGGCTCTGAGTAACAAAAAAGTCCTTTCTCCATGGTCAATTTTGCCATAGAATGTAAAAAATAATCAAAATTAAAAGTCGTTTTAATTTTTCCGTTCAGAGCCAATAAAACAGAGGCATTAAGACCGCCAACAAGACTACTTGTCTGCCAGGTTGGATAACTAACTTTTTTATTAATTTTTATAAATGGTGATTCCTCGACATAACCAATAGAATCTGACAAGAACGATTTAGAAAATGGATTATAAGACGCCATTACTTTAGAATGATGAAAAACATCCTGAAATTTTGAAATATTTAAATTCGTTTTAAAATCAATATGGCACCAAACTATTAAACTATGGGGATGCAGGTCAGCCATTTCAAATAGCGTTTTTGCGATATTAACTTGCGAAAAATGCACTATTTTCTTTTCGAACTCTACCTCAACAACCTTATTTTTTTTATGATAAATAATTATCATTATGGCTTTAAATTTTGGTTGATTATTGTTTTATAAAATTCAATATTCTCTTGTACAACCTTATTAATATCAAATTTAGCTTCCACTCTTTCTCTGGCTTGTTCTCCTATCTTTAAGCAAAGCGATTCTTCTTTAAGCAATGCTTTAATTCTATTGGCAAATAAATCATGATCTGTAGGATGTACCAGATAACCGCTTTCTCCGTCGACTATAAGTTCTTGCGCCCAGCCAATATTACTATTAACGACTCCTTTTTTCATCGCCATAGACTCTATCGTAACCATTCCCAATGTTTCGGCAAAGGTTGGAAATACACAAACATTTGCTTTCTTTATATAGTTTTCGACTTCATTGTATGGAATTTTACCCAGGTATTCTACACTACTCAAATCATCCTTTTCAAATTGACTTTGCATCAATTGCCAGGTAGAGCTTGAATTTGTCTTGATGTCTCTGGAGTCACTGCCAATTAAAATTAGTTTTGCGTTGGGAAAATCGTTACGCACTTTGTTAAAAATAGCAGGCAGTTCTAAAACTCCTTTTTTACGAATTAAGGTTCCAACATACAAAACCAACCCTTTTTCGTAAATCGCAGGAGAATCGTTTGTAAAGTTTTGCAGTTTTAGTCCATAATGAATTGTCTTTATTTCTTTATTTTTTAACTTAAATATTTTCTTCGAAAGCGCTCCTGCAAAAGTAGTTGGCGCTACAAATCCTTTTGCTGTTTTGAGTGCTAGTTTTTCAGACCAATAATTTTTCGATTTCTGCTTTCTTCCTTCTAAATGACAAAAATAGGCATCACTGCCATGAAATCTAATTACTAACGGAATTTTAAAATTCATAAGCGCTGTTATTCCGGTCCAATCCGGCGCTTCAATAATATCAATCTTTTTTTTAGTAATGGTTTCGTTTATGACTGTTTCAATTTTTTTTCTGTTAAAATAAAATCTAAAAAAACGTGTTCTGCTATCGGTTAAACTATAAATCGTTACATTTTCTTCTTCAAGAATAAATTCTTTTTTTTGACCGTATATAAAAACTGAAACTTTAATTCCCAAAACATTAAGTTTCTCCACTAGATTATAAACACTTGTACCTAAACCTCCGTCGTGACCAAATGCCTTATGCGGATAATGTGATACTATATAAGCTATATGTAATTTGTCTGTCATAATTTATTTAATCGAAAGAATTTTTTTGATTCTCTTTTTTAGTTGTATTTCTTTTCGCATTACATATTTTTTAAGACTATAATGATATCCGCCTATACCAAAGAATTCACCTACACAAGAATACAATACAATATCATCTGAAAAAACATTCTCTGATTCTAGAAGTTTACATTTGTTTCGCTGCAAGTAAATATCAAAATTATGTTTGCCTGTTGTTGCTAGTTTTGGAAATGAAAAAATTCTCGAGAACAGGCCAAAATCTTTTTGAACTAAAAACTCGTTGTAATCAAATCTTTTCGAAACTTTGAACGTTTTAACAACTCTATTAATAACAATTTTACTTCCAGAATTTTTAAGTTTTAACCAGCCAACATACAGTAAAAAAGGCGGCAAAAAATAATCTTTCTTTAAAAAGTAGATATCCTCATGTACATCTATCTCATTTTTTCCAAAAACAATATTCACATCAAAATAATCACTGATATAATTTTTAATCGCTTCTGTATTATTTTTCGTTTCTATGCAAAAAGCTAAATTTTCCAGTTTAGGTTTATCATCACTATGATTGTAATTTATCCAGCTCTCCGGATAATAATCTTTATCATCTAATTCTAAACTTTTTAATCCATCAAAATTTTTATAAGGTCTTACTATTTTTGAATTGCTTTTTTGCCCTAACCATGCTGACCACCATGAAAAAGTAGAATTACTAATTACGAAATCATCGCATAATGATCCTAAACATAATTGTTCGGCTTCATTTAACTGATCCCCAAAAAAGGCATTTTCTAAAAATGAAAAATGAAATTTACAATATTTAATATCATCACTTAAAACAATCAAATTGCGGGCCTGCCAGTCGGGAAAAAAACGAGCTAAACTGTTAAGGTAATAATGTATAGGTAATTGAAGATAATCTGGATGGTCTACAAAATCTCCTCTTCGAATTGAAATTAAGATTGTAGGTTTAGTAAAGGCTTCCTGATATTTTTCCATTAACCGGTCAATTAAAACTTCTGAAAACTCAAAATAATGCTTCACTAATTCTTTATCAAAGTACTTTTCTGTCTGAAGCCAACCTGAAATATCATAGTTCTCTTTTCCTAATTCTCTTTTATAATAATTGTATTCTTTTTCTTCAACAGCTACAAAACTAAGCAGATCTGGTTCTAATAGCGGCAATTTATTCTTAAAATAGGACTGATATTTCCATTCTGGGAAAAGAAAATCTTGTCTGTTTTCAACTGCCAATCCTATAGTAGATGCAATTTGAAAAAGCTGATTCCCTAAATTTCCTTTCTTACCTAGTTTACTATATGTAATCATTTTGTAAAAATATGTACTACTAAATCTCCTAAAATTATTTATTAAAAAAATCCTTTATTATTTCAGCTGTAAACATCTTAGCTCCAGCATCATTCATATGTCCACAAGATGAAAAATATTTATTTTCTATCACAACATTTTCGTAGTTATAAATTTCAGGATAAGCCTTTTTTACCTTATCGAAATAATCCATTCCAACAACATTTTCACACATAGGTGTCATCACAGTTATTAAATTGATTTTATTTTCTTTGCAAATCTTTTTAATTTCTTCATAGTATTTATTGTGCGGCAACGGATTCAGATTAACAATATTATTTTTCATGTTCCCGTTTTTATGCTTCTCTAATGGGTAATAACCTAAATTTTCCCATACATTAGTTCTTTTGTTAATCGCAATGCAAAAAACTTCTCTGAAACCAATACCTTTTTCGTATTTTATATATCTATAAAACGGAACATAATACAATTCATTAAAATTTTCATAGGCTCTGAAATGTTCTTTTATGACATCAGAATTATGAATATAGGGTAAAAATTTAGCTGCAACCCCTTCAGATTCATGATCATTTGCAAGGTTTAAATCTGCTTCAAGTATGATATTTTTAATACGATACTTTCTTTCAACCATTAATTTTAATAGTAAGGCTGTTTCAAATAAATGCCCGCCACTCATTCCATAATTAACTGTTTCTAGTCCCTTGTCTTTAAACATCTCTGCTACAAAATGATTTTGTGCCCTAGAAGTCCCTAAAATTACAACATCGTAGTTTTGTGCCTTTGCGTTAAAAACTGTTTCTACTTTTCCTCTATTATTAGATTGCAGAAAAACATAAGTATACAAACCATCTAAAAATATGGCAATCAAAATAGTTATTATCAATATTTTGAATATATAAAATAGAAAATTCTTCATTAAAACTGAAAATATATAAATTCTTTGTAATCAGAAAAAGTTCCAAAAGCCAAAATAGCTGTTATTGCCAAGGCCAATTTTAAGAAGTTTCTTTTTCCGGAAATAGGCTCAACTTTGTTACGGTTATTCCATTCTACCAAAACGAACAAACCAATCATTGTTATTAATTCATAATTACTCCTATCGTTTGCCAAATATTGAAATTTAAACTCTCCATTAGAGATGATTCTTTTTAAATACAAAACCGCGTCCGTTACAGTTTTTGCCCTAAAAAATACCCACGCAATACAAGTGATAAAAAAAGTAATAAGAATACTGAACATTACTTTTACTGAATCCAAATTCCATTTTAACTCTACGGTATCTATATTATTTCGATTCTTATTGGACAAAAGTAATGGAAGAAAATAAGCTGCATTAATAAATCCCCAAGTAATGTACGTCCAATTGGCACCATGCCAAAATCCGCTTACAACAAAAATGATAAAAGTATTTCTAACTTTCATCCAAAGCCCTCCCTTACTTCCTCCCAATGGTATATAGAGATAATCACGAAACCACGATGAAAGCGAAATATGCCAACGTCGCCAAAACTCTGCAATATCTCTTGAAAAATAGGGATAATTGAAATTTCTCAATAAATCTAATCCAAACAATTTTGATACTCCCAGCGCAATATCTGAGTATCCTGAGAAATCTCCATATATTTGAAAAGCAAAATAAATGGCTCCCATAATTAAAGAGAAGGAATTCATTGTAGGGTAATGATCAAAAATGGCATTGGCATAAGTAGCGCAAGTATCTGCAATAACTACTTTTTTAACCAGTCCCCAAATAATTTGATAAACCCCTTCTTTAGCTTTTTCAAAATCAAACTCCCGTTTTACTTTTACCTGAGGCAATAAATGGGTTGCTCTTTCTATGGGACCAGCAACCAAAAGAGGAAAATAGCTCACAAATAAAGAATAATCAACAAAATTATGTTCTGCTTTGATACGTTTGTAATAAATATCAATAACGTACGATAATCCGTGGAAGGTATAAAATGAAATTCCGACCGGCAGAATTACATTCAATAAAATTGGGCTTGCTTTTAATCCTGCTGAATTTAATAATTCTGAAAACGAAGAGGCAAAAAAGTTATAGTATTTAAAGATTCCTAAAAATCCTAAATTGACTAAAATACTAAGCCAGAACCAAAACTTACGGCTTTTATCTGATTTTCCTTTTTCGATCTGAATTCCAGTGTAGTAATCCAGAAAAGTTGAAAAAACTAACAAAAACAGAAATCTCCAATCCCAACAGGAATAGAAATAGTAACTGGCAACAATTAATAAAGCATTTTGAGTGCTTTTGTTTTTATTAAAAACAAACCAATACAGAAAAAAAACGATTGGTAAAAAAATAGCAAAAGCTATTGAATTAAAAAACATAGAATATTATTGTTTTAATATAGAATCAATATTGTCCCAGATTGTTAGTGATGATGTAGTTGGATTTCTCCCTCCAACAATTTCATACCATTTTTTACCGTCCGGAACATTCGATAATTTGCTGTCCAAGATCTGTTTTACCTGGTTTTCTAAATCTGTTTTATTGGTACAGAATATCACTGCTTCCTGACTAGGCATACTTCTGAAATGGACATATTTGTAATTTTGGCCTATATCTCTGATCCCCTTTTTTAACTGTGGTTGCTCATAATTAAAATAAATACAAGGTTTGTCATGTGCGATAAAATCAAATACAGTAGAAGAGCATACATTAGTAACAAATTCTGAATGAGCACAAATATTGTGCAACAATGCAAGATCTTCTTTTGTTGGAAAAATCTCGTTCCAATTTTTACCTACCGGTTTCCACAATGGATCCAGAACTGATATAACATCTACATAAGAATCAAGTATAGTATCGTAACGATTTGTAGTGTCAACAGGGCATTTGCGGTAAATAATACCAATATTTTCTCCTTTAGCATTTAAATTCCGTACGGCAGTTGCAAGATCTTCCAAATAATATTGATCCAAAGGAGATGTTGTTTCATCGTCTCCAGAAAAACAAATGTATCTTTTGGAGTTATCTAAGTTGTTTTCATTAAAAAAAACCTCTCTGCTTTTAAACAATTTTTTATCATAATGAGGCTCAAATTGTGGTGTCCCTGTTACAAAAACCTGAGATGATGTTACAAAAGGATAATATTTCAAAATCTCTTCTTTCATTAAATCACTCCAGACAAAATAATAATCGGCTTCGACTACTTGCATTGCTTTAGGAACATTATCCCATGAATACACAAAAGCAACGACCGGAATTTTTAGATCTTTGGCTGCTAATAAGGCACTAACCGATTGAGTGGCTCGCTGAGTCGTACAGAAAATTAAATCTGGTTTGTTCTCTTCTAATTGTGCTTTACAATATTGATATTTTGAAGTCGAACGTTCGAGAGCATTGATACGCTTTCTTATTCTTAAAATTCCTTTTTCAGATGAATTACAGCCAATTAGTAATTTAATATAAGCTGTTTTTAAAGTATTCTTTAAACCGTCATAACTAAAAGGAAATTTATAGGTCTCATATACTTTATCGTTAAACTTTTTTTGTGAGACATTAAGCTCTATATGCTTTCGAACTCTTGAAAGAACGGGCGTTAAATGATGTGTCTTATGATTTTCAATTTTAACTTCCTCATACCCCAACTCTTCTTTCAGAGAAAAAACCGTGTTATTCCAATAAACGATTTGATAATCTTTTTTTTCTCCAATTTCTTTAAAAGGAGTAAACGCAAAATTTCGCAATCCTACACCATCCGGAAGAAAAATAAATATTTTTTTTTTCATTGTAATAAATCAAACCATTAAAATCTATAAAAGATTTATCTCTTTACGAAAATGTCTTTTATTAATTGATCTTTTTATTTTTAAGTTTTTCACGCTGCACCTGTTCAATAGGCAAAATATCAGTGTTTTTAAAAGTCATAGCACTATGCACTGCTTTTAAATCTCTTGCCAATTTTCGAAGTCCCATTGGTTCTAAAGATGCTGCATGGTCAGTTCCTTTCCAGGTTCTGTCAATTGTATAATGGCGTTCAATAACAGGTGCACCTAATGTATATGCTGCAATATCTACCGCAATTCCTAAATGATGTCCTGAAAAACCAATATGTTTAACTTTATCTCCATACTTCTGACTTAGAAAACTGATATCCAGCAAACATACATCTTCAAAAGGAACAGGATATCCTGATGTACAATTGTATAAGACCAGGTCTTTATTTCTATTTTTTTCGACGAAATAATTTACTAAAGTATCTATCTCCTCTTTTGTAGTCATTCCCGTTGATATATGAATTTCTCCCGAATAATTGTCACACAACCACTCCAACATCTCAAAATTATTATTGCAAGCTGAAGGAATTTTGATAAAAGCGGGATTTAGAGACGTAATCTCTTTAGCAGAAGTGGTATCCCAAACAGAAGTAGAATACAGTATCCCGATCTCTTCACAATATCGCTTTAATTCAGCATGCTGTTCGACGTCAAATTCTAAATACTCGCGGTGTTCTCCATATGTATCACCATAAGAATTAGATGCATTTGGATGCGGTGCGTTGTATTGTTCCGCTGTCAATAATTCTTTGTTATTTCGTTTTTGAAATTTAACTGCGTCAACATTACAAAAAATGGCTGCTATTTTTATCAACTCTTTTGCAATTTCCATATCTCCTTTATGGTTACAGCCTATTTCGGCAATTACAAAAGGCTTCTCAAATTTATTCATATCTATTGTTGTACTTTTTAATAATATCGCATACTTCGCGGATGGCACCTTTTCCGGAATGATGAGACAATACAATATCTGCATTCATTTTTACAATATCTACTGCGTTTGCTGGTGCAAAAGACCACCCACAACTACAAATGTTTGTCAAATCATTTACGTCATCTCCTACATAGGCAACGGCCGCAAAACTACTATTTCTGTCCTTAATAAAATGCTTTAAAAAGGAGTATTTATCCTTAACACCTAAAAAAGTATTTTTAATTTGAAGTTTTTTCATTCTCTGCTCTACCAACTTTGAATTCTCTGAAGTTAATACTACAACCTCAACCCCATTTTGTCTTAAAATTTCGAGCCCCATTCCGTCACGCATATCAAACTTTTTGGCCATTTCGCCCTCTTTATCGTAATAAACCGAACCATCAGTAAAAACACCATCGACATCCAGAACTAAATATTCTATTTTTTGATTTTGCTTCAGTGCCTTCTGACGTCCTATTAAGAGCGCCTCTATACTATTCCAATCGGAAAGACTGTCTATTTCAATCAAAGTATCCTCAGACATCTCGACCAATCCTATCTTACCGCTTATTCTGTTTTTCTTATCCAAAAAAGCTTCCTTAGTACTGCAATAAACAGCACCATTTTCGATTAGTAAACCTTCAAAATCCTGTCTCCTCGGTCGATTAAAAATATCATAGTTCATTGGTTGACCTTGTTTATTCCAAATAAATCGATGTGTTTTTACAACGCTAATTGCAGAGTCAAAAGACTCATTTGTTATTCGCGCAAGAGCAGTATTAATATCAGCGGTTAAAGTTAGCGGAGAAGTCGCCTGAAGCAGGCATATTATGTTATAATTATGATTAATTTTCTCTGAAAACTCTAACATTGCACTCTCTGTTGAGGAAGTATCACTTGCATTTTCTTCGTTGCGCAATAATGGAATTACCTTATTGGTCCAGGTATATTCTTTTTCTATAAAGGCAATGATCTCTAAATCATCAGTAAAAACATATATCTCATCTAAATCAGAAAAAATAGCTTCCGTAAGAACCCATGAAAAAAGAAGACGCCCTACCATTTTCTTTTTATTTTTTCCAACAATTCCTTTAGAACCTTTTCGAAGTGGAATAATTCCTATTTTTTTCATAGCAAATTATATTAATCAATTTATAAAGAATCCATTATTTCTAGTATTCTTAAACTATTTTATGTGTGATGTTTAAAATTTAATTTTTTACTTTTTCAACAGAACTGTATAATTCTATTATCTTTAATCTGTTACTTTCTCTATCGTATCTTTCTTTTATGACATTGATATTATACGAAAAAGCATTTTCTATCATTGCAGGGTTTAAAATTGCCTTTTTTAGTAACTCTTCAATATGCTTAGCATTTAACGCATCTTGAATAAGTAATCCGTTCTGTCCATCGTTTATAAGTTCAGCTGTTGCATCGCCCGGATTAGACTGAATTGGAAAAGCCCCCATCCCCATTGCTTCGATTAAAGAATTGGGCAATCCATCTGACAAACTATTACCAATGTAAATATAACTCTCTCCCATTATTCTCATTAGTTCGTTGTTTTCAATAAACTCGGATCTTAAATAAACTGTGATTTGACTATTGGCAAATCGACTATTATTTTGAATGTAATCTTTAATTTCCAAATCTGCTCCAAATACAACAATGCGATACTCGTTGAGTAATAGCAAAATCTCACTGCTTAAGGCTTTAACTACAGTAATTCCTTTACCAATTTCATTGTTATATCCTTTTATCAAAATTGTTTTTCGGGATGCCGGAGGAATAATTCGTTCCTCTTTAAATTCAAATCCTCCATTACCCGGAAAAACTCCCAGAAATTTGTTTCCGAAGCCTTTTTCTGTGGCAATTTTAAAATCTCTAAAACAATCTGTTATTAAGTAATTGATTCTTTTTAACGTTTTGGACATCAATACGTCTGAAATCCCTATCTGTTCTGAAAAAAACATATCACTGCCCCAGGAGGAATAAACCCATTGGATAGAAGAATATTTTTCCATTACTTCCAAAACTGGCAAACAAGAAAGCTGCATTTCGAAGCTATGTACTAAATCTGGCTTTATTTCCAGCAACTTTTCCTCAAAAATGGTCGCTGTGTTGTACTCATTAAACTGTTGTATAAAGTTATAGAAACTACGAAATTTACTTTTTAAAAATTCACGTCCCGGGTAATTCCAACACAGTTTCCATTCCACAATTTGATTTACCCAACTAATTCTTTCTACCTTTTTTTTACTGTCCAAAACATCAAACCAATAGACTTCATGTCCTGCATTTTCAAGCTGTTCAACCCATCTGAAAAAATGCTGTGAAGCCATTGCAACCATTAGAATCTTCATAACTATAATTTAATTTTTAAATTAATAGTTTGTTCCAATTTTGAATACTCATATTGATAAGGCTGGTTTCTTAAAGAAGAAACGATAGTTAGCAAAATGGTATCGTTAATTATATCAAAGGAAAGAAACTGAAAATGTTTTTTTCCTATTATTCTTTTACATTCATTTTTGAAACTATTGCAAAGTGCATGTTTTTCAACATCAACATTTATCACAACATCTTTTAAGTTTACCAGTGTTCCTGATAAAAATGCTTCAATATCATTTTTTTCGTTGGTTATTTTCAAGCTGTAATCCGGTTGATTCAGACTAAGATAATCCTGATTTACGGGCAAAATCCCCCAACTAGAATTACGATTTGCTTGAATAACATTCATTTTTTGTATCTGCTGGATGTACTGATGATTTATTTTCTCAAGCCTACTATGAAAGGGTTCGAGACTACTTTTATTTCTATAAGTTTTAGGATGCCATTGATGCAGGATATAGAGATCGTCATTGTAAAAATTGACTTTAACTTTTTTGTTTTGTAGCCGAATATGAACATCTGTATCTTCTGCTCCCCAACCATGATAAAACTCATCATAGCCGTTTATACTTTTTAACATTGCAGTAGCATACAATGTCATTCCTGTTGCTTCTTTACCGGATAAGTGATTTACTTTATATGTCTTAAAAGATTTACTTTTTTTTGATTCGTCGTGGTCTAAAAAACCAACTTGAAAATAAGTAATTTCATCTTCACTCTTAAGTTCGTTTAATTTTTCAATAAAGTCTTCCCGAAAAATCATATCAATATCTCCAACAAAAAAGTAATCAGTTGTACATTGCAATAAAGCAATGTTTATCGCTCTTGCCTTATTCCAAAGTTGTTTTTTTACGGGGCATGAAATAAGACGCACAAAAGAATACCCCCCTACAAAGCTACATAAAGAAAGCGCATTAGAATCTTCACTTCCATAATCGATTAAAATAACTTCAAAAGAGAGATTAGATTGATCTTTTAGAGAATCCAAACAATTTTGAACTACTCTTAGATCCCGATTCCTATATGTTAATGTTATTGTTATCATTTTAAGATACTTTCATTTCTTGAGATGCTTCATGAAACAAATCAATTTATTTAGCCGCAATAATTTTTTCTAAATCCTTACTCCTGTATCTTTCTCATAGTTCATTTCTTATCCTGAAGATATTTTCCTGATTTCCACTTTCACTTCAATCTCTCCTATCTAAAAAATTAGTAAAAAACCTTACGACAGCTCTCATTCAGATGTTAAACAGAATAGATTGTTTAGTCTATTCTCTTATATTTCAAAGCCTTTTTTTCAATATAATGCCACGAGAAAAAACCAAATGTTATGGAAATAATCACTGAAACAAACATTAAGGTATAAGTATTCATCTTAAAAAAATACATCAATGTTTGTTGTATCGGAAAACTGTAAATATAAATCCCATAAGATGCATCTCCTGCTTTCCCAAAACCACTTAGAAATTTGACCGGAATAAAACCAATCAATACTACCAAAACAGGGAAAATCATATGTTTTACTGCATCATAATAATTAAAATATAAAGACAGCACTGAAAGTAAACTCACTATAACTAATAATGTTTTTTTATACCTCCAATTTTGAAATTTTAAAGATGCCAGCACACTTCCGGCTATAAAAAAGGCTCCCAGATTAATTACATGTCCCCCTTGAAATCCCATAAGAGAAGATTCCGCAAATCTACTCAAATAAAAATTGTAAAGAATAATGAAAAACACATATACAAATAAAAGTATACTGATATTTAGTTTTTTATTGTTTCTGAAAAAGAAAAGTAAGGCCAGGGCAATATATAGGGTAAATTCATATCTAATCGTCCATAAAGAACCGTTTATAGCATGATATGAATTCGTATCAAATATTCCCTTAATACCAGACTGAAATCCGAACAGCGTGAGATTATAGGGCAAGTATGTAAATACTTCTTTATTTTTTAAAAAAGGCGTACTTCCATTATAAACGAAGGGAGCTAAAAGTACCGAAAAAAGTAAAACGAAAAACAGAGCAGGAAAAAGCCTTAAAAATCTCTTTTTGAAGTATTCCTGTAAACTCTTACTTCTTTCCAGACTTTGAAATATAAAGAAACCACTAATCACAAAAAAACCGCTCAAACCTATCTGACCTAAAACAAGTTGTCCATTTGTAATCTCATAAATCCATTGTTTTGTTTCAATACTTCCGGACAATGGAAATGCATGTGAAATGACGACTAAGATTGCGAACAAAAATCGCAAAAAATCAAAATTATTATTTTTAGTCATTAAAGTCTTATCTAGTTTCCGCGAAAGTTCTTTTAAAACTTTTTAGGTTTGTTTGTTATGAATTTTATTAAATAAAAAAAACGCAAAATTATATACCAAAACTCTATTAGAAAATTTTTCGACAAATTATAAATTCCTCCCAACAAACCCCTCAAAGCATTTCCTAGTGTAATATCCTGATGCCATAATTGATAATTGCCTACAATATCATTTTTAAATCTAAACAATTGTTGTTTTTTTGTTCTTTTAATGTCATAACAAAATATAGATGGTACAAAATCAATTTCGTACCCATTTTTAATTACTCTGGTAGTCCATTCCTTGTCTTCGAAAGTTGCAACATCTTCTTTAAAAGGGTGCTTTTCCCATACTAATTTACTAAAAGCGGAACCTGAAAATATTAAGCCTGATTTATTCGGATCTGTCAGAACTGAAACCTGATTAATATAATTTTTATAATCATTTGGATTATGAAGACATCTTAAGCCTGCTAAATTAGAATTTTGCTCAAATTTTTGCTGAATCAATTCAAAAAAATCATGACTTACCGGATAAGAATGCGCACTGAACAAAACAACAATTGGATATTTTGCTTCTCTGGCACATACATTTGCACTTCCTCCGTAGCTGAAGTTTTTTATTGTAACAAAGCGAGCATCATATTTCGCAACGATTTCTTTACTGTTATCTGTCGATTCATTATCTACAACAATGATTTCAGAGATACTATTGCGATATCGTTCTACTAGATTTCTTAAAGCAAAATCTAACGAAACAGATTGATTTCTAGCTCTAATAACAACTGAAATCATCTTAATATTATTTTTTGTTCCATATTCTCTGAAGTACTCTGTAGGGTTTGTAAATCGCCTTTACTATTTTGTATTCTATTGAATTCTGAATTTTATTTTGACTGTTTTTGAGCATATTCTGCTCAAAAAAAAGTACGATCATACAATTTTCAAAGTCTTCAATATAACACTCTTTGTGTTTTTTAAAGATGTATTCCTTTGTTGTATAAAAATGTTTTTCCAAAGCATCGACTTGTCTGGATTTTTTTGCTTTTCGATAAAAAAACAAAAAATCTTCAACTATTTTATATTTCCAACCTCTCTTAGTTATGTTAAGCCAAAACTCCCAGTCTTCAAAACCTTCCATATCTTCATCAAAACCGTTAACTTCATGCCAGCATTCTTTTCTAAATAAAGAAGTAACAATTAATTGATTAACATACCTTAAATGCTGGTAATTATCACCATGTGGTTTAAATTCAGTAATGACATTTTCTATATTATTCTTAAAAAAAACACTATAACAGGACACGATCGCTAAGGAAGCATCATTTTCTAATTCCGGAACTAGCTTTTCTAAGTAATCCTTAGCAATTGAGTCGTCGGCATCTAGTGCTACTATAAATTCTCCACTAGCGTTCGAAATCGCATTGTTTCTTGCCGCACTTACTCCTTTATTTTCTTGAAAAAGGTACTTAAATCGAGTGTCTTTTTCTACCCACTTTTGAGCCACAATTTCTGTTTTGTCAGGACTTCCATCATTAATAATAATACATTCCCAATTATAATAGGTTTGATTCAGAACGGAGCGTAAACATTCATCAAGATATTTTGCTTGCTTGTAACAAGGTACTACTATTGAAACTAGTGTATTCATTGTGTAAAACTGATTATAAATCTTCGTGTAAACTTCAAAACGGGAATTGGCGAAAAATTTTCTATATAACATTTAGAAAGTAAGGACCATTCTTTGAAATCTAATTTTCTGCTTTTTTTAATTGAGTCCTCAAGTTGATACAATAGAAATAGACGTTCCTTTTTATTAAACAAGCTTAATTTCTTTCTAACGAGATCCATATAGAAAAAAGATGCTGCCAATCTCTTCTCGGCTATATTGAAAGTACTTCCGGATAAACTCTCCTCCGAAACTCTTATTTTAACACTACTTTCATTAATCGTAAATATGATTTTATTTTCGGAAAATTCCAAAACAGCCATATCATCACTATGCCATGCCAAAGGGTAGTAAGTAAATCTATACGTTACATAAACTTCTTTTTTAAAAATATACTCAGATAAAGAACTTCTTGTTTTTCCAGAAAATTTGCGGCAAAAAAAATCAGTCGCTTTCTCATGCTTTGGATGCTTATAAACCTGCGACAGTATCTTATCTTCACCATCAATCAATTTTGTAGCGTATCTTATAACGTTACTTTGACAAGTACTTACTTCCTCCAAACTACTATAAAATTCTTCTACAAAATTAGGTTCCAACACATCATCATCCCCCAATATCATAACCCACTCTTCATCTTCAACAAGTGCTATACAGCGTTCCCAGTGCTGTATTAATGATGCCCCTCCTAAATTATTGTCAAACAAATGATAGACGAAATCGATCTTATTTCTGTATTGTTCTAAAAGTAATGATGGATCTTCAGGACTGGCGTCATTTCCTATATATACTTTGAATCTTTTATCGGTCTGATCTGATAATGATTTTAATGTCTCTTTAAAAAAAATGAGTTTATAATAGGGTATAACTATAGCCAGCATTTATTTTTTGTTTATTTTTCCAAAAATCGTAAACCCAAAAAAAGTTTTGCAAAACAAATCAAGTACAAATTTTTCGCTATTTAATTTTATAGAAAATGACTGTCTTTCCTTTTGTAAATTATTATTTAACATTACAAAAGACCCTAAATGTTCTACAAAAAAATCGGCATGCTTTATACTTAAATAATTGAAGAGTTTTTCTTTTATAGTAGCGTCGAGTTTTTTTTGTCTTGACACTAATTTTATTCTGTAGTAAAAACCGACCGTACTCAAGCACAAGACATTTCCTCCATTTTTTAAAAGTGATATCCAAAATTCCCAATCCTCAAGACCTTCCAGCATTGTATTGTCATACCCGCCAGTTAGTTCCCAATCTGTTTTTCGATATATTGCCGAGCAAAAAATCATATTGTCTAATGCCAATTTTTTAAGTGAAAATGGCATCAGATTCCAGATTCCAGATTCATCTCCAAATTTTTCTGCTTTACAGTAAACAAGTTTTAATGATTCATCATTTTCAAATGCTTCTACAGCTTGTTTTATGTAATCTTTAGCGATTTTATCATCTCCGTCAAGTGGCAGAATAAATTTACCGGTGCTGTTTGTAATACCTAAATTCCTGGCACTACTTACTCCTTTATTTTTCTGATAATAGTATTTAAATCTTTGGTCTTTAGCAATCCATTCTTCTGCAATTTCTTCTGCGTTATCGGGGCTTCCATCATTTATTACAATACATTCCCAGTTTTCATACGTCTGGTCTAAAACAGATTGTAAGGCTTCATTTAAATATTGAGCCTGATTATAACATGGAACTACTATAGAAATTATTGGCTCTTTCATTCTTTACTATAGCATATTATTGATTTCACAAGTAATTTAATTTCATGCCACGTTTTTAATTTAATGGCTCCTTTCTTTGAAATTTTCAAATATTGCAAATAAACTGTTGGTGAATATTTTTCTCTTTCTAAAAAGTAATCTTTAAATATATTGCTCTTAATCTCCAGCAGATACTCTTCAAAACCTGTTTTTTCAAAAAAAGTTATCTGATTCGCTAAAAGCAATTCATTTTTTAAATCTTCAAACTGCATTATTTCTTTAAACGAAACTAATTCTCTACGTGATATTATCTTCTTTAAAAAATTTCGGGTTTGATCATTTATTTCAAAACCAACATTAGTCAAAAAATTAACTTTAATCTCTAGTGCGATATTTATTTGTTGTTCGTTTCTTTTATGAGACACTTGTGAGTTATGAACCCTATAATTAAGTAAAACTTCTTGCAAGTTGTGTAGCTTCCCTACAACTAACAATCGTGTCCACATATCATAATCTTCAGCTGGTTCTTTTTTTGTATCATAAATTAACGAAAAATTATTCAAGCAACTTTTTCTCATCATTACTGTTGGATGTCCTATGCAACAATCTTTAAGCATTGCCAATTTTATATCATCATGATACTCAGGTACAGTAATAATAGTATCCGTTCCAATTATTTTAAATGCTGTCCCGCAAAGAACGGTCTCCTGGTTTTTGTCTAAAAAAGCAACTTGTTTCGCAAAGCGTTCAGGAAAACTTATATCATCACCATCCATTCTGGCAATATATTCTCCTTTGGCGATACTTAATCCGTAATTTAAGCTATTAGTATAACCCGAGTTCTGGGGTTTTACTATTAATTGTATTCTTGAATCTTTATATTTTTTTATAATTGATACCGTTGAGTCTGAAGAAGCATCATCAATTATTATAAACTCAAAATCTGAAAAAGTCTGATTCAAAATACTATCTATTGCTTCCTTTATAAAAGATTCGCAATTGTATACAGGCATCAAAACTGTGATTTTAGGAGTAATAGAGATAATCATTCTTATTTTGAAAGTATTTCTTCTACGGTTTTTATATTTTTTGCAATATCTCTATTATCCACAACATTTTGAAATTGTCTGTCTGAAATTGACTTTGCAATTTTTTCATCATACAAAATAGCCTTACTTGCTTCAACAAATAACAATACATCTTTATAATGCGGATAAACAACATCCAACTTATTTATCTGACCATTCTCTCCTACGAAAAAGTCCCAAAAAATCTGGGGGGTACCTGTTAAGCAAGCATCTAACCCGGCATATCCGCCAGGAATATTATTATAGCCCTGAAACCATATTAAATCCAATTTTTCATCTAAAATTGTCTGTTTCATGTCAGACTGATGTCCTCTAAAATATACTTTATCCTTAAGTCCAAGGTGATTAATGTAACGATCATATTCTGCTTGTTTAAAATCTCCAATTCCAAATATATGTAATTCAACATTTACACCCTGACTTATCAATATTTGATAAGCATATAAAAATGGATCTAATGGTTTATCTTTATGTAACCTCGTAAAAATCCCGATTCTTTTTATTTCATTATTATCCTTAAAATTCCATTTTTTGTATATATCAGAGATGTTCAGACTTAATGGCATATGTTGATAAGTATAATCTTTGAAACCCTGAAACTCAAATTCTACTTGTTCTAAATCATCAAATACACTAATAAAAGAATACTTGTTGTCCTTACTGAAGTTCCTGTAATTTTCCGATTGAAATCGGAAACACATTACAAAAATAATTACTGTCTGAAAGAAATCATGCGGTATAAAAGTCGCTAAATATTGATATACATATTCCCCCATAAAGACAACCTTATCAAAATCATTTAATAAAGCTGCTACACTTTTATTATTCTTTAAGCTAGTCTTTTTTTTAAAAAAATTCCTTGATACTTTATTTAAAACTTTATAAGCCAATGATTTATTGGGCTTGTTAAAGTAATCATCCAAAAAAATAACTTTCGATCCAAGTTCTAAATGTTTTTCGTAAAAATAATCCGGCAGATCTGCTCTTGTATTTAATGGTGTTAAACTTAAAATAGTAATATCAAATTTACTCCTGTCCACCGATGTATCAAACTCGTACATTTCCCGTTGAGCTCCGTTATGATAAAAATCTGAAACTAAAAATATTATTTTAATCTTATTCATTCTTAATCGTACTAATTATTAATTCAATATCCGTAGTCGATAATTCATAATACATTGGCAATCGCAATAAATTCTCTGAATAGTAATTACTCCACATTAAATCTTCACCTGAATGCTTATTTTTATAAAAAGGGCTTTTATGTAAGCTCAAATAATGAAAAACTGAAAGAATGTTTTTGTTTTTTAGTCTTTTTATACAGTTTGCTCTTTTTTCTGTTGAGTCAAAAACCAAATAGAACATATGAGCATTATTTGTAGCAAAGTTTGGTATTTGTGGTAATTTAAAATTACAATTTGCTGCAACTTCTTTTAACCCCTCAAAATACTGCATCCAATTTTTTTTTCTTTTATCCTGAATATTTTTTAAATGCTCAATCTGCGCCCATAAAAATGCAGAAATAATTTCTGAGGGTAAAAAAGAAGATCCGATATCAACCCAACCGTACTTATCAACTTCTCCTTTAAAAAAGGCCGTTCTATTTGTTCCTTTCTCCCAAATTATTTCTGCCCGATCTGCAAATTTCATATCATTAATAACCAACATCCCGCCTTCTCCTGAAATTATATTTTTAGTTTCATGAAAAGAGAAAGCTGCTAAATGTCCTATTGAACCCAATGCCTTTTTGATCCCATTTCTAAAAGTATAGAAACTATCAATAGCTTGCGCAGCATCTTCTATAACAAATAAATTATAGCGATTTGCCAAATCCAAAATAGCTTCCATATCGCAAGCAATTCCTGCATAATGCACTACAACAATTGCTTTAGTTTTGGGCGTTATTAAAGATTCTATTCTTTCCACGTCAATATTGGGATTTATGGGACTAGAATCTGCAAAGATTATTTTTGCTCCTCTTAAGACAAATGCATTTGCTGTAGAAACAAAAGTATAGGATGGGATAATAACTTCATCATCAAGCTTAATATCTATCAAAATAGCAGCCATTTCAAGAGCATCTGTACATGAAGTTGTTAACAAACATTTATTAAAACCATAATTTTCCTCAAAAAATTGCTGACACAATTTAGTGTATTTACCGTTCCCCGATATTTTACCTGAAGCCACTGCATCTGTTATATAATATGTTTCTTTGCCTGATAGATAAGGCTTATTAAACGGAATACTCATGACATTTTAACTCTAAGCAAATTGAACCTTACTTCTTCTCTAGAATCAAGATAAATAGCTTTTTCTATTTTTAGAATTCCTTCTCCGCAAATTACTAGTGGCTTATTCTCTGATATCTGAAAAATTTTCCCCGGCACACGATTTATAATTTTTAAATCTTGTGTTTCTGTCACCTCTAAAATTTTTATTTCTTTACCATCATAAATTGTTGACGCAAAATTATACGGAAAACCTACAGCATTAACAAATCTTTCAATTCTGGACGAACTCTCGCTCCAATTAATTCTATAATCATCATTATTTCTCCATAAACTATAAGTCGCTTCGTTTTCATCCTGAACTCTTCGTGATAAATCCTTATTAATATAATTAATTAAAATCTTATACATTAATACTGAATACAACTCACTAACATAGTCAATTGCTTTTTCAATTTTTATTGGGTACTTAATCTCTATAATTTCCTGACCAACAATATCCCCTGAATCCATTTTTTCATTTGCTATTAATGCAGTTACTCCGATCTCAGTATCCCCTTCTATTAATGCAGTTACCAGGGGATTGAACCCTCTATATTTTGGCAGCAATGCGTCATGAAAAACAATAATCTTATTTAAGTTTTCGTGCATTAGCCATCTCCAGCCAACAGCAAAAATTATATCAACATTACTATCATTTTCAAAAAAACTTCTTTCAAAAAATTTTATATTATTTCTGGAACATAGATCATATATATCTTTAAAATAATCGTCTAGAATAGAGTTGTCTCTAGAACAAACAACATATTTTATATCAAAATTACCTTTTTTTTCTAATATAAAATCCAATCTTTTAAATCCTTTTTTTCCCATTAAAAAAAGGCCAATATTACAAATACTATTCATTATTTAGCGTTTTTAATATTTACACCATGGTAATTGAGGTCTAATAAAGCCATTAACTTTTCCTAAGTATCCTGACTCTCTTTTAGTATCTTTGATCTCAAATGTTAATAATTCTGTATCTTGAAAAAGCATATTCATACTATTTGTGTGGATATACACATGGATCTGATAAACATCATCATTTAAAAAATTGCCAGGGATACTGCACTTTAAAGAAGTAATTTGATTTATATGGCATTCAAAATTCTTCATTGAGCTAAATACGATATCTCCTTTTATTGTTCTTAAATCATAACCTACAAAAATTTCATCCTTATCTGTTTGATTAATAATTTTTATTTTAAATTCTATAGCTGATGTCACATCTATAACATCCTCAACATTATCTCCTGAAACGTTTTCAATTGAAGCAAAAAGAATACGTATATGATTATTACCTTTGGCTTTTTCGATTGTATCAAAACTGATATTACGTTTAGAAAAAGAGGCATTTTTTAAATAATCCGAAATGACTTTAGTTGGATTTCCATTACTGCAAATTCTACCATACTCCATACTAATAACCCGAGTACATAATGTTTCAATTGCAGCCATATTATGGCTCACAAATAAAACAGTACGCCCCTCTCCCTTAGAAATATCCTGCATCTTACCGATAGCCTTTTTTTGAAATTCGGCATCTCCAACTGCCAAAACCTCATCCACCACTAATATTTCGGGCTCCAAAAATGCTGCTACCGCAAAAGCCAATCGAACGGTCATTCCGGAGCTATATCTTTTTACTGGTGTATCAATAAAACGTTCACAACCTGAGAATTCAATTATTTCAGCTAATTTTGATGAAATTTCCTTTTTGGTCATTCCAAGAATGGCACCGTTCAGGAAGATATTTTCCCTTCCTGTCATTTCTCCATTAAAACCAGTTCCTACTTCAAGTAGTGAAGCAATTCGTCCTCGCGATTTTATACTTCCGGTAGTTGGAGCTGTAACTTTTGAAAGTATCTTCAAAAGTGTCGATTTTCCCGCTCCGTTTTTACCAATAATTCCGAGAACTTCTCCTCGTTCCACCTCAAAATTAATGCCTTGCAGTGCCCAGACATAATCCGAATTTCCTTTTGTAGAACGATCATTTGTATCCCCAATTTTTAAATAAGGATTCTCTTTACCTCTAATCTTATGCCACCAACGATTAATATCATGACTTAAGGTTCCGGTACCTACTTGTCCTAAACGATATTGTTTAGAAATGTTTTCGGCTTTTAATATTATATCTTTTTCCAACTGTGAATAACAAATCATTAATTAAACTGTATCTATAAAGCTTTTCTCCGTTCTATTAAAAACCAGTAGTCCAATAAAAAATACTGTTATAGTTACAATTAAAGTATAAGCCAATCCCAAAACCGAAATATCACCTACATTCAATAACATGAAACGAGCAGTCTCAATAATATAAGCTAATGGATTATATTCGACTAGCCAACCATAACTAGGTAATTTATCTTTAATAAGCTCCATAGGATACATGACTGCCGACAAATACATTAGTAATTGTATCCCGAAGCCAATTAGATGACTGAAATCGCGATATTTTGTAACCATCGCCGAAATGAGCATCCCTAATCCCAAACCTAAAACCCCCATTATGATTATTAAAATAGGAAAAAATAAAACTAGGCCATTTAAACTTAAATCAGCTCCCTGAAAATAATAGAAAATATAGAATCCAACAAAAATCAAAAATTGAATTCCGAACTTTACAAGATTTGAAATTACAACTGATAAAGGTGTAATGATTCGCGGAAAATATACTTTCCCAAAAATTGCAGCATTAGCCTTAAAAGTATCTGACGTCCCAGTCAGGCATGAAGTAAAATAATTCCAAACGGTTATTCCTGCCAGATTAAATAAAAATGGTGGAACTGTTCCCGTATTGATACCAGCAACATTATTGAATATAATTGTAAAGGTAACAGAAGTAAATAATGGCTGTATGAGATACCAAAGCGGACCTAACACAGTTTGTTTATAAACCGTAATTACATCTCTCTTTACAAAAAGAAATAATAAGTCACGGTATTGCCAAACCTCTTTTAGGTTTAACGAGAAGAACTTATTCTTAGGTGTTATTTCAAACAACCAATCATTGGGGGTATTGTTGTTATTCATTTTAAAATTGTCACAAGCAGATTGCAACTAAGTCAGTAGGTAAAACTTTTTCTCAAAAAATCAATTTAATCTTTAAAATTCGAACAGCGTCCCTGTCTAATTAACAAGATTTTTATATGCTTAAAATTTATTTAAAAAGCAAAAAAGGCGTTTTCTAAAAAAACACCTTTTTTATTGTATCGAATTAAACCTTAATTCAAATATTGTAAAATTACTTATCTAAAACCTCAAAAGTAGAATTCATACTTTTGAATTCGGGAACAATTTTTTTCATTTTCGCTACTATATCCTCATTGTCATAAAAATCGGCTATTCCGATAAGTTCATCGATCTCGATATGCAGATTTTCATACTCGTCTTGAATCTCCTGAGCAATCATAATCTTATTATGATAAGTTGGCAATGTTTTAGAAGTATCGTTTAATAACTCTTCATATAATTTCTCCCCAGGTCGTAACCCAACAATTTTAATCTTTATTTCCTTATCCGGAATAAAACCTGCCAGTTTAATCATTTTTTTAGCCAAATCTATAATCTTTACAGGTTTGCCCATATCAAAAATATAAATCTCACCTCCGTTACCCATAGCACCAGCTTCTAAAACTAATTGACAAGCTTCAGGAATAGTCATAAAATAACGAATGATATCCTGATGCGTTATAGTAACCGGGCCACCTTCGGCAATTTGCTTGGTAAACAACGGAACTACTGATCCATTCGAACCTAAAACATTTCCGAAACGGGTCGTGATAAATTTAGTAACGCTCTCTCCTCCATTTTCTCTCTGATTTTTCAGGAACAGAGATTGAACATATTTTTCGGCAATTCTTTTACTCGCACCCATAACATTACTAGGATTCACTGCTTTATCGGTAGAAACCATGACAAACTTTTTGACATGATACTTACAAGACAAATCTGCCAAGTTCTTAGTCCCCTTAATATTCGTCTGAATAGCCTGTGCAGGGTTTTCTTCCATTAACGGAACATGTTTGTACGCAGCGGCATGAAAAACAACATGAGGGTTATAGTTTTTGAAAACTTTTTCCAATGCTTTTTTACTTCTTACATCGGCTATTACTGCTATAATTTTTGACTCAGAACCTAAAGTTAAAGTCTCTAAACACAAATTATGAAGTGGAGTTTCAGCATGATCTAGAATAATCACCATTTTAGGATTAAAACCAAGTACCTGTCTTACTATTTCACTGCCTATAGATCCCGCTGCACCAGTAATTAGAACTGTTTTGTCTTTTAACTGTTTTGAAATCGATTTACTATCTAGAACAATAGGTTTTCTTTCTAATAAATCTTCAATCTGAATGTTCTTTACTTTTTGTGAAATTTCTTTTTGATTCTCCCAGTCTGAAATCAACGGAACTGTATATACTCGATAATTAAACTCCAAACATTGATCTACAATAATTAACTGCTCATCTTTAGATAAACTCTTATCAGCAATAATAACTCCTTCAGCTGCCACAGAACGCATTAAAGCCGGTAATTTTTTTCTTAAAATCAAAATGGGCAAATCAAGCATTCGCTTAGAAGCATTCTGATTATTTTTGTCTACAAATCCAACGATTTTAAATCGCGAAGGAGTTTCAAACTTCAAAGCATTTGCAACCGAAATTGCATTAGCATCTGTTCCATAAATTACTGTACGAATTAACTTTGTGGTTGTTTTTTCGGAAAAATACAATTCAAATGTCTGCTTTACGATCACTCGATATAAAAACAGTCCACAAAATGACAATACTAAATTGATAAAAAGTGCTGTATTTAAAAATGCTTTATGTCCTGTATATAATTCAAAAACTAAATTGAAAAATAAGAAAAACACTAAAACTGACATTTGAGAAAATAACAATTTTATAGCATCTATATAAGAAGAATGTCTAATAATCCCCGAATAAGTTCTAAACAACCAAAAGAAAAATATATTAGTAACAATTAAACTCGAGACAAAGAAAAACTGATGAGAGGTAATAATATACCCTAATGCTGTACCTTCAAACAACATATAGGTAAAAGTAAACGAGAAAATCAGTACCATTATATCTATGGCAACAATAATCCATCGAGGCAGATAACTAAGGTTATTAATACTCGCTCGTAAATTCCTAGGTGAAAATAAATTAAGCAATAAAGAAGCTATTTTGGTTTGTTTATCTGTATCCAATTTGGTTCAGTTTAATTTTGTAAACTTTGTACGACTTACAAAAATACAAATTAAAGGTTTTAAAAAATCATTTCATATGGTAAATTAGACTTTAACACCTTTTTTCTTTTGTTTTAAAAATTCTATTAAATAAGCCCCGTATCCCGATTTAACAAGAGGTAAAGCAAGTTCTTCCAATTGAGAATCATTAATAAACCCCAGTCTCCAGGCAATCTCCTCAATACAGCCTACTTTTAAACCTTGTCTTTCTTCAAGCACCTGAACAAATTGTCCTGCTTGCATTAAACTATTAAAAGTCCCTGTATCTAACCAAGCAGTACCTCTACTTAAAATACCAACTTTTAGTACTCCTCTCTCTAAGTATACTTTATTCACGTCTGTAATTTCGTACTCTCCTCTTGCACTAGGTTTAATATTCTTGGCAATTTCTACAACCGAATTATCATAAAAATACAATCCTGGCACGGCATAATTTGATTTCGGATTGATTGGCTTTTCTTCAATTGAAATCGCCTTAAAATTTTCATCAAATTCAACAACTCCATATCGTTCAGGATCTGAAACATGGTAAGCAAAAACAACTCCTCCTTGAGGTTTTGTATTTGATTTCAAAAGTTCCTGCATATTAGATCCAAAGAAGATATTATCTCCTAATATGAGGGCAACATCATCTTTACCTATAAATTCTTCACCAATTACAAAAGCTTGCGCTAATCCATTAGGAATTATTTGCTCTGCATAACTAAATTTGCAACCTAACGTTGATCCATCTCCCAATAATTTTTTAAAATTTGGTAAATCATGAGGTGTCGATATAATCAAAATTTCATTAATACCCGACATCATCAAAGTTGATAAAGGATAATAAATCATTGGTTTATCATAAACGGGCATCATCTGTTTGCTCATTGCCAATGTTAAAGGATGCAAACGGGTACCAGAACCTCCTGCTAAAATAATTCCTTTCATAAATCTTAAATTTTAGACTTTAGGTTTTAAGATTTTAGATTCTGATTGCTCAAGCACCTAAAATTCTAATCCTAAATTTTTAAACAAACATTTTTTTTAGACTTTCCTTATAGTCAGGAACATCCACATTATAAACTTCCTTAATCTTCTTTTTATCTAATAATGAAAATTCCGGACGTTTTGCCGGTGTTGGATATGATGCTGATGGTATCCCACTAACATTACAATTATATCCACCCAGTTCTTTTATGGTCAACGCAAATTCATACCAACTTATTTCTCCTTCATTTGAATAATTATAAATTCCCGGAATCCAATTCGCAAATTTTACTATATCAATCATTGTTTGAGCCAAATCAGCAGCATAAGTTGGCGAGCCAATTTGATCGTTAACCACATTAAGCGTTTCTCTTTCATGCATTAATCGCTGCATAGTCTTAACAAAATTATTGCCAAATTTACTATATACCCAAGAGGTTCTTATAATAATGGAACTTGGATTCTCTTTCAAACAAGCAATTTCACCAGCTCTTTTACTTGCGCCATAAACATTTATCGGATTTGTGACTGCCTTTTCATTCAAAGCAGAAGAAGAAGATCCATCAAATACATAATCTGTTGAAATGTGGATTAGTATTACATTATTTTCAAATGTATACTTTGCAATTAACTCTATGGCCAAATGGTTTATTGTAAATGCCAATTCTTTTTCAGTTTCAGCTTTATCTACTGCTGTATAAGCGCCACAATTAAAAACAATATCAGGTTTAATCTCATTCAACTGATCTTTCAGCAACTCTAAATTATCTAGCGTAATCTTAGTTCTATCTGCAAAAATCCATTCAAATTCTGGATAAGATGCTGATAGAACTGAAATTTCGGATCCTAATTGTCCATTTGCTCCAGTAACAAGTATTTTTCTCATTAAAATAAGCTATTGCAATTATCAATAAAAGGAAGCACTTGATCTTTTTCAGAAACAATAGCTTCTTTCAGATCCATTCCCCAATCAATATTTAAAGATGGATCATCGTATTTAATTCCACCCTCAGCAGCTTTATTATAAAACTGATCGCATTTATACATTACTGAAGCGGTCTCACTTATGACCGAAAAACCATGTGCAAAACCTTTAGGGATTAATAATTGCTTTTTATTCTCCGCCGATAATAAAACACTGAATGCTTTTCCATAAGTAGGAGAGTCTTTTCTCAGATCGACTGCAACATCAATAATCTCACCTTGCAACACACTTAATAATTTAGTCTGCGAAAATGGTGGATTTTGATAATGCAACCCCCTTAAGGTATTCTTTTTTGAAAAAGACTGATTATCTTGAACGAAATCGATATTTATTCCTAAGTCTGCAAATTTTGCTTTACTGTAAGATTCAAAAAAGTAACCTCTTTCATCTCCAAAAACAAGTGGCTCAATAATTAATAAATCCTCTATAAAAGTTTTTTCTGATTTCATTTAATCAATAATAATACTTTAAACTTCATTTAAAAAATACGTCTAAAACGTTTTTAATTCTTAACCTATCGTCATCACTCAAATTAGATCCCGAAGGTAAGCATAATCCTTTTTCAAATAATTCTTCTGCAACTTTATTACCATAATATGGATATTTTTCGAAAATTGGCTGTAAATGCATTGGCTTCCATAATGGCCTACTTTCGATATTCTCTTTTTCAAAAGCGATTCTTAATTCTTCCCTACTTAAACCTTTTTTTAAATTTGGTTCAACAACAATTGTACTTAACCAATGATTAGAAAAACAATGATTATTTAAACTTTCAAAAAGCTTTACCCCATTTATATTATTAAAAATACTCTTGTAAAAAAAACACATTTCTTCGCGAGCTTTTAAATTTTTATCCAAAATATGCATCTGTGCAAGACCAATTCCTGCACAAATATTACTCATTCTATAATTGTATCCAATTTCACTATGTTGATAATGTACTGCATCGTCCTTAGATTGCGTAGCATAAAAGATAGATTTTTCTTTTAAATTATTTGAATTTGTTACTAAAGCACCTCCACTCGAGGTGGAAATAATTTTATTTCCATTAAATGATAGGATGCCAAATTCACCAAAAGTTCCACATTTTTTCCCTTTATAAATACTTCCTAACGCTTCTGCACTATCTTCAATAATCGGAATCTCATATCGATCAGCAATTGCATGAATTTCATCTATTTTATATGGGTTACCATATAAATGAACTGCAATTATGGCCTTTGGCTTTTTTCCTTTTTTAATTCTGGCCTTAATTGCAATTTCAAGTTGATCTGGGCAAATATTCCACGTATCGGGCTCACTATCTACAAAAACAGGAATTGCTCTTTGATACAAAATTGGATTTGCTGATGCTGAAAAAGTCATACTTTGACAAATGACCTCATCACCATCTTTTACATCTAATAAAATTAATGCCAAATGAATTGCTGAAGTTCCAGAATTTAAAGCAGTAACAAATGATCCCTCTACTAAATAATTCTCTAAAACACATTCGAAATCATTTACATTGGGACCTCCAGATGTGATCCAGTTTGTTTCTAAAGCCTTCTGAATATATTGTTGTTCAAAACCACTTTGTTGTGATAGGGATAGAAAAATACGTTTATTTTGCATTTACTTTCCAATAATCTGAAGGATATCGAATATCATCTTCACTAACATTTGACAATGGCAAAGTTGAAAACGATATCAATTTAGAATTGCTTTCCACTGACTCAATTGCATTAGCATAACCTGCTGGAATATGAACTATTTTACTTTCTGCTTCTGACATTAAAACCGTCTCGACAACCAAGTCCTTTGAAGGATTTTCCCAATTATCAATTTTTACATAATGTATTTTGAAAGATCCATTTATGCAATAAAAATTTTTAGAATCTAATTTATGCCCTTGCCATGCACGAATGGGATTTTCGTCAGAATTACTAATGATATAAAATCTCTCAATTCCTTCAAAGCTAAAATCATTAACATATGAAATTATGCCGCGATGATCAGAAAAATTTCCACCTTGAATTATTTTTGAATTCATATGCTTACTTTCAAATTGATTTTATTTAACAAATAAAACTTCACTGTATAAAACAAAAGTAAGGGTACTAAAATAATTACAAACAAAAATATATCGCCAACTTTCTGATAAAACAAGATAACTAAAGTCGAAACAGCGATTTGAATTAGTGCATAAAACAAGGCAACTAATCTATGTTGCATTTTATACTCATTACTTAAAACCTGATATAAATGCAAACGATGCGCCTCAAAAATGTTCTGCCTTAAATACAACCTGTGCATAATTGTACAAACTGCGTCTATTCCATATACAGCTAAAAACAAGGACCAGACTAAAGAATTGGTAGTAATAATAAGTTTCAAAACCAAATAAATAATCCAAAAAGCAATTGCAATACTCCCCACATCTCCTGCAAAACATTTTGCTTTTTTTCTATAGTTAAAAAATAAAAAAACTAAACTTGCAATCATTGCATATTTTATCAAATTACCATCTATAAATAGCTGAATTTTTGTATTAACATATAACAACGCTCCCATTACAGCTAAAGTATACAGACCAGTGATGCCATTTATTCCATCCATGAAATTGTAAGCATTAATCAATCCGATAGATAGTATGTAGGCAATTATAATTCCCCAAATAGGAAATATGGAAAATAGATTTAAGTCATAGAAAATCAGAGTAATTGAGAAAAAATGAACTATAATTCTGGTTTTATTGGGCAAATTTTGAATGTCATCCCAAAAACTAACTAAGCTGATCAAAGTTATTCCGATAAAGAAACAATAATTCGATTTAAGATGTTGTAAAAAATAAATTAAGGCCGCAAACCAAAAAACAATTCCTCCTCCTCTTAGTGTAACTTCTGTATGAGAGCTTCTTTCATTTGGTTTGTCAATAATACTAAAACGATCTGCTATTTTAAAATAAAGCAAAATCATAATTATCAAAAAAAATCCTACTACTATATTTTCCATTTTTACTAATTATTCCAAAGTCATTTTTATATTTTATTACCAGGGTTCATAAATATTAATTCCCCAAAAAAATTCAAAGTTTATACCTAAATATTTTATTCTTTGAAGGATCTAAAAGTTTTTATTAAGCCAGCTTCAATTGACATTGGAAATGACTTACCAATTGAATTAACTATTTTATCGTTACTTACTGCGTAATTTTCTGTCAACTTTTCTAAACGTTCAGAATTCAAAGGTAAACCTGTATAATCTCCGATCTTAGCAAGCATTATGATAAAAGACGGATTAATATTCCAAATTAAATTTTGCTTTCCTAAACTTTTTTCCAAAATCTTAATCAATTCATTGGTAGACAAAGCTTTATCGTCAGATAAATTATACACCCCAGTTGGAACTAAATCATTATCAATCAATTCCTTAATTACAAAACAAAGGTTATCAATACTCAAAAAAGAGCGTTGATTTTCAAATGCGCCTAACGGCCAAGGCAAGCCTTTTGAAACTAGTTTATATAATAAATTGAGATTACCTTTATTTTTCGGCCCATGAATCATACAAGGTCTAAGAATATATATTCTTTTACCTTTAGGTAATATTTTGCTAAGCAAATACTCCTCTGCTTTAAGTTTTGCTTTTCCATAATACGTTATAGGATTTGGAATAAAATCTTCTGTCAAAATTCCATCAACTTTGTCGGTAACAGCCTTAACTGTACTCATAAAAATAAACACAGAAGCTTCTGATTTTAAAAACGCATCAAATAATTGCTTTGTTAGTTCAAAATTTGCCTCATAGTACTCGTTTGGTTTCGAAACTTTTTTTAAATCGTGTGCTTTACCAGCAAGATGAATCACAATATCTGAATGAATTGTAATTTTCTGATTTTCTTTGAATCGAACACTTAAAAGATCAACCTGATAATCATCTTTGAGAAAATCATGCAAATTTATCCCAACAAATCCTGTTCCACCTGTTATAGTAATTTTCAACATCTATATTTTTAACTGGTTAGATATTAAATCCCAAATTTTAGATTGTTCAAAATTTTCGTTTACAAAAACCCTTCCTTGTTTCCCATGTTGAGAAGCGATATTACTATTTTTCAAGTAATATAAAGTTTTTTGAGCTATATCTTGAACATCATGAGAAATAAACATTCCTGTAATATTATTAATTATAGCTTCTTGACAACCTGTTGCTTTTGTGATCAAAACTGGAATCTCCATCGAAGAGGCTTCTAAGGCAACTGTTGGGAAACCTTCTCTGTAAGTTGGCAAAACGAAGACATCCATTATAGAGAAAAATGGAGAAGCATCAGTTACAAAATCTGTAAAAATTATTGATGAATTTTCCATAATCATTTTTTTAGAATAATTCGAAATCTCATCTCTTTCTTCAATAGGTCCAACTAACAACAGTTTTGCATCTGGAAACTGTTCATTTATTATTTCCCAAGCTAATAGTAATTCATCAACACCTTTATCTTTAACTAAACGCCCAACATAGCCTACTATTTTAGAATCTCCAATACTGTAAAGATTTCTTAAATCATCTACTAATTTTTCATTAGCCAAAGCTGGATTAAATTTTACATCAGTATCAATTCCATTGCAAGTTCCTAATCCTAATATTCTGTTTTTATTCGGATCGTTAAGTTTATCTACTTCACTAAATTCCATTACAGATCTACTAACACAAACCACTTTTGTTGCAAAAAAACCTGTTAAACGGTCTATATTTTTAAGTAACACTCTTTTAAATCCTAAACTTGTTTCATAGATTATTCCGTGTCTAAAGTAAATTCGATCTGGAATACCAGCAGCAAATGATGCGATCATCGCAACCATTCCTCCTTTTGGCGTATGCCCTACGACTTTATTAATTTTATTTTTTTTAATATACCTATAAATCTTGATAATTGCCTTTATATCTTTTAATGGACTAATAGATCTTGTTATTTCAACTTCAAATGGAATATATTCTAATCTTTCAGAAAATTCAAGAAAATCATCTGAAGGAGAACAACCTAAGTGGTATTCATTACCAGTCTTATTCTTTAAATATAGAAACTGTTTTCCAAAAAAATGGTTTATAACAAACGATACTGTTATAATGTGTAGAACTCTTTGTTTTTCCATTAATACAATCTAATCCAATATGAT
>NZ_CADCST010000147.1 GCF_902804485.1 Flavobacterium collinsii | reverse complement strand
GTATTACCTACTAATGATTTGAATTCAGAATTAGAAGAAAATGAATAGTTATAAGCAAAATTGATTTTTTCATAATTAATTCCTAAACCCATTACCACTTGTTTAAAATTGCTGTATCCTATTTGTAATGAAACTTTTTTGATGTAATTTACACTGAAAGAAGTAATAGCTTCCACTTTTTTATTTTGAGCCTCTGCCATTAAAACAGAAGGAGTTAAATCGAATTTTTCATTCAGCTTGAATTCGTATTCGGTATAAGCTGTAAAACCTACATTTTTTTGTTTGTGTTGTAATAAGGAAGGAAGCCCTAATGCTACTTGCAATTTTTTGAATTTGTAAACAATGCCAGCTTCCATATTGAATCCGTTTTCAGAATGGTTGTTTACTAACAAATAAGGATCTTCTAGATCAACATTATCATTAGGATCAAATCCATTATTAAAATTAATAGATTGTTTGTTGAAACTTACTCCAAGTCCTGCAGATAAAGACTGAGTATCTGAAAGGTCAATTTTATAAGCGAAGGCTTGTTTTATTTCAAATTGAGCAAAATTACCTTGTTTAATATTAGTGAAAACAGTAGCCATCGATACTTTTTTGACCAATGTCAAATCTAGAATAGCTTGTTGCCAAACTAAATTTTTCGCATCATCCAAATTTTTGGATGTAACTCCATACACTGCGGCTACACGTATTTTTTTAAATTCACCTGCATAACCTATATTAATAGCTGTTTTATTATCTTTAAATAGCCTGTTGCTCAATTGAAATTGAGCATGAGCTAGGGGGGCAAAAAAGAGTGTAAAGTTTAATAGATAAAATAATCTTTTTGATATATTTTTCATTTATTTTTTCGTTTTATAAATTGACCATTTGTAACCATTTATCATAGGTATTTCATTTTACTAATTATGATTTTTCACTAAGTGCAAAACCTCTTTATAAATGAATTTATTTTTGTCTTGATCTGTTCCGCTGATGTAGATGTAGTACTCGCCGTTTAGTAAATTATTTCCACTCCAATCGTTTTGATAATTCTTTGTTTCATACACTTTTTGTCCTCTGATATCGTAGATAGATAAGGTATATTGGTTGAATAATGCTAAATTTTCTATAACTAAAACATCATTGTGTCCATCTCCATTTGGAGTAAGAAGATTGTTGTATTTTATTTTTTTTGGAATACTACTGTCACTAAAAACAAATGGATTTTCGAGTGTTCCAATTATTCCATCAGCTACAAAATTAATTGCTTCTACAGGCGAATTCGAAACTAAATTATTAACTTGGTCATATACTTTAAAAGTAATGGGAATATTCTGGTCATTACTGTAAACAATCAAAGTAGCTACATAACGATCCTGACTTTTTAAATAGGTAATAGGAGAAGCAATTCCCCGAACATCAGCACCCATAAAGGCTGCAATTACATCCTGCGTATTGCGTGATTCTTCAGAATTGACATTCAAAACACAAGTGATTATCATTGAGTGATTATAGTCACTTGGGTTTACAGACCAGTTTGCAGGTACTTGAGCGTAAAGTCTCGCAACACTCAAAAGAAATGCAAAGAATGTATGCTTTATTGTTTTTTTCATTTTTTACTTTATTAAATTCGAAGTTTGAAGTAGTATATATAACATCAAATAATCTGAGATGATGCTTAGTAAAAGTTTTAAAATAACACTGCTGCAAAACAAATCACAGCAGTGTTATCAACTAAATCAAGACATTTTGGTACTCTATTTCACTACACGTCTAGACTGCAAGACATTCCCTTTTGAGTCATAAGTCAGAACTAAATAAACTCCGGAAGGAAGATTTGACACATTTAATGTTACTTTAGAATCTGTTGGTGAAACGGTATTCGTTTTCACCAAAGATCCTTTCATGTCTACTATACCAATACTTCTAATTTCATGATGTTCATAAAGATCTATGTTAAGCACATTGGTAAACGGATTAGGATAAACGATTAAATCAATTGAATCTTCCTGAGGTATTCCTGAACCAATCGTTAATTCTTTTGGAGTTGCCAGACCACCTAAAACAACATTGTTTTTAAAAGCGATCACTTCATTAATTGCAGCAGATTTTTCATCGTCTAAAAATTCAAAATTCACTTTATCGTTGTCATTACTACCATAAATAGTCATGAAATACGATGTTTTGTTTGTTATTGGATTGTAAATAGCAGGTGCCTGACCTCTTAATTCTTTTCCAACAAATGCTTTCAAATAATTATTTTTCGATTGATTATCTCCCACAATTTCTGCGACAACATTCATCGTGTTGGCATATTTGGTAACCGCTTCTATGGTTTGATTTGCATATAGATTGTCGTTATTTGACATTTTACTAGTAGCAGAATAGCTCAAATTAGGATAGTAGAAATGTCCGTCAGAAGCTGATTTTATCATGTATCCTTCACCCGGTTTGAGAGCTGTTAAATCTCCAACCCAGCCAATATTTTTGTTATAGATAGCCAAGTGATATTGGTTTTTGATAACATCTCCTTCCTGCACATTTGCAAAGCCAGCCAGAGCCTGATTGATTGGTGTGTTTTTAAAACCTACATAACCAATCCAATTCCAGCCTTTTACAAGATCAATTTTCACTTCACTTCCTTTTAATAAAAGTCCGTTGTATTTTAGTCGATTTTCGTTTGTTACAAAGATTTTGTAACCGTGACCATTTTTAACTCCTCCTTTGGCAGTAAGTGTCCCTAACCATCCTTCTTGAGAGCTATAACTATCTACGGCATCTATACCACGTATCAAATCACCGCTGACAGCCTTGATTGGTTTTAACAGGTCGTGTGTTGTAAGCTGTTTGCTTAAATTGTAATTGTAATTTAGATGAGATGAAATCCAAGTCCAGCCTTTTGGCAAATCATATGTATATTCAATAACATCTACTGCTTTAAGCATTTCTGGATTAATAGCATTTCCTTTTACGGTATTAGAGTCGAAAGAATAAGACGGTGTAACGTCTCTGTGAATTTGTCCGTCGCTGGCATTCCATATACGAAATTCTACTGCTTCGCCTAAAGGCTTATTGCTGTAAATACTCACATAAGCCTGATAATTATCTAAAGCTTGTATGTAGGTCAATTTTGCAATTCCACGACATTCATCACCAACAAATGCAGCTACTTGGTCATTAGGATCTCTTGAAACATCACCATTAATATTTAATTGAGCAATCACGTTCATTGAATATTGATAATTGGCTGGTGTAACTTTCCAGTCTGCCGGCAATGGTTTGGCAACATCTAAACTAAGATTTAGAACCTCAGCAAATCCGAATTCAGTTTCCAGCAAAATATCCTGAACATAATTCCCGATGTTCACATTTTTATCTACGGTAAATGTAACTGGAATAGAACTCACAGGAGTCAACACACCGCTGCTTGGGCTAACAGTAAGCCATGAAGGTAAGTTATTGATGTTGTAATTAAACACTTTTCCACCTGTGTTTTGAATTCTGGTTTCGAATGTAAACCCGTTACCCGATTCAATTGCAAAGTGTTTATCTGATTCTGCCCAAATTACTTGGTTTTTATCCACATAAGCAGTCCAGCTTGCAGGAGCTCTCATTGTGTTTCCGTTCAAATCCTGAACTCCGGTTACACTAATGTCTAAAATAACATTTTCTAAAATACTGTCCGGATCGGTAGTAGTCAGGATAATTTTATCTTGATTAGCTGAATAGCCAAAGTTTACTTTTCTAACCGGTCTTGGCAATTTTACCAAAGGAGTATCTTGCGTATAAGCAATTTGTCCTTTAAGTTCAGCTTGAACACCATTCGATCTTACTGCCGTATTCCCAGTAGCTGCAGAAGAATTAGACGCTTCTAACAATTCGATACCCATATTGGTTTTATACTTATTGAAAGGCAGGTATAAATCCAGTCCAACTTCGTCTCCTGTTAGCATATAACGCATATCACGTTTAATTTGCAAAGCAGAACGAGTTCCTTGCCAAATTCTAACCTCGTCTAACGAACCAGTAAAATGTTGCGTTTGTTGAGTAGTTCCAATAGCATCTACCCAGCCCATAGAACCTAAGTAAAGTGCCGCTCCACCAAATCCAGAAAACCCAGCACTATCTGTTTCAATTGTATTTTGCTGATTACCATCAACAAAACAAACTGTGTTGGTAGCACGATTAACCACTAAAGCAAAATGATGCCACTGATTATCAAAATAATTATTAGACGATGCCGTAAACGTTTTGTTGTTATTCCAAACTTCTAGTAAACCTGAAGCATTAGCACGAATAGACCAACCATTTTTATTCAAATCCTGATCATCTCCTTTCCCGTTAGAAAGCAAAGTAGCTCTAGTTGTTTTGTCTCCTTTAAACCAAAATTCGACGCTAAAGTTTGCTACATCTAAATAAGTAGGTGAGCTAATAGCAGGAGAATTGGTAGTTGAAGTTGACAACGCATTACCAGACAAAGCTACTTGCCAAGCTCCAGAAATTAATTGTGCATGACGTTCTCTAACAATATCATTGATAACTACGCCTTCTGTTTCTTCCATTGTCCAGTTCCCTAAAAGACCTGGCTCATTGTTCTTCAAACGTTTTGTAGCTGCAATATTGATTTGAGATGCTGTCAATGATTTTCCCCAGAAACGCAATTCGTGCATATTTCCTTTGAATGAAGATGCTCTTGATAATGCATCTTTTCCAACAAAAATTTTCCCTGTTGCTTCATAATTTGGAGTATAACCCTGTTTTACAACATCCAATAGTCCATTAATATATAATTTACCTTCTTGATTGGCAGCGTCATAAGCAAAAGCATAATGCACCCAAGTATCATCGACTGGAATAGTTTTAGCCGAATTTAACTTTATACCGGCTAAAGCAACTTCAAATTGATTCGAAGCATTAAAACCAACACTTAATGATTGTGCATCGGTGCTGCCTTGAGAGAGCAGTATCTCTGATCCTGTCTTTTTACGTTTTGCATAAAAATCAAAAGAGAACGAACGACGGTTTAATTGAATACCTTCTGGTATTTCTACATAATCGTTAGCCCCGTTGAAATAAATGCTGGCAGGATGTTTTAATTCTCCTCCTTGAATGACACCTCTAATATCAAAATTGTACGGATTTAATAAACCTGCATTAATTGGTTCATTAAATTGTATCATAATTTCGTCACCCGCAGATAGGATACCGTCTGCTGGCTGTGGTGCACCAAATGAACTTGGATTGATACGATCGATAATACCAGTAATAGTTGATGATGTAAAAACAACATCATCTACTTCGCCCTGACACATACTTTGGATACGTACATCATACAAATCGTCGGTTAGTTTTGACACATCCCAATTGTAAATAAAATCAGTACCTCCTTGTTCTGACAATAAAGGAGCTTTTCTGGCTACTTCTTCCGGACCTACGTTTGTACGTGCTTCGTCATTTCTATAATAAGTTTCTAAAAGTTTCCAGTTAGAATCTGATTCACTCGCACGTTTGTACTGAATTTTGATTCCTTTAAACCCTTGATAATTTACATTGTAGTTACTTACTTTAATAGGCAAACGGCTATTGCCATCGTAATTTACAGTCCAATTGTTCCCTGGACTAACAATAGTTGCTTCAGAACAAACAGGAATATATTCAATATCCATAGTAATTTCTTTATGGATACTTTCGTCGCAAGTTGATTCAAAAATTAAAGTTAAATCTTTGTACTTGTATTCTTTTGGCCCTCTTAAAACAGTTAATGTTTGACGGAGTTTTTGACCAAAAGGAATTGAAACTTCTATTGGTTTTACCAAAGTTTCTCCGTTCAATAGTACCACTAAGCCATCAGGATTAGAAGCAGGATCTACCGACATTTGATAGGTGATTTCCTGATCTGTCGAGGATGGAATTAACTCTGTTTCGTTACGTAATTCTAAATCAAAAATAGCAGCTTTACTAGAAGGCACGTTCACCATTGTGGCTTTGTCGTTACCATTTATCAATATACCTGGTTTTTCAATTTGAACAGTACGTTTGCTTAATAACGGTTTTATTTCGTCATTATACATCGCAAATAATTGACTATAAATCGCTATTTTTTCTTCAATAACTTTGGTAACGGCTTCAATTTCTTGATTTTCTTTATCCAAATCATCTGTATTTTGTATTCCAAAAAGTCTTGTAGTAATAAGATGTCTCTCTTTTATGCTTTTGATTTGTTCAGCAAGTACTGTTGGAAACATTTTTATCCAATACTCCAGATAATACGTATGTTCTTTGGTTACTTCCAATTCCTTTTCTCTTTCGAAAGGACAAGAAGTTTGCCCGCCTACAATTTGAAATATTGGACCATCGCTACCTTTTCCATCATAAATATTCATATTATAGACATTATACTTATCATTATCCTGAATGGTATAGGATGTTGTAACGGTATTTATTGCAGTATTGTTAGTGCTTTCCCCATTAGTTTTATCTCCGCCACCATGAAGATTCCAAGCTAAGCCTGATATTAACCCCGCACCAACATAAACAAATCCTTCGGTATCAATAGAAGCACCAGCCATCACTTCATTAGAAGATATGGTGGTTTCGGTAGTTTCAGTAGTTAAAGTATTAGAGTATGCAATTCCAGAACTAATTGAAATGTTTTTTTGTTTCGGTTTATTACCCGAAATAGCAGTATATTTCTGAATTTCATTGGTCATCAAAATTTCTTCCCACGCTCTAATTTGATTATTGTACCAGCGTACTTTGTCTTGATATACTCCATTTATTTTAGGCGCAATGGCTCGTTTAAATTCGTAGCTAGCACCAATATCATCACCTGCATCATCTCTAGTGTAATCATTTTTATTGGCCAAAGTTCCCAAACGAGGATCGTCATTATTTAATCCGTACAAAGGGTTTGAAGCATCCAACTTGGTAACATAAACATTAGCTTGGTCTATAAAAAGACTATTTCTAATCGCTGCCAATTTAGGGATTATATCGGTTTTGATATGGTCCTCTGAATATAACAATAATGTTTCGCCTTTTTCTTTTTGATAATAAGTTTCGCCTTTGTTTAAAACATATTCTTGCCCGTCATCACCTGTAACTTTTGGACCTACACACCCTACACATTTATTAGCCAAAATAAATTTGACATTATTGGCACGACCAATTTCTATGTTTTTAGAATCGGCAATAAAAAAATCTCCTTTTTCAAAAGCATCTTCAGCTGTTATGGTAAGATTTTCAGTTGTCGTTGTTGCTTTGGCACTTGTTTTTTCGTTACCTAAATATCTTGATCCGTAAGTTGTAGCCATAACACTACCTTCTGATTCAGCAAGTTTAGTCCCTAATAAAGCAACTGTGTTATCTGCTTTCCAACCAAGTCCAGCACCAAAACTCCAATCTCCACCTGCTTGTGTACTACTAGTAGTCTCTTTAGTTATAGTACTCCCTTTTTCTAATGTTACGCTACTGCCACTTCCTGGAGGAATTCTCAATGTAGTGGTTATAGAAGCCGGTGCCTCAGTAATAAAATCAGTACCAGGCATTTTAGATCCTCCTAAAACATACGCTTTATAGCCTTTAGATGCATCGTTTGGATTAGGCCAATAAATGGTATAATCACCCGTTTTTAAAGCAATCGACATTGATTTTACAAAAGTATCTTCAACACCGGAGCCTTGAATTAAATTTGGGTCTCCACCTATAAAATTATAGTTTACTTTACCTTCATTTTGCAAGCCAAACTCATGCGTATTTCCAGAAAGAGAAACCCATTTTTCATCAGTTAACTGATAAGCTGCCGATGAACCTCCATCTGCTTTAGCACTTATATTGTTGCTGACCGTAACCTGACCATCTAAAACAGGTACTTGATCAGTAGCTGGATTTTTGACAGGTTTTGTTCCATAATATGAATATTTTTCGATAGCCTTAATGGTTACTTGATAGCCTTTTCCTTGTAAAAAAGCAGGGTATGGTAGTGTTTTGGTTGGCAATATAATATCTTTCGATAATTCTTTATCGTATATTTTCACTACGGTTTCTCCTACAAAAGTTTTTTCAGTAATAACATTGCCATTATTATCCAATTCCTGAGTGTTAGGTAAATAGTCCAACAAAGCATTGTTTTGTACCACCATGCTTGGCGTGCTTCTATAAATCAATCGTTTGGCTGTGTTGTATTTTACTTTTTGGGTAACATATCCCCCAGAATCCAAAACAGGCTCTTCCTCTTCAATTCCTTTATAAGCTGCTTCATCATCTAATTTTACAGATGATAGGTCTTTTGATAAAAACAAAATTTTATCATCAGTTGGATTTGCTTCGTCTCCCAAATAAGAGACATCCGAGAATTCATACTCGTTTGGAGGTAATTTAATTTCAAATTCTCCAGTTTCCGGATCTGTTTTTACAGAACGTTTAATGCGAGTATCCTTGGAAGTCAATGTAAAATAAGTAGCTCCAATATTGTTGATACGTTGTACGTCTGTTTGTAATTTTCCTTTATAAGCAGAAAATCCTAACTTTTTATTGGCCTGAACCAATCCACCAACCACGCAACCTGTAAGTGTATGTTTTGTATTATCTAAGACTTCTATTCCAGACAAGATATCTTGATAATCGTAAGTTCCTGTAGCTGGGAATTTATTGCTTACAAACGTGTGTCCGTCTTTTCTAAATTCTAAAAAGTGTTTTCCGATAGGCACTACCACTTGAAATTGACCAAACTCATCCGACAAGATTGCTTGTCCGCTTTTCATCAATTGTTGTGATCCATCTAACCAAATTGAAACCCCTTTTGAACCTGAACTTTGGAAATGGGTTGGGTCGTTTTCTTTATTATCAAAATCAAATCGAATAGTTCCTGTTACATTGAATGAAGACTGATCTATAAAATCAATATTGTTTTCGACACTTCTGCCTTCACCTAAGAACAAAACACGATTACTTGGTGAAAAGGCGTGAATTGCTCCACTAAGGGTTATGGTTGGAGTAATACTAAAATTTTCTCCCGAACCATTGTAAGAAATGCCTTCAATAACGTAGTTACCGTTTTTGTCTGTAAATCCTGCAAAACCCAATTGCTCTCTTGAAGGCACTTCTTTGCTCCAAGTAGCTCCTATCAGGTCTCCATCAATTTTATTGTAAACACCCGATTCCTTGGAAGAATCAAATATAAAAGGACCAACTCCTTCATCAAAGCGCCAGTTTCCTACAATATTAGATGTTTCGGCTTGTACCAATCGGCTGTAATCTCTCTCTATATCTGCAGCAGTAAGTGCGGTTTTGTAAATACGGAATTCATCTAATAATCCTTTGTAATAATCACTAGTTCCAGTACTTCCTAAATAAATAGAACTGCTAATATTTGAAGCCAAAGTACCACTAGTATTAATAGATTTATCTAATTTTCCGTTGATGTATAATACTAATTTACTATTGTCATACGTAGCAAAAATATTAGAATAATTACCTTCAACCAGTTTTGCTTTTGAAATTATAGTAGTTCCAGCGATAGTAACTTCTACTCTTTCATTATGCAGAGCTATTTCAAAAATACCTGATTGGCAGGCTAAAACCTGTTTAGAAGTCCAAGCTTTTGGTTTTGCCCATACTGAAACTGAAATTCCAGTTGTATTATACCCAATGTTTTTTTGGTTTGGATTAATTTTTACGGTTTGGTTCACACCATCAAAGGCCAAAGCATTTCCTGTAGCCATTCCGTCTTTTTCTGCAACTACTTTTACATTAGGTACGGCAACGCCACCTACGTAAGTTACATTTCCGGTTACAATTGCAGATGGTAATCTAAAGCCAATACCTGTTGTCAAACCTTTTACTCCTGTTAATTGCGTGTATGGAATTCCTGAAACGCCATTGATATCATAGCTGGTTATTTTGTCTAAACCACAATCGGCGGTAGCTACCACAAAATATTCATAAAGTGTTTGTGCAATAGTTTTATTATCTGTCCAAGAACGAATAGTTTTATCAACTGTAGCTTGCAATTCGGGAGTAACTGTGCTGTTTAAAACACGACGATAAATTTTGTAATTGCCTGCAAAATCGGCATTTTCGTCAGTTTTCCAATCCAATTGAACTAAATTTCCAAAATAGCCTTTTGAGGTTTCTAAATTATTAGATAAGAAGACTCTCGAAAGATCTATATTGGTAATACTCAATTTATCAGAGGTATTGTCTTGAATAAAAACAGTAGCAGACGAAGACTGACAACTGTTTACCGCTACAATTTTATATGAATACGATTCGCAGGTACTTACTTCTTTATCAGTATAAGTCAGTGAATAACCATTGCTTCCTCTAGTTTGATTCTTAATTTTTGTTTCATAGAAATCGCCAATTGGTAACTCAATTACAGATTCGGTTCCTTTTTTTAAATCTTTTCTAATAATCTTGTATTTCTGATTGGTCGCTTTTTCAAAATCTTCTAATCCCCATTGCGATTCATTCCAAGATAATTGGACCCCAGAATCAGCTCCTGTAACCATAACCATTTTGGCATTTGTGGGTGCTACTGGATTAGCAGGAGAAATCCCCATTGTAGCATCTTCCGATTTATCACCTTTGGCATTCGGACATTTCCCTCCATTGGCGGCTATTTTAAAATAATATTTTTGTCCACGAGTAAGTCCAGTAATGGTATAAGAACGTTTAGAACCCGAAATAGCATCTGATAAAGCCGTAAAAGTACCATTTGGCGTAGTAGCTTTATACAGCACAAAATTACTTGGACTGGCTTGCATCCATTGCCATTTTAAATCGACAGAACCATCACATTTGGTAGTACTGGCTGTCAAATCGGCTGGTATAGGTAGTGGATCATAAGCAGAAGCCTCGGTAGAAGCCTCATCGATGTATTGCCCCTGCCAATACAAACGTACAATTGGACTAATAGCTCCTGTAACACCTGTTACAACAAAACTGGTCTTGTCAATCGACACCTCGGTATTAAAACCACTACCATTATCGACTATGTATTTAAAATCGCTAGGAATAAAACTGGAAGGAATCGAAATTTTATCCCACGATAATTTAACTGAATTACAGCCTTGGATTGCTCTTACACTAGGCATACTCGGCAAAGTTGGAGTGCTTAAAGAAGCATCTAAGTAAGTAGTTTTGCCACTTTTGCCACCACTACCATTGTCAAGCGTCTCTGCTTCACCTCCAATAGTAAGCTGATTTCCATTTAAAAACTTTGCAGGAAGCTGGTAGGTAACATACAGTACACCTTTGTCTCCGTATCTTTTACCTTCGTAGTACGATATATTATTAGGCCCTGCGGTTCTATAGGAATCAAAATACCAATAACTATTATCAAGATCGCCATCTCCTGAGGTAAGAAAAATGGTAGTACTTATATTTGGCAAAATTAAAGCCTTAGTCAAATGAAAGATATCTCCTTCGTCTCCTACTCTAATGTATAACCTTTTCAGATAATCATCCATGTTTTCTGGATCACCATCGGCAATCATAGCCGAAATATACAATTTAGTACCAACAATCTTAGCATTCCAATGTTCGCCAAAGTTGTATGAACTTCTTAAATCCACACTGGCCGTATTAAGTAATGTGTGTCCATTCTGTGCATTTCCCCACAACGGAGTCAAGAGCAGTGCTAAAAGGAGCAATAGCACTTTAAGTTTTTGAAAGACTTTCCAAAAATCAAAGAGTAGTTTTTTTTCCATTTAAAATAGTTTTTTTATATGGCGCAAAAAAACAAAACCCCTCCTAAAATAAACAGTTTGCGCATTCTAACATTATCCAAAAACGAAGATTCTGGCAAAGAAAAGGATATTTTGAACTTCTTTTTTAAACCATTACGACCATTTATATATAGACTCTAATCCTAAAAGTATTATTAAGCTTTACAAAAAATAGTTTTTCCCATTGTATTGATTAATTTTGGCTTCTATAAAAACCTATTTAAATTATACTTTTAGAGAAAAAAATACTGAATGCATCCCTACATTTCTATACTTACTATTTTTTTAGCTGTTTTGATGACCTACCGCAATTGGAACATCAATAAAAACTCTATTTTTTTATCAGGCTTTATTTGTGTACTTTCCTTATACTCTTTAATACACTATGTTATATTTTTTAACAGAAGTGTATTTCTTTTAGCTATTTTTTATAACAATACCGCACCAATTGGTTTTTTAATTGGTCCTCTATTGTATTTTTATGTAAGAGGTACACTATTTGATAATAGTAAATTCAAGAAAAGAGACTGCCTGCATTTGATTCCAGCCCTTATCAATTTAGTTAGTATAACACCTTATTTATTGACCCCTTTTGCTTATAAATTGTCATTGGCACACAGAATAGTTAAAGACATTATGGTTGCAAAAACTTTTACTGTAGGTCTTTATCCTAATATTATAAACATAATTGCACGACCTACTTTACTGGGATTTTACGTAATATCTGCACTTGTTATGCTATTTCGCTTTAGGAGAAAAATGGATACTAACAAGCGTATACCAAAAGTTCAAAGCCGCAATGTGCTAATATGGCTTTTTAGTTTTATATTTATTCTTGTAGTTGTAATTGTTTGTTTTGCTGTACTTTCTTATTCTTTTTTAAAAGAACCTAATCCGAATTTAACGCGATTGAAAACAGGATTACCAATGGATATTATTAGTTTTTGCTTGTTAATGATTCCTATGCGCTTACTTATCTTTCCTGAATTATTATATGGAATTCCGCAGACAGGAAAAAATAAAAATGATTATTTTGTGCAACAAAATGAAAAAATACAACCAGAAGAACAAATTATTTTAAACGATATTTTTTCAACCGAAACGTCAGATGTTTTAGATAATGAAGAAAGAAATCTACCCCAAGAAGAGCTACAGCAAAAAGATATTGAACCAAGATTTATTGAATTATCTCAATCGATTTTAGATTACATTGAAAAGAGTGAAATTTTTCTAAATGCTAATTTTTCAATGGAAGAACTTTCCCGATCTATGAACGTACCCAAACATCATCTTTATTATTGTTTCAATAGTATATTAAAAGTTAAATTGACAAAAATACGTGCAAAACTGCGGGTAGAATATGCAAAAAAATTAATAGAAGATGGTCTTTTAGACACATTAACACTGGATGCAATAGGAAATAAAGCTGGATTTTCTTCACGCTCTTCTTTTCAAAGTACCTTTAAAGAAGAAGTTGGTTGTACCCCTGGTGAATATTTAAAAACAAAATCCTAAGCATTATACCTAAACTAGGTTTCATATTTTGTCCTTTTTTGCTACAGACGCTTTCTTTTAACTTAAATAATAATAAGTCAAAAAAATCTAAATCAGCACTTTTTGAATAGTAAATAAACAAGCTGCTATTTTGGAAAATTACAAGGTAACATTAATCGGGTAGTCAATAGCATTTTAGATTAAACCCAAGCTGTGTTAACGTTTTCTATCGCCTAGTTCTAATGTTTTTTATCAAAATAAAGCGCTAGGGGGCTTTTAAACCTTAGAAAAGCTTAAAAACTCAACCGTTTGTGGTTATTTAGGTATTAAAGTTAACTACTTAGTTGTTCAAAAAAACTAAGTAGTTAACTTTAACATGTCACAAAAGTTCTTTTCATTATTGATGTCCCAAATATACGTTTACTGCATTAGCTACTCCATCATCATAATGAAAAGCTTTGGATGAATTATAAGCATCAATATGTTGAAATCCTGCTTCGAGAATAAAAGTTGAAGCTACTTTTGGTTCTCCATCAAATCTATATTCTTGTGGCTTTCCATCAAAAATTCGAGTATATCCACTATTTTTTAAGAGGGTAGCATCTATAAGCAAAAAACCTAGCTCTATTTTATATTGTGCTATTGTAGCCGAAAAATCTATGTTTCCAAATTTAGCTGTATTATAGATATTGGGAATTTCTAAGAATGTTTTGTAATTCCAAGCATGTGGCACTATATCATAATTATTAATAACAGAATGATAATGGTTGCCAAATTTACTTTCGGCATATTCTACAAAAGCTTTGTTACCCGCACTTGCCCCTGCACTTGGGTAGGTAGAGACCAAAAATGATTGATGTTCTTTTTCTTTCCATTCAATTATTTTAAGAGCTAATAATGGCGATAAAGTACCTGCCAAACTATGTCCGCAAGTTGCTACTTCTGTATTTTGGTCTAATGGCAATTGACTTAAAAAAGTAATAATATCTTGATTTTTATCGTTTTTTAAATTCTTCAAAATACTTAGCCCATCATAGCTACCTCTCGCTATTTTTGCATTAGGAATAGTTTCCCAATTTTTCATAAGTTTAGTTGCTACTCTAAAATCTTCATCAAGCCATCCAAATTTTGAAATAAGATTAGTCCCCGAAATAGAAATTACATAAAGTGTTTTTGTTTCATCATCAGGATCCTGACCTTTTGCAACAAACATAGCATTATCTGTAATGAATTCAATTTTTAATTTTTTATCTATTTGCTTACTATTTTGAGTACAAGGTCCCCAAACAATATCCCAATCACCAATGTATGCTTTTATGGTTTCGTTTTTTAATGCTGAAGTTACTTGCTCGTATAAATGATCCTGTAATTCTTTTTCGGTATTTCCTACAATACCTTGATTGCAATTAGACAATGCCGACAAAATAGAAATTACCTGATGTTTTTTGGTCAATGGATTCAAATAGTTACTTTTCATAAGTTTTAAATTTGATACTTTTTAATTTTATTATTGCTCTCTTTCAGGAAATAATCCTTGGTAACAAATAATGTAAATAATTCCTAAAACAGGTTGAACATTGCTAACAGGTACAATTGGTTCTTTATTGAAATTGGTATAAACAATATGGTCATCACTTATTGCTTTGTTTAAATTAAACGGTTTAAGTGTGTCTGTAGGATTAGGCGTAGCGTTACTAAAAATAGTAGTATTACCATCACCTATTATTTTACCAACTGGGCTACTATCACCTCCTAATGTTGCACAAGGTATTCCTAATGTAGCCTTGTCAGAAAAACCACCTCTAAGAGGTGGTATATTTAAATAGTTAAGTATCGTACTTTCTTCTCCTGCTTTTTCTCCAATATTATAAGATTTAGATTTCTCATCAATACTACCAATGCCCACGGGTACTCTACCACATAAATCGGGTATTCTAAAAGTATGGCTTTTTGCTTCTCCATAACTTTTACCAATAACTGAATATAGCGGGGTATATTTTACAATATCTAATTCCTGACCGTTACAAAACATCCAACCTTTTGGAATGAAATTTCCTGAAAATAATTTAATTACTCCTATATAATCTTCCATCTTTTCTTTAGTATTCAATTCATTAAAAAGACCTACTCTGTTGTTACGATTTTCGGTTTTCTCGTTAATAATATTTTTTTATGCTATTCACAAAGGCAAAATCTCTATTTTTTCTTCATCTTTTTTTGACTTCAAGAATTATGATGAGCATCTCTAATTTGCCGAAAACATTGTATAGAAACCTCCTGTTGTGGTATTTGATGCTCCAGAAGGTTTATATATTTTTATTGTTAGTAATTGTCCTGCTAATGCAGTATAAGTAAATGATGTGTTAGTGGGAGTGCCACTAGAATATGCAGTACTATTAGCTGTTGCAAGCACTGTACCTGTTGTAGTGTAATTAACAGCGTTTGCAACTGGTGCTACATTCCAAAGTTCATAGGTATAAGCTTCATCATCATATGAATAAAAATTTATGGTAAAAGTAATTCCCCCAGGAATAAAGAAAGATGTTGCTGATGATACAGATGTCCCTGTTGTAGTTGTAAAGGCACTTGTGTAAAGTGTTATTGGAGTTGATGAAGCAGTTACATTGTGTCCGATAGAAAAATTAGGAAGAACTGTTGCATTAACTGTACTTGATCCGATTAAACTTTTCCAAGCACTACCATCATAAGAATAAAATCCTGAAGTACCATCAGTTTGATAAACTAACAATCCAGTAGCAGGTGTAGCAATAGCAGTACGTTGAGTAGCTGTCATTCTAGGTACAAGCATACCTTTAGTGCTGCTGTTTACGTCTAGTATGGCAGAAGAATCAGGTGTTGTAGTTCCAATTCCCATGTTATTTTGTGAGAATACGGTTTCGCATAAAAGCATTAATGCAATTAAAAATAATTTGTTATTTTTCATGATATAAGTAATTTTGAATTTATTTTTTTAGTTTATGACCTTTTTGATTGATAATTTGTGATTTTCATCGAGAATATGTACAATATAGAGTCCATTATTTAAGTGAAATTCTTTTGAATAATCATTGTTTTTTATTTTAGTTTGATAAAACAATTTTCTGCCATTGACATCATATATAGTTACATCTTGTATCGCTATCTCTGACGTAATGTATAAGATGTTGTTTCTAAGATAAACCACCGGGATTTTTTTTTCGAAAACTTCATTGGCTAAATTTCCGTTATACTTTAGTAAAGCTTTGGTTGCGGTATATTCTATAGTCCAATTGGCAGGTAAATTTTTTGTAGCAAAAGTTCCAGAAAGGCTTGAGGCCTTAATGAGTTCAAAAATAGTATTACTAGCTGGCGTAAATCCCGATATTGTAGCTACATTAATAGTTCCAGAACAGCTAAAATTGCCTGTAATATTGAGTTGGTCATATTGAGTAGCAGCTGTGGTTCCTGCTAATTTAAAATTTAAAACACCTGTTCCATTGCTAAAGTTACCGTTAATTGCCAATGCTCCTGCAGATGAATTACCTGGCGAAAAACTACCAGTATTTGTAAAATCAGAAACATAAATCAAGATGCCATTTCCTGTTACACTCCCGTTATTGACCAAATTATTGTCTATATTTAATGTACCATCAATATCCAGACCAGCATTTGCGGTATTGCTAAAATTTCCGTTAACTTTTACAACAAGGCCATTAGAAATTTTTACCTTATTGCAATTATTAGTAACTAGTTGTGCCGTACAAAAGCCGTAAAAAAGCAGACATGCAATTTTTAAAGTTTTCCCCCTAGCGAGAGAAAGAAGGATAGATTTTTTTTTCATTTTGATGATTTTTAATTAGTTCTTTTCTTGTACATTTTTCCGTGCAAAAAAAAAGGGCAAGAAATTATGCTGCTGATACTTTATTAGATATTAAATCAATAATTGATGTGTGTTTTTTAGAAAGTTCTTCAACTAACTTTTCCTCAATATTCAACATCTCGGCAATTTCTTTTGGTGTTTTTCCTTGCAATAGCATGTTAACAGCTTTTGCATCTATTATGTATTTAGCTTCAATACCTGTTTGAGAGCTGATTTCGTCAATCGATTTGGATTCGTCTTTCAATAAATACATTGCTTTTAATATATCTTCTTTTTCATTTTCATCATAGTACGTAATAGAATCGATATTAACAACTGCTAAATCTACTGATATATCTAAATCGAATTTCTTATGATTCGATTTAGATTTTATTTCAATTTTTTCAATCATTTTAATAGCAGCAGTCCACTTGTTCATTTCTGTTCTTTGCATTATTATAAACTCTGTAAATTCATGATAAGCATTGTTTTTGCTAGTATCAATTTCTTTAAACTTTTTATATTCTACCTCTGTAAGAAATCCTGCCGCATAAAAAGTCGCTAAAATATTTTTATAAAATGCCTTTATTTTTTCATTTGATTCGTCAATTTCTTTTTTAATTTCTTTTATTTTTTCGTTTGATACGTTTGTTTTTTTTAATATATCTTCAAAAAAATCTTTTCGTTCTTCTGCAGCAAAAATTGCTGTAATTATTTCAACAACTCCAAAAATAGCTAATGCGATGGGCAGAATAGGAGCCGCAAATACAGATATACCTACACCGATACCCACAACTGTGTCCACAGTATTAAATTTTGTTAAAGAGTCCTCAAATTGAGGTACTGTTATACTTAAAGATACTAGTTGGATATTAACATCTTTTTTCCATGATTCATAGTTTTTTATGATTTGTTCAATATTTCCATTCAATAAATTTTTCAATTTATCTAAATCAGCTGTAACATGGTCTATGTTGCGTATTATACCATCATTTCCTTCAATCGCATTTATTGCATTTTCTTTTCTTTCGGGATTATCGGGTCTAAAGACATTATCTCCTATCCAGGATGACAATGAAAATTTTTCATCCTTTATATCGGTTAAAAGTTTGTCATAATCTTTTCTAACCGTGTTTAAGTCTGAAATTGCTTTTTCAATTTGTTCTGTGCTTTCCATATTGTCGTATTTAAAATTGTAAGTTTTATCTTTAGGCTCCCATAATTTTCCAAATTTAGCTTTCACAACTCCTTGTTCCATAACAATCCAAGAGTCATTGTCATTTGTGTTGAATGTAGTATTGAATTCAAAATTCTCGGTATAGATAAATAATGTTTTGTCTGAAGCTGCTAGTTCAGACAAAATACCGCTTATAGATGTGTATTTCAAAATGGTATCGCTAGTAACCTCTTTAGATTCGTGTGGGGCTATCTTGATAGCGTTTGGACGAAGTTGATCAAATATCTCTACGGCTGTTTTTGCAGGTAAATAGGCAGTATTACCTATTGTTTTGATATAGCTAAATGCCGTCCATAAACTCTTTAACGAATTAATAGCAACTGGTGCATCTAATGTAGCAAGGCTGGCCGCTAGAGTGGCAGTATCAAAACCAATATCCGCCAACATCCAATCGGTGTTTTTTGTTGCTATTACATACACTTCTTTTTCTATGTCATTACTTATATAGATTTTACTCATTTTTTTCGCTTTATTTGTTTTAAAATTAAACCAACATGTGCATGTGATTATTTTTCGCACTCACAAAAAAAAGTAAAATCTTCCTACAAAATAATGTTTTACACTTCAATATTGTCCAAAAACGACGAATTTGGCATACAAATAAAATTTAACAATCTATATCTTATAATAACATGTTTGGTTTTGAAAAAAGCAAGTAGTATTGATTTTAAAAAATCTTGTTTTTAAACCTGTAATTTTTAACTTTGAATTAATTTAAGTTGATAGTTTATGAAAATTCCGTTTTTGTATATAAAAACCGTCGTTTTCTTGTCTTACCCAAAATCGCATGAAATACTCGGATTATCATCTCCTGACCATTGTAGATAAGTCGATAGTAGAAAATTTATGTCTCTATCAGATCTTTCTTTACCATTGTTACAGACTTTCATATATTAGGTAATGCTTTCTTTCAACTTTCCCGGACAGGCTACTTGAGTTTGAAAGTAACCATTAAAACCTTTTTCTATGAGAATTTTTTCCAATGCTTCTAAATCAGGCAACTGTTTCATAATTTTAAATTTTTAGTTTTCAATACGGTGAATTTTTAATATTGAATCCTTTCGAGTTATTACATATATAAATAGAATATTATTAAGCCTAACCTTATAATATTGCTGGAACAAATGATAACCTTTTTGTGTATTTACTAGATATCTTTAAACTTAAGAGACTTTGTATTTCATATAATTGGATGTGCTTTGTATAAGCCACATTTAGGCTAGTTGCAACTTTTTAATAAACTCGGGCAATCAATATACTTTTATTATTAAAACTCTGTCAACTCGCTTAAAACTTGGAAATCTTCAAGTAAAAGGTCCGAATTTTGTATCAAGGTGTTCGCGATTTAAAAATATAAGTCACTGATTATTAGTTGGTAGTTAAGGGATTGAACAGAATAAGCCCCACAATAGCCCCACAGTTTAGTTTTTAAAGGAAGTGTGATCAAAGAAAAGCCAATAGGAATCAATAAGGCGGCCTCACTTCAGTCGTTCACTTTGTTGCGTTCTTCGCTTCCAGTCGGTCGCTCCATCTCATCACTTCACACGTTCTCTATCTTAAGTTCAGTGCAGCTTTTTTTATTTTTTTTAAGTGGAAAATTGATTCCGCCCCACTGCACTTTGAATAAGGGGGAAAAAAAACCGTCGAACACTTTTTGGCGGTTGCTCTTTTGCCCAGCCATCGGGATTTGCTCCACTAAAGCTTTGCAATGGAATTAGGGAACGCCGAAGGCTGAGTTTTATATTTTTCCCGCCGTTACACGCACACATCCCTACGGCTCAGAAAAAGAGCCTCTCGGTCTGTGGTGGCTGGTCAAGGCTTCAACACCGCCACTCGTTCGCCCAAAAAAGCTTTTTGTAAGCCAGAATCTACAACGTTTTTTTACTCACTTGGAGTGTTCATTGTCTTTGTGCATAACTCAATCGCTGTAAGGCTATGCTCATTTTTGCAGGAGATTTTTTAAAGAACTTTTTCTTTCAATTGAAAAATAAAAGATAAAAAAATCTCCTGTAAAAATCGATCATCCTACTTTTTTCAATTGAAAGGAAGTTAAAAGATTTAATCCTTTTTGATCTTATGAATATATAATCTTGCTGTAAATCTATGTCACACCAAATCTAAAATACTCTGCTGATCTTTGTAAAGTCAATAAAAATAAGGGTTTAACAGGATGATTTTTTGTGTCCTTTTTTTGTTTTAAAGGCTATAAATATTTTGCAGACATAGGGATTTTAGACAAGCGACCCTTTTTAGGGTTTAAAACCCTGATAGATGAGTAAAAAAGATTTTTTTTTAAATCAACTTTTTTAAAAACAGGGAATATTTATTTGTAAAGAATATTATGGAAATAAACGAATGGTTAATTTGGTCACTGGTTGTCTTGGCAATGTTATGGATGATGCCTAACGAAAAAATAAAAGTAATTTTTGGAGAGTTGAGAAAGATACTTCAGATGCTACCAATAACGAAAATTGCTCAGGCAATTATTAGTTATACTAAAAAAAATGGAAGGTAAATGTTGTTTAAAGGAAAATAAAAATATAAGAAAAATAATTACTTTTTTATTTTCCTTTGAGAATTTAGTCTATAATATTTTACTATTTTTCCGCAGAAATAAAATTTAAAAGGACGTTCTTTAAAAAAAGTAGAAGCTCGGGCGAGGCAAATATTGCGCAGATGCATACAATTACAAGTACAACGGCAAAGAATTGCAGGACGAGACACTATCTTGGACATAAAAAAGAAAACTGTTTTTTTGAATAATATTTAATTATGTTTAATATTTTTGTATTTGTAGCTATTAATGAAAAATTAGATATAACTTTTAATTATTAAGATAGATTACTTAAATATTACAATTATGAATATAAAAC
>NZ_CADCST010000146.1 GCF_902804485.1 Flavobacterium collinsii | reverse complement strand
GAGTAAAGTAAGCAGGCAGACACTAAAAAAATAGTCCAGTAAAAGTTGCCAATTTTTATATCCTAAAAAATTTAGTTCCGGAATGATAATCTGAGGAATAAAAATTATTCCTGAATAGATAGTCCATATGATGATCTGAACTAAAATGAAAACGTGATTCTTTTTTTGAAACATTTTTATAAGTTATTTTGTCCTCAGCGGTGCGTGATACCCATAATACATTCCTGCGATAAAAGCGCCTACAAAGAGCAGGCAGATTACAACAATTATAGTCATTAGAATTTTTGCGGTTAATTTCATTAAGATAAAATTTTAAATAACAAATGGCTTATTTCAATAGTCAAAGCTATAATTATTTTGATCATAATTTTAAGTTTTAAAAACTTTGGCAATGTTGACATTGCCAAAGTTACATTTTAAATAATTAATTTTTAGGTTGAAAATCAGGGTGGCCTACTTGCCATAGTGCAAAGCTTAAAACATCAGCCACTTCTTCATAGGATTTTGCTTTTGAAGCTCCGCCAAAATGACCTGCTTCATAATCGACTTTTAATAAAGTTGGTTTTTTAGACGCATTTACCTCAAGTAATCTAGCGGCAAATTTAGCAGGAGACCAAACAATGATTCTAGGGTCGTTGAATCCTGCAGTTGTTAAGGTTGCGGGATAGTTAACACCTTCTTTAAGTTGTAAATAAGAATCCATTTCTATGAGAGCTTTGGCTTCATCTTCTATTTTTACGGTTCCAAATTCAGGTGTATTTGCAGGTCCGTTTGGTGCATTTTCACCTCTAACGGTATTCATGCTTCCTACTCCGGGAATGGCTACTGCATATAAATCAGGTCTTTCGGTAATGGCTCTTCCTACTAGAATTCCCCCGGCGCTTCTGCTGTAGATTGCCGTTTTTGCCGGATTTGTATATCCTTCCTTAATCATATATTCGGTGCAGGCAATTACGTCTTTCCAGGTATTTTGTTTTTTACTTTTTTGACCGTCCAGATGCCATTTTTCACCTAATTCTCCACCGCCTCTTACGTGAGCAACAGCAAGTATTCCGCCTCTTTCTACCCATAAAAGTAAACTTGGATTAAAACTAGGAGACATAGACATTCCGTAGGCACCGTAACCATAGAATAAAACAGGGTTCTTTGTGTCTTTTTTAATTCCTTTTTTATAAATAATGGATAGGGGAACTTCGACACCATCATGTGATTTAACCATTAGTTCTTCAATTTCAAAATTTTCAAATTCTGGATATTCAGTAATAGTAGAAAGCTCTTCTCTGGTAAAATTGTTTTTCTTTATATCGTATTTATAACGTTCTCCTTTGGTTGTCCAACCCGTTGTTCGAACCCATAAGTCTGAAAATTTGCTTCCTCTTGAAGTTAAAACAATAGTAGCAGATTTTTTGGGTGTTTTGATTTCGCTGTGTTTTTTTCCTTCAAAATCAGTGAAGAACAATTTACTTTCAATTCCGTTTTTTGTTTTGGTATAAAAAATCCCGTCTTTGGTAATCGTAATAGGGTTCAAATTGGCTTCTTTGTCCTCAGGGATCACCAGTGTCGCAGTTGCTAAATTTGGATTAGCCATACTGGTTTTTGTTACTTTAAATTTTGGAGCATTCAAACTCGTGAAAAAATAAATGTCTTTATCGCTGAAAGAAAAGTTTTTAATTTCATCTTTTCTGTCCGTCAGTAATTTCCAGCTAATTTTGGCATTATTCAAATCAGAACCTTTGGCAATAAACATTTTCATGTTCGGATTTACAGAATATGGCATCAGAAAAAGGATCTTACTGTCTACATCATAACCCATAAAAGGAATTTCTTCCTCTGCAATTTTTAATTCAGGATACATGGCCTTCGAAAAAATTACTTTATCCTGTGCTACATCATGTCCTACAACGTGCAATTTGGTTACAATATTCAATTGTGCTTTTGCATCATGGATATCGGCTGTTGGTGACTGTGCGTACAAAAACGATTTGTCATCGTTTAACCAGTTGGCATTTCCGAATCTTAACTTATCGATTTTATCAGCTAAAATTTTATTGTCAGCTACATTTATTAAAAGCATTTCGCTCATTTCGCCGCCATTTTTAGAAATATTTACGGCAATTAGTTTTCCGCTTTTATTTGGAGAAAAAGAGCTAATAGTAAAGATATCTTTTGCTTCACCTTTTAGCGTTTGTGGGTCAAAGATTAATGTTTCTTTTCCTTTCAAACCATTTCTTTTGTACAGTTTTGCGACCTGATCTTTTGGAGTTGTTTTTTGATAAAAGTAAGTACCGTCTTCCATAATTTGTGTTCCACTGATTGCTTCAGTGATTCTGTCATTTATAGAAGTTAATTCATCAATAAGCGTTTGTTTTCCCGGAATTGAGTTTAAAATATTGTTTGTGTAATCTGCCTGAGCCTTTAACCAGCTTAATGTTTGTTCATTTTTTAAATCCTCAAGGTTTCTGTATTTGTCTTCTACTGTAATTCCAAAATAAGTATCTGTAGCGGGAACTGATGGTGCTTTTTCGGGTTTGTTTTGTGCAAATAAATTTCCTGTAGAAATAATTCCAAGAGATAGAAAAGCGACCTTTTTAAATGTATTGGTTTTCATGATTAATGTTTTTTGATTGAGAGGATTAGATTAATTGAATACGATTACGGTGATAAATTTATAAAGCGCAAATCCGATTATAAATCCTATTATAAATGACTTAGTAATTTTGTAAACATTTACTTCTTTTTTAGTTTCCATGATTTTTAGGTTTAATGATTTGTTAATTTAAATAATTGATTGATTGATTGATTGATTGATTGATTGATTGATTGATTGATTGATTGATTGATTGATTGATTGATTGATTGATTTTTTACAAGTGAATTAAAAAACTAATGAAATTGGTAATAAGTCCGATTGCGAAACCAACAGCTAATGGTTTTAAAGCTTCGGTTGGAGTTTTAAAATTTATTTTGTTCATAATTTTGGTTTTTAAATTATTATTTCCTGTTTGATGTTTCAAAAGTAGCAACACATCAGCTGAAAATTTTAAAAAAAATGACGAACGGTTGATACAAGCATTTGAATGGTAAATGGTTCGCATTACATTAAATTAAAAGAAGTTTCTGGGTTGAAAACATTCTGCGCGAAAGCATTTAAAATTGATTTACTTTCCTATTTTTGCAAAAATAAAACCAATCCATTTTGAAAGATACTGCCAAACATCAAGGACTTCGCAATCAATTAGTAAGCACTTTAGAGCAAAAAGGAATTACTGATAAAGCGGTTTTGGATGCGATAAAAAAAATCCCGAGACACCTATTTTTAAATTCAAGTTTTGAAGATTATGCGTATCAGGATAAGGCATTTCCTATAGGAGCGGGGCAAACGATTTCTCAGCCTTACACAGTTGCATTTCAATCACAATTATTAGAGGTTAAAAAAGATCACAAGATTTTGGAAATTGGTACAGGATCAGGGTACCAAACAGCGGTTCTGTTTATGTTGGGAGCAAAAGTGTATAGTGTGGAAAGACAGAGTGAGTTGTTTAGAACAACATCTAATTTATTTCCGAAATTAAACATTCGCCCAAAGCACTTGTCTTTCGGAGATGGATATAAAGGATTACCAAGTTATGCACCCTTTGATAGTATTATTGTTACCGCCGGAGCTCCATTTATTCCGCAGCCTTTAATGGCGCAGCTTAAAATAGGAGGAAGGTTGGTTATTCCGTTAGGAGAAGATGTTCAGATTATGACTTTATTAATTCGAAAGAACGAAACACAATTTGAAAAACATGAGTTTGGAGAATTTCGATTTGTTCCTTTGTTAGAAGATAAAAATTAATACGAGAGCCCGCTGTAGATAGCGGGCTCTTATTTTATTGGCCAATAATACTAATATAACCCTCCAGACTTTCTTTTTCGATTTTGGCGATAAAGAATAAAAAATCTTCTTTGTCTTTTTTTGTTTGAGCGGTTTCTAAGGCTTGGTAATACTGCATTCTATTTTCGTAATCTCCTTTTATATTGGCGATCAGATAGCCTTTTTGCATTAAAATTAAATTCATGACTAATCTGGAGGTTCTACCGTTTCCATCAATAAAAGGGTGAATAGTAATTAATCTTTCGTGCATTTCGGCTGCAAGAATAACCGGATGTAATTTATTTTTGTTGATTTCATACCAAATAAAATACTCTTCCATTTCCTTTGCAACTAAAAAAGGCTGTGGAGGCATGTGACTGCTTCCCTGAATCATGATCTGTACTTTTCGATAACGGCCTGCATCTTCAGGAATTATACCTCTTAAAATTAAATTATGGATAGATAAAAGATCGCGTTCATTTAAGCTGTTGTTTTTTTGCATTAAATCTTTGATAAAACCTATCGCTTCCTGATGATTAATGGTTTCAAGATGTTCTCTCATACTTTTTCCTGAAATTGTCAAACCTTCGTTGATTACCATGTCGGTCTCGCGAAGCGTCATAGTATTTCCTTCAATTCGATTGCTTTCAAAAGTATATTCGAGTTCAAGTGCCTGACTGATTTTATAGCTATCAAACTGTCTGTAAGTATCCAGTTTTTCTTTTAAAACATCTATTTCACTAAGGATTTTTTCTAAAGTGGTTGATAATTTTAATTTGGAGACTGTTTTATTATATTTGATTTCTTTCTCTGCAACTTCAAGCGCTTTTAGAGCAAATTCATCATCACCAATTTCATGTAGAATTTTTTCTTTCAGCCATGCGATCATTAAAGTCTCATAGTCTATTCCTAGAAGTTGAGATAGCTTAACAATTTGATCTTTGGTTGGTTTTCGCGAACCGCTTTCAAATTTGCTTATTAAAGCTTGATCGATGCCAAGTAGTTGTGCTACTTCGCGGGTTTTTAGACCTTTTTGTTCTCTTGCATTTTTAAGGAGCGATCTCATTTCTACTTTATTTAAATTGTCTTGACAAATTTAGTCATAAATTTTGGTAGAAAAAAGCAATATTAGAATATTGCTTTTTAAAATACTATTTAGGAGGAAGTGAGCCGTCTTTTCTCATTTCTTTTACAACAGTTTGCATAATTGCATCAACTGTTTGGCCAAGATCTGTAACATATTCGGATTTGGTAGTTCCTGTCCAGATCAGTTTATTGTCCTTTAATGAAAAAACATTGGTTTCTACCATATAAGCAGTGCTTTCCTGATAATATCCGGGATCATAGAAATAGGGCGAGTACATTCCGTACCAGTTTCCAAAGCCATAACCATACATTCCGCTGTATAAACCATCGAATCCACCGTAGTAAATTCCTGTATAAGTTCCGGGAACATAATTGGTTTCTTTTTCTTTGCTTACCAGCCGCATTGTGATAACGCCATCAAAATTTTCGTCCTGCAAAATTTTTAATTTCTGCTCTTTGGTTAGTTGTGTGGTAGTTTCGTTTAAATATTGGTAAGAAGTTTTGAAAATAGGATTACCAGTGGCAATTCTATTTTCGACGGTTCTTCTTGAAGCCTCATCTTTTACTAAAGCGACAACTAAAACTTTTTTAAAATGCTCCTGAGCTACTGTTATATCTGGGTCTCTCCAACTGCTAACAATAGATGTATTGCTGCCACAACTTGAAAATATTGCAACAGTCATGAATAAAATTAAGTACTTTTTCATATTCTAAGGTTAAAATGTTTGTAGTAAAAATAACGATAAAATATAAATAAACATCTCTTTATGAGTGGTTTGGAAAGATGTTTTTTAGTTGTATGCTTTTTTTATCCGATCTAAATCGCGTTTGGTATCCTGTTCTTTCAGAGATTCGCGTTTGTCGTAGTTTTTCTTTCCTTTACAAAGGCCTATTTGAAGTTTTGCAAGTCCTTTTTCGTTGGTGAATAATTTCAACGGAACAATAGTAAGTCCTTTGGCCTGAACATTTTTATGCAATGTTTTAAGCTCCTTTTTATTTAAAAGTAATTTCCTCTCACTTCTGGATTTGTGATTGAATTGATTACCAAAAGAATACTCTTCAATATAAGTATTGATGGCAAAGAGCTCCATATTGTTAAATTCGCAGAAGCTTTCGGTAATATTTGCTTTACCCAGGCGTATAGATTTGATCTCGGTTCCTGATAAAACAATTCCGGCAGTATAAGTATCGATTATCTCATAATCAAACCGGGCTCTTTTATTAAGTATATTGACTGTTTTTAACATAGTGTACAAATGTAAAACAAAAATGAAAAACTTTAATAGAATCTGAAAGAATTAAACTTTTTTTTTAATCTATGATTTTAATCATATTTAAAGAAAAAGCTTACATATAAGTTTGTTGAATAATTTAAAACAAACTAAAACATGAAAAAGATTTTAACACTAGTAAGTATTGCATTTATTGGCTTAACAGCAAAAGCTCAGGATACAAACCAGGGTTTAAAAGGAACCTGGTTTGCAACATCGCAATTTGGTTACCAACAAACTAAAACAGGAGATGTTAAAAGCACAAACCTAACTGTATTGCCAGTTGTTGGAACATTTGTAACGCCTTCTGTTGCATTAGGAGCGGGATTTGGTATTATTAATATAAAATCTGAGGAAAAAGCCGGAACCGTAGCAAAAGCAGATTTGCTTGTTATTCAGCCATTAGCTAGAAAATATTGGAATGTGGCGAGTTCGTTGTATTTCTTCGGACAGTTGGCAGCTCCTATTATTACAGGAAAAGAGAAGGAAAGTGATTTAAAGATTAGTCAATACGGGCTATCAGTTTCGGGTGGATTTGATTATTTTATTAGTAAAAATTTCTCAGTTGAGTTCTCTTATAATCTGGCAAACTTTACATCTACCACATTAGATCCAAAAAATGGCGAGAAAACCACAGTAACTAATTTTGGACTGGCTCATGTCGCAAATGTTGAGCCTTTTTACAATACAGCTTTAGGTGGAAGTGCACCAAATTTGACTTCTCCACTTTCTTTCGGATTTAAATTTTTATTTTAAACATCATAAGGAACTTTTATTTGCGCAAAGCTCATAAAATTTAATATTAAAGGATTTTGCTTTGTGTTTTTTATTTGTGTTCTCTATAGTTAGAATAGTTGTAGTTTAATTTACTAGTTTTGTAAAAAAAAAAAAGACCGTGCTTTTTAAAGTACGGTCTTTTAGTATAATTATTTTAAAAATATAAAATGCAAAATCAATCGAAAGATCCTTTACATGGTATAACCCTTCAGAAAATAGTAGAAGCATTGGTAGAACACTATGGTTTCGATACTTTGGCAGAATTAATTCCAATAAAGTGTTTTGTTTCAAATCCAAGTGTAAAATCAAGCTTGACTTTTTTAAGAAAAACCGATTGGGCACGTAAAAAAGTAGAAGATTTATACATAAAATCACTGCCTAAATTGGCTAAGTAATTTATAATTTATAAGAAATCATAACGCCTCCGCGGTAGGGAAGCCATTCACCACTTTTGTTCCAGTTTTGTGCTTTTTCGTATCTACCAGGAGTTCCGTCATTGTAATAACCATGATAAAAACCTTGATGCCAGCCACCTCCAGCAAAAATATCCAATAAAAATTTATCGCTTAATTTGATATTGTATCCAACAGTAACTCCTAAGCGATAACCAAAACCATGTTCGTACATGTTAGTGTCCCAGTAGTTCCATTTTTGAATTTTGTAAAGGTCCGGTCCTGCGTGACCGCCTACATAAAAACCATTATAATTTTCTTTAAAATGGTAACGAAGTTCAGGTGTTAGTGTATAAAATTTCATTGGATTCTTTCCATCGAAAGACTCCCAAAATGACGCCATTACGTCAACACTAAAAGTTAGATTTTTTCCGATACTGGTTTCAATTCCAACATTTGGTACAGCTAATAAAGCGCTTGCAGCATTGAATTTAATAAAAGTCTGGCTTTGAGACTGAACCGAAAAAAAAAGAACAAGGGCAATAAAAAAATTTTTCATAAAATAGGCTTTCGTGATGTCGAAATAAGCTCTTTTTTCTTATTTCGACTGCAAATATAACGCAAACGAATAGTTACTATTATCCAGAACCATTAATTTAACAGGAATATTTTTTTGCCAAAAAGGTTAAGGTTTCTTATTGTTTAATAATGAGTAGATTACGCTGTCTAGATACTTGCCATCATAAAATTCACATTCTTTAAAATGTCCTTCTTTGATAAAGCCGCATTTTTGTAATACTTTTTCTGAAGCATAGTTTTCGGGGTCAATCACTGCTTCAATCGAGTGTAATTTTAATTCGTCAAATCCGTAAGTAATAAGTCGGTTGACAGATTCCGGAATGATTCCTTTTCCGTGAAATTCAGGTAGCAAGATATATCCAATTTCGGCGCGATGATGCTCGGGTTGCATTCTGTAATATCCTATAATACCTAGTAGTTTAGGATTGTCTTTTAAAGTAATTCCCCAATTGATTCCTTCATTGGCCACAATTTTGTCTTCAATCATTGCGATATGTTCTAAAGCTTCTTCAGAATTTTTGACTAAGGGACGTGGAATGAATTTCATCGTTTCAGGATTTGAACGCAATTCGAAAACTTCATTGACATCGTCATTTGTTATTCTTCGTAAAAGCAAACGTTCTGTTTCAATTACGGGGAATGGAGTAAAATTAAATTCCAGCATTTATTTGTAGATTATAATATTGATATACTAAACTTTGAATTAAAGGTTTGAAAGGATTCTAAAATTAAAACACCTTCTTTTTTGAATAAATCTCCTGAATTTTCAGCAGTATCCGAGTAGCCCAGCCAAGGTTCGATACAAATAAAAGGAGCTTGTGTTTTTGTCCAGATGCCTAAACTCGGAAAGTCTTCAAACTCAACCTTAATATAGGGTTTGGAGTTTTGAAGAAGGGTTAATGAATTTGATTCTAAGGTTTTAAAAATCAATGCGTCGTTTTTAAATAATTCGTAGTGTAGAGGAATTAGATTATTTTGACTTTCCAGGACTTTTGTTTTGTTGGAAATTAGATCATTTTCCAGAAGGTAATACTCGAGAACCTCCTGTTTTTCGAATTGGAATGCATAATTTTCGAAATTTTGAGGCAAAGCAATCGCGGGATGAGCTCCTATAGAAAAAGGCATTTTATTCTGACCTGTGTTAATTACTTTGTATTCAATACTTAATGTTGTATTTTCAATAGTGTAAATAAGCTGCAGTTCAAATTCAAAAGGATATTTTTGTAATGTTTCGGGATCTGATTTTAAAGAGAAAATGGCCTTGCTTTCTGTTTTGTCTATTAATTGAAAATCCATATCACGTGCAAAACCGTGTCTCGGCAATTGGTACTCTTTTCCATCAATTGTATAAGTATCGTTTTTCAGAGTACCTACGATAGGGAAAAGTACAGGAGAATGTTTGCTCCAGAAGCTTGGATTACCTTCCCATATGTATTCATTATTTTGATTGTCTTTTAATGAAAATAATTCCGCTCCGAAATGTTTTATTGAGACGCTTAGCGCTGAATTGTAGATAGTTGTATTCAAAGTGCTTAAAAATGAAAAGAGTTAGTTTTATGTTGATGTAAATATATTTTATAAATTTTAGTTTTTTAAGAAAATGGCTTAAAATATTTTTGAATAAAATTTAATTTTCATTTCAGAATTTCTATTTAAATAGCTTTTTTTTTCATTAATTTGCTATATAAACAGCTAAAAAATATGAAAATACAATCCTCAAAAGCCTTATTAACTATGGCTTTGTTTGTTGGAATTTCCTCTGGTTGGGCACAGCAAACGCCTGCAACAACAGTAGCAAATCCCGTTAATAACTACAACTATCACGATGCATTTGGACCAAATTTTTATACCAAAAACGGTACGCCAACACGTTCTGCAAATGGTCAGCCAGGAGTTGAATATTGGCAAAACAGAGCCGATTATCAGATAACCGCAAAATTAAACGGAACTACAAATGAGATTATCGGTACAGATGAAATTACCTATACCAATAATAGCCCGGATAAAATGTCGTTTGTATGGTTGAATTTAGATCAAAATTTATTCAAAAGTGATTCAAGAGGAAATGCGGTAGTGCCAGTTTCTGGAAGCCGTAATGGGGCTCAGGGACAGGTTTTTGATGGAGGAAATAAAATTAAATCGGTTAAAGTAATTTCAGGTGGAAAGAAAAAGACCGAAATCGAGGCAAAATACGTAATTACAGACACCAGAATGCAAATATTCCTTCCGGAAATACTGGCATCAAAAGGAGGAGCTGTAAAAATTAAAATCGAGTTTTCGTTTATTGCACCTTTTGAAGGCTCAGACAGAATGGGAGTTTTAGAAACTAAAAATGGTAAAATTTTCACTATTGCACAATGGTATCCGCGTATGTGTGTGTACGATGATGTAAAAGGATGGAATACTGCACCGTACCTGGGAGCTTCTGAGTTTTACTTGGAATACGGTAATTTTGATGTTAAACTTACAGTTCCTGCGAACCATTTTGTTGTAGGTTCAGGAGAATTGCTGAATGGAGCTGAAGTGCTGCCGGCTGAGCAGTTTAAACGTTACAAGGAAGCTTCTTTAAGCGATAAAACAGTTTCGATCCGTACTGCTGAAGAGGTTGCATCAACAGCAAATTTGAATGCTTCGGGACAGAAAACATGGCATTATCAAATAAAAAATGCGCGTGATTTTTCTTGGGCATCCTCTCCGGCTTTTATTTTGGATGGAGCAAAAATTAATTTGCCTAGTGGTAAAAAAGCATTGGCTTTATCTGCTTATCCGGTAGAAAGTGCAGGACAAGATGCTTACGGACGTTCAACGGAATATGTAAAAGCATCGATTGAAAATTACTCTAAAAGATGGTTTGAATATCCTTATCCGGTAGCGACAAACGTTGCAGGAAATGAAGGTGGAATGGAATATCCGGGAATTGTTTTTTGTGGTTGGGAGTCAAAAGGACAAGATTTATGGGGGGTAACAGATCATGAATTTGGACATATCTGGTTTCCTATGATTGTGGGTTCGAACGAAAGATTGTTCGGCTGGATGGATGAAGGTTTTAATACTTTTATCAATTCATTGAGTACAGCAGATTTTAATAAAGGAGAGTATGTTGAAAAACCAACAGACTTGCACAAAGGGGCAGAGTCTTTTACAAGACCTGACTTAGAAACGGTGATGAGTTCTCCTGACAATATGAAAGAGGCAAATATTGGTATGTTATGTTATTTCAAGCCAAGTACAGCTTTAATAATATTGAGAGAACAAGTATTAGGAAAAGAACGTTTTGATACTGCTTTCCGTACTTATATTGAACGTTGGGCTTACAAACATCCACAACCGGATGACTTTTTCAGATCGATGGAAAATGTTGCAGGTGAAGATTTAAGTTGGTTTTGGAGAAGCTGGTTTGTGAACAACTGGCGTTTTAATCAAGGGATTAATTCAATTAAGTACATAAAAAATGATCCGGCAAAAGGAGTTGCCATTACAGTTGAGAATTTCGATAAAATGGCATTGCCAGTTGTTTTGGATGTGAAAACAAAGAGCGGAAAAGTTTCAAGAGTAAAACTACCTGTAGAAATTTGGCAACGTAATAATGTTTGGACTTTCAAACACGATTCTACTGAAGAAATAGATAGTATAACACTTGATCCTGATCATGTTTTCCCAGATAATAACGAAACAAATAATGTTTGGACAGCTGCAAATGGTAAAATAGAAAAAGATGTAGTTTTAGATGGTTATTTAGGAACATACTCAACTTCAAGAGCACCTTTGAAAATTGATTTTACAGAAAAGAATAATGCATTGAATGTTCTGATAACAAACTATCCGAAGTTTACTGTAAAGGCTGTAGAAAATGAAAAAGATGTCTTTCAATCAGCTGAAGCCGGATTAAAATTCAAATTTAACGAGGCTAAAACAGGTTTTGATATGATTATTTTAAGTAGTGGTGATGCAATACCGTTTACTAAAAATTAGAAATATAAAAAGTAAATAATTAAGAACCCGATAGTTATTTGTAATTATCGGGTTTTTTATTGTCCAATTCTAACATTTCATTAAAAAAATGTTAGAATTTTATTTTTTTGTTTCATAAATAAAAAAATAATGTACTTTTGCAGTCGATGAATAAAATAAGTTTACATATAACTTCTTTGTCACGGACAAACTCAGCTGTAACTTCTCCCGAAGTACGGACACTATCTCTATAGTATCCACAGAGTTTTTCGCCGCGTATTTATTTATATTCATTTTTCATTTTGAAATCACATCATTTGTCCATTGGACAAACATATCCTAAAAGTATATCTTATTTTTTGAATTTTCTTGGTCAAGTTTTTGATTTTGAGAATCTTACTGCTATTTTGTTTATTTTTATTGGATTGAATTCAGGATTTCAAACTAAACATTACGTTTTAATTTTTAACTCTAACTTCAACTATTGAAATGAAAATCTCTATTGTTGTTACTCAGGAAGAACACTTCAAATTCGCACAGGAAATTTGCGATACAATAGAATCATCTGCCTTATTAAGAGGTACTGGGATTGCTAAAAGAACTCCTGAATACATTCAGAAAAAAATGTCGAACGGTGATGCGATGATTGCTTTGGCAGATGGGAAGTTTGCAGGTTTTTGTTACATCGAAAGTTGGCAGCACGGAAAATTCGTGGCGCATTCCGGCTTAATTGTGCATCCGGATTACAGAAGTTTAGGTTTAGCCAAAAAAATCAAGTCAAAAGTTTTCGATTATTCTCTGGAAAGATATCCGGATGCCAAGATATTTGGTATTACAACTGGTTTGGCAGTAATGAAAATAAACTCTGATTTAGGATATAAGCCTGTTCCGTTTTCTGAACTAACTACCGATCCAAGTTTTTGGGCGGGTTGTAAAACCTGTACAAATTATGAAATACTAAAAAGCAAGGAAAACAAAATGTGCCTTTGTACAGGGATGTTGTACGACCCAAAGGACAAACAAAAAGAACCGCCGAAACACCCTTTTAACGTGGCTGTTTTAAGCAGGTTAAAAAAAATCAAACAGGCTTTGTTTCTGAATAAAACCTTGTTTTTCGGGTTCTTATCTTAAGAATCAAACTAAAAATGAAATCTCAAACTTGCTATATACGAAAGTATTAGCCTAAATTATAAAAAAATGAAAAAAGTAGTATTAGCTTATAGCGGAGGATTAGATACCTCGTATTGTTTGAAATATTTAAAAAATGAAAAAGGATACGAAGTTCATACCGTTCTTGTTGATACAGGAGGATTTGATGAAGAAGAATTATCAGCTATCGAAAAAAGAGCTTATGAGCTAGGGAGTGCACAACATGCTAACCTGACAATAGTAGATAAATATTATGATAAAGCTATAAAGTATTTGATTTTTGGAAACGTATTAAAAAACAATACCTATCCGTTATCAGTGAGTGCTGAGCGTGTTTTTCAGGCAATCGAAGCTATTAAATATGCTAAAAAAGTAGGTGCAAATGCCATTGCACATGGAAGTACTGGTGCAGGAAATGATCAGATTCGTTTTGATTTGATTTTTCAAACCATTGCTCCTGAAATTGAAATTATTACGCCAATAAGAGATTTAAAACTTTCCAGACAGGAAGAAGTAGATTATTTGTCTAAAAATGGTGTTCATTATTCTTGGGAAAAAGCACAATATTCGATCAATAAAGGACTTTGGGGTACCAGCGTTGGAGGTAAAGAAACTCTAACATCAAGTGAGCCGTTGCCAAGTGAAGCTTATCCTTCTCAATTGCAAAAAGAAGGAGAAGAAAAGGTGACGTTGCATTTTGAGCAGGGAGAACTGGTGGCATTAAATGGAAAGAAAGATGTTCCTGAGAAAAATATTGTCAAACTTGAAAAACTGGCAAATGCTTATGCTATTGGAAGAGATATTCACGTAGGGGATACCATTATCGGAATTAAAGGAAGAGTTGGTTTTGAGGCTGCTGCACCGTTAATTATCATCAAAGCACATCATTTACTAGAGAAACATACGCTTGGTAAATGGCAGCAATACTGGAAAGAACAATTAGGAAACTGGTACGGAATGTTGTTTCATGAAGGTCAGTTTTTGGATCCGGTGATGCGTAACATCGAAACCTTTTTGCAGGATACTCAAAAAACAGTTAATGGAACTGTAACAGTTTCATTGAAACCCTATCATTTTTCACTTGACGGTATTGAATCTAATAACGATTTAATGAATACAGGCTTTGGTCAATATGGGGAAATGAATAATGCCTGGACATCTGATGATGCAAAAGGATTTATTAAGATTTTAGGTAATGCTCAAAACATATTTTCATCTGTAAACCATTTAGATCATGATTAATGTTGGAATAATTGGTGGTTCGGGCTATACGGCTGGAGAACTCATTAGAATTTTAATGTATCACCCCAATGTAAACATAGATTTCGTTTACAGTACGACAAATGCCGGAAAACCACTTTCTGTGGCACATCAGGATTTGATGGGGGATATTGAAATGAACTTTACAGATGTTGTAAATCCGAATGTAAATGTGGTGTTTTTGTGTCTTGGACATGGAAAATCTATTTCATTTCTAAAGGAAAATCAGTTTGCAAGCCACACGAAAATCATTGATTTAGGAAATGATTTCAGATTAAACAAAGATGCTCATTTTGAAGGAAAAGATTTTATTTACGGTTTGCCGGAACTAAATAAAGCAGCTATCAAAAAAGCAAATTACATTGCAAATCCAGGTTGTTTTGCTACAGCGATTCAATTGGCATTATTGCCTTTAGCGAAAAGCAATCTGCTGCTTAATGATGTACATATTAATGCAACAACCGGAAGTACCGGAGCGGGAGTAGGGCTTTCAGAAACCTCACATTTTAGCTGGAGGAACAATAATATGTCTCATTATAAGGCTTTTGAACATCAGCATTTAGGTGAAATTGGAGAGAGTCTGGTTCAGTTGCAGGAAGATTTTGAAAGTGAATTGCTTTTTATTCCGAACAGAGGAGATTTTCCAAGAGGAATTTTCGCTACTTTATATACAATTTCTGATGAGAGTTTGGAACAAACAGTTGCTAAATATCAAGAGTTCTATAAAAATGAGCCTTTTGTTACCGTAACAACGACAAATATCAATATGAAACAAGTCGTTCAAACGAACAAATGTATCATTAGTTTATTAAAAAAAGGAAACCGGATTTTGATCACTTCAATTATTGACAATTTAACCAAAGGTGCTTCAGGACAAGCTATTCAAAACATGAATTTAATGTTTGGATTAGAAGAAACCACCGGTTTACATTTGAAACCAAGCGGATTTTAGTAAAAATTTGTTTCAAGTTTCAGGTTTCACGTTCTATACGTAACTTGAGATTTGAAACTCAAATCAAGTTCAGGTTTAAGTTCCAGGTTTAACGTTTATCGAGCAACTTGTAACATGAAACATGAAACAAAATAAACAAAAAAAGATGAACTTATTCAACGTATACCCACTTTATAACATAACTCCTGTAAAAGCGTTAGACTGCACAATTACAGATAATAACGGAGTAGAATATTTAGACTTATATAGCGGACATGGTGTGATCTCAATTGGACATACACAACCGGATTATGTCGCCAAATTAAAAGATCAATTAGATCATTTAGGATTTTATTCCAACGCCATTCAGAATCCATTACAGGTAGAACTGGCTCAGAAATTAGGAAAGCTTTCAGGATTAGAAGATTATGAATTGTTTTTATGCAGTTCTGGTGCCGAAGCCAATGAAAATGCTTTGAAATTAGCCTCCTTTCATAACGGAAAATCAAGAGTTGTAGCTTTTGATAATTCTTTTCACGGAAGAACTTCTGCCGCTGTTGCAGTTACTGATAATAAGAAGATCGTAGCACCAATTAATGCGCAGCAGGAAGTTACTTTTTTACCATTAAATCAAATCGAATTAGTTGAAGCAGAACTGGCCAAAGGTGATGTTACTGCTGTAATTATTGAAGGAATTCAGGGTGTAGGAGGTTTAGACGAGGGGACAACCGAATTTTTTCAGGCTTTAGAAAAAACGTGTAAAAAACATGATGTGGTTTTGATTTTAGACGAAGTGCAATCAGGATACGGAAGAAGTGGAAAATTCTTCGCGTTCCAGCATCACGGAATCAACGCCGATATTATTTCAGTAGCAAAAGGAATGGGGAACGGATTTCCGGTAGGAGCCATTTTAATCTCGCCAAAATTTGAAGCAAGTTTCGGATTATTGGGAACTACTTTCGGCGGAAGCCATTTATCTTGTGCTGCGGGAATTGCGGTTTTAGATGTAATTGAAAAACTAGATTTACAGAAAAATGTGAACGAAGTTTATGAATATTTCTTAGAAAAAATTAAAGAAGTCGAAGGCATCAAACAAGTAAAAGGAAAAGGTTTAATGCTTGGAGTAGAGTTTGATTTTGATGTTGCGGCTTTAAGAAAAAAGTTAATCATCGAAAAACACATTTTTACAGGAAGCGCCAACAATAAAAATCTACTTAGAATTTTACCGCCACTTACAGTAAAGAAAGCTGATATTGATACGTTTGTAAAAGCTCTAAAAGAAAGTTTAGAAGAACTGAAAAATTAAGTTTACGATATACTGTTAATTCGTTTAATTGGTTAATCGATTGAACGAATTAACGATTAACCAATTAAACCGAAAAAATGAATCCATTATCAATTGAAAAACGCAATCTCGTTTTGCGGTCTATGGCAAAGCTTGTCGAGCAGGAGCGGAGTAGCATTATTCTCACCAACCAGGAGGATTTACTGGCTTATGAAGGCTCAGATTTAGCGATGGAAGAACGACTGAAAGTAGATGATAAAAAAGTAGATGAGATGATTTTATCTCTCAACCAACTGGCTTCGCAAGAAGATCCTGTTGGAGTAGAGCGCTTTCATTTTGTTCATGATAATGGTATAAAAGTGATTAATAAAACAGCCGCTTTCGGAACGATTTTAATCATTTACGAATCCCGCCCGGATGTTACAATTGAAGCGGGAGGAATTGCCTTTAAATCCGGAAATAAGATCTTATTAAAAGGAGGAAAAGAAGCTTTAAAATCAAACTTAAAAATTGTGGATTTATGGCATCAGGCTTTAGCAGAAAATGGAGTTTCGAAAGACTGGGTGGAGTATTTGAACTATAATCGAACAGAAACTCAGTCTTTTTTAGAAAAACCAACTCAAAAAGTAGATTTAATAGTTCCAAGAGGCGGAGAAAAATTAATTGAGTTTGTAAAAGCGCACGCAACTTGTCCTGTTATCGTAAGCGGACGAGGAAATAATTTTGTGTACGTTCATGAAAAGGCGGATACAGATTTGGCTTTGAAAATAATTATAAATGCCAAAACCTCTAAAATATCGGCTTGTAATGCGGTCGATAAAGTCTTAATAGATTCTAAGTTGCCCAATTTTGAGGGGTTTACAGCTATTTTAATAGCAGAATTAAAGCAATTTAACGTAGAAGTAATTGTGGATGAGTCTTTAAAAAGTTTTGAAGATACAGAAACGCTTCAAAATGAAGATATCTGGTACGAGGAATTTCTGGATTATAAAATAGTAATAGGTTCCATCGATTCTGAAGAAAATGCAATTGAGAAAATAAACAAATATTGTGGAGGGCATTCGGCAGTAATTATTACGAGAGATGACAAAGCAGCGCAGGAATTTATGGATGCTGTTGATACCGCCGCTGTTTATCAAAATGCTTCAACCCGTTTTACAGACGGAGGACAATTTGGTCTGGGCGGAGAATTAGCGATAAGTACCGATAAATTGCATCAGCGGGGTCCTATCGGACTTCAGCATCTCGTAACCAATAAATGGTACGTGTACGGAGAAGGGCAAATTAGGTAATTGAGGCAATTGGACAATTAGATAGTTAGTTTTCTCCAAATTTTAAATTGATGATTAACGATTTTAAATTTCGAACGATTGGAATTTGGAATTTTAAAACTTAAAATTTATTAAGGAAAAAGCTTTGCGAACTTAGCGTTTATCCAGACAAAGAAATTAAAATACCTTGCGCCCTTTGCGGTTAAATAGGAGAATATGACAAATAAGATAATTAAGGGAATTAAGGGAATTAGATAATTAGACAATTCTGAAAAAAAACTTAGAATCTTAAAACCTTAGCACCTTAGCACCTTTAAAAAATGAGTAAGAAGAGGATTTTATTAAAAATAGGAAGCAATACTTTAACCAAAGAAACCAATCATATTTCGCGGGGAAAGATTGAAGACCTCGGGATGCAGATTGCTGCTTTAAACAAAGATTACGAGTTTGTAATCGTGAGTTCAGGAGCAATCGCAGCAGCAAAGCAGTTTGTAAAGCTTGAAAGTAAAGGAAAAGAAATTGTAGTTAAACAAGCATTAGCTTCAATTGGTCAGCCCCATTTAATGCGGATTTTCCATGAAAACTTCAGTGATTTAGGTTTATTGACTTCACAGTGTTTATTATCCTATTCTGATTTCGAAAAGGAACAGTCTAAAGTCAATATAGTCAATACCATAAACGTTTTGGTCGAGAACAACTACATTCCGATTATTAATGAAAATGATACCGTTGCTACAGATGAGATACAGTTTGGAGATAACGATAAGCTGGCAGCATTAACAGCAGTGTTGCTAAATGTTGATATTCTGATTATTGCCACTAATACAAATGGAATTTATACGAAAAATTCTATTCACAATGAAAATCCTGAAACGATCAAACTGGTACAGGATTTAAAAGTTTTAGAAAAAGAAATTGGAGAATCAAAATCATCACATGGAACAGGAGGGATGCATTCAAAAATAGAAGCAGCCGCAATTGCAAAAGCAGCCAATATTGAAACCTGGATCGTTAATGGCTTAAATGATAATTTTATTTTAAAAGCCTTGAAAAACGAAATTTCATTTACGAAAATCGTTTAATGGAACGCAGATGACACGGATTCGCTTTGCGAAAACGCGGATTTAAACAGATTTTTATACTTGGTTTAATTTAAATATAGTGTATTTCATTCAAATTTGTTTTTTATGAAATTATTGCATCAAGAATTAACCGAAGTAATTATTTAAACTTTTTACGAAGTTTATAATGAATTGGGA
>NZ_CADCST010000145.1 GCF_902804485.1 Flavobacterium collinsii | reverse complement strand
AGCCGATGGCAACATCGAATTTTCAGGCCGTAAAGATCATCAGGTGAAAGTAAGAGGACACCGTATTGAACTGGGAGAAATCGAACACGCCCTTTTAGCCCAAGAAAACATCAATCAGTGCGTAGTAACCGTGCAGGAGATAGAAACAGAAGCCGTAATTGTTGCCTATCTGGTTGGCGAGAAACCAGTAGACAAACAGGAACTCCGCGCCAAACTGAGCCATCACTTGCCGGATTATATGTTGCCTTCTTATTACGTACAATTAGAATCTATTCCTTTAACCTCACATG
>NZ_CADCST010000144.1 GCF_902804485.1 Flavobacterium collinsii | reverse complement strand
CATAAAATGTTACTTTTACATTTTTTAACAGATAATTACGCATAAATGTTGAAATTTAGATTTCTAATTCTTTTCTTATTTTTAATTTCGTTAGGTTTTTCTCAAAGTAAGCAGACTACAGTAATGGTTAATGCCAGAGCTCAAAAAGATCAAATCTTGATTCGTTGGGCGGTTAATTCTTCAAGTGAGTGGCAAAAGGCAAATAAAAAAGGGTTCATAATTACCAGAACTACTTTGTTGCGAGACGGGGATATTGTATCTAAACCCGAAAAAACAGTACTGACTCCAAAGCCTCTGATTCCCGAACCTTTAGAATCCTGGTTAGATTTAGTACAAAAAGATAATAATGCAGCTATAATTGCACAATCTATTTATGGAGAAAGTTTTGAAGTAACGGGGGCTAAAGAAGGAGATTTGTCGAGAATTGTGAATATGGCAGACGAACTGGATCAGCGTTATACTTTTGCTTTATATGCAGCAGATATGAGTTTTGAAAGTGCTGTAAAGGCAGGTTTGGGATACGTAGATACTAATGTAAAAAAGAACGAAGTATATGCCTACCAGGTAAGTGTTTTCGAAAGTCCAAAGATTAAAGAATCTTCGTATATGATCGGGTTAAGAGATTATACTACTCTTCCGGCTCCAACGGATTTTATTGCAATTCCCGATGATAAAAAATCTTACTGTCTTGGGATTATGAGACTTTTAAAAGAATCTACACTTCGTTTATGGTAGAGAAATCTACTGACGGAATCAATTTTAGCCCGATAGCTTCTACGCCTTTGGTTAATTTAAATGATAAAGAGGAGCATCCATCTAAAACCATGTATTATGTTGATACACTTAGTGTAAATGATAAAAAGTACCATTACAGATTGTATGGTATAACCTCATTCGGAGAAAAAGGAGAAATAACAAAACCCATTATCACAAGTGGCATTACAGCTGTAGTTACATCGGCAAGGTTATCAGATTATAATATTTTAAACTCGAACGAAGTCATTTTAGAGTGGGAATACCCTGCAGCATCAGAAAGTTTTATTCAGGGGTATGAAATTAATTTAGCAGATAATGACAAAGGGCCTTACAAGGTTGTTACTAAAATTATTTCACCATCTGAGCGTAAACTCACTTATAAAGAAAGTTTATTTCCATCAAATTATTTTACCATATCTGTAGTAGGTAAAAATAATAAGCGTTTAACTTCCCAAAGTATGTTAGTTCAGCCTGTAGATTCAATACCTCCTGCAAAACCTAGTGGGCTTGAGGGTGTAATTGATAGCCTTGGAACGGTTCAATTAAAATGGAAACCCAATCTGGAAAAAGATTTAAGAGGATATCGCATTTTTAAAGCCAATAATGCTGACGAAGAATTTGTAGATATCTATCATAAATCATATTTAGGTAATGCTTATAAAGATAGTGTTAGTCTTAAAATGACCAATAGCAAAGTGTATTACAGAATTGCAGCCGAAGATATGCGATTTAATGTCTCGGAGCCATCTGATGTTTTGGTACTGGATAAACCGGATAAAATACCGCCAGCTGCACCAATTTTTAAAGATTATGACAATAAAGAAGGAAAGGTTCATTTAAAATGGATTAGAAGTTATAGCGAAGATGTTGTAGGTTATAGCCTAAGGAGGAGAGAGAAAGGGCAGGAGCAGTGGCAGGAGATAAAACAAATCAATGATACTATTCAGGAGTTTACAGATGAAAAAGTAGAGAATAAAAAAACATATCAGTACGCTATTTTGGCGAAGGATAAAAGTAATCTCTGGTCTTCATTAGATCATTCAATAATAACAGTACAAGTTTTAGATTTTTCTCCTGTTAAAATTATTTCATTTTTACAAGGGATACCAGATAGAGAAACCAAAAAAATAACCTTGACTTGGGATTATGTTAAAAATAAAGAAAAAGTAACCAGTTTAAGCATTTATAAAAATCTAAAAGGATCTCCGCCAACATTATGGAAAGAATTAAATGGAGATGTTTTTACGCTAGAAGATAAAAATTTAAAAATAAACATGAAATATGAGTATCATTTAATTCCAAGTTTGCTAAGTAGCAATCCTGCAAAAGAAGAAGTTTTAACCATTTTTTATTAGGTTTATGAAGAAGATTTACTTGTTAGTTTTTTTATTGGTTTGCAATTTCAGTTTTGGGCAGGCTCCAGAATTAGGCTCGTATGAAATTGTTTTTAATGGCTGGGCGATTAATGACGAACATCATAATTGTGGAGAAGCATTTGTTAGGCTTGAATTTAAGACACCTATTGATAATTACAAGGCGTTAAATATCTCTTATAATGATGACAGAGCTACTATAAGCTATACTAATGCAGCTACTAAAACGACATTTAAAGCTGATAAAGTCCCAGTCTCAATGTTTTTTTCGGCTTCAAGATATGATCGACAATCTTGTAGGGGAAATAGGCCTCATAATAGTGGAAGAATTTATAATTCGGATAATTTTCATTGTTTTGATTTTGATTTTGAATTTAAGCAATTTAAAAATGTAGAAAGTAAAGGAGATGGACTAGGACGATCTTCTTTTAATGTAAAAGTTCGTCCTATTCTTGTTATTGTTGATCCCGGAAAAAAAAATGATTTGCCTACAGATAAAAATATAACAATAGAATCAAATACTGGATTTTTGCCATCTGAGTATAACTGGCAGTATTCATTTGATTCTTCAGATTCAAATAGTTGGGTCGACATGACAAAATTTTTAGGTCAGTCCAGTTTTACAACTAATGCCAAAGAAATATTAGGCGAGAATGCCGGAGAATATCATGGAAGAACAATTTATTTGAGACAGAAAGCATGTAACGTCTCTTCTAATATTGTGAACTATACAGTCAGACAATCTGCTCCTGAGGTGGTTTCAATGAAAGAAGAAAAAACGAGATGTTTTGACACTAATGACGGTAAATTAATTATGAAATTCAATCGGCCATTTTTTGCCGGAGAAAAATTCACTTTTAGTATTAGATCGTTTGATGAAGAACATAAAATTTGGCAATCGGTTGTATGTTCTTCACAAGATGGCAGTCCAATAACTCTCGATCGGACAAATAGTTATGAGTTTCCATGTAATTTCTCAAAGGGAAAATATGGGATAGCATTTTACGGATCTATTAATGAATCAAATACCGGATCTCCACATACTGAAGATAATCCTTTCATATTTAATATAACCTCACCCACACCTGTCGATTTTATTCTTACAAAGAAAAACGACATTAATTGTTTTGGAGGGTCCGATGGTGCAATTGATATTAAAGCTTCAGGAGGTGTTGATAATGGAATTTATCAATATTCGAAAGATGGTGGAGCTACTTGGATTACTTTTTTAAATGGAGATCAAACCACGATTAATAGCCTTTCTTTAGGACGCTGTCATGTAAAAGTGAGAAAATTAAAAGGTTTACAAGATACGGTTGGTTGTATAGTGAAATTATCAAAAGATGTAGAAAAAGAATTGTATGAGGATATTAAGCAGCCTTTAGGTCCGCTTCAATTGGTTAATATTAGCTCGACACACCCAACTTTTAATAAAGCGGAGAATGGACAAATAATAGCTTCTATTAGTGGTGGAACTCCGATTGATGGAAAATCTTATTTATACGAATGGAGAAATAGTAAAAACGAGCTTATTGATGCCGGCAAGTCATCCACACAGTTTGTAAATGGTGTTTTTGCGGTTACATTAAAAAATGTGGTTGCAGATACTTACAGGTTATTCATCACAGATGCGCGAAACTGTAAATTAGATCCTTCACTATCATCTTCTTTAACAGTGGTTTTGGATGATCCGGAACCGATTGAAATAAAATTAAAAATTCAGCAGCAAATCTCCTGTAATTCTGCAAATTTAAATCCGATGGAAAATGGAAATAAAGCAGCAAATGGGATTTTGGAAGCCGTCGTAACAGGTGGAGTTAAGTTTACAGGATCTGCAAATGGTGGTTTGCCCTATAAATTTATTTGGTCAAAATACAATACAAAAAACAAATTATGGGAGGTATTGGAAGATTATACAAAAGGTATTGCACCGGAGCTTTCGGAAGGAAGCTACTCCTTAAATGTTGAAGATGCCAATAATGTAGTACAGGGAACTTATAACGCTGTCGGTTTAACAGAAGCAATTCCGACTAAAGAAACAATAGCAGAACCGGAAGTACTTAAATTATCATTTGATATTGGAAATGTTTCCTGTCACGGAGGTAATAATGGTTGGGCAACAGCAACAGTTGAAAATGGAACAGCTCCATATATTTACAAGTGGTTCAATGTTGATGGTGGAATTATTGAAGCTAATAAAATATCCAAATTAACTCATGGAGAGTATGCAGTAGAGATTACAGATGATAAAGGATGTTTTGTAACAGGTTTTGCTACAGTTGCAGAACCTTCAAACCCTGTTGAAATAAAGTATTCAACCACTGATGTTCCCACTTTTGCAGGAGCTACCAATGGAAAAATTGTGGCACAGATCACGGGAGGTACAGCATTTGATCCGTTGTCAAACAAGGGTAAATTATATAACTATAAGTGGATAAACTCGGCAGGAGCTATATTATCGCCTACGACCGAAATTAAAGAGGGTGTTTATACCATTACTTTAAACGGCGTTCGGGCTGATGATTATTTTTTAACGATTGAAGATAGAAATTATGACAAAGATGCCAATCAAATTGTCAATTGCTCTGTAGTAGAATCAAAAGTAAAATTAACGGAGCCTGATCCTTTGGAGGTTGTTTTTGAAATCGTTCGTACTATTTCTTGTAATGCAACTAATGAGTTTGGAGATCAAAAGGACACAACACCAAATGATGGCCAGCGTGATGAGTCGCAAGATGGTATTTTAAAAGCGCATGTTTCAGGAGGAATTTCGCTTGCATCAGATAAAAATAATGGATTACCGTATTATTTCTATTGGAAAAAACAACGAGAAGATGGTACCTGGATCACTTTGCCGCATATTAAAGGAGAAACTGCCTCTGAGCTTTCTCATGGGAATTACGCCTTAAATATAAAAGATGGTAACGGAATCATGCTGGGGACTTATGTGGATAATGTTTTGGCGAAGGAGATTGATGCAACACAATTGATCCAGGAACCTCCAAAGTTAGCTGTAACAATTACCAAAGGCGACGTTTTTTGTAATGGAGGAAATGATGGCTGGGCGACGGCAAATGTTACAGGTGGGACACCACCGTATGAGTACAAATGGTCTAATGAAGTAGAAGTTGATAAAAATACCGTTTTAAAAGCTGGCGAATATTGGGTATTTATTACAGATGCAAAAGGATGTACTACACAGGAAAGTGTCATCATTATAGAACCGAAGCTGCCTTTAGCAATAAAATATACTGAAGTTTTAGATCCGAGTTTTTACAAAGCAACAAACGGAAAAATTGTTGTAGAAGTTACCGGTGGAACCATCTTTTTAGACAATTCGTATTGGTTTGAATGGAAAAATAGTAAAGGAATTAAACAAACTTCAGCAACTACACAATTTAACAATGGCATTTATACCATTTCATTAAACGGACTTCCGGAAGAGGTATATAGTTTGACCATTCGTGATGCTAATTATGATCCGGCAGTAAATAAAATTGGCTGTACGATGGTAAATTCGATTCAAAGCTTAGATGATCCGGAGCCACTTGAAGTTATTTTTGAGGTAGTTCGTACCATTTCTTGTAATGTGAGTAATGAATTCGGAAATGAAACCGATGCTGATCCGATAGACAATCAAAGAGATGAATCGCAGGATGGAGTTTTAACAGCACATGTTAAAGGGGGGATCCAATTAAAAGCAGATAAAAATAACGGACTTCCATATTTCTATACCTGGAAGAAAAAGCAAAACGACGGTTCCTGGAAAATATGGAATGATCAGAATGAAAGACTTGAAAATATTTCAGAAGGAACCTATGCCTTGAATGTCGAAGATGGAAACGGAATAAAGTTAGGGACATATACCAATAATGTTTTGGTAAATGAAACCGATGCAGTTCAATATATGGCACAGCCCGAAAAACTGAATTTGACTTTTACAAAACACAATGCCAGCTGTAATAATGGAGACGATGGCTGGGCGGAAGCTCATGTTTCAGGCGGAACACAACCATATACCTATCAATGGAGTAATGGAGAAACAACAGCTAAAATAGAGAACATTACTACAAACAATTACTTTGTACTAATTTCTGATGCAAAAGGATGCCTGATTCAGGGAAGTATTTTTGTGGGCGACCCAAAAGGGATCCAGACCACAGAGACCGTAAAAAATCCAACTTGTTTTAAAGGCAATGATGGAGGAATACAAGTAAAAGTTACAGGTGGAAATTTACCTTACAGCTATGTTTGGAATACAGGAGCGACTACCAAAGATTTAAATAATCTATCGGCAGGAAACTATGAAGTAACCATTACTTGCCCGGATTGCTGTATTTATAAAAAGAGATTTCTTTTAAAAGATCCAAATCCAGTTGTAGTCGATTTAGGAAAAGACAGAACCTTGTGCAACGATCAGGTTTTGGATTTGGATGCATCGATTGCAGATCAAAACGCCCAATACAGCTGGACATCAACAAATGGATTTACTTCAAACCAATCAAAAGTAAGTTTGACAAAGGCGGGAACTTACCGGGTAAAGGTAACATCTGCATTAGGTTGTATTGGAGAGGATGAAATCGTAATTAAAACAAGTCAGGTAGCTATTAGTTCTGAATTTTTACTGAGCTCACAGGCTTATTTAGACGAAGAAGTAATTTTGGTCAATACCAGTACTCCTTTTGGGGAGAGCACCAATTGGGTAATTCCGAAAGGAGTGAAAATTGTAGAACAAAAAGAAAAATACATAACCTTGAAGTTTGACACAACAGGTCTTTATGCAATTGGCTTACAACAGACACAAGGAGAATGTTATGCAGCATATACTAAAAACATTACTGTCGAGCAACGGAGCACTTTGCCAAATGCTGGTTCGACGTCGCAGTTCATGATCGATTTTGTCGTAACTCCAAATCCGAGTAATGGTAATTTTAAAGCCTTTGTGACTTTAGAAAATGATAGTGCCATAAGCTTAAGGTTATTTTCGACATCAGGACAAAATATGATGATTCAGAAAAAAGAGTCCGGGAAAAAGAAGTATGAAATTAATTTTGATACAACGTTAGGATCGGGCATGTATGTTTTAGTACTGGAAACAGGACAGCAGACATTGGTTAAAAAAATTATTATCTATTAAAAAATGAAACACCTTTTTCACACCCTATCCTTATTTGTGCTGTTGCTGTTTGTGAACGCAACAGGACATGCTCAATTGTTTCCGGTTCAGATGACTCCGGTTTTCAACAGTCCGTATAGTGTTAAAATATCCGACTATGCAACTAGTATGGATACTAAAATGCGATTGCTGATCAATCCTATGGACATTACCATCTCGCAGCGACAGGTGCGTTTGAAATTGTACATTCAAGGTAACGGACTCAACATACAAAGCAGTGATTACATACAAGGGCAACGTCCTGTTTTTATAAACGGCGGAGAGTTACAAACCCTTACCAATACCGATATCTCAGCTCTTTTCAGGTTAGAGAACCTACAGGGAATTTCTGCCATACAGTATGCCAATGGTTTGCCCGAGGGGATGTACAACTTTTGTTTTGAATTATACGATTTTGTAACCAACCAGAGGATTTCACAAAAAAGCTGCACCAGTTTGTATCTGATTTTAAATGATCCTCCCTTATTGAATACACCCCGACGCAATGAACAAATTGCTTCAACCGAATTTCCAAATATTCTCTTTACCTGGACACCACGTCAGAGGAATGCCACTAACATATCGTATAAATTTGAGTTAAAACAGCTTTTTGACCCCACATTAGACCCGCAGTTTGGGTTTCAGATGTCACCCATTTTGTATGAAGAGACATTATTTGGAACTGCATTGCTTTATAATTTAAGCATGCCAATCCTGACTCCGGGTATGCGTTATGCCTGGCGCGTACGTGCTATTTCAACAACCGGACTATCAGAAAATGCGGTTTTTAAAAACGACGGCTACAGTGAGATTTATTCGTTTAAGTATACTGCTGCCTGTGCTGCTCCAACCTTTCTGTTAAGCGAAGCTCAGGGGCCAAAAAGTGTCAAAATCACCTGGGAAGGAATACCGGAACATACGCGTTATCAGCTACAATATAAAAAACAGGATGTTCGAAACGCGCAATGGTTCTCGAGCAATAGTTTAAATACCCAAAGTTTAATTACCAATCTGGAGCCTGGAGTTAGCTATCAGTTTCGAGTGGGTTCGAGCTGTGATCCGGCAAGTGATGGAGTTCAGTCGTTTACCTATTCAGGGATTAGTACTTTTACCACACCTACCATAACCAATGGGGTTCCGGCCTATAATTGTGGAATTGTACCTCAAATTAATATTCAGAATCAAAAACCGCTTACCAATTTAATTCAAAGCGAAACCTTTAAAGCAGGTGATTTTCCGGTAACGATTTTAGAGTTACAAGGTCAAAATAGTCCCTATTCAGGACGTGGCTATATCATTGTACCCTATTTGGGTGATACTAAAATTGCAGTCGAATTTAAAAATATCGTAATCAATACCGATTATCAATTGATCAGCGGTGTGGTGGAGACGAGTTATAATCCGGCAGGAGTGAATATTATTAATGGAAATGAATTAGTTAATGACTTGGTTAATGATCTTACCAGTGTAGTTGATGGCTTGTATGATTTATTAAAGAAAAAGGAAAAAGGAAGTTTAGCTGATAAAGAATTTGTAGAACAGCGATTGGCTTATATAAATAAGATTCAAGGACAATTTGATGGGTTGCAAAAAGAAACAGATTTACCAAAAGACTTAAAGAAAAAAATAGAAGACTTAAAACCTGTTTTGTTAGATCTTGCTTCTAATGATTGGACAGCATCTGGGAACCATTCAAAGGAGAATATTGATAAAGTTGCGGCGGTTACAAAAGAAGCTGATACATATAAAAAAGAACAGAAGGAATTAACTGAAAAAATCAGTGAAGGGATTGATTTTCAGAAATTAATCACCTGGATGCGTGATAATTCAGGTAAAACAGTACTTTTTGATTACAAGCAGTTTTTAACTAAAGATTTTGAACTGACAAGTTCTGGGCTTGGGGTTCCACAAACGCTGAAAATTGATAAAAGTTTTGAATTTGAAGTAGATGGACAAAAGAAAAAACTAAACTTTAAAGGTCAACTAAATACGCGGAAAGAGAATGTTACACTTTCTTCCCAAAATTCTCCCATTGGCTTAAATATCGATTTAGGTAAATCATTAATAACCTATGATTTTAATTATTTGTATGATAAACTTGATGCTGGACAGGATAATACAGCTATTAATTTAAAAACCAATCAAATTATAGATTACGATGCTTTACTGGGATTCTTAAAATATTCTGTTGGTGAAACTGGTTCGAAAGCAAAAGAATATGTTGTCAACAAATTCAACAAAGCTTTTGAAACTGCAGGAAGCGACTGCAATAAAATTGATTTTTTGTATGCCGATGCGCCTAATTTTATTATTGCTGACAGAGGAAATGATAGACTATGGAAAGATTTGCAAATACTATCAAAATGTTCTATACATTATTTAGGGACTAATGAAAATAATAGTGTTTTAAATATTTTAAATAATATTGATAGCAAATGGATTTATGCAAGACAGGAAAGCAATGTTGATTTTTTTGCTGATCTCTTTACTAAATTGAATTTAGATTATAGACCTCAGTATATTAGGGTTTTATTGAAAATTGGACTTAAAAACTGGACATCAAATCAAATAAGCAACAGCCAGTTTTATTTGATGGAACCCTATAAAATTGATGGTTTTGCTGATCCATTGTCCTACAGCACTATTACAAGTTGGTGTGGGGACAATACGGTCAAAACAAAGTATGAAATTGGATATACAAGCAATAGTTTTGAAAAAGGAGCTTTAGCCTCATCAAACCAAAAGATTGTAAGTTTAGGTGAAATTGAAAAAAATGATCCGGTTCGTATTCGCATAGGTGAAAATGATTATTTAGTTCCTGCTTTTATCACTTATGTTTTAACAAAAGAAACCGTAACAACTGACCGAAACATTGCTATAAATAATGCCCTTTCTGTTTTATTGCCTGAATTTGAAAGGTTATCTTTGAGTAAACTTAAATGGTTAAATAATGTTGGTAATAAGACGGGAGGAAAAATATTATCAGTTGATGAGCTTAAAGTTTTTTTAGATAATGTGACAGAAGCAACAACTGTCGCTGATTTAGAGGCAAAAGGAATAAAATCTTTTTTTAGAGGAACCAATAGAAGTAAATTAGATGGCTCTTTATTTCCAGGTAGTACAAATGCACAAATTGGTGGTATTTCTGCTTCTACAGATCCAATAAAAGGAACAATATTTTCTATAGAAAGCGCAACAAAAAATGGTGGATATAAGGGGGTTTTACAAATGGGAACTCCTAATGATTTAAAGAACATTATTCTATCTGCTCCAAATAGAAGAGTTGATATTGAATTAGAAGTTATCTTTAAAACTTCTGCAGAGAATTTTTCAAAAACAACTAAGATTGAAATATCTGTTGAAAATGCAAGGAAACTTGTAAAGGATGTTTATGGGGTTGATTTACCATCTACTTTAACAAGAGACGAAGCTACTAATTTATTAGAAAAATTACCTGCATCATCATTAGATAAATCATTTGAATTCTATCAAAAATCAATAAAATATAATGGATTATGAAAAATTTTGGTAATATTGAAACAAAACTTTATTCCGACGGAAAATTCAAGGAGTTTCCTACGCTTTTTTTACAAGATATTCCTAGAGAAAAAGATCTACAAAAAGGTAATCTACCTAAGATTGAAAATACAAATCAAGTTTTCTTATTCGCAAGGTCTTATGATCTGGATGTAAAGGTTAATACAATTTTTGATGTTTTATTTATGTACAGTAATATTAATGAGTGGGTAACAACAAAATGTTTATTAAAATACGTTTCTGTAAATCCAAGTTATGAAATAGATTATATCCCAATGAATTATTCAGCTTTATGTCTATTTGAATTTTTAGATGTTAAACCTGAAATGTTAAATAAGTTACAATATTATATGGAAAAAAAAGATTTGTATCATGATAATTTAATTATAAGTCAAGTTCCTCTATTGGAAAAAATATTGGAATCATGAACCCGCTTTTATAGCTTATGTTTTAACAAACGTTATGCAACCAAGACAATTGCTGATGCTATTTATAAAACTGAAAAAGGGAAAGAGAATATTGATAATCTGATCAAGTTAGTAGATCAAATATTTCAAAATAAAATGTCAAAACCTAAAATTGAATTTGATAATAATGAATATTTAAAAAAGGCTCTTGATAATTTGTGGTTTAAAACAGGAATTGTGGAGCAAACTTTTCCTGGTTTTGAGGCAAAATATCTAATTGGGACAGATGAGGAAAAAATAGGATTATTTTGTATAGGAGGAACGCAAGCTGTTAAAGTTGCTGTTAAGGAATTTAAGCCTATAATGGATGAGAACAATATAGGTTATGTGGCAACCGTAATTATCCAATACTTAGATACATTTGGAGTTTCGGAAGCTGATTATACGAAAGATTTGGCATATAAGATGGATGTTGTTAATAATTTCAAATATAATTATAGAGGGGGAGTTTTAGCCCACGCTCCCGCACGAATCCTTTCGTGTGGCAGTATGTATGTCAAGGCCTAGTCTCGTTATAAAGGTTTACAATATTAAAAATGAGTAGAAACTATAAATTCCGTAATTCTGAGAGTTCAAGTAGAAACGTACCACACGAAAGGATTCGTGCGGGAGCGTGGGAAATGAATCTTGATGATGCACATCAACTAGTTAAAGAAGTTTACGGCATAGATTTACCTAAAAATATTGGTAATAATGCTCCGGGTAATTCAGCAGAGGAAATCACAAGAACTATGACACATTCTACTCTTGAACAATCTTACGAGTTCTATAAAAAAGCGACTAAATATAATATTAAAAAATAAATTTTATCTATGGCCATTTTTTCAAAAATACAATTGGATTGTGAAGAGATAATTTCAAAGTCTTTTTTCCCTATTTTACCACTTATTCAGATACCTGATTGGGAACAAACGAAGAAATATTATAGCTTGAATCCTCAACATAAATTAAATTCTTTAGTATTAAGTGATAATCAAATCATAAGTGATTGTAGAACCCTATGTACGGATATATTATGTAATACAAAATTTGATGTTTTATTTTCACATCATGAAGTAGAGAATTATGCTAATACGGATGCAGTTTTAGAATACGTATCTGTAAATAGAAGTTATGAAGTTGAGTTATTACCGAAAGGATACTCAGGTCTTTGCATTATAAATTTCCCTAATGGAAAACCTGAATTACTTAAAAAGCTAAGACCAGAAAATGAACATACTGATTTAACTAAATATGATAAATTATATTTAACACAAAGCGCCGTGCTAGAAAGAATTTTAAATGAAATAAAAAATCATGATTTAGAAATCTAAATACTAAAAAAAATATACTTTGAATTTATTTTTATCTCACTTCTGTGAAGTCTCCTGACTGGATATGCAAATAAAATATACAGTGTAAGTTAAGAGATAAGAAATGTTTTTTCGACTAGAAATAAAATAAAACGTTCTTTGAAATATTTAAAAAATAAACAGCCCCACGCTCCCGCACGAATCCTTTCGTGTGGCAGTATGTATGTCAAGGCCTAGTC
>NZ_CADCST010000143.1 GCF_902804485.1 Flavobacterium collinsii | reverse complement strand
ACGTGGAATCAGCCAGTGCTGTGTATTGGCTAAAGAGGATTCAAATGATACCAAACGTTTGGTTGGTTATGTTGTTGTTGAAGGTAAGCTGGACAGGGCTGCTTTGCAGGAACAGTTGAAATTAAGTTTACCGGAGTATATGATTCCTATGATCTGGGTTGAGTTGGAAGAGATGCCACTGACCTCAAACGGAAAGCTGGATAGGAAAGCCTTGCCGGATCCTGATAGTTCAGATTTGTCTACGAAAGAATAT
>NZ_CADCST010000142.1 GCF_902804485.1 Flavobacterium collinsii | reverse complement strand
GTAATAAATATAACCAGAACTATTATTTTAAACAAGAAATATCTCGTTAAATAAAATAGATAAAGCAAAAAAAGTCGGAAGATTTTTCTTCCGACCACTTTTAACTTTCGAGTCTCTTTTTTTGAATTATATATCTTTATAAATGATTATTTACCAATCAATCTCTCAAGCCTAACCATCATTTCATCTTTCTCTTTCAACATACGCTCAAACAGAATGATTTTCTCTTCATGAAGTTTTTTGATCTCCTCAATCGGATTGTTATTAAAAACTTCAATCTTATTATTGAACATTGCATTATCAGAGAAATTACACGAAATTAAATTCACAGCTTGCTCCTCATCAAAATTCTGAAAAGCTTCCACAGGAATTTTTAATACAGCTGAAATTTGTCTTAGCAGATTGTCTTCGATTACATCTTTCTGCTCCAGCATAGAAATTTTCTTTTGGTTCCAGTCTTCTCCCAGATCATAGGCTAATGCTTCCTGCTTGATGTTAAGCATTTCTCTAAAACGTTTTACGTTTCTTCCCTGATGTATTTTCTGTTCCATAACGAATATCAATTTTCTAAAGGCTCAAAGGTAAAGCCATTTGGATAAAAATCCTGAGTTTCAAAGATAAAAAAATATCTCATAAAACCTTTGTTTTGTCAGAATATTATAGATGTATTCTGAATAGATTATCCTTTGGAAAGAACAGAACTTCGTTTGTGAATTTTAAATCTCCTTGATTATGAAAAAGAATAAAATATCCTTCGAAACGAGCTCTTGGGCAGGGGAGGTGTCGGGAAATCCAATTAAAGCCATTGATGCTTTTTTTGCCTTTGCAGATCTGGATTATTACAAACAGAATTTAACTGAAGCGGTAATGTGCAGCTATAAAAGTGACATTTACGAAGTGAACAATCCCTCCAATGCTTTTATTTTTTATACTGCTATAAACTCTTTTCTCAAATTGTGTTACTGCCTGCCAGAGAAAAGCAAAAAATGGAAAGTTACAGCATCTTTGCGCTCTGAAACGCTATTTCACCTTTCTTCCCTGACGGAGGAGGAATACGATAATCCTTTTGTGGTATTTCAAAAAGCATTTACTGAAAAAACGATGGAAGAATTTGAATCGTTTCTATGTCTCATCCTGGAGCTTTCCTTGTCTCCTCGGGATGGAGATCCATACTCTGACCTGACGACGCCCTATATTCATTTAATCAAAATGCTAGATGCAGTAGCGCTAATGAAAGAAAGGGGCATTGAAAAAATCAAGAAAACGGATCAGATTGATTGCGTAACGGAATAAAATATTGCTATATAAACTTAAAAAGTAAGGAAGGAGCATAAAAAAATCCCATTCCGTAAGAAATGGGATTTTGTGACCCTTACTGAACAATTTACAAACCATTTTATGAATGATTTAAAGAAATTAGTCTGGTTTCAAGTGAATTTGTAAGATAATTATTTTAGGTTTTATCAAGAAGTGGTTTAATGTTCGTGCTACTCACGGCAAGGAATCCCATAGCTGTTGTAGGTTGTTTTTTAACTTTTCTTGAAAATTTTGTATTTTGGTTTTTCGTAATCTGTTATGTCCAAAATAATATCATAAACACCTGTTAAAATTTCTATATTATCTCCTTTTGGAATTATTCCGTCGCTCATATCTTTTCCAAAATTTAAAGTCCAATCGTCATTAAAACGAAATTTAAACTCTCCTGTTTTTAAAGTCATATTTTTAATTGTCCAAATTCCTTTTGTTTCAGTTTCAACAAGTTTTGCATCAGGGCCATCCCAGCCTTTTTCTGTTGCACTTCCTACAATTCCCCAGGAAGGAAATATTTTTTTTGCTTTTTTTAGTTGATTTCCTATATGAAAATTTAATGACTCTATTTGTGAAGTCTCGTTTCTTTCAAAAACTACATCACCCATTAATTCTTCAGCGTAAAACAAATTTTCTTTTACAGGAAATAGAATAGTTGTTGACCCGTTTCTTTTCAGTTTTAATTTATTGTTTTCAAGGGTAAGGTAAATTACAAAATTGTTTTCTACTTGATAAGTTCCCAGATATTGCTTTAAAGTTTCTGAGCTCATGTTGGCGACAATTGGAATTTTATAATCTTTATTATATAAATTATACAAAGTTTTCATAATAGCATAAGTGGCAGTGTCTAAACCTCTTTCTGTATTTGTAAGCAGTATAATGCAGATATCATCTTCGGGAATTTGAACAAAATTGCTGCAAAAACCTTCTGCATAACCACTATGACCAACTGTCATTTTTTTAAACATTGGTCTTGTAATCCAACCATAGCCATAATTGTTTTTGAAGGGTGTATATGCTTTTTCTAAATTTTCTTTGGAGATAATTTTGTAATTTTTTAGGCCATTATAATATTTGTTTAAATCTTCAACAGTTGAGTATATTCCACCAGCTGCAAAAGGCATAGGTGGATCATAAACAATCGATGGTGTTTGTTCTTTTTCAGAAAAAATCTCATAGCCAGTGGTTTTATTTTCACTTTTTAGATTTTTAAAAGCAAAACCACTTTGCTTCATTTTCAATGGTTTGAATATGTATTTTTCAACTGCATTTTCGTAACTCATTCCAGTAACTTTTTGAATTACATAGCCTAGAAAATAATATCCCGAGTTAGAATAACTCCAATCGGTTCCAACTGGAAAATCCAAAGGTTTTGTTTTTTGAAATTCAACAAATGATTTTTCCGTTTGGTCTTTCATATCATTTCCTCTTGTATAGTCATAAATTCCAGAGGTATGAGTTAACAAACTTTCAATTGAAATAGCACTTGCATCTGGATAATCTGGATAGAACTTTGAAAGTTTATCCTGCAATGAAAGTTTTTTTTCTTCTACTAATTTTAAAATTACCGTTGCTGTAAAAGTTTTTGTTATGGAATATATTTGGAAAATGCTGTTAACGTTATTTTCCTTTTTTAAATCTACATTTGATAATCCGTAACCTTTATTTAGTAAGGTTTCTCCTTTTTCAGAAATAAAAACAGAACCGTTAAATAGATTTTGCTGATTGTAAAATTCAAAAAGTTGTTCTAATTTTTCTTTCTTACTTTGAGCAAAACCCAATTGTGTTATAAATAATAAAATAAAAGTGATTGATTGAATTGATTTCATGTTTTTTTGACTTTTTATTGAATTCTAACTAGCGGTTTGTCCTTTGTGACAGTTGGGTAAAATTATAATAAAAGATTACAAATAAAAATGCCGTACTGAATTTCAAGCAAAATTGAGAGTACAAGTTATATTCATTCCTTCATTATAAAGCATTTTTGAGTCTTTTGAGGTGTAATTTTTTATTTGAGATTTTCATTGTCAAATTCCATAAAACTAAAATTATTGTTAACATAAAGATAAGAAATTTGTAAGTCTAATGTTTTACAGTGTTGAGGAGCGGTTTGAATCCAGTAAGGTCAACTCTACAGGACAACCAAACCATTTGTTTTTAGAGGTATTAACTGATTAAATCGATATAAAAAGGTCAAAAAAAAATCCCATTTCGTTAGAAATGGGATTTTAAGTTTGTGACCTCGACTGGATTCAAACCAGTAACCTTCTGAGCCGTAATCAGATGCGCTATTCAGTTGCGCCACGAGGCCATTTTTGTTTCAATAAGCTATTTTTAGGAGCTTTGTTGAGCGTGCAAAGATAGACATAAATGTGAGATATGCAAGTAAAAAATCCACTACTGGCGGGAATTTCTTGTTCGTGAACATAAAGTGACAGATACAAAGCATAAAAAGATAATAGCTATAATACAAAATCCCACTTCGTAAGAAATGGGATCTTGTACTATTTAATTAAAGGTTAAAATTTATAACTATAGCCGAATCGAATTACTTGCGTCTCGTAATAATCCTTACTGCTATAACTAAAACCGTCTGCTTTTATTTGTCTTTGTAAAACCAGCGTATTGAAAATATCAGTAGCATTCAAAAACACTTCACCTTTTCCTTTCTGAACGGTTTTTTTAATTCCCATGTCAACAGAAAATCTTGAGTCAATTTTTCCCTGAGGGATCACATCAGGAGCCAGATAAATAACAGAAACTTGTCCTTTAAGTGTTTTATCGAGCTGTAAGGTATTGTTCCATTTTAAATTTCCTGAAACCATCTGCTGACGTTCGCCATTATAAATGCTTGGAACAGGATATAAATTGGTAACCGTAAAAGCATCAATTGTATTTTGATACAGATTTCCATTAATATTAAAAGAATACCAGGGAGTTACTTCCTGTGAGTATATCGCTTCGATTCCAAGTGAAGTACTCTTGTCGGCATTCTGGAATACATTGTAAATCAAAGTGCTTCCGGGAACAGTTGTGGCAATACGCGCTATGGTTCCGTTTATAATTCTATAATAGGCAGATGTCGTAAAATAGCCTTTTGCCATGGTTTTTTTATATCCTACTTCAAAGGCGCTGGTAAATTGCGGACGAAGCGCAGGATTTCCAACTTTTATAATTTCGGCATCATCATATTTTGGAAAAATACGAATATCAACTTCTGCTGGTCTGTCAACTCTACGGTTATAAAAAGCCGTGATTTTGTTTTTGTCATCGATTTTATATCCAAAACGAACATTAGGAAAAGGCTCTGTATAGTTATAACCGTCGCTTTTATAGGTTGGATGATTCGGATTAACGTCGTATTGTAGCTTTACATACTCAAGGCGCAATCCAAGTTCTGCTTCAATTTTATCCGATTCAAATATATAATTCGAATAAAGAGCAGGAATTACTTCTTTATAATTGGCCCATCCTCCGGCATTGGCATCAATAGGAGAATTTTGTCCCGGAAAGAATTGCATGTTGGTAGGGATTTCCCTGTTTCTGAATTTAAATCCGGTTTCAAATCGTCCATATTTCAAAGGTTTAATATAATCCAAATTGATATCGACTACTTTTTCATCAGATAAGAGTTTGAAAGAATCCTGTCCAACAGAAGCGGGCAGGGTATTGGTAAAAAAGTACTTTTCGTCTTCACGATGATAGGTGTAGTTGATTCCCGCATTTAATTTATGCCCCGGCTGTTTGAATTTATGTTCGTAAGAAGCGCTGGCCATCACCGTAGTTTTTAGTTCATCTTCCAGAAAAGACCAAAGACGCAATCGCTGAGAATAATCCTGATTAAAGAAAGGCTCGTCTCCGTTGTCTATAATTTTTTCACTTCCAAAAAGCCCTGAAAAAGAAAAACTATTTTGGTCGTTATAATTCCAATCAATTCCTGATTTAATGGTGGTATAATGGGTATTACGATTTCTGACCGTTTGCTGATTGATAACAGTACCATCGTCATAAGTTCGGGTTACAAATTCATTTTTGTTGAGCGTTTCAGTATATAAATAATCCGCCTGAAGGTAAGTATTGATTTTATTTTTGCGGTAATTCAGGGACAGCGATGGGTTCATTTTTGGTGTTAACTGATATTGTGGACGAATACCGGGAAGATTGGCTTTACGCTCCCAAAGAGCTCCGTATCCCGAACTGATTCCTACCTTTCCGTTGAATCCTTCCTGTTTGTTTTTCTTGTAAATGATATTGATGATACCCGCATTTCCGTTGGCATCAAATTTTGCAGAAGGATTATTTATAATCTCAATTTTCTCAATAGCGGATGCGGGAATATTATCAAGACCCGACTGATTTCCAAAACCGGTCAGTGCGGTTTGTTTTCCGTCAATAAGTACCATTACTTTATCATTACCGCGCAGCTGAACTTTCCCTTCATGAAGCGTTACGCCGGGAAGACTCTGCATCGATTGAAGGACAGAGCCGCCGCTTTGGGTAATATTGTCGGCTACAGAAAAGACTTTTTTATCCATTTTGGCGCTTACTTCTGAGGTTTTAGAAGTTACAACCACTTCAGATAAGGTATTGATATCTTCTTCGAGCTCGATACTATTAAGGTCCAGAAAATCGGATAGTGTACCTACGAAGATTTTTTGGGATTTAGTTTTGTAACCTATTGAAGTAATTTCAAGGGTATAATTTCCGGATGGTACGGCAGGTATATTAAAACGGCCTTCTTCATTGGTCACCGTTCCGGCAAGTACTTTTTGATCTTTTGTCGTTTTTAAAACTACATTAACATAAGGAAGCGTGGTTTTTGAAGTTTTGTCTTTAATTAATCCTGAGATTGTGGCTGGGTTGTTTTGTGCCGTTACGCTGTAAATTTTCATTACAAGAAGCGACAATACTAAAATTATCTTTAATTTCATTTTTATGGTTTTAATCTGCTATGCTTTTAATATAAGTTCCTTGTTTGTCAAAAATCAGGTCAACAGAAGTTACTTGAGCTTCAAATGTAACCGTACCATGAGCATCGGTGATCATTGCAGCTTCTTTGATTTTTTTGTTCTTGTATGTTTTTTGGATATAGGCCAGAGCATTGGTCGGAAGTTTCTTCACACTGATTTCTTCTTCAGTTTCCAGGATATTTCCGTTAGAATCTAAAAGTGTCGACTGTTTTGTTTGACCACTTGTAAAACTGGCTTCATAATTCTCTTTTTCCTTTTCCCATTTCACATTGGTCTGGTTAGGGTAGGAAAGTAAAAATTTTGATTTTACACGATTAGGAATGTCTTTCTCGCTTACACGCTGCGCTATGGCAAAGGAAGAAAAAAGCAGCACTAAGCATGTCAGGATTGAATTTTTCATTGATACTATTTTTTTTAATTGATAAAAATCATAGTACAAAGTTGAATTATGAATCTGTAGGAAGTCTGAATTTTTAAAATTTGACGCTAAAACAATGCAAATTAGTTTCGAAACTATAGTTTATTTCCCAATGGTTAAGCTCTGTAATTCTTTTAACGATCGCCAAACCAAGTCCATTTCCCTGAGAAGAAGGATTGGATTTTGAAAAACGGTTAAAGAGCTTCTCACTTTGCAAAGGTGTTGTTTGACCACTGTTGCGAAATATCAATTCATTTTCAAGAGTCGTAATAATGATCTTGCCGTTTTTTTCGTTGTGACGGATCGCATTTAAAAACAAGTTATTGATCAAAACTTCAGTAAGGGCTTGATTTCCAGTAATAGTTAAAGTAGTAGTAAGTTCTGTTTTAATAATCAGATTTTTAGCATTTGCCTGTTCGGTAAAAAAACTCAGGTGTTTTTTAAGATAATCGTTAAGGATAATTGTATTTTTTTCAAGAAAACACTCGTTGTCAATTTTAGAAAGCAACAACAGGTTTTTGTTTAGTTTGTTGAGTCTTGAAACATCACTATTTAATGAAGCAACAAGATCGGATTGTTCTTTGGTGAGATCAAGCTGAGTCAGCGTATCAATTTTAGTTTGAAACAAAGCTAATGGTGTTTGAAGCTCATGTGCGGCATTTTCGACAAACTCTCTCTGATTTTTATAGATGGCTGTGTTTTTATCCATCAGTCTTTCCAGACTTTTGTTCAGACGATCAAATTCATCAATATCAGTAGGAATAAAATGAGGTGGTTTGTTTTTATCAATTTCAAAATCCTGAATCTGATTTAAAGTATTGTAAAAAGGACTCCATACTTTAGCCGCCGTAGTTTTTGAGATCCAGATAATTCCGATCATAAGCACAACAATGATAAATAGAAACATGATGGCAATACTAAAAACCATTCCTTCCATTTCCAATAGATTAATCTTCTCGGTGTAAGTGTATCTTTTTCCATTTATGGTTACGGGCGCATAAAGTACGCGAAAAGGTTCTTTTTCTTTTGCAATAGGATCGTAGAGCATTTTTCCAACGATAGAATCGCTGCTAACGCCCATATCAGGTACAATCATTACGTCATGGTTGTACTTGTTCCATAAGTCGATATCTTTTTGGGTAAAATCCTTATGACTTTCCTTTACAAAGGCACCTTTATGAAAATGAAGCACTTCATCAGTTTCATAAATATAAAGCTGCTGGCTTATGTAATAAAACAATGGAGCCGCTATCAATAGAATAAGGATAGCGCAAGTAAGAAAGCTATTGGTTGTTTTATTTAGTAGTTTTTTTTTATTCATTTTCCCATTTATATCCCAAACCGTAAACTGTTTTAATATAGTCGCCGCTTCCTGCCTGGTGGAGTTTCTTTTTCAGGTTTTTGATATGTGCATATATAAAATCATGGTTATCGAGCATATCAGCCATATCACCGGAAAGATGCTCTGCTATAGCAGCTTTTGACAGCACTTTATTCTCATTTCCAATTAAAAAAAGAAGCAAATCTATTTCTTTCTTGGTCAAATCCAACTTGATATCGTTTACCGAAACGGATTTTGAAAGTATATCAATTACGATTTCATTGAAAATTATACTATTACATCCTTTGAAATTCTTTCGTCTGATAAGAGCCTGTACCCTCACAAGAAGTTCTGAGAGATGAAAAGGTTTCGTGAGATAATCATCCGCTCCAAGATTAAATCCTTCCAGACGTGTTTCAAGTGTTTCTTTAGCAGAAACCACAATAACTCCGTCAGTTTTATTTTTTCTTTTTAGCTCTCTTAGTATATCAAATCCGTCACCATCAGGTAGCGTCAGATCCAGAAGTATGCAATCATAATCGTAGGAATCAATTTTGTTAAGTGCCAAATTATAGTTTTCGGCAGTTTCGCATTGAATTCCATTGGTTCTAAAATAATTTTTGATGCTTTGAGCAATTTCCAGCTCATCTTCTATAATTAAAATCTTCATGCCGCAAGTTTATATACAAATTTTGTAGAAAAGTTGAATTGGTAATAATTTACGTTTCTTTTCTGGCAAAATCTAAGGTAGTGTTTTTTTAGCTTGTATAATTATTGTAAACAACGGAGTAATCTTCAGTTTTACTATAGTTGTAAGTTAACTATATGTTAAACTAATACAATGAGCTGTTTTTTTATTACAAATAGAAATAATGTTTTAAAAAAAAATCTATTTTCGTGCAAAATTCTAAATTTATTCAAAATTGATCAATTAATTTACATTTTGTTAAAGTGTAGAACAGGAAAAGTAAAATGGGATTAACTAATCTTGCAGCCTACATATTTAATGGATTATTAACTGTTTCTCTATAAGAAAATACCGATTTAAATATGAGAAAAATCATCTTTTTTAAATACTTTTAAGTCTTTCTTTATCGTTTTCTTCTTAGGGCAGAGAAGAGCAATATTTAACCTGGAAGTTATTTGAGAACCTATAGTAAAGTAAAAAAAAATTAACACAAAAAAGATAATGAATACCTATATTATTGCTAATTATTCAAGACTTAAACCTTTTCTTTTTTTTCTGCCTACGCTTTTTCTGGCTGTCATTGTTCTCTTTTTGTATAACCGGAATGCTTTAAATACTGATCAGTATATACAAATTCAAAAAGACAGTTTCTATTTTATTAATCATCATTTTGGACAGTATCCAAGTCTCGAGTATAATCTTACTCAGTTAGGAGATGCTTTTATCTTTTTATCATTTTTAAGTGTTTTAATTATTTATGCTCCTAAATTGTGGGAAGCTTTACTGTCAGGCTTACTGTTTTCTCTTTTATTTTCTTGTCCTTTAAAAAATATATTCTCTGTACCAAGACCGGCAGCAACATTTAATAATGATTCGTTTTTTATTGTAGGCAAGGCATTGTGCGGTCACAATAGTCTGCCGTCGGGACATTCTATTGTAACTTTTACAATACTTACAGTCTTGCTTTATGCTTTTATGCCTAAAAATTTAAAAATGAAAGTTTTATGGTATTTTGCAATTCTAATTATAGGATCGATTCTTGTCTTGACGAGAGTAGGTGTGGGAGCTCATTATCCGTTTGATACTCTTATAGGCGGAATTCTCGGATATATCTCGGGATTATTGGGTATTTTTATAAGCCGAAAATACAGAATCTTCAGTTGGATTAACAATAGAAAATATTATCCAGTATTCATTGTCTTGTTTCTTATTTGCAGTATTTGCCTAATCAATAAAATAATTAATGAAGATTTAGTCATCTTTTATCTAGCATTTATTAGTTTAGCCGTTTCATTATATAAAATTACTACTCTTTCAATTTATGAAATTACTGCCCTCTATGCTAAAAAGTAACTTAAGATTAACTCATTTTGTTTTACTTATGAGTTTTCTGAATTTTGTGTTCTTTCATTTGCCTTTTTTTACCTATGTCTTTGAGCATGTCGATTATAAAAGTCTCAACGGCATTGTTTTGATTGTTAGCCTAGTCATTTTGATGCTGGTTTTAAACGCCTTTGTTTTCTACCTCATATTTTCGCTTTCCCGTTATCTTGGAAAGTTTTTATTGGTTTTATTCTTTATGATTAATGCCGTTGCTGTTTATTTTGTTAATACTTATAGTGTTATAATAGACGAAAGCATGATCGGTAATGTACTCAATACCAATTTTGAAGAGTCTAGTAGTTTTTTCTCTTTTAAACTAATACTGTACCTGGTATTTCTTGGCATTATTCCCAGTATTTATATCATTAAAGTCAATATAATAAATGTTGCATTAAAGAAATTCTTAACCCTTTCTTCTTTAACCTTATTGTTTATTATCGTTTTGGTATTTGCTAATGCAAGCAATTGGCTTTGGATTGATAAGAACTCAAAGCAATTGGGAGGACTTGCAATGCCGTGGTCTTATTCGGTAAATACATCGCTTTTTTATATTCATAAATACAAGAAGAATCAGAAAGAAATTTTATTGCCAAATGCTGTAATAAAGGACAATCAAAAATCGGTTGTTGTTTTAGTAATTGGAGAATCTGCCAGAAGCCAGAATTTTTCGCTTTACGGTTATAAGAAAAATACCAATCCACTGCTTTCTAAGACAAAGAATCTATTTCATTTTAACGCCAATTCCTGTGCGACATATACAACAGCTGGTGTAAAATGTATTTTGGAGCATACCAACTCTGATGATTTATATGAAATCTTACCTAATTACCTTTATAGAAATAATGTAGAGGTTGTCTGGAGAACAACAAACTGGGGAGAACCTCCGGTACATATAGAGAAATATCAAAACAGAGATATTTTAAAGAAGGATTGTAAAGGCGAAGAATGTAACTATGACGAAGTTCTTTTAAGAGGTTTAAAAGAGCAGATTTTATCCAGTAAAAAAGATAAGATATTAATTGTACTGCACACCAGCACAAGTCACGGACCTACTTACAGCAAAAAGTATCCACCTGCGTTTGAAACTTTTAAACCGGTCTGTAATAGTGTTGAACTCGGGAAATGTTCTCAGGAAGAACTTTTTAATGCTTATGATAATACTATTGTTTACACCGATTATATCTTATCAAAGGTAATTGATGACCTTAAGGAGTTAAAAGAGTACAAAAGTGCTATGATCTTTGTTTCAGATCATGGGGAATCCTTAGGAGAAAAGAATTTGTACATGCATGGAGTGCCAATAAGTTTTGCTCCAAAAGAGCAGTATGAGATCCCTTTTATAGTTTGGGTATCGGACAATTCAAGACAACTCAAGGCAAATAAAACCGTATCACAAAACCATGTTTTTCATAGTGTTTTAAATTTTTTAAACATACAAAGTCCTGTTTATAATGAGCAAATGAACATTTTTAAATAGGAGGATAGAGAGAAGTAGATTTTTAATCATTTGCGAAGCCATTTCTATTCTGTCGTGAAAGTTTATAGACATTTTGTGTTCCGAGTCACTTTAATCATAAAGCTGGTGAAGTGTTGCTTTTAGCTGATTGAAAAATGGGTGCGTTGAGAAGTTTTTATTTTTAATCAAAACAATATCATTTGCAAGGATCGTACAGATATTTCTATTTGTCTTAACATATATCATTTAATAACCAGCAGACAAATCTGAGAAATCAGCAACAGCAGTAAAAATGCCTTACAAAGACAGACAGCGCCACAGTAAAAAGTGCCGCTGTCTGTTTTTTTTAGTATCTCTCGTTTTACATTCTTTTGGTTTCCTCTTTTAGTGATGTGGCTTTCACTTCTTTATTTTTTCCTGATCCAAAATAGTAGGTCAGTTGCACATAAAAGTTACGTGTTTCCCAACGATTAGTCCAGTCAGTTGACACGTTGTTAATTTTTGTGGTCTCGTTATAGAAGCTCTTTTTTAATAAGTTTGTACATCCTCCTTCCACGATCAGTTTTTTGTCCAACAAGCTTTTTTTACCGGTTAAACTCATGTCATAGGTAGCTATTGAAAAGCCACTCGGCGTGGTAGAGCGTCCATTGTAGAAACAATTCATGGTTATCTTCCAGCCCTTTTTTAAGTCTGCGGTCTGGTAAAAATTAAGATCATAACCGAAACCTGTTCCGCTATATGAAAAGTTTTTTATTTCTGATTTTTCCCCAATCAGATAGCTGTCTAAACTCAGCTGCATTGTCCACCATTCAGCAGGCTGGAAAGGCATGGATGCCGAAAAGCCAAACCTGCTGCCTTTGGCTGCATTGGCATCATAGGTAATATTATAGTTTTGGTCACGTTGGTAGTCTATAACCTTGATAAAGCCATCTTTATAAAGGTAGCCGTAAAGGCTAAGATTCAACTTACTTTTGTAGATATAACTCAGTTCAAAACTGTCGTAATATTGTGGTTTTAGTGCTGGATTTCCAATGTTCAGAGTATAAGCGTCTATATATTCGTAATAGGGATTCAGAGACAGATAATTCGGTCTGCCGATGCGTTTACTATAGCTAAATTTGTACTGGTTGTTTTCCTGCTTGTAACCAAAAGAAAAAGACGGGAATAAATTAGTGTATACTCCTTTATTCTCTTTGGAGTTTATTTGCGACGATGCTACAAAGTTGTAATGCTCTACACGCATTCCTGCCTGGATGTTCCATCGGCCAAATTCACCAGACGCCTGCGCATATCCGGAAACGAGTTTTTCATCATACTTAAAGTCATTGACCAATAAACTGTCGGGTATAAACAACAGTTTTGTATTGTTCGTTGTATAACGGTTGTAATAGTCCATTTTTACATAAGAGTACTTGGCACCTGCCTCAAAATTGATTTTCTTTGAAAGCTTATGACGAAAATCAATCTGTAGATTAGCAATAGTGTAAGATGTTTTGTTCTCACCTGCAAGCTTCATAAAAGTACCATCAGCATAATCATTAAGCTGCGCTCCATTTTTCTTCTGACTAAACTGCAAAAAGTTGGCCTGCACATCAAGTTTTGTGGTAAGGCTGTCGGAGGTAAAATTATAAAATACATTACCGGAAACACGTTTCTCCGGAACGGTAAAAAACTGACTAAGATCAACCCTGTTCTGCAAAGTGTTGCCAAGGTATTCATTCGTATACCCGCTGGTCGTTTCTTTACCGCTTTCGTTGTAATACTGCCATTCGGTGCTTAGAATCTGGTTTTTATTTATTTTTCTTTCTACAGCGAAGTTCAGGCTGGACGATTTAGTGACTGGTAGCCAGGTATTGTATTGGTCTATAATTTTTTCAGTTCCCTCCAGAGTAATATTCTGCTTTATATGTCTGTAATTAACTGATTTTCCATTGTAGTAAGATCCATTTGCAGTAAGTGTCCAAAGAGAGTCGTTATAAAACAATCTTCCTCCTTGTCTGCTTTTAAAATAGTCCCCTTTGTAAGCTGCAGTGTTTATGCTTCCGGACAAACCTGTGGCGTTGCTTTTCTTCAGAACAATGTTTACTATACCTGCGGTTCCTGCTGCTTCATACCTTGAAGAGGGTTGCGCTATGATCTCAATTGATTTTAGATCCGAACCCCTTAAGGAGCGTATATATTCGCGCAGAGCATCTCCCGAAAGCAAGCTTTTTCTGCCGTTAATCATAACCTGTATGTCCTTATTACCGTGGTAAACAAGGTTTTCGTCTTTATCAAGTCGCATACCCGGTACTCTGGCTACGGTTTCAAGTCCGTTGTTCCCATTTCCTATACCAGAGGCATCAACATCAAATATTGTTTTTTCCCCCTTTATGGTAATTGCATTTTTACGAGTATCAATAACAACTTCCTTAAGTTGGTTATGGTCCTGTATTAGCATAATATTCAGGATTTCGGGTAGGCTATGAGCTGTAATTTCTTTACTGTAATTGATATAGCCAAGGGAAGTTACCGAGAGACTGCCTGATTTAAAAGAAGAAGGAAGACGTATAACGTAATTACCTGTTTTATCCGTTTGCGTTGTAACTATTTTTTTTTGATTTTCGTCAGTAATGTATACTGAAGCAAGGGGAATTCCGGTGGCGGTGTTTTGATCTTTTACTGTACCTTTAATTGATGTTTGCGCCAGATTAAGCAAGGGGAATAAAAGCGCAGTGGCTATAAACAGTAGTTTTTTCATAGTTGATTTTTGATTGATGATTGATGATTTTTGATTGATGATTTTTGATTGATTTACACTGCAATGTTACTCTGCCTATTTCTTTCAAAAGCTTACTTAGTACCAATTGCACAGTTTATAAAACAAAAGCTAAGCTGCGTCTTGTTTTCTATTTAGTTGTGTAATCTTAGTAGTTCATCCTGTAATTAATCCTATTAAACCAGTCTGGTTGTCTTTATGATCTAAAAGAATTACTTTAGCCTAATGAGCAGAAAAAAAGAGATACTGTGCCACATTTTATTCTGGTTCTTATTTGTAGGGCTGGATGAGCTGCTAAGAAGTATGAGGGTTTCTAAGGATTTGGACCCCCTATGGGTTATTCTTCATCACATTGGCTTTCTATTGTTACAACTGCTGATTTTTTACCTTAACTATCTTATTATCTGTCCCAGGACAATTCCTTTTAAAAAATGGTATTTCCTAATTCTGGCAGAACTCAGCCTTGTATTGCTTTTTCCGTTCTTACGTTTTATTTACGAGGAAATCTTCCTCTTTAAAATAACAGGCAACCATAATTACAATATGGAAACGTTGACGCCACTTTATTATATTTGCGATAACTCGTATTATTCCATAAGAGTGCTGTTGTTTAGTCTTGTAGGTTATTTCATGAAATACCTTTGGAATACCAGTGCTCAGATGAACCAGCTGACCTTAGAAAAGAAGCACGCAGAATTACAGGTTTTAAAAAACCAGCTCAGTCCACACTTTTTATTTAATTCCCTGAACGGCTTCTACTCTGATTTGTATGACACAAACCCGGAAGTTGCTGCTGATATAATGAAACTATCGGAAATGCTGCGTTATGTTACTTATGAAAGCAAAAATGATATAGTATCGCTTAAAGACGAAACGATGTTTCTGAAAAATTATATTGATCTCTTTAAAAGACGTTTTGACGGCATGGTGGCGATAGATTTTATACATTCCGATAATCTGGGAAATCACAGAATACCATCATTAATGCTGATACATTTTCTTGAAAATGCCCTTAAGCATGGTATCAGTGATGATTTTGAAAATCCTATAACGATAAAGCTGAAAATTGAGAACGGAAGGTTTATCTTTACGTCAGAGAACAAGTACCGAATTATTAAAAGCTATGATGAGCACGGTATAGGAAACAAAAACATTAGCCAACGACTGAGTTTAATGTATCCTGACAACCACACTCTTATTGTTTCAAAGGACGATAACTACCACAAAGTAACCCTAAATATGCCATTGAGTTGATGAGTGATTACCTTACTGCCATAATTGTAGATGACGAACCCCCTGCTATCCGTCTGCTTCAAAAATATTTTGAGCAACTTCAGGGAATAAAATGTGTCGCTACCTGCACGCGGGCTTTAGACGCTCTTGTACTTATAGAAAAACACAAACCTGATGTGGTATTTCTTGACATACAAATGCCAGATCTTAACGGTATACAACTTTCAGCAATCATTAAGGACAAGGTGAAAATCGTTTTCACTACTGCTTATCCGCAATTCGCAATAGAGGGATTTGAAGTGAATGCGATAGATTATCTACTCAAACCCATAGCATTTGAGCGTTTTATTATGGCTGTGGAAAAAGTACGCAAACAGCAAACAGAATCTACCGTTGCAAATGCAACTGTCCAAACGAACATTGATGATTATTTTTTTGTGAAAACGGATGGCAAAAAACGTTATCAGCGTATTGAAGTCAAAACCATTAATTATTTAGAAAGCATAAAAAATTATGTAGTTCTGCATACGTCATCCGAACAGGTGGTGACCTACAATACCTTAAAATATTTTGAAGAAAACCTGCCAGGCAGCCAGTTTGTAAAAATTCACAAATCATTTATTGCAGCGATCGGTAAGATTGAAAAAACCGACAATAATGAAGTCTGGGTTTCGGGGAAATGCCTTCCAATTGGCGATACGTACAGAAATGATTTTTTTGAGAGGATCGAACAATTCGAAATTTAAAAGTTTTTTTGAACATTATTTCTAAATAGATATTCTCTCTTTGAATAGTATGAAATATTTGGTTCGAATGCCTTATTTTTGATTGTTAAGATTCTGTAAATTAGGTAATTAATTTAAAAAGACAACCTCACTGCTTGAAGAATGTAGCCCACAATAAGTACCATAGAGTAGGGAAGGCGTAGTGTAACCATTGTGCACGTTGCACAGCAACAGTTTGCAATTAATCTTTATATTTGATGCTTAAACTAATAAAATGAGCGAAAAAACGAAACCCTATGCCTTAATAACTGGCGCCAGCAAAGGCATTGGAAAATCTATTGCTTATGAATTAGCCAAACAGGGTTACCCGCTATTGCTTGTGGCAAGAAGTGAGGAGGAACTAAAAAAACTATCTGATGATCTTCAAGTTAAATATGACATCAATGCTTCTATTTTATCAATTGATCTTTCGATAGATGGCGCATCGTTAAAAGTAACCGATTGGATAAAAGAGAATAACTATCGAGTTGGCTTTTTAGTAAACAATGCCGGTTATGGAGTGTGGGGTGATTTTAGCCAGTCTTCTCTAACCGATCAGCTTGGTATGATGCAGCTTAATATGAATGTAGTTGTAGAACTTTCTCATTTATTAGTACCCATACTTTCACAAGAAAAACAAGCCTACATTTTGAATATATCGAGTACTGCAGCATACCAAGCGGTACCCACGCTAGCGGTTTATTCGGCTACAAAGGCTTTTGTTTTATCGTTTACGCGTGCTTTGCGTTTCGAACTTGCCCAAACTTCAATCTCAGTAAGCTGTTTTAGTCCAGGCCCGGTTGATACCGGTTTTGCTGCAAGAGCGGGTTTAAACGCTTTTAGCAAAATGGCTGAGAAGTTTAATATGCAACCTGATGAAGTTGCAAAAATTGCCGTAAAAGCCATGTTCAGTAAAAAATCAGAGGTTATACCGGGTTTTACAAATATCATTTCGGTTTATGCCAACCGTATACTACCAAAGGCTTTTATCGAAAAAACTGCAGCTGGGATTTATAAAATTTAATTTTTTCAAAAAAAAACAGGAAAAAATTCTTTGTAAAAGAGAAATTATATTTATCTTCGTTTTTAATATCTACTAATTCTATAGAGTATGTCTAATAAGAGAAATATGTTTGGTTTTCCGAAAGAACGAATGCAAGTAAACAACATGCGAATGTGTCGCTGTTGTTGTTGCCTTCGCTAATCTTTTAGATAAAATTACAAACACTATTATTTCATTTATTAAATCTATTTATTATGGTATCTTCTTATAAAACTTTTACCCTTACCGAGCAATTAACTAATGAGCAAATTGAATTTTTTAACCAATACGGCTTCATTCATTTCAAAAAATTTATAAATCCGGATACTGTCTCATCCATCATTGATGCTTCGAAACAAGTGGAGCAAAAATGGATTGACAATGACCTTAAAAAAGTAAATGGCGTTCCAATTAAATTCGGAAAAGATTTAGACGGTTCTCCAATTGTACAACGTTTTGCTTTTATCAATCAGCATCATCAAACCTTGAGTGGTCTTTTACTTGATCCAAGATTTAATGGTTTGTTACAATTGGCAGGTGATGACGCAAGATTAGGAACTGAAGAAAAAGACGGAATGGTTTTCAATCATTATATCAATGGGCCGGAAAGTAAGTTTACCAAGATGGGCTGGCATACCGATGGTTTAAGAGACATTTTTTACGGTTCAAAATTAAATCCGATGTTAAATGTGGGGATCCATTTAAGTACTTTAAAACCTGAAAACGGTGGTCTTAAAATTATTCCGGGTACACACAAGCAAGGTATTTATCAAATGCTTTTCCGAAAAAAATACTTTTTAGATCATAACGCCGATCCAGAAGAGATATCTATCAATCCCGAAGCTGGAGATTTAACCATTCACGATGGCCGTTTGTGGCACAGAGTTGCTGAGTCTTCTATTCGTGGGGAAGAAAGTAGGAGGAGAGTTATCTATATTCCAATTATAGCTGGAAAATATGCTCCTAAAAACGAGAACAGTCCAACGGTTTTCTATCAACGTTTTGCCGGTATTGTTAAGTAGTATGCTGTTTATTATCGCATTTAGTTATCTGGTTAGATCAGGTAAGCTAAAAAGAACGACCGAGTTTTTTAAAAATACGCAAAGAAAAATAAAACTAAAAACTATAAAACTAGAATTAGTTGTACTATCTGGCTTAAAAATATTGCGCTATTAATGGAAAAAGAAAGAGAGATTGAAGGTTATACTGCAATTGCACAAAGAACATTTTCAGACCGTAAGCGAACAAATATTTTAAAAAGAGCAGAACAGTTAACGATTGTATTTTTCCTTCCAAAGGTACCCGGATTCATTTCGCCGAACGTACTTACTTTAATTGGTACACTAGGTTCGGGATTGATTTTTTTAGCCTTTGTTTTAGGTACTTATGTAACAAATTGGTACTTGCTTTTGGGAATTATCGGATTGGTCATAAATTGGTTAGGTGATTCTTTAGATGGAAGATTGGCTTATTATAGAAATATTCCGCGTCGTTGGTATGGTTTTGCACTTGATATTATTGCCGATTGGATTGGTATTGTACTTATAGGCTTTGGCTACTACATTTATGCTAAAAATGGTACACAGATAGTAGCCTTCGCTTTTGTCGCACTGTATGGCTGGTCGATCATCATCAGTCAGTTACGCTATAAAATTACAAATGAATATAGTATAGATTCTGGCTTTGTTGGTCCAACAGAACTTAGATTTATTATTGCTTTGATTTTAATTGCAGAAGTTTTGTTTGATGGATCGATTACCTATTTAGCAGGCTTAATCACTATTATACTGTTTACAATCAACACTAGTGACAGCTTAAAGCTTCTAAAGTTAGGCGATTTAAAAGACAAAAACCAGAACTGATATGTTCAGGAAAAAATCCATTTTCACTTTTCTTCGAGCGCAAGTTGCGGCATTTTTAGGTGGTATGACCGATTATGTCTTAATGATTTTATTAACAGAGGTGTTTAAACTGCATTTTACCTTTTCTATTTTAATCTCCGGAACCGTGGGTGCCATTATCAATTTCAGCATCAATAGATTTTGGGTATTTAAAAATCAGTCTGGTTATGGCAGTCGCATCAATAGTCAGCTTTTTAAATTTGCGTTGGTTGTACTGGGAAGTATTTCTTTAAAATCATTTGGTACGCTTATTTTGCAAAAAGCGTTTCAAATCGATTATAGAATTGGAAGATTAATCACGGATAGTTTTGTTTCTTATGGATTTAACTATCCACTGATTAAATATTGGGTTTTTAAGGCAAAGAAAGAAGAGACTATAATCGAATCCAATTAATACATAAATAACCAATCGTGTTTTTTATTCAACACATAGAAACATAGATTTTATGTGTAATAGAAGAAGACAAAAAGGAACTAGTTTCTAACACATATCCAACTATGTTTCTTTAAACAAGTGAAACGTCTTTTTTAAGCCTCCAAATCTATGTATCTATGTGTTAAAACGATTTTAACCAACGGGTTATGTAAAAAAAATATGTTATGAATAAACTATCATTTAAATACTTTACAAAATCACTAATCGTTATAACGATCTTAGTGAATATGATTTCTGGAAATCTATTGGCACAATCCAAGAATCCATCGCCATTAAATTTTCCAACGCCTAAAAATATAGATAATATGCTATTTTATATTCAGCGAGACCCCAATACAAACACGGCTATTTACGCCATTAACTATCAGGAGAATGGAAAAATAGACAAAAGTAATCCTGTAAAAGCGTATTGGATTCGATATGCTGAGAAAGGCGAAAAAAAAGATTTTAATTATATGCAACGCAAATTCGCATACGGAATAGAAAGTAAAACTCTGAATAATGAGGAGTTTGAGCTTCAATTTGTATCATATAAAAAGTTACCCCTAACCTTGAAAAAGATAGATTCAGATCAAAAATATCATGCTTTTGTAAGTGTAAATCAGAAAAGAATACAGGTAGAAAAAATATTTGTGCGCATTGAAGGAGGTTCTTTTTTGCTGCCCAATGTAAAGTATGCCGAAGTTACCGGAATTGATGTTTCCTCCAATAAAACAATTACGGAGAGAATGTTATTGAAATGAGGTATCCTCATTCTCCGAAGTGTTCTCATGAAAAGCAACGCAAATGTCTCTGACTTTGCGTTTTTTTGTTCCGTTACTCTACATAAAAATACTCTAACTGACGTTTGTAATAATTACACTCAAAGAGTTCGATTAAACTTTTTCAATTAGTCTGTGATCAGTTTGAATTTTACGGGTTGAAAAAAGATATTTGAATTTTTCTCAAAATAAATTCCATTTTCTTTTTTATCTAATTTTACTTTGTAATTATGAATTATGGTAGTTTGTGCAATCATATTTACCTGGTAAGTATCTCCAATTTTATTTGCTTTGGATATATCCTGAACAATACCATTAATCACAACTGATTTAGGAACAACAGCAGTGTCATTTAATTTAAAACTAACTATATATCCTTTTTCATTATTATTGTTATAACTTTTATACGTTTGATTTTTAATATCTAAAAGTTGCCCGGAACAGGAAAAAAGAAAAAAAAGTCCAAAATAAAATAATAAAAAGAAGGTTTTAGGAATACTATTTTTCATACTTTTAGCGTTTTACAAGCACAAATCTAACTTAAATTAAACGATTGAAAAAATAATGAAATTAAAATATATTGCTAAGACATTACTTGTAGGATTAGTTTTTACAGCTTGCAGCAAGGATTCTGATTCTGACACTAAAGAAGTTACAACAACCAAGCCAGACGAGATTAACAATTTTGTTTGGAAAGCTATGAATTCTTGGTACTACTGGCAGCCCAACGTTGCCAATTTGTCCGACAGCAAAATCACTTCTACTGAAGTATATAACAATTTAATCAACGGAAAAACTCCCGATGCGCTTTTTTATTCACTCCTATATCAAAGAGGAACTGTTGATAGATTTTCCTGGATTGAAAACAGTAATGAGATAGTGCGTGTTTCAAAAATTGCAGAAGTTGAAAAAAAAGGTGGTTTTAATTACGCAATCTACCCTAAAGATGCATCCAATACAAATATGGTAGCCTTAATTAACTACATCGTACCTAATTCATCAGCAGCTTTGGCAGGATTGAAAAGAGGAGACGTTATTACAAAAATAAATGGAAGCCAGCTTACTTCAAGTAATTATGATCAACTAGAAAACGCACAATTCACAATTACTTTGGCAGCAAGCGTGCAATTTTCAAGCGGTAGTTTAGTAACCACAGATAAAACAGGAACTGTGACTGTATCAAAATCCGAAATTGATGAAAACCCAGTTGCTTATTACGAAAAGAAAGTATATGGAGCGAAGAATATTGGTTATCTGGTTTTTAATGCTTTCAAATCCGATTATAACGATGAACTCAATTTGGCTTTCTCTAAAATGAAATCGGATGGAATTAACGAATTGGTTTTAGATTTAAGATACAATGGAGGCGGTTCATTAGAAACGGCAGTAGCTCTGGCTCAAATGATTAATGGCGGTTTTACCAATAAGCCATATATTTATTTAGACTTCAATAATAAACACAATAATGAAGACGGCTATGAAAATCTTTCCGAAAAAGTAAATATTTTTAACTTGGTTGGTAACGAACCAACTTTTCAGAGACAAGAAAGTATAAACAGCCTTGCTTTGACAAAAATATATGTGCTGGTAAGTTTTCAAACCGCTTCTGCCAGCGAGCTTACGATACAGTGTCTAAAAAAATACATTAATGTAATCACAATAGGCGAAGAAACCGTTGGTAAATTTGTTGGCTCAAACACATTATACGATTCTCCTGCTAATGATTATACGTCCTATGCCAATCGAAGTACTAAACACAAATGGCAATTGCAACCCATTACTTTTTCATATTACAATAAAGACAAAGACCCAAATCCAGCCAAAATTGTACCTGATTACCAAATCAATCCTTATAGTACTTTCTTAAATCTGGTTGAATTTGGAAACGTAAAAGATCCTTATTTGAATAAAGCTCTCGAATTAATTACGGGCCAAACTATGCGAACTACAGCAAAAACCGCTAACCCTTCTTTTCCATTAAAAATTGACAATCTTGCGGCATTCAACCCTACAAATACTGCCAAAGGTTTATATATAGAGGATTTAGAAAGGTTAAAAAAACAATAAATAGCAACGAAACTAAATTTAGAAATTAAAATCAGCAATCTTAACTAAGATTATTTCAATTTAGATAAAATTCGTGCTTAAAGTATAAATTAGCTCTTTTAATCTCAATAAAAGAGCTTTTTTTATAGGCATAAATCATTTTTTCGCTTCCTCGTTCTCCGAAGTGTTCTCATGAAAAGCTGCGCAAATGTCTCTGACTTTGCGTTTTTTTTGTTCTTTAGAAATTATAAACGCGATAAAAGTATCCTGACTTTTTGCGTTTAGTTCTTATTTATTGTCGTGGATTTTTTTGCATTCAAGAAAAGTGTTCTAAGAAAGTTCTTTTTAAAGCCAGAGACTTTATGGAGTCTCTGTTTTTCAATTATATTTGTTTAATATGGCGCAAAGTCAGAGACATTTGCGCAGCGTAAAGAAGAACATTTCGGAGAGAGGGGCATTTTTTTGCAAAGAAAATTAAAGTATGAATATGGTATTTAAATTAGAATGTATGTGTTATAAATAATATCAATTCCGATGGAAAAACTAATAAAAAATAATATAGAGTATGACTGTTAATTATCAGGACAGGATTGATGCTGTCGAAAAAAAAATCACAAATCTGGAAAAAAACATTATCTGGTACAAACAGTTTGCCGCGTCTATTGGAATAGTAGGTTTTTGTCTATTTTTTGTTCTTCAGTTTTTCATTATAAACGGATCGCCTGAGGAGAGAAACATCATTGATATTCTTGGATCTATTTCGGGTGGAGTTGTATCATCACTTTTTGCTCTAGCAGGACTGATTTTGGTGTATGTTGCTTTTTTAGGACAGAGGCAGCAGGTGTTCTATCAGCAGATTGAAATGATCTACAATAAGATTGAACTTGATCTTACCAGAAAAGAAATGCAGAATCAGCAGCTCGAAATGAAAAAACAGAATGATACCCTTAAGGTTCAAAAATTTGAAAATTTGTTCTTTCAGCTTATATCGAATTATCAGAATATTAAAACTTCTTTTTATATAGTTATGGATAAAAATCTTTTTATGGAATTTAAGGATTCTTATTACAGGCTTCTAAATGAAATAGATTATGAAAACAAAAGTGATTTGCTTATATCGCAGTTTACTTACAATGATGTTATATTGGAGAACTCCACATTTGAAAATACATTTTTATATCAGGTAAATTCAATTTTGAAGTTTGTTTACAGTAGTGACGACATTGCAGATAAAGAACTGTATATCGATATTTTGGGAAAGGCAATGTCAACGGCAGAAAAATTCTGTCTGTTTTTAGTGTGCCAATTGGATGGGAGTATTTCAGAAAATGATAAGGAATTTATTGAACGTAGTCAGATTTTGAACGGTATAAGCCTGCCTCAGGTTGTTAGGTAAACTATTTCGACTAAATATATGAGATTTTGAATTTATCTTTTTTAGCTAAAATTTTTCTACTGCATGTGTAAAGAAATAGAGAGCATTAACAATAATAAATACCAAATAATACTTAATATAATAGATCACTTTTATTAAAGAATGATTAGAAGATAATAAAAGGTAATCCCGCTCTCCGAAGAGTTCCTATGAAAATCTGCGTGAATATCCCTAGTTCTCCGAAGTGTTCTCATGAAAAGTTGCGCAAATGTCTCTGACTTTGCGTTTTTTTTTGTTCTTTGGGAATTATGAACGCGATAAAAGTCTCCTGACTTTTTACGTTTAACTCTGATTTATTGTCTTGTTTTTTTTGCATTCAAGAAAAGTGTTTTAAGAAAGTTGTTTTTAAAGTCAGAGACTTTATGAAGTTTCTGTTTTTCAATTATATTTGTTTAAAATGGCGCAAAGTCAGAGACATTTGCGCAGCGTAAAGAAGCACACTCAGCTCTTCATTTAAGAAATCATTTTATTACAGCTGATTTTATAATTAGTGTTCTCTTTCGGTATAAATATTTGAAATGTTTAAAAAAGGGCTGAAAGCCCAAAAGCGTAAAAATAGTGCAACGCACTATAAATTAAGATAATGAATCATAATGCCCTGA
>NZ_CADCST010000141.1 GCF_902804485.1 Flavobacterium collinsii | reverse complement strand
AAACACCTAATTTTGTATATCAAAAAACCAGCAAAGAGAACTTTACTGGTTTTAATTAATATTGTAAAACTTGTCAACCTATTTTAGGACTAGTCAAAATGATATTATTCAGCAGCTTTTCAAGTTCTTTTGCGTCATTTTTATATCTGCTAAATTCAGTATCCATTCGAAGTACCCACTGTTTTTTATTGTTGTAAGACCAAATTTTAACAGGGATCCAATCTTTAGTTTTTGCAATAATGGCAGAATAATTACCTAGTTGGGTACGTTCAATAGTTACATTGTTAAGATTGTAATGTAATTGGGTTTCGTTTATCCAGAGATTTTTCCATAATTCGTCATTATCCGATTCGAAGAAAACAAAATCACTTTGCAAACTAACCGTACAGTTATTGCTCTTTCCAATTTTGAATTGGTATTCTTTCTTGTTTTTAGATGTGATTTCTACTAAATTCCAGGACAAAGGGATTTTTTCGATACAAAAGCCAAAGTCAGTTTTTAAACTATTTATTTTTTGTTTGGTAGTATCTCTTGTTGAAACATGATTAGTTTTAGGAGGGTTTAGATACTCAAACAGATCCTCAATATTTGCTAAGATTTCGCAATCGCAAAAACCTCCATTTTCGTCCAGCCAATCCAGTACTTCATTTACATTCGAAATGTCGTTTTTTTCTAAAAAGGCTATAGTTAGAAATGGAGTATGGTTGCATTTCTGTTTTGGTAATTCCTGATCTAAAGTGTCAAATAATTCCTGAAAAATATTTTCGTCAACAGGAAGACTTTTTTTGAATTCTATTTGTCTTTCTTTTGCAAGCTGTATCGCTATTTCTTTTCGTTTTGTCCTATCCATAGCGCATTGAAGAGTCAAGATGATAAATTTATAATATGAACGGTGAATCGTTTTCTCTACAAATACAATTCTCCACGCATGGTTATAATTGACGAGCCACCCACTAAGATATCTTCTTCGCGATTCATCACTTCAATCATTGACGCTTGTTTTAACTTAACCCCTTGAAGAATTTTGTATTTTTTATCGGATTTAGTGAATTTCTTTTGTGTTAAAAAGCCGATCAGTGGGCCGGCAGCAGTTCCGGTAGCAGGATCTTCATTTATTCCGATAATCGGGTTGAAGAATCGGGTTTCGACTATATGTTCCTGATTTTCATCAGCAAGAGTGAAACAATAAAATCCTTCAGATTTATATTCTTTTGAAATTTCGATTAAAAGCTGGTTGTCCGGAACAAAACTATTGAGTATTTGGCTGTTTTTTATAGGAACCATGGTATGGGCAACTTCTGTTTTAACTATTGTTGGAACAAAAGCATTTACATCTAGATCTTCAATTTTTAAACCGAGCGCGACTGCAATTTTATAAGTTGGGATTTCTTCTTTAATGACTGCCGATTTTTGATGCATTTGAACAAGAGGATAGAAAGAAACAGGATCAAGAGTAACCGTTAACGGAATGGCGGAATGTTTCATAATTACAAATTGTTCGCTTTCGTTTTGCTCTTCAAAAATGGGCATTCCTTTTAAGAGAGCACCACAGACAGCGCCTAATAGGTTATGTCCTGCACCATCGATTTCGATTCCTGTTGGGGTAAAGGAACGAACCATTAGTGCTTTTTCTCTTGTAGAATAATAAACAAAAGAGGTTTCGGAGTAGCGAAATTCTTTAGAAATATCACGATAAGTTTCCAGCTTTAAATTACCATCGGTAAAAACGACAGAAAGTGGATTTCCTTTATAACTTTCGTTTGAGAATACATCTAAGACGTAATATTCCAATGCTATTCTTCCTTCCATTATTTCTTCTTTACTTTTTTAACGGAATAAAGTTACAGATTATACTATATCAAAACAACAGCTTTTTATAACATTCGTTTTCCCTCGGCGCTAAATTTTATTGCTTTTTCCAATCTTGCAAGTTTTGTTTTTTCTTGCTTGGCGCTCATAATTACGTGAATTATTACTTTTTTGTACGATGGCGCCTGATTGTTGAAATATTCCCAAGCTATTTTATTGTCTTTAAATTGTTTTTCAAATTCCGGGTCAAGTAGGTAAGCTTCTCTTTCATGCGAGTAGATTTTAGATCTTTCTTCAGATCTTAATTCGAAAGCCTTTAAGCCTTCGGGTAGCATGAGTCCGGCCTTAGTGAGTTCTTCTACTTTTTTGATATTGATGGCACTCCATATACTGGATTTTTTTCTGGGTGTAAACCGTATCGTATAACTTTCTTCATCGACAGATCTTCGAATGCCATCAATCCAACCAAAACAAAGCGCCTGATCAACAGATTCTGACCAGGTCATGCATGGCTTCTTGGTACTCACTTTATAAAAACCAACTAAAAGTTCGGTTTCTTTTTGATAATGTTTTTCTAACCATATTCTGAATTTTTCTTGGGTGGGGAAGAAGGTTGCTGTCATTTTTTTGAAATAAAAATCAATTATAAATTTGTATTCGCTTTAATAAAATTATAAAGGTATAATAAATATCAGAAAAGATTTCCGTGACAAAAAACAAGGTTAATTCTTTTGGTTTTGTTGTTTTTCTACCAGTTTATAAATTGTTTTAATCCTCAGCAAGGATATTGGTGCAATAATGATGTTGAAGAAAAAGAATAGGTCAAAGAATGATTCAGAGTGAATTATTTCTAGTGCTATTGTAATTAAAAGTAGAATAAAAAAGAACAGATTGATCCAGAAAATCAATGTGAGTGAAAAGATTTTAAGTTCAATTTTTAACTTTTTTATAAATGAAAGTAATATGATCACTAATCCTAAGCCGGCAGAGATCCAACAAGAGTATATGAAAAATTCAAGTGTTTTAAAGCCACTAAACATTCCTGGGTTTTCAAAAAAGTAAATGAAAAATGTAATTACACTCCAAATATTGGTGAGAAGTAAGGATAGGAGTAAACTCTTGTAGATTGTTTCTTTCATGATTTTGATAGTTTTATAGGTTGTGAGAACTTACATAGCACTTTTGAGCCTTTGTATTTTATTTATAGACTATCAATCATTATTCCATGTTTTTAATGGAGTATATTTTAGTTCTTCGATACAATCACTTTCTTATCTTTGCAAGAGCAATTAAAAAGACTAGAAATCATGGCAAAAGGACCTGAAAAAAACGGAAAAAACAAGGCTTTGCATACCAAATTGCTAAAACGAAAAAAGGCTAAGCTTCAGGAAGAGAAAAAAGCACAGGCATTACGTTTGAAGGCTTTGGTTGCAAAAATGAATGAAAAGAAGAATAGTGATGAGCAAGATGTTATATAAATCTAAATGTATTTCTTTTCTGTTTTAATTTCTCCGAAATTTGCAAATCAATCTCAAAACAAAAACAAAATGGAGGAATTTGGTAGAATAATAGTTTCTGAAACGGCAATGAATAGTGAAAATCTTCAGGATGTGATTCACTCAAACATTTCGGTAATCAATTTAATGCGTGAAGAAGGTGTCGATGACGAATTTATTCACGAAGATGCCCTGATGAGTTATTACTTAGATTATTACTATTCGCAATATGCCGAAGGGAATTTTGCTCAGTTTGTTTATAAATCAGGTTGGAATAAAGAATTAAACGAACTTATCGAAGAAGGTCTGACTTTAATTGGTGCCGAAAAACACCTGGAGTTGTTCCAACAGCAAAGCAAAAAGGTAAAATTGATGAGCAGTGTAAAGCTTAATAAATTTGTTAGCGGAAAACTGGAAGGTGTAAATCCAACTCGTGATTTGCTGAACAACGATACCTTTTATGAGTTAGAAGAAAATCTGGTTACTTTAAATGCTAATTTCTTAAAAAATCATCCCGATTTCGAAGTTCTTTCTGTAGACGATATGTTTGCGACTTTGGAGGAATTTGTAGGACATGAGATTAAGAGGGCTTAGTTTTTAGTTCAAAAGGTTTTTGCAACAGAGATTAACAGCGTTATTTTTTAAGTTTGTTAATCTCGCAAAAACAAGGAGCCGAAAAGGTTTTGTTGTACACAGATTTTAGAAATCATTTTAATCTTTTAAGCTGTGGCTTTTAAAATAGACTAATGAGGCTCAGTAAGATTAATTCCTGTTTTTATTAAAGAATCTTTGTGAAATCTTCACATTACTTTGTGAAATAACTTCATTATTTTAGCGTTCAGTGATTTAGGATTTAAAAGTAAAAAAATGAAACATGGGTACGGCTGTATATTGCTTTTTCTTTGCTTTCAGATTGGGTTTTCTCAGAATAAAATAAACCTCTTTTCTGAAATCAATTACAATTCGATTCCTTCCGTTTCATTAAGCGATTATAAGTCAGTTCAGGAGCGTGATAAAAAATATCAAAACCCAAATATTGCCTTAGGTATTGGAATTTCGGGCGGAGGTTCGAGAGCTCAGTTTTTTAGTATGGGCGTGCTTTTGGGATTGGAAGAAATTCAGGAAGCCAATTCGGAACGTAATTTTCTGAACGAAATTGATTATTTTTCTACCGTTTCCGGAGGCTGTTTTTCGGCAGGATACTATCTGACTATTCTGAAAAATAAACTATATCAGGAAAATTGCTCTTTCAATGAGTTTTACTTTTCAAAGGCAGACGCGTACAAAGATTATGTCGACAAATCGGCCAATATTTTGTCATTACTGAACAACAACCGAAATGAGAAAGGCGACAGAATATCAATGACACAGCGAATCGATTCGGATATTTTGCAATACGATGCCGTAAACCCTGATAACACCAACAAGTTTAATTCTCAAATGCTGATGTCTGATTTTTTTGTTTCAAAAGACAGTAAATCAGTTCCCGTTTTACCCATGTTTGTGGCCAACGGAACGGCGTTTAATAATGGTGAACGAATTCCGTTTATGCCTCATATTATTAGAAGTTTAAATCTAAATTCGTCTTTAGCACCCAATAAAGCTTCGATTGCACTGAATGAAAATGAGGTCAATGACGGTTATAATTTTCCGGTCACTTATGCTATTACCGCAAGTTCGGCTTTTCCGGGTGTGCTTCCGAAAGTAAAATTCGGCGTGAAAGATCAGAACAAAATATTGTGTATTGTCGATGGCGGAGCTTCTGACAATATGGGGTATAAAACACTGATCGAGTTACTGCATGACGATACAAAAGTAAAAGAGGTTAATAAAAAAGCCCTTTTTATAGATTGTCTGGGACAAGGAAAAAAGACACCTTACATCACAAACGCGAAAATCAGATTGATCTCATTGTTTGAAACCGCTTCTTTATATACGGTTCAAACCCGATACATGACTTTTGATAAAGATGTAGAAAATATTTTCGAACGTTATAAAATCCCGATTACCAATTATCAGATCATCGGTTTTACGACCATTCGGGATCACTTGTTAAGGCTTGAAAAGAATCAGGATTATGAAGATTTGGTTGCGGAATTAAAAAACACCAACGATGAGCCGGGTAGCTGGGTCAGACTTTATGGTAATTTTAAACAGGACTTAATAGAAAAGTTTGGCGAAGATTCTTTTAAGAAAGATAAGGATGGTGAAATCATTGTTGCGACTTTAAGTCGGGAAAAGTTTAAGGGCTTAACTGCCAGCCAGATTTTATTATTGTACGAGTACGCTTCGCATGTTGAGACCAAATTAAGAATTACGCCCGAAGAAAGAGAAGTTTTATTGCTATCTGGCAGGTTTGCGGCTTATTTAAAAACCGATGAATTGAAAGCTTTATTGATAGAAAACAAATAAATTTACCCAAAATTGCATTTTCTGCTTAATCAATAAAATTTTGAGAGAACAAATTTCCATTTTTATAAAAAGAACCTTTGTCTTTTTGTTTTTGCCTGTCGTCTTATCGGGTCAGACAAAGAGTACGGATACAGGAGATAATGTTACCCGATATTATTATGACGATCATGTAATTTCTATACAAATTTGGTACGGTCCGGACAAGAATCCGGACAGCACCAAAACCTATTATTCGAATGGAAAGCTGAATGAGGTTTTTTATTATGATGAAAAAGGACTAAAAGATTCGGATTGTTTTCAATACAATCAACAAGGAGAGAAATTGGTAACCTGGAATTTTTCGCATGGAAAACAAATAAGTAGAACGGATCATAAATTGCCGTTTAACAAAGACAGGGAAGAAACGGTAAAAAAGGCTCTTAAAATGCTTACCGAAATCAATATTAAAACCAATTACAATCCTACAAAAGTTAATGATTTGTACAATCGTGGCGTATTAAGCGTGAGTCTTGGCAATATTACTTTAGCTCTTGAAGATTTGAAAAAGGTAGAATATTCGATTGATAAAGATCCTAAAAATAAGGGTATCGTTTTGACAGATTCTTTAGAACAAAAGAAGGATTTGTTTAGAAGCAAACTATATGACCGATTAGCGTTTCTTTATGCTTCGCGCGAAATGGATAATTTTGCTATTCACTATTATAATAAAGCAATAAAGAGTGCTCCTGACGATATGCGTATTTTGTACAACTTTGCATCGTTGCTGCAGCGTAGAAAGATGTATGATTTGGCCCGCTTTTATCTGGAGAAAATAGTAGCTGTAAAACCGAACCATGCACATGCCAGATGGGGACTTGCGCGATTGTACAGTGATACTGGAGAATATGAGAAGGCAATGGAAAATATAGTCTTAGCTTTTGTATCTGAAAAAGCAATTATCGAAAGAACTACGGCTTACGGGGGCAGAGACTTAAGAACTACACGTGGTTTGATTTATCATAAGTTAGGAGAATCAGAGAAAGGAATTGCCGATCTGAAAGCGGCACTAGAAATGGATAAAAACAATTCGTATGCTATGAAAAATCTCGGCATTATTTATCTGGATCAACATAAATACAAAAAAGCCTGCGAATGGTTTCAAAAAGCAAAAGAGTTCAATTATACTTTAGTTTATGATGAAACAGATTTGTCCTCTTTGTTAGAAAGTGCCTGCCAGAATACGCAGCAGGAAATTGTAATTAAGAAAAAACCTTTTGCTTTTCCAAATCCCGCTACTACAGTTGTTTCGGTAAAAGACTTTGGTGCTGAAAACTTTGATTATGAGTTTTTTAGTTTCGAATTAGTTTCTGTTTTAAAAGGAAAAAGTACAGACGGAAAAATTGATATTTCGGGTTTGCCATCGGGTTTTTATGTGCTTAAAGTTGCAGGTGAAAATTCAGCGGAGACTTTTAAGGTGATTAAAGAGTGAAGAGTGAAGAGTGAAGAGTGAAGAGTGAAGAGTGAAGAGTAAAGAGTAAAGAGTAAAGAGTAAAGAGTAAAGAGTAAAGAGTAAAGAGTGAAGAGTGAAG
>NZ_CADCST010000140.1 GCF_902804485.1 Flavobacterium collinsii | reverse complement strand
GTCGATGCCTTCCTGAGCTTGTAATACCTGCTCGATCTCACCAAGTTCAATGCGATAACCTCTGATTTTGACCTGACTGTCTTTTCTACCGATGCATACGACGGTGCCATCGGGTAACCATTTACCCAAATCTCCGGTTTTGTATAGTTTAGTGCCTTCTTTGAAAGGGTTTTCAATAAACTTTTCTGCCGTTAGTTCCGGCTGGTACAAATAGCCTCTGGACAATCCATCACCAGAAATACAGATTTCTCCAATAACTCCCACTGGCTGTAAGGCCAAAGCATCTGAGAGAATGTAAAAC
>NZ_CADCST010000139.1 GCF_902804485.1 Flavobacterium collinsii | reverse complement strand
AGCCTATGTTGTAATCTCTCTGACTGCGTCGCTCTTTTTTAAATTCTGGATTATTCATAAATAAGTCAATTTTATGTCAACTTATTTCAGGACGAGACAGTGAATATAAAAAGGCTCGAACGTAATGTTCGAGCCTTTTTTGTTGATGACTTGTGATGTAATTAGAATGCTTGTATAAAGCTTAAGGTTAGTCGTGTACCATTTTCTTTAACATATAATTCATTATTGAAAAATGGGAAATATCGACGGTTAATACAATTTAAAATAGGATTTGTTCTTAGTTATATATTTAGTTCTCTATCCATTCAATTACTTTAATCCTGATTATTGTTAGGTTACCATACTTCTCGACATCTTGTGGTGTCCATATATATTCCTTTCCTTTAGATCTTTTATCATCACTCCAATCAACAGGTTCCTTTACATAGACATAAAAGCTTATGTTTTTTCGTCCAACAACTTTTTGATTAATTTCCGAAGGACTCAAAAATTTAAAAGTAAAAAATGAAGGACTATCAGTGGTAGCAAAAGCAGTTTTTATTTCAGGTTTTATTTCTTTTAGGAGGCTTTTCAGAGGCTTATTGAGAAACTGCTGTTCATTTGTTTTTAATTTAAATATATCATTAGGAGTTTGTACCAATTGCTGTGCTTTGCAGCTATAGTTAATTAATAATAACAGAAGTATAAATGTTTTTAATAGCTTTTTCATTTTTTTTGAATTATTTGTTAATTACAAGGTATTGAGGTGTAAGACTTGTTGCCATTTGGGAGTATAGATTCTTTAGTATTAAACGGTTTGAATTGCCCTTCAGAATCTTGTTTCATCAAAGTGACTCCTGCATTATATTTATTTAAAATTACTGACATTGCTTCAGTCCTGCCATCAATAGAAGAACCAAAGGTAGTGACAAAATTTTGCAGTTGGTCAAAAAGAACGTCTGGAAATTCGGGATTGTAACCTGCTATCTGATCAGCAGGATAAGCAGCAGTAAAATCTTTTGCTGCTTGCAAATCGGTTATAACAATTGCATATACTTCTCCTCCCGTTAGAATGTACGAAGTTGTAAAATTACGATTGTCTACATTTAACGTTATGCCAGCGTAAATGTCGCCTGCAGACAGTGGCGTATTATTTGGGTGGTTGTGCAAGGCGGCAAAAGATCCATGCCAGTTTGTGTTTACTTTTACACTAGAAGTGCCACCACTATTCATAGCTATCTGTCCCAATTGATTATTCCGTCTAGTTAAAGTAATACTATGCTCTATTTTTGGGTTAGCATTAAGAATATTTTTTTTTGCGGATAGAAAAACTGGGTCTTTTCCGTCAATAGACATTTTTGTGGCTTGTGCACAGGGATCTAATTTTATAACTGGAGGTGGCTGACCACCAGGAAAGGATGGACCTCCTGGGAAATAGGGAACTCCAGGCACTGGTATATTGTCAGGTACCCAACTCCAATTACTACAAGTTGTAATGGGACCAACTGTAACGTAGTAGGTGCATATGTATTTTGAAGTGACGTTCTGTATGGGAGCTCTGTTATGATATCTAATATGCTGACCGTTTTGAAATTCTCCAGAATAAATAATTTTGTTTTTACTGTTTTGTATTGTTATATATCCCGAATATATGGAATCAGTTTTATAGAGATTAAACTCTTTACTGTTATTTATAATTTTATTCTTTGTAGTGTAAATAATATTAAAGATCTGATATTATTCATTTTCATTTAAAATGAATAATAATGACATATAGGTTCTATAATCGGTATCGTCAATAACATTTGTTGATGTATTGTTAAACAGCATAAGAGGAATTTCTATCGTTTTAGCATCACCTTCAATAGATATTCTTGCATTTTCCCAATCTATTTTTTTTGTATAGTTTAGTGATTCTAGATTTGGACTGTTATTGTCAAACCATTCTTTTACTGCAGTTATATCAGAATTTATGACCGTAGTTTTTATTTCATCGCTTTGGCAGCCGGTCATAAACGTACTTACGTATGTTAGTACTAGTAGATTCAATATATTTTTTGTTTTTTGTATCATATTTTACAATGAATTTAAACTTGTTATTTAAGAGTATTTATTCAGTTTAATAGGTTTTTTTAGAAATATATATGTATAGTAGTATATGTTTATAGTAAAGATAGTTGTTTTTTCTTACAAAAAAAACATTTTGAATAATTGTTTTTTATGTAGATTAGGTCAGAATAGTGTATTCGAAATGAAGGTTTTATTAAGTATTATTTTGGTAATTTTATTCACCAACCCTTAGCCGATATTTTTCATAATAATAGACTGATTAGGACGGTTAGTTTTTATAATAATCTTCAATTTATACTTTCTTTGATAAAAATGAATTTGATTTTATTTGAATAATAGATGAACTCAAATTAGTTTAGTTGTTTGTTGTTATTAGTGGATCAAAGCGATATTAAACCGATCATTGTGTTTTCAAATATTTCATTTGGTAGTTACTTAACTGCAATTGGCTTTGTTCTGTTTATTTATTATTTTGAATTAATACTAAATTTATCAAAAAGATTTTAAAAGAGTCTGTAAAAGAAAAAGAGGAGGCTGTCCTTATTATTTTAGGGCAGCCTTTTTTTGTTGATGACTTGTGACGTAATTAGAATGCTTGTGTAAAGCTTAAGGTCAATCGTGTACCATTTTCTTTAACATAATTCATATTGTTCGATTGCCATTGTGAGATAACCGTATAGTAGTCCCTATTGAATAAATTCTCAACACCTAAACGAATCGTACTTTTTTTCATAAAAGTATAACCGGACGAAAGATTAAAAGCGGTGAATGATTTTATTGGTCCTGTTCCATACGTATAAGCTCCATTAACAGGTTCGAATCTGTCTCTTCCTGGTGTATTGATCATTTGAAGAAAAATCGACCAGTCTTCGATAGGCCTAAATACAGTATAAGCTGTTATTTTTGGCGGATTGATGCGATCACCTCCTAAATATACTTTTTTGTCGGCAAGTTCACGTTTCCCCTCTGTAAAAGAATAACTGGCTCCGATATCTATTTTGGAATGAAGACGGTATTTTGCTGATAATTCAAAACCATAGATCTTTTCAGGTGAACGGGAAATCTGTGGATTACCGTCGATATAAACATAAGAAGCACCTAATTTGGAAGTACTGTAATAAACAGCTGCTTCATAAGATAATCGATCTACAGCTCCGGAGAATCCAAATTCATAATTATTGGCAGTAACCGCTTTTATTGAAGTATTGTTAACGGTATTTTCTTTTGCAGCACGTAATACTAAACCTAAGTCGGCTACACTGAAACTTTGAGAAAAGCTTACAAAAGGTTTAAACAAATTCCATTTTGTATAACGCAATCCGGCATTGAACATTAGTGCATTAAAATGTAATGCCCCGCCGTTTACTGCGACACCTCCACCTACGTAAGTTCCGTTTACATAATTACGAATACCAATGGTGGTATAGTTAGGAACGTCAATGCTTACATTTTCAAGTCTCAAACCGGTTTTAAATACCAAGTTTGGTCCAAACATGTTCTTAATTTGAAAGTAAGGAGCTAAATTGGTCATACTCATTTCCGGAATTACCAATCTGTCATCAGTAAGATGAGTATCGGTAATATCTGAAAGAATATCCACCCCATAAGTAACATTACCGGATATAAGAGAATTGATTTCGTACGGACTGTTTAAATTCAAACGAAAACCAAATTTTTTACTTTGTGTAGCAGGTTGTCCTTTGTTTTCAAAAAAGTCGCTATAGTTAATAAGTGTAAGATAATCTTGAAAATAGAGAGTAGCATTAATATCTGTATTTCCAATAATATTCTCCCCAATATAACTTAAAGCGGCATTGTGGTTATAAGGCGTTCCTTCTGGTTCTCCGGGACGTGACCCTTTGATTCCGGTAGTAGGCCTATCAAAATTTCCATACACTCCGGCTTTGGCAATATAATCAGTGTGTTGTGTGCTTTTGAAATAATTGTACATTAATTCCAGACGATTGTTAGCGTTAAAATCATATCCGATTTTAGCAAAAGCATTCCAGTTTCTAAGATCGTTCATTCCATACTCCGGTGAAAGGACACGTCCTTTTGCATCGCGATAAAGTCCTGTTTCTTCATAACGGCCACTAACTACATAATCGAACTTCTTAATTTTCCCGTTGAACTGCTGTGACACAAAGAAACCGGCAGTTTCTTTAGGTTTAATCAATGAGAAAGCTGTCCCGGCCTCTGTTGATCCGCTTATTGCTTTATCGGTAGTTGGTTTTTTTGTAATGTAATTAATCAAACCTCCATCAGCACCGTTACCGTAAATTGCGGTAGCGCCTTTAATAACTTCAACACGATCCAGCACTGTAGGATCCAGAGAACGCATGTCTTTTGCTCCGTCTCTTAAAGGTGTAGATTGTGGAATACCATCAATCATAACCAATACGCGACGACCACGTAAAGTCTGACCTAAATTCTGAGTTCTATTCGTGGTAAAACCCAAGCCCGGAACTGTTGTGCCCAAAATATCACTTAAATTGGAACTTATGCTTAATTGTTGTTGTAATTGTTTCTTTGAAAGTATCGTTACTGAAGAAGGAACTTCGTTTAAACTTTCAACTTGTCTTGTGGCAGAAATAACAATTTCTTTTAATTCATTGTCAGATTTTGATTTGTCAGGTAAAACACTGTCTTGACTTTGGTGATTTGCTTTAGAAACTTGTTGGGCGGAAAGTGAACTTATAGTAAAGAACACCATCAGCAAAGAATAAATTTGCATATTTGGTTTATTTAGATTTAATTAAAATAGAAGCAAATATAGAGAATCTATTAGAAGAATAATAGGAGAAAAGCAGCTAAAGCCGTGCTGTTTCTCTATTTTATTATTTAGTTGGAGTTAGTTACTTAATTCGGCTGATTTAAGTTTTGTTATTCCTTCCTGAACAATTACGTCTTTCAAAATGGTAAGTAAATAGTTGAAAATCACATGTTTATCTAGCATGAAAAGCATTTTCTTCTCAATATCAAGCCAGGAAGTTTCGATATCTGCTTCATTATGTTGAATCTGAGCTTCTAATTTATCTAAAGAATTAGCAACTTTTGATTCGTTACTTACTTTGTTCTCGAATTCATACCAAAGATTGTAAATTCTGCGTAAGTAATTCTTAGAATTTTTACTGGAGTTTCCTGGTATAGAGAGCTGCATTATCTCAAATTAAAAATAAATTTTGCATCAATACTGTAACTATTAATTTTAAGTAACGTCTTACGTATTTATAACCAATCAAAACTAAAACATACAATATGGAATTAATCATTAAAAACCTGGACAAAAAATACAGTAATGGGGTACATGCATTGAACGATGTTTCACTTCACATTAAAAAAGGAATGTTTGGATTGCTAGGACCAAATGGAGCCGGGAAATCTTCTTTGATGCGAACACTGGCTACTTTACAAGATGTTGACAGTGGCTCAGTAACCCTTGGGGATATTGACGTCCTAAATAACAAAGAAGCAGTTCGTAAAGTTCTGGGTTACTTACCACAGGAATTTGGCGTATATCCGAGAACGTCAGCTGTAGAACTTTTGGATCATTTGGCATTACTGAAAGGGTTTGATAAAAAATCAGACCGTAAACAAATCATAGAACAATTACTAGTTAAAGTCAATCTTTGGGAACATCGAAAAAATGCTGTGAACAGTTATAGTGGAGGAATGCGTCAGCGTTTTGGGATTGCACAATGTTTAATAGGAAATCCACAATTGGTTATTGTAGATGAACCAACTGCAGGATTGGATCCCGGTGAAAGAAATCGTTTTTATAATATCCTGAGTGAAATTGGAGAAAATACCGTTGTTATCCTTTCTACTCATATTGTTCAGGATGTTCGTGAACTTTGCACACAAATGGCGATTATGAACCAAGGAAAAGTATTATTTAGTGGTAATACTGATGATGCTTTACTACAAGTGAAAAGCAAAGTATGGGAGAAAAAAGTAACCAAACTTGAATTACCTGAATACCAAAAAGGCTACAAAGTTATTTCGAATAAATTAGTTGGTGGACAACCTTTGATTCACGTTTTTTCGAATACTCATTTGAATGACGGATTCAGTCCGGCAGAGGAAAATCTCGAAGATGTGTTTTTTGCGAAATTAAACGAATTAGTTTAAGAAAAAAGATACTGAATTACTAAGATTTTAGAAACTTAGGCTGATAAAATCTCAGTATCAAATAACGTCAATCTTTTAGCTCTTTTTAAATAAAAAATTATGTGGAAATTTATACGATACGAATTAAAATATTGGTTACAGACACCAATGATATGGATCTTTTTATTCATTAATACCCTGATCGTTTTTTTTGCGGTTGGATCTGAGCAGGTTACCATTGGCGAAAGCATTGGTAATATACACAAAAATGCACCTTTTGTCGTAGAACAATTCTACGGTATACTTTCGGTAATTTGTTTACTGATGACTACAGCCTTTATGAACGCCACGGCCAACCGTGATTTTCAAAGTGGAATGTATCAATTTATATTCTCCTCCCCAATCAAAAAAAGGGACTATTATTTCGGGAAATTTATTGGAGCAGCGATCGTCTCCGTAATTCCTTTACTTGGAATTTCTTTAGGTGTTTTGATTGCTCCGGTACTAGCACCAATTTTTAATATGTGTCCAGCGGAAAGATTTGGCGAAATCATTTGGTCTGGGCATTTACAGGGTTTATTGGTTTTTGGGATTCCAAATGTGATTATCTCAGGGGTTTTATTATTTGCTTTAGCTATTATTTTTAGAAGCAATATTGTATCTTTTATAGGTGCTATGCTTATTTTGGTATTCTATATTGTTTCCTCTGGATTTACCAAAGATATCCATAAAGAATGGTTAGCGAATTTGCTTGATCCTTTTGGACTTCGTCCTTTTAAGATTATGACGAAATATGTCACCGTTGCTGAAAAAAACCTAAGTGCAGTCCCCTTACATGGCGATTTATTAACCAATCGTTTGATCTGGATAGGAATTAGTTTGATTATTTTAGTCGCAGTTTATTTTAAGTTTTCTTTTAATACTAAGAAAGAAAAAAGCAAAGAGAGCAAAAAATCAAAAGTATCGGAAGCTCCTGTGGTTGTTTCAAATGCGGTATTCGAAGCAACAAAAGCTAATGTCTTTTCGATAAATACCTTTTGGGGTTTAGTAAAATTTGAAACTAAATCAATCATTAAAAACCCAACCTTTATTATCATTGTTGCCATTGGAATGATTAATTTGATTGCAAGCCTTACGAGTTTTACAGGCCGCTATGGAATTGCTCAATATCCTGTTACTTATGATGTAATCGATACTATAAAAGGGGCTTTTGGCATTTTTATGATTGGATTTATTACTTTTTACACTGGTGTTCTGGTTTGGAAAGAACGTGATGCCAAAATCAATGAAATTCAAGATGCCACACCTATCCAAACAGGTGTTTTATTCTCCTCTAAATTGGTAGCTCTCATTATTGCTTTAGCCATCGTTTTTGCCTTAACGATAATCGTTGGAATTGTGTCACAAACAGCTCATGGATATTACAATTACAAATTAGATGTTTATCTAAAATCAATAATGGTAGTGTCTTTACTGAGCTATTCTTTTATGGCGGTGATTTCTTTGTTATTTCATTATTTAATCAACAACCGATATATTGCCTATTTTGCTTTTGTCACTTTTATAATTGTTAATAATTTCATTTGGAGGGTACTCGAAATCAATAGCAATATGTTGAATTTTGGTAACACACCAGCCATTACTTACTCAGACATGAATGGGTTTGGCCCTTTTGTCTCCTCTACCATTTGGTTCAATGTGTATTGGGCACTATTTTGTTTGATCTTGTGTTTTGTCATTAACGCATTTTATATTCGTGGTAAAGAACAGCAATTTAAATACAGATGGGTAAATGCAAAAAAACAACTTGGAAAAAATAAGATTGGCATAGCGACCACCTTAGTTTTATTTGCACTTTGCAGTAGTTTTGTTTATTATAATACCAAAATTTTAAACACTTACGATTCTTCAAAAGAGCAGGAGAACAAGCAGGTGGATTATGAGAAAAAATATAAAAAATTCGAAAATCTTGTACAGCCTCGTTTTTATAAATTCAATTACACTATTGACCTTGTGCCTGAAAAACGAAACATGACTGCAAAAATAGAAATTTGGGCGAAAAACAAATCTAATGTAGCTATACGAGAACTCCATTTTACGATGCCAGAAGTAACTGATAGTTTAAAAATGAGTATTGCCGGAGCAAAATTGAAATTAAAAGATTCTCGTTTAAATTATGAGATTTATGAATTAAACAAACCGTTATTGCCTAATGACTCCATTAAGATTAATGTCGATTTATGGAAATTGACAAAAGGATTCGAAAACGAAGTCACTTTTACACAACTGACTCAAAACGGAACGTTTTTCAATAATTATGATATTGTACCATCTCTGGGATACAATAATGGCGTGGAGATTTCGGATAAAAACAAACGAATCAAATTGAAATTACCAAAGAGAGACAGAATGCCAAAACTGGACGAGAACAATCTTTCGGCCAGGGGCAATACGTACCTTGCAAATGATTCGGATTGGGTTGAGGTGAATACGACGATAAGTACAGCGCCGGACCAAACTGCCATTGCTCCGGGATCACTATTAAAAACGTGGGAAGCTAATGGAAGAAAGTATTTCAATTACAAATTGGATCAAAAATCATTGAACTTTTATTCCTTTATTTCTGCAAAGTATGAAATAGCCCGTAAAAAATGGAACGGCATAGATCTCGAAGTTTATTACGACAAAGAACACGCCTATAATGTTCCGAATATGCTCAAAAGCATGCAGAAATCATTAGAATATTATACTAAAAACTTTGGGCCATATTATCATAAACAATGTAGAATTATTGAGTTTCCAAGATACCAAAGTTTTGCACAAGCCTTTCCTGGTACTATGCCTTTTAGTGAAGGTATCGGTTTTATCATTGATTTAAGTGATGTAAAGAAAGATGATATTGACCAGGTTTATTATGTCACGGCACACGAAATGGCACATCAGTATTGGGCACATCAGGTTTCTGGTGCCAATATGCAGGGAAGTGAAATGTTTAGTGAAGGTTTCGCACAATATTCTGCTTTGATGGTCATGGAAAAAGAATATGGAAAAGACAAAATGAAAAAATTCCTGAAGTATGAGATGGATCGTTATTTAAGCGGCCGTAGTTCTGAGCTTGAAGGAGAGCAACCTTTGATGAAAACTGAGCACCAGCAATACATCCACTATCAAAAAGCAAGTGTAGTCATGTATTATTTAAAAGAAATGATTGGGGAGAAAAAGGTAAATCAGGCTTTGAAAAATTTGGTTGACACTTATGCTTATAAAAACCCGCCATTTCCAACTTCGATAAGTGTAGTAAATGAATTGCGTAAAGTAACTCCGGATAGTTTACAGTATTTGATTTCTGATATGTTTGAAAATATTACATTATTTTCAAATCGAATGCTTGAAGCCAAATATAAAAAAGTAGGTTCTGAGTACGAAATCACTTTAAAAACGACTTCTGAAAAATTCAGATCGGATGCACTTGGAAAAGAAACCCCAATACCTGTTGCAGATTATATTGATATTGCTGTTTTTGCGGAACCAAAAAACGATTCCGGTTTGGGTAAGGTTTTGATTTACAAAAGGCTAAAAATAACAAAAAAGGAAAATGTTTATGTTTTTAAGACGAAAGAGAAACCTTTTGAAGCTGGTATTGATCCCTACAACTATTTGATTGATCGAATTCCGGAAGACAATTTGAAGAAAGCAGAAGATTAATTTTGCAGCAGAATTCATAAACATTCGTTTCATTAAAAAGCTATTTGCGTGGTTTTTTGAAGCTAGGGATTTCATTACTTGAAATCCTGATTAATGAGGTTGGAAGACAAACAATTTAAATAGTTTTATAAAAAAAAAAAAACTTTTGTGGGAGATAATCCTGCAAAAGTTTTTCTTTTTTTAGTACCCATAGTAGGTACATTTATTTTGCCCCTTATATTCTCATTCTTTGTGTTTTTTGCTCTGCAAAATGAGTTTGTGTTAGTCGATAGATAGATTTTACCTTTAAAGGTTTCTTTCTTCTGGGGAACTACCTTAAAAAGAATATTGTAGAAAAATGGTTTGTAAATAGGAACATTTTTCGCTAAAGAACTTAGAGGTCCTTTCCTATTTTAGAGATCGAATTTGAAAATCTACTGGAGAAAGTTGGTTTTAAATGGAAAAATTATTTCTTACTCTGATTTTTTAGTTTTTTAACTCTGAATATTTACTGTTGAATAAAAATAATTATGATTTGATTAGTTTATATGTTAAAAGTGTGTATTTAAGCATTTTTATATGTATTTAGTTATTT
>NZ_CADCST010000138.1 GCF_902804485.1 Flavobacterium collinsii | reverse complement strand
ATTTCTTAAACTGTCATTTTCTAAATCTCTTAAATTTAAAAGTGCTTTAGATCTCACATAAGTAGATTCGCTACGAAGTGACATAGTGTATAATTTTTTAATATCCTCTTCTTCAAAATCAGCAGATTTCAGACTTGAATATTTCAAAATAAACTGAGCAAACAACAGTGAACCTTTATTATTGTTAATATTCTTCTTTAAAGAATTTTGCAATAAAGAAAAACTAGAAACATTTTTGATGCTCTCCCCTATTGCACTTTCAATCGCAATACGCTCTGCTTTGGTCTCAACTTTAAAATATTTATTGATTTCTTTTAAAGAATTGTTGATACTGTTTTCTTCTTTTTTACCCTTTTCTTCCCAGGCATCTTTTAGTCCAACTGTTTTGTTAAATACTAATTTTGAAGGAGTTGAATCTTTATCAACAGTAAAATAACCTAAACGCTGAAACTGAAATTTATCTTCATTTTGAGCTGTGGCCAAACTTGGTTCAACAAATCCTATGATAGTTTCTAATGAATTTGGATTGACAAAATCTAAGAAATTTTTCTCTTTATAACTGTCCGGAGCTTCATCAGTAAACAAACGATCGTACATACGAACTTCAGCTTCAACAGCATGCTGAATAGAAACCCAATGTAAAGTTCCTGATACTTTTCGCTGACTTGCTTCGGTACCACTTCCACTTAAAGAATCAGTATCATAAGTTACATGAATTTCTGTAATATTTCCATCAGCATCTTTTATAACACTTTCTCCTTTAATGATATAAGCATTCTTAAGACGTACTTCTTTACCTAAAGTCAAACGGAAAAATTTAGCCGGAGCTTCTTCTAAAAAGTCTTCTCTTTCGATATATAATTCTCTTGAAAAAGGTACTTTTCTGAAACCGGCATTCTCATCTTCCTGGTTGTTCTCGGCTTCCAACCACTCCTCTTTTCCTTCAGGGTAGTTCGTAATTACCAATTTTACAGGGTCTAAAACCGCCATAACACGAGGTGTAATCTTGTTTAAATCTTCACGGATACAGAACTCTAAAACAGATACACTAATCAAGTTATCACGTTTTGCAATACCAATTGTATTGGCAAAATTACGCAATGAAGCAGCCGTGTAACCACGTCTTCTTAATCCCGAAATAGTTGACATTCTTGGATCATCCCAACCGTTAACATGCTTTTCCTTAACCAGTTGCTGTAATTTTCTTTTACTTACAACAGTATGTGATAAATTACGTCTTGCAAATTCTCTTTGCTTCGGACGTAGTTTATTTTCTTCTAAAATCTGATCTAAAAACCAATCGTATAATTCACGATGTGGCAAGAATTCAAGTGTACAAAATGAGTGTGAAATGCCCTCTAAATAATCGCTTTGTCCGTGAGCCCAATCGTACATTGGATAAATTTTCCAACCATCACCTGTTCTGTGATGATGCTTATGTAAAATTCTGTACATAATAGGATCTCGCATGAGCATATTGGTCGATTTCATGTCAATCTTAGCACGAAGTATATGCGTACCAGCCTCAAATTCTCCGTTTTTCATTCTTTCAAATAAATCCAGGTTCTCTTCAACCGAACGGTTTCTGTACGGACTATCCGTTCCTGTAGTGGATGGAGTTCCTTTTTGAATGGCCATATCTTCTGAAGACTGACTGTCTACATAAGCTTTATCTTTTTTTATCAATAAAACAGCCCAATCGTATAGTTGCTGAAAATAATCTGAAGCATAACGTTCTTCTGACCAGGTATATCCTAACCACTCCACATCTTTTTTAATAGCATCAACAAACTCCTGCTCTTCTTTCTCCGGATTTGTATCGTCAAAACGTAAATTTACAGGTGACTGATAATCAATCCCCAAACCAAAATTTAATGCAATAGAACTTGCATGTCCAATGTGCAAATAACCGTTTGGTTCTGGTGGAAAACGAAAATGAAGTTTAGTTTTAGAAAGACCTGATTTTAAATCTTCTTCTATGATTTGTTCAATAAAATTGAGTGATTTCTCTTCTGATGCCATTATTTTATAGTAATTTTAGCAAAGATAAAAAAGTTTACAGTTTTCGGTTTACAGTTTACAGTTTTCTTTAGAAACTTATCAGTAAACGTGCAACTTGGAACATAAAACCTGAAACTAAAATTAAAAATGGGAGTTATAAAATTAAAAAACATTCGTACTTTTTCGTACCACGGATGTTTGATTGAAGAAGGAAAAATTGGATCTGATTACACTGTTGATATAAAAATTAAAACCAATTTACAAAAATCAGCACAAACGGATCATTTATTAGACACTGTAGATTATGTACATTTGAACAAAATTGTAACCGAAGAAATGGCAATTCGGTCTCATTTATTGGAGCATGTTGCCAAAAGAATCAATATTCGTGTACTTTCGGAGATAGAAATGATAGAAAAAACGACAGTTTGGGTTTCTAAAATAAATCCTCCTATTGGTGGTGATGTTGAAACAGTTACTATAAAAATGACGGAAATCAGAAAGTAATTTTTTCTAAAAAAGAACTAATTTTTTAAAATAGTTACTTTGAAACTTTTGAATTTTAAAGATTTTAGTTACTTTTGCCATCCGTTCAAGTAATGGCGTCGTGGCCGAGCGGCTAGGCTGGGCTCTGCAAAAGCTCCTACTCCGGTTCGAATCCGGACGATGCCTCAAAAACCTCTAAAGAAATTTAGAGGTTTTTTTTATGTTTACTTTTTAGAAAAAATTAGATAAAGAGTTATCTTCGAATCCAGACGATACCTCAAAAAGAGATACAGAAATTTAGAGTTTTTTTTATTTTTTCTAAATATTTTAAACCTTTCCTGTTTACCATCTTCGTAACATAACTTCACAACAATTGTCCAATCTTTGTGGAGTTTCTTGTGAAGATTTCTTCTTCGTCGAAACGACACACTTTACGTAAAATAACTTTTTCAAACTTCTAAACTAACAGTTATAAACATAAAAAAGTCTCTGAAATTCAGAGACTTTATAGTATATTTCAGAGTTATCAACAACTACTTTTCAATCTTCTCAAAAGCATTTTTAACCATTTCTTTCTCTTTTGGAAACCAACCCTGGATCATTAAAGCTACTCCAAAAACCATTAAAACAATACTGATTCCTTTCTTTATTTTCAGGATGTTAGTAGGTGTCATTTTTGATTTTAATTGTTTGGCAAGTAATATCTTAAGACAGTCAACCAATAAATAGGTTATGATAACCGAAGTAAAAAAAGTAAACATTCTTGAATTTTGCATTTCTAATTTTGGACCAACAGAAATAATAACCGCTAACCAGAAACCAAGTACACCAATGTTAATAACGTTGAGTAAAAAGCCTTTTACAAATAAACTTCCATAGTTTCTTTTAATAATATCACGATCAATTTCTTCATCGTTAATCTTTTCTTCTTTCCTTAATCTTACGAAAGAAATTATACCATAGGCGAGCATAATAATTCCACCAAAAATAAAAAGAGCAGGTTTATCTTTTAAACTCTGAATCAGTCTGTAACTTCCCAAATAAGCAACTGCAATAAAGAAAATATCACCTAATACTACACCAAGATCAAAAACTATTGCAGCTCTGAATCCTTTTGTAATACTGGTTTCCAATAGTATAAAAAATACCGGACCTACCATAAAACTTAAAAAAAGTCCCCATGGCAGTCCAGCTAAAATATCATTTATCATTCAAATACAATTTCTTATTTTACTTCTTCGATTTTACCTCCAAAAACCGTTTTCTGATTAATTTGTTTCGGTTTTCCATAAATGTAAATAGAGCCTCCTGCGCTCACTTTTGCATCAACAAGGGTTGAAGCATTCACATCTGCTTTTCCTCCCGCAGAAACGCTTACTTTCGTTTGTGAGGTCTTTAATTTACTTGCCAGCAAATAACCACCGGCTCCAAGACTCGCATCCTGATTATCTGCCTTACCACTTAAAGTGATTGAACCTCCGGAAACCGAACTTACATTTAGTTTATCAACATTCAATTCAGCATTTATAGTTCCGCCTTCTTGTGCACTTACTTTAAATACCGTCGCTTTTATAACATCTTTACTGGTTACATTAGCTCCTTCATTGACATCTATAAGCTCTAAACGTTTGTAATATACGGTAATATCCAAATCATTTCCTGATAATAGCTTAGGAAAAGGCATCCTTAATTTTAATAAACCTTTCTTGTTAACAACTTCAACTTCTGATTCTCTTGCTCCTTTAATCACAATCTTGTTCTCTGAAGACTGAACTAATTTTACACTTAACTTATCGAATACTTTAACGGAATCAAAATCACCTAATTCTTTGGTAACCTGACCAAAAGACATCTGAACAAATAAAATTGCAGCTCCAATAATTAACTTTTTCATACTTTTATTTTTTTAATTAAACTTCTATTATGCTCTTCTTAAAAAATGAAAATCCAATTGTTTTTTAACTAAATCAGCATTTTTAACTTTTACGTAAATTTCATCTCCTAATTGTAAAATGCTATTTGAAGTGGCTCCAACCAATGCATATTGTTTTTCATCAAAAGTATAGTAATCATCTTTTATCTCTCTGATCCTTACCATTCCCTCACATTTGTTGGAAACAATTTCAACATAAATTCCCCATTCTGTAACACCCGAAATAACTCCCAGGAATTCTTCGTCCTGGTGATCCTGCATGTATTTTACCTGCATGTATTTGATACTGTCACGTTCAGCATTAGTCGCTAAACTTTCCATATTCGAACAATGTAAACATTTTGTTTCATAAGCTTCTTCATCTACAGAAGCTCCGTTGTCTAAATAATACTGCAATAAACGATGTACCATGACATCCGGATAACGACGAATTGGTGATGTAAAATGGCTGTAATAATCAAAAGCTAGACCATAATGTCCAATGTTTTCTGTCGAATATTTGGCTTTACTCATACTTCTAATAGCTAGAGTATCAATTAAGTTCTGCTCCTTTTTACCATTTACTTCTTCCATCAAAGCATTCAGTGATTTCGAAATATCGCCTTTGTTTCTAAAATCTATTTTATATCCAAATTTAGCAATTACGGTTTGCATCGCAATTAATTTGTCTTCATTAGGTTCATCGTGAATCCTGTAAACAAATGTTTTCTTTTGTTTTCCAATGTACTCCGCCACTTTTCTGTTGGCTAAAAGCATGAATTCTTCAATTAAATGATTGGCATCTTTTGAAATTTTGAAGTATACTCCTTCCGGTTCCCCTTCGGCATCCAGGTTAAATTTTACTTCTACTTTATCAAAAGAAATAGCGCCATTGGCCATTCTTTTCTTTCTTAAAATCTTAGCTAATTCATCTAATTTTAAAGTAGCTTCGGTAATTTCATCCGAAACCACATAAGATTCTCCGGTGATTGAAACATCAACAGGAATTGTATTGTCTTTTGTTTCAATAATATATTGCGCTTCTTCGTATGCAAATCGCTGATCGGAATAAATTACTGTTCTTCCAAACCATTGGTTAATAACTTGTGCAGTTGGCGAAACTTCAAAAATTGCAGAGAAGGTATATTTCTCTTCATTCGGACGTAACGAACAGGCAAAATTAGATAAAACTTCCGGAAGCATTGGCACTACTCTATCCACTAAATAAACCGAAGTTGCACGTTGATACGCTTCATCATCTAAGATTGTTCCTTCTTCCAGATAATACGAAACATCGGCAATATGAATACCAATTTCGTAATTTCCATTCTCTAACTTTTTGAAAGACAATGCATCATCAAAATCTTTTGCATCTTTTGGATCTATCGTAAACGTAAGTGTATCACGCATATCACGACGTTTTGCAATCTCGGCTTCCTGAATCGAAGTATCTATTTTTTGGGCATACACCTCTACTTCTACCGGAAAATCTGCCGGTAAACCGTATTCAGCCAAAATAGCATGAATCTCAGTATTGTGTTCACCCGGTTTTCCTAAAACTCTGATTACAGATCCAAACGGACTATCGGCTCTTTTAGGCCAATCTTCAATGGTAACTAAAACAACATCACCATTTTCGGCCTCCCCTATTTTATCTTTTGGAATAAAAATATCCGTGTACATCTTAGGATTTGCAGTAGATACAAAAGCAAAGTTGGCCTGAATATCTATTACTCCAACAAACTCTGTTTTATTTCTTTCTACAACACTAATAACTTCACCTTCAGGTCTTTTACCTTTTCTACGGTTATACACATAAACTTTTACCTTGTCTTTATCTAATGCCCTGTTTAAATTATTGGTTGGGATAAAAACGTCTTCGGTAAACTCATCACAAATAAAATATGCCGTTTTTCTGCTGGTCATATCAATTGTTCCTTCGTAGTAATCCTGACTTTCGGCTTTTACTAAATATTTACCCGGTTCAGATTCTATAATTTTTTTTGAAGCAGCGAGAATCTTTAAATCTTTTATAATCTCATTTCTGCTTTTAGTATCATCAAGTTCTAACTTTGCTGCTATTTGTTTGTAGTTGAATGCTTTATTTGGGCTTTGCGATAAAATTTTTACTATTTTACTGGAGAAATCTTTCTCCTTTTTTATCGGCTTTCTAATTTTCTTACTCATATATCTTTTCTTAAAAAGTTAAAATTACAAATAAGATATCAGATTATAGATTTTAACAAATAAATTATTAAAAATATAACTTTCGTATCTTTACAAAAAGACCCAATATGGAAAGCTTTAAAACCATTGCAGTATTCAATTACCTGCACGAAACAGTTGTTCTGAAACACTTATTAGAACAAGAAGAGATTCCTTATTTTTTTGAAAACGAAATGACTCTCTCTGTTGTTCCCATGTACACCACAGCTCTCGGCGGAATCAAACTCAAAGTTCATCCAAACGATTTCGAAGAAGTTCAGCAAATTCTGGACAATCTTAATAACCCACTTAAAATTGTTTGATCTCTTCTTTTTTCAATTTCAAAAAAATATTTTTCTTTTTAATCTTTCAAAGTTGTCAACATATATTAAATACAACAAAAAGAAAAATTTAAATTAAATTAATTTTTGTTTGTTATTATAGCTTGTTAATATGTGCTATAAATTTATTTTTAAAAGCATTGAAATGAAGTTTCTCTTAGTTATTTAGAGTTATCAACATACTTATATTTAGTTAAAAGTCTAATTTATAAGAGTTTTTGTATTTTAATTAACAACGGTTGACAACTAAAAATGAATTGATTTTGTAGATAAGTTCACTTGTTGATTTTTGTTGAAAATAGCATTTTTGATATTGATAACTTTTCCAAAAATTCCTCAAACTTTATTAGGTTATTTCATTCCGGTTTTGGATTAGGTTTTTTTTCGACACGACCAAAAAAAACTTCTAATTTTCTATCTCAACTTATTAACAAATAATGTTAACTTAAAGTTAATTGAATATCAACGAATTAGCTTTTGCTATTAACATTATAAAATTTTAACAAAATAACTGATTATTATTTATTGATTATGAGCCACTTACAGAGTTGTTAATAATGTTAATAAGTGTTAATATTTTGACTGTAAGCTAATTAGATTTATGATCTTTACGCCACGAATTTCATTAATTAAATTTAAACCTTTATAAATAGTTTTGATTGTTAAAAAGAACAATAATTAGTGCTAATTAGTAAAATTCGTGGCTAACTTTTTTCTAAATAGTACACAGCTAAGAAATTCTTTAAGTAAATTTGCAGGACACAACTTAATAGTAATTACAATGAAAATTTCGATAGGAAATGACCACGCAGGGCCAGAGTATAAAAAAGCAATTGTTAAGATGCTTCAGGCAAAGGGATATGAAGTAACTAATTATGGTACAGACTCAGAAGATTCTGTAGATTATCCGGATTTTGGTCATCCGGTTGCAAATGATGTATCTGAAGGGAAAGCTGATTTTGGAATTGTAATCTGCGGAAGCGGAAACGGAATTGCTATGACTGCAAATAAACATCCTAAAGTGAGAGCTGGGTTATGCTGGACTAAAGAAATAGCCTATTTAACACGTTTACACAATGATGCCAATATTGTGAGTATTCCGGCACGTTTTACGTCTATTCCACAAGCAGTTGAAATTGTTGAAACCTTTTTAACAACTGAATTTGAAGGTGGAAGGCATCAAAACAGAGTAAATAAAATAGCTTGTCAGTAAAAAGTCAAAAATTGCGGGTGCTTCGCACCAAATATAATATAAATAAGCCGGGCGGATTTTAATAATTCATCCGGTTTTTTGTTTAAATAATAGATTTAAATATTTGATAAAAAGGTATTTACGTAGTTATTAACAATGCAAATGTTTAAATCTTAGCCTTTAATTTTAGATAGATCAAGACAATCTGAATGAAAAAAATAAATGAGAATTTTATAATAAAAGAAGATTTACTCGTTTTATGTCTGAAGGATAACATTGCTAACAATAATCCAACAGTTCCACCAATAGCTTCCAGAAAAAATAAGGTATTTTCGGGAATTCTTTGTTTGTTTTTTCGGGCTTGATATTTATCATATCCCGCGAGAATAAAAACGGTGATATTTACAACTAAAAAATACGTTAATAAAACTTCCATTGGCTAAAAATTAAAAACAAAGATATTATTTTAGCCGGGTGATTGTTTAATCTGTTGTTGATTTTGAAAGACAGGTTATCTCATTTTCTAATCCAGAAATTATTTCATTATAAAGTATGACTAATATTCAATTTATTGCGAAGTCTGTAACAACAGCAGCAATTAACATTCAAAACACGGTAAAATTATTAGAAGAAGATTGCACGATTCCGTTTATTTCCCGTTACCGAAAGGATACGACCGGAAATCTTGATGAAGTTCAGATCGAGCAGATTGCAAAACTTCAAAAGGAATATGAAACGATCGTAAAACGTAAAGAGGCGGTTTTAAAATCGATAGAAGAACAAAAATCACTTACGACTGAATTGAAGCATAAGATTGAGCAAAGTTTTGATTTACAGGAAATAGAAGATTTTTATCTTCCGTACAAAAAGAAGAAAAAAACAAAGGCAGATGTGGCACGCGAATTTGGTTTAGAACCTTTGGCAAAAATCATTATGTCTGAAAATGATGTTGATGTTGATTTTATTTCGACACAATATCTAAATGAAAATGTTGTTAATGAGGAAGCTGCCATGCAAGGTGCTAGAGATATTGTTGCCGAATGGATTAACGAAAACATTTATGTTCGTAAACAATTGCGTAGATTATACCAAAGAAAAGCAACTATTGGAACTAAAGTTGTAAAAAAGAAGAGTGAAGAAGAAGGAGCTCAAAAGTTCAGCCAGTATTTTGATTGGGAAGAACCATTAACAAAAGCGCCTTCGCATCGTTTATTGGCAATGCTTCGTGCTGAAAAAGAAGGTTTTGTGAAAATGAAAGTTGATGTTGATTTAGATGAAGCTTATGATATTATTGACGAAATCATCATTAAAAAACAAAATAGTACAACAGCACATTTACAGCTAGCGATTGAAGACAGTTACAAACGATTGTTAAATCCTGCTATTGGAAATGAAACGCTGCAAGAAGCTAAAGCAAAAGCGGATGCGAATTCAATTCAGGTTTTTGCAAACAATCTGGGACAGTTATTATTAGCACCGCCTTTGGGTGAAAAACGTATTTTGGCCATAGATCCCGGATTTAGAAGCGGTTGTAAAGTAGTTTGTTTAGACGAAAAAGGAGATTTGTTGTATAATGAAACAATTTATCCGCATGCGCCTCAAAATGAGGAAACCATGGCGATCAAAAAAATCCGTTCTATGGTAAACGCTTATCAAATTGATGCGATTTCTATTGGAAACGGTACTGCTTCGCGTGAAACGGAATTTTTCATCAAAAAAATCGCGTTCGATAAACCGTTACAGGTTTTTATTGTTTCTGAAGCGGGAGCGTCGGTATATTCAGCATCAAAAATTGCGAGGGAAGAATTTCCAAACTATGATGTTACGGTTCGTGGATCGGTTTCTATTGGAAGACGACTTTCAGATCCTTTGGCAGAATTGGTGAAGATTGATCCAAAAGCAATTGGAGTTGGACAGTACCAACACGATGTGGATCAGACGAAATTAAAAGAAGAATTAGATAATACGGTAATTCGTTGTGTGAACTCGGTTGGAATCAATATCAATACGGCGAGTAAACATTTATTGAGTTATGTGAGTGGGATAGGAGAGAAGCTGGCCGAAAATATTGTTCAATACCGTTCCGAAAATGGTCCTTTTGAAGACAGAAAGCAGCTGAAAAAAGTACCTCGTTTAGGTGATAAGGCTTATCAGCAAGGGGCTGCTTTTATTAGAATTACAAATGCTAAAAATCCGCTGGACAATTCGGCTGTGCACCCGGAAGCTTATCCGGTTGTTGAAAAGATGGCAAAAGACTTAAAACTTTCTGTGAATGATCTAATTGCGAATAAAGAGAAAACGGCTCTTATTAAGGCCGAAAACTATATTACTCCTGAAATTGGGTTATTGACTTTAAAAGACATCATAAAAGAGCTTGAAAAGCCTGGATTAGACCCAAGAAAGTCGGCTAAGGTTTTTGAATTTGATGCAAACGTAAAATCAATTAAAGATTTGAAAACCGGAATGATTTTACCGGGAATTGTGAATAATATTACCAATTTTGGTTGTTTTGTTGATATCGGAATTAAAGAAAGCGGATTGGTTCACATTTCTCAGTTAAAGGCAGGTTTTGTGAGCGATGTAAACGAGGTGGTAAAATTGCATCAGCATGTTGACGTAAAGGTTACTGAAGTTGATGAGGATAGAAAGAGAATTCAGTTGACGATGGTATTATAAAATATGGAATAAAAAAAATCCCAAATTACAATCTTAATAATTGCAATTTGGGATTTCTAACAACTCGAAAGTTATTATTTTGTTTCTTCCTCTTCTTTTTTAACAGGAGGCGTAGGCGCGGTTTGATCGTCTTTAGCAGCGTTCTTAAATTCCTTAATTCCACTTCCTAAACCTTTCATTAATTCCGGAATTTTTTTACCTCCAAAAAGTAATATCACGATACCTACTATTACAAGGATTTCTGTAAGACCTAATCTTCCCATGGTTTGTATATTTAATGCCGAAGCAAATTGATTTCTAATTGTTCCGCAAATGTATATAGAATATACGAAGAACAACAGGATTTGGATTAAAATATTTGTTTGTGACAGCGTTAAATATTTTATAAAATAGTAAAATAAGTGTATTCGTTCATTTTTGTTCCGCAGTAACAAGACGATTAATTATTATATTTGCTCGTATTAAATAGCCATAATGACCAAGAAAAAGTTCAATTTCAGGAAAAGATTATTCATCAAAAACCGATTGGTGATTTTGAATGAGGATACTTTTGAAGAAATTTTTTCATTCAAACTTAATTTAATGAACGTTTTTGTGACGTTTACTTTGGGGGGAATTTTTTTAATTTTAATCACCACTTTCATCATTGCTTTCACGCCTTTACGTGAATTTATTCCTGGGTATTCTTCTTCTGAACTAAAAAAGAATGCAACGGAATTGGCGATAAAATCAGATTCATTAGAAACTGCTTTAAAAAAAAATGAGGCCTATATAAAAGGAATTCAAAAGGTTTTAAGAGGAGAACTGGAGTATGCAAAATTCAATAAAGATTCTATTCTAGCAGAAGCAGATGAACCTTCAGAGGTGAATATGAAGCCAACAGAAGAAGAGATTAAACTAAGAGAAGAGGTGGCCAGAATGGAGAAGGAGTCGGGTGAAAAGACCCGAAATAAAAACAAAAGTGACAAGAAATAATATATTAAACAATGTCTATTAAATCAGTAGCAGCAAAATTATTTGCCAGCACCATATATTATCAAACAACGGCTTGGGCCAATAAGCCCGTTGAGACTCAACAGGCCGTATTTAAAAGTTTGGTTAATAGCGCTAAAGAAACTCAGTTTGGTGTTGATCATCATTTTGATAAAATTAAGACAGTTCACGATTTCAAGAAGCGTGTTCCAATTCGGGATTATGAAGATTTAAAACCTTATATCGACAAAGTTCGAATGGGAGAAAAAAATATTCTGTGGAAAGGAAAACCGCTTTATTTTGCAAAAACATCCGGAACTACATCTGGCGCGAAGTATATTCCGCTGACTAAAGAGTCGATGCCCTATCATATTGAAGCTTCGCGAAATGCAATTCTTCACTATATATATGAAACTGGAAATGCCGATTTTGTTGATGGAAAAATGATTTTTCTGCAAGGAAGTCCGATTTTAGTTGAAAAGTACGGAATCAAATTTGGAAGATTATCAGGAATTGGAGCGCACTTTGTTCCAAAATATCTTCAAAAAAACCGAATGCCATCTTGGGAAACCAATTGTATCGAAGACTGGGAAACTAAAATTGATGCCATTGTTGAGGAAACCATTGAGCAGGATATGACCATTATTTCCGGGATTCCATCTTGGGTTCAAATGTATTTTGAACGTTTACAAGAAAAAAGCGGCGGTAAAAAAATAGGAAATCTGTTCAAGAACTTTAATTTGTTTATTTACGGAGGAGTTAATTACGAACCGTATCGCGCCAAGTTCGAAAACATGATTGGTAGAAAAGTAGACAGCATTGAGTTGTTTCCAGCTTCCGAAGGATTTTTTGCTTATCAGGATTCTCAAAAAGCAAAAGGAATGTTACTTTTATTAAATTCAGGAATTTTCTATGAGTTTATTAAAGCCGACGAATTCTTTGAACCTAATCCTAAAAGTTTGACAATTGGCGAAGTGGAAATTGGTGTAAATTATGCCATGATTATTTCGACTAACGCAGGACTTTGGCGTTATAATATTGGCGATACCGTGCAGTTTACTTCATTGTTTCCACACAGAGTAATCGTTTCAGGAAGAATTAAACATTATATTTCGGCCTTTGGAGAACACGTTATTGCAAACGAAGTCGAAAATGCAATGAAAGAAGCGACAGAAGGAACTAATATTGTAATTAACGAATTCACAGTTGCACCACAAATAAATCCTTCAAGCGGATTGCCATATCACGAATGGTTTGTAGAATTTGAAACCGAACCTGAAAGTATTGACGCTTTCGAGGTAGCGATTGACAATTCGATGAGAAAGCAAAACATTTATTATGATGATTTGATTACAGGAAATGTTTTGCGAAAAGTAGTCGTAACCAAAGTTTCTAAAAACGCATTTCAGGAATACATGAAATCGCAAGGAAAATTAGGCGGACAGAATAAAACACCGAGATTATCAAATAATAGAGATATTGCCGATAATTTAAGATAAAATCATAATGAAACAACAGTTTAGTAACACTGCAGTTTTATGTAAGTGTAGTTTTTAATTACTATTTTCGTTGACTGAAAAACACAAAATACATCTTCTCAAAACAGAAGATTTTAAAATAAAATAAGCATGAAAGAAACCAAACATATATCACGATCAAGAGCACAGGAATCGTCTGCTGCTATAGAAAAAATGTACATTACAATGCGTCACTTATTCAACCGTGGTTTTTATAAACCAATGGGAGTTTCGGGCGATAGTTTACGTGAATCATTATTAGCATTACGTCCGGAAATTTACGGAAATATAGGTGAAGAAAAAGTAGAACTTAATGGGCTTTTGTACGTTATAGAGCGTTTACCAATAGGAATTGAGCAATGTCGTTTTATTAATTTAACTTCGGACGAAGGATATTCTAAATCACATTTTCAGCCAATTGTTCCTCCAAAAAGAAGGAGAAACTGTTACCGAATTGATGAGGAACAAATGAACGTTGAAATCACTCGTGGCCGATCTGATATTTACGATATTCTGACGCATTTGACTTTTATTTTTATCGAATCACATAAAATTAAAAACAGAGTTTTACTGGATGATGGAGGTGAGGTTTCGCGCGATTGGATGAAATTAGAGCAAGCTGTATTGCAGACGAAAAAACTTTCTCAGATTGAAAAAGAAAAAGCAATCTCTCATGTTGCCAATATTCTTGCAAGAACCTTTGAAGAGGTGTTGGATATTTATGACGCTTTTGGATCAGAAAATGCTCCGGATCGTTTCCTTCACGTTATTTACTGGTTAGGGAAATTAGCGATTGAAGAAGTTATCGACAATAATAAGCGTACCATTACATTTAGTCCGGTTTTAAGAGAGCGTTTAGGACATCATATCCATGGTGAAATTTGGGCAACCAACATCAAGGAAGTTCTGAAAGCAAATAATCTTTTAAAGCGTCCGATTCACGTTATAAGTGCCAATATGCACAGTGTAATGAATTCCATTTTTGCAACTCCGTTGTTAAAAACAAAATTTAAGGATAAGTCTGATTTTTATATTTACGAAGAGTTAAGCAAATCAGGAGCAAAAGAAATTAGAGGGCTTGTAGAAGAGCTTGCATTAAAAAATGGTATGATTTCCCTACCGGATAGTTCTGGAACGAATATCGATGTTCAGATTTTTGACACTGCCAAAATTGACTGGGCAAAAACGGCATTTCCAAAAGCTGTTCTTGATGAAGCAGCACCGGTTATTATTGTAATGGATTATGCTTTTGGGGAGCAGGCATACGAAACGATTGATGAACTTTTAAAACCATTTAAAAAAGAAACTTTACTGAATGTGAAATCAGTTTCGATTATGGGGAAAGCCGGAATTTTAGAAGGTGGAAAAGGAGATATCATGATCCCAACTGCGCATATAAATGAAGGAACAGCTGATAACTATTTCTTTGAAAACGAATTAACCGGAGCTATGTTTGAAGGCAACGACATTGCTGTTTTCGAAGGGGCAATGGTTACTGTTTTAGGAACATCATTGCAAAACAGAGATTTATTGAAATTCTTTCACGAATCGACCTGGGGTGTAATTGGTCTGGAAATGGAAGGTTCTTATTATCAGAAAGCGATTCAGTCTGCCTCTAAAATAAGAAAAAGTGTACCGCATGATATCAAGGTTCGTTATGCTTATTATGCATCAGATAATCCATTAGAAACAGGCAGCACGTTAGCTTCAGGCGGATTAGGTACTACCGGTGTAAAACCAACTTATCTGATTACCATTAAAATTTTAGAACAAATTTTCAACGTAAAATAACCACATAAATGAGTACAAAAATACCCCAAAATAATGCCGATCAGGAAATTGATTTAGCCCTGGTTTCAAAAAAAATCAATAATTTTTTTCAGGGAATCAATGCATCTATCTTCAGGGGAATCCAGTTTTTTATTAGAAATTGGGTCATTGTTTTAATTTTAGTTTTGGTGGGATTTGGTTTGGGAATGTTTTTAGACAATACTCAAAAAAGGTATGAGCATGAAATTATTGTGGCTCCAAATTTTGGTAGTACGGATTATTTATATGCAAAAATTGATTTAATCAATTCTAAAATAAAAGAAAACGACACGCTTTTTTTGAAAGAAACTGTTGGAGTTAAACAACCAAAAAGTCTTAAATTTATTGAAATCAAACCGATTACTGATATATATAAATTGATAGAAAATAAGCCGGAAAATTTTGAATTAATTAAGTTGATGGCTGATAATGGTGATATTAAAAAAATTATTGAGGATAATTTGACAAGTAAAAATTATCGATATCACAGAATTTCGGTTGCCACAGATGATCTGAATGGCGATAAAATTACAAAGTCTCTTCTGAATTTTTTAAATGAAACAGAATATTACAAAAAAATCCAGGAAGCAAAACTGATTAATGTCAAAGAGAAAATGACACAAAATGACACGACTATTTCTCAAATTAATGGTGTATTACAAGGGTTTTCTTCGAACCTGAATAGCTCTCAAAAAAGTGACAAGTTGGTCTATTTTAACGACAATACACAGCTTAACGATGTTATTAAAACTAAGGGAGATTTAGTCAATGAGCAAGGAAATTATAAAATTGAATTAATAGGATATGATAAAATTGTTAAAGATATCAGTACAACGTTAAATATCGAAAAAACAGGTTTACTTTATGGAAACAAGAAGTTAATATTACCTTTATTGTTTATTTTTATTTATATTTTATTAAAATCTTTTAAATCTTTTTACAGAAAACAAAAGTTGATTTTAGAGAAAAATAATTAATATTTTAATGACTACCTAAAACGTAATATTATGAGTTTAGGTTGAGCATTTTTTTTTTAAGTTTAAAAAACTAATTTAGCCGAAAAATTTTAATAATGAGAACAAAACTAATTTTTGCAAGTTTGATTTTATTAGTATCTTTTACTTCCTGTAAGAAAGAAGTAAGTAAAGACGAGGTCAAACCAATTGAAGTTGAAACAAAAAAGAATAATTTCCAAGTAACCTTAACCGCAACAGTAAAAACTGATGATAATTTTCAGCTGTATTATAGTGAGGATGAATATGAGGTACCTTTTAAAGAAGAAAATTCTGTTTGGATGGCCGTAAAAGCTAATGATAATCCACAAGATATCGTTTTTAATTTGCCTGAAGATGCAATTCCGAACTATATCAGAATTGATTTTGGAACAAACGAAGGACAAAAGGAAATCATTATTAAAAATTTTAAAATGAAGTACTATAGTAAAAGTTTTGAAGCGAAAGACTCACTATTTTTTAACTATTTTATTCCAAATGAATGTATAAAAGTTCTTGACAAAAAGAATTCGATTATACAAAACATCAAATCTAAGGATGGAAAATATGATCCGTTGTTTTATTCAGAAAAAGCACTTTACGATCAAATTCAATTAATTGTAAAATAATTATTTTACATTGTTTAAAAGCCACAATTTGTGGCTTTTTTTATCTTAAGTTCCTAATATTGAATTTTATCATTTTAGAATAAACCTTAAAGTCTTATACTGTATTTATAAACAAACCCTATTATCTTGCTTAAATCAAAACACCTAAATGTATTTCAAAATAATAGAATTAAAAATTTTGTTATTTATGGAATTGGTCAGATTGTTAATCTGGTTAGCCCACTTTTGGTAATGCCTTATTTGGTTACTATTTGTGAAAAAGAAGGGTTGGGAAAGATTGGAGTTGGGTTTTCGTTTGCTTTAATATTTAATGTTTTGGTTGACTATGGATCTTATATTAACGGAACTAAAGAAATATCGATCAATAGGAACAATCCTGAGATTATTAAAAGAAAAATAGTTTCTATCTATGTAATGAAACTGTTTTTGATTGTAATCTTACTATTTCTGGCTTTTTTGCTTATTTATTTTGTGCCTTTTTTTAATAAAGAACAAGCTCTTTTCTTTTTTAGTTTTTTGTATGTAATTGGTCAATTAATAAATCCAACATGGATTTTTCAGGGTTTGGAAAACTACAAATGGATTTCTTTTATTAACATTATTTCTAAAGTAATTTATGTGGCTGGTATTTTTATTTTTATCAGTAAAAAGGATGATTATATTTATGCAAATGCTTACTTGGGAGTAGGGTTGATAATTTCGAGTTTAATAGGATTAATTAGTCTGATAAAAAAATACGATTTGCGATTCTATCAAAATGCTACAAAGGATGCGTTATATTTATTAAGAGAGGAATTTTCTTTGACCTTTTCACAACTATTCCTTTCATTTTACCAATATTTGCCTATAATGATAATTAGTTATGTAGGAGGAAACAGTATGGCGGGACAATATAGAATTATAGATCAAATTATTATGACTTTCAGAACCTATTTGCAAATGTTTTTCAATTTTATATATGCTGATGTTTGTTTGCAGATACATAAAAATTTAAAAAACGGAATTTTGCACTGGTTAAATTACAATGGTCTAAATTACTTGTTTGTACTAGTATTAGTGGCCATAGCATTTATTTTCACAGAGCAAATTTTATTATATTTTAATATTGCTTTAAATGAATTGGATTCGATGACATTCTTTTTTAGGTTAGGTTTGATTATCCCGGTATTTATGACAATTTCTATTGCTTTAAAGCAGCTGATTTTTGCATTAGACAGCAATAAGGCATATATAAACATAACAATTGGTTCTTCTATTTTTAGCTTGTTGGTATTCTTTTTATTAGTAAAAAATATTGGACTGCAAGGTGCTTTTATTGCCACGATTATCATAGAAATAATGGTGATAGTTTTATATTATATTGTTTTAAAACCAGTAATTAGATTAAGCAAGTAATCATGAATATCACTATTTATAAAAGTTTTCCTTATCAGATTTTATTTTTGCTTTGTATTGGAGTTTCTTTGTTTGCAAATTATGAACTCACTTTTGCGGTTTGGACTTTAACTTTACTTGCAACAATAAAAAGAAAATACTCTGTTACAATAATTAAGTATTGTTTCATTTTTCTCTTAATACTTTTAGTTGCAATTGTTTCTACTTTATTCAGTAAAACAACTGTTTTTTTATTCGTTAGAGATTTTACATATTTATTTAAACCCATTTTAGGATTATTAGTAGGTTATCAACTGTGTAGATTTAGTAGTAAATTAGCGTTAAAAGTTATAGTTTATACCGGATTAGCGATTTCGTTAATGCACCTGGCAATGCTGTTTTTTACGGTTATTGAGTTTAGAACTTTAAGTGTTAATCTTTTAAGAGAGCATGGAGGCTATTTTAGTGATTATGAGATCTATGTATTAATCATACTTATTTTTTATAAAAATCTGGAGTTAGAAATTTCAAAGAGGCAGAGACTAATATTAATGTCGATAATAGGTCTATCGAGCTTTCTATATTTAGCAAGAACAAATCTGATTCAGTTTATAATCTTATATGTCGGTTTAAAAGGATATTTGATTTTTAACAAGAAATCTTTAAGAGTAATTTTATTTGTATTACTAGGTACTGTTATTGGGTATACAGCGATTGTTTACATTAATCCAAAAAGAGAAGGGAAAGGGATACAAGCTTTTTTATATAAAATTAAAATTGCCCCTCAAGAGGCTTTTAAAACACGAATCGACAAAGAAGATTGGAAAGATTTTAATGATAATTACAGATCGTTTGAAAATATAATTGCTGTTAAACAAGTTTCAGACAAAGGAAAAAGAGCCGTTTTTTTTGGCGAAGGTTTGGGATCAACGCTTAATTTGGGTAGAAAAGTCTGGACTAACGATCACGAATATGTTCAGTATATTCCAATTGTCCATAATGGCTATATGACAGTGTTTTTAAAATCTGGATTATTGGGTGTTTTATTGCTTCTTGTTTTTTTGATTGCTTTGTACAGACAAAAAAAATCTGATATCGAAGCTGTGCAAGCCATTAATTATTTATTAATTGGCTCGAGTGTTTTTCTGATCGTTTCAAACTGGGTATTTTTGGGGTTGTATTTAAAATTAGATAATAAATCAATAATAATCGGATTCCTGATTGCTCTTAGAGAAATTATTGTTAGAGAGCATAATAGTCAAAATAGAATAGAAAATGAGGAGTAAAAATTCAACTTTTATTTTTGTTGATTGTCATGTTTTTGATGGTGGTTTTCAAGGAACAAGAACTTATATTCAGGGATTATATTCTGAGTTAATAAGGAAGAAAGAGCTTCATTTTTTTTTGGCTTCAAACAATCCACAAAATTTAGAATCGATTTTCGGGAATCATTCAAATGTTACCTATGTAAAGTATAAATACCAAAACAAATATTTGAGGTTACTAATTGATATACCGAAAATTATTAAAAAAAATAAAATTAATTTTACACATTTTCAGTATACTGTTTCCCCATTTAAAAGATGTAAATACATCGTCACAACCCATGACGTGTTATTTATTGATTTTCCGCAATATTTTCCATTTTTCAGTAAAATAATAAATACTTTACTATATAAACAAAGTGCTAAATGGGCGGATATCAGATTAACAGTTTCACAATACTCTAAAGAGAAAATTCAACAACATTTTGGATTTTCTAATTATGAGATTACACCCAATGCTATTGATAATGCTTTTTTTGAAGAATACGATAAAGAATCGATTAAAGCAAAGGTGATGAAAGAGTTCTCTCTTAAAGAATATATTATTTATGTAAGTAGATGGGAGCCAAGAAAGAATCAGCAAATGGTTTTAAAGGCTTTTGTTGATTTAGAATTATATAAAAAGTACCAACTTCTTTTTTTAGGAAACGATACTATTTTCAATCCTGAATATAATGAAGTTTTTGATCAGATAGATTCTCAAATAAAAAAGCAGGTAATTACTTTGAAAAATACCGATTTTCAGACCATGTTGTTGTTTCTAAGAGGAGCCAATGCATCTGTTTATCCTTCAATTGCTGAAGGTTTTGGAATTCCGCCCCTAGAGTCTGTTGCGGCTAAAATTCCAACAATTTGCTCAGATAAAACGGCAATGTCAGATTTTAGTTTTTTTAAAGAGTTTTATTTTGATCCCTATAACCAGGTTGAATTCAATAAAAAACTACTTCAGATCTTAGAAGAAAACCGAGATTCAGATTTTGAGTTAATGTCGCAAAAAATTAAAGAAACATACAGTTGGAAAAAATCAGCAGCAGTATTATATCAGCTTATAAAACAAAATTAAAAGTCTAAAGAAATTTGTTATTGATTTTTTGCCGTATTACTTCCAAACAATTTATTTTTTGTTTTTACTAAAAAATTATAATTTTTAGCAAATTGTTTTTTAAAAAATGAGGCATCTTCTTTTGGAAACCAGTCTGTTGTTCTTGGTTTTTCAATTTGTTTTTTATGTATTTGATAAGCGTAGGTTGCAACAGATGTTCTAAAACTTCCCTCAGGAAAGTTTGTCATATCATATCCATGAAGCGTGTAGGGTGCACATTGTTGAATAATTAAACGATTAAAAGGAACATCAAGCTCGGCTTCTTCTTCTGTCCTTAAATCACTTATTTTTAAGCCTCCTTTATATTCCGGTTTCCAATCTTTATTTAAGTACAAAAGCAAATTTAGTTCTCTGTACCAGTCTTTGTTAATAGGATGATAATTAAAGTCCAGGTGCATATCCAAAAAACTATTTTTCTTACCCTGATGTAATCCTCCACCGTGATTTTTTGGATCAACAAAAATTGACTTTGAGGTTATATGAGATATGATTTTATTGAATCGTTCAGACGAGAGATCATCATATAATTCGTGTAGTTCAACACCTAATTCCTTATAATTTGATTTTTCAAATTTATTATTTGCAAATGAATAATCGCGACTCTTATTATTGAGTTCAGGAATACTTTTATAGGCTTTTATCAATTTTTCTTCTTCGCAAAAACCATCAATTATTAAATGCGGAAATGGACTGGCAGTTAAGTACTTTAAACGCAGATCGTCTAAATGGTTTTCCAGATATTCAAAATTAATCATAAAAATATTGTTATAAGCGCTTTGAAACAAATGTAGAAATTAAATTAAATATTCATAAATTAAAATTGAATTTGTTCTAATTAAATTTTTAAGAACTTTTAAAATCATTATTTTTGGATCCTGATTGATAAAATTTAGATGAAAATAGCCATTCTTGGTACCAGAGGGATCCCTAATAATTATGGTGGATTTGAGCAATTTGCAGAGTGTTTTGCAGTTTATTTAGTACAACAGAAACATGATGTTTATGTTTATAATTCGCAGAATCATGTTTTTCAGGAGACATCTTACATGGGCGTGAACATTATTCATCAATATGACCCGGAGGATAAAATAGGCTCTGCAGGACAATTTATTTATGATTTGAACTGTATTTTGGATTCCAGAAAAAGAAATTTCGATATCATTCTGCAATTGGGTTACACAAGCAGTTCTATATGGTCGTTTCTTTTACCAAAAAAATCAACCATCATTACTAACATGGATGGATTAGAATGGAAGAGAAGTAAATATTCTAAAACAACCCAAAAATTTTTAAAATTTGCTGAGAAAAAAGCAGTCAAAAGTAGTGATCATTTGATTGCAGATTCGCTTGGAATTAAACAATATTTAGAAGAGAAATATAATAAAGAAGCAGTTTATATTGCTTATGGAGCGGAACCATTTTATGAGCCAAAAGAAGATTTACTTTCACAATATAATGTCGAAAAATACAACTACAACCTACTAATAGCGCGTTTTGAGCCCGAAAATAATATCGAGGTAATTTTGGATGGAATTGCGGAAAGTAATGATGATAAAGTAATATTGGTTATAGGAAATAGCAATAATACTTTTGGAAATTATCTTAAAAAGAAATTTTCAAAAAATAAAAATATAAGATTTACGGGAGGAATTTATAATAAAGAGCATTTAGACAATCTAAGATATTTTTCGAATCTTTATTTTCACGGGCATTCAGTAGGAGGAACAAATCCTTCTTTATTGGAGGCAATGGCAACAAAGGCATTAATTGTAGCACATAATAACGAATTTAATCGCGCTATTTTAGAAAAAAACGCATTCTATTTTTTAAATGCAACAGAAGTTAAAAAACTTATTGAAACCATAAAAAGAAAAGATCATGAACAAATCGTTCGCGATAATTTTAACACTATAATTCAAGAATTTAATTGGAATAAAATAAATGAATCGTACCTCAGGTTATTCGAAAAAAGTCTTCAATAAAATTGATGAATTATGGCAGAACAAAACATTGTTGGTTTATCTTTTAACAGCAATGTTGATTACACTCCCAATGAAGTATATAATTGGAAGTTTAACCGGTGTTATTTTTCTGATTTTTACTCTTGTTAAATCCAAAAAAGAAGATTTTTCGATACCAAAAGTTTTGTTACTTCCCATGCTACTGTATGCTTTGATGCTTATGTCGCTTTTTTGGACAATAGAAAGTAAACAAACAATTAAAGGATTACAAAAAGAAGTATTGTTTTTGTTGATTCCTTTAGCTTTTTGCGGATTACCAAAAATAACTCGTAATCAAGTAAAAAAGGTGTTAAATTACTACAGTTTTGCAATGGTTATTTTCGCCATTTTCTATTTATTAAAGGCGATTGTAAAATTCATAGCTTCCGGAAATAAAAAGGTATTTTTCTATCATGAGTTAGTCACTTTAGAAGTAAATGCCATTTATGTGGCAGTTTTTGCTTCTTTAGCCATGTTCTGTTTGCTTGCTAAAAAAGAAAAATCAATTGTTGATAAAACAGGATTCTCTATTCTTATAGTTTTAATATTTTTATTGTCATCTAAGAATATTATTATCGTTGATTTGGCTATGATAATTATTTATTATTTCTTTTTTTCTACTGTTTCCAGAAGAACAAAAAGATTAATCCTTTCAACAGTAGTTATTGTATCTATTAGTGCTGTAATTTTTATTAAGCCAGTCAGAGACAGATTTATGATTGAGTTTGAAACAATACTTGTCGATAGTTCTTTAAAGAAAACGACGGAAGAAAATCAAGGGCCAATTTATAATATTAGTTTAAAACAAGCCTGGAGCCAGGATAAATTTCAGCAGAATGACTTTTTCCCGGGAGCAGCTTTTAGATTCTTTCAAATTAGAATTTTTAAAGAAATGCTACAGGAAGAGAATATTTTTTTTACAGGATTTGGATTAGATGCGTCACAGAATAAAATAAAAGAAAAAGTAAAAGAACATAATTTATATCCAGATTATGGGGAGTTTAATTTTCATAATGAATACATTCAAATATTTTCAGAATTAGGTGTATTTGGTTTTTTATTAGTGATAAGTATGCTAGTGGTCACAATTAGAAAAGGAATTATAAATAAAGATTTTATACATATTGCTTTTTCAGTAACAATGATAGTCTTATTTTTGACCGAATCTTTTTTGAGTAGACAAAGAGGAATAATCTTCTTTATAATTCTTTACTGCATGTTTAATGTAGCAAATGATTCTAATGAACAGAAAATATTGAAATGAAAAGAATACTTATTACAGGAGCGGCTGGATTTCTGGGATCGCATTTATGTGATCGTTTTATCAAAGAAGGATACTATGTTATCGGAATGGATAATTTGATTACGGGAGATCTTAAAAACATAGAACATTTATTCAAGTTAGAACATTTCGAGTTTTACCATCATGATATTACCAAGTTTGTACACATTCCAGGTGATTTAGATTATATTCTACATTTTGCTTCACCGGCAAGTCCTATAGATTATTTAAAAATTCCAATTCAGACGTTAAAAGTAGGGTCTCTTGGAACACATAATTTATTAGGATTAGCTCGTGTAAAAAAAGCTAGAATTTTGATCGCTTCCACATCTGAAGTTTACGGAGATCCATTAGTTCACCCACAAACAGAAGAATATTATGGAAACGTAAATACAATTGGACCACGCGGGGTATATGATGAAGCAAAACGCTTTCAGGAATCGATCACAATGGCCTATCATACTTTTCACGGTGTAGAAACCAGAATCGTGCGTATCTTTAATACCTACGGTCCAAGAATGCGCCTGAACGACGGACGTGTAATCCCAGCCTTTATCGGACAGGCATTACGTGGGGAAGATCTAACTATTTTCGGAGACGGAATGCAAACACGTTCTTTCTGCTATGTAGACGATCAGGTTGAAGGTATTTTCAGACTGCTGCATTCGGATTATGTATATCCGGTAAATATTGGAAATCCGGATGAGATTACGATTAAGGATTTTGCAGAAGAGATCATTAAATTAACAGGAACCAATCAAAAGGTAGTCTACCATCCATTACCCATAAATGATCCGTTACAACGCCAGCCAGACACTACAAAAGCAAAAGAGTTATTGGGTTGGGAAGCAAAAGTAAGCCGTTCTGAAGGAATGAAAATTACGTATGATTATTTCAGATCACTTTCAAAAGAAGAGCTTTCAAAAGAAGAACACAAAGATTTTTCGAACTATATCAAATAAGAAAATAAAAACGGGCAATTATTCTGGAAATAATTGCCCGTTTTTATTAAGTTACTTAAAAAGCATTCTTTTCGATGAGTTCCTTCATTTGCTGGTCCAAATTAAAATGTTTTTTGGCATGAAGAAAAATAGCCTTTTTCATCTTCTGAATTTCTGCTTTACCTAATGTCGATATTGTTCCTAAAGTTGTATTTAATTGTTGGAAATCTTCAACGGGAACTACCCAACCCAGGTTATTCTCTTCTACAATATTTTCTCCTTCGCCTCCTCCATAGTAAAGTATTGGAAATCCTAAAGCACTATATTCAAATATTTTGGAAGGAACAGAGCCGTAAATCCTTGTCTTGAGCGGAACAAGGGCAATATCTAAATTTTTCAAAGTTTCATGCAAAACATTGCGTTCAAGCATTCCGTGAAAGATTATCTTTTTAGTCGGATTTTGGTTGAGGTAATTTACAATTTGAGTTTTCTCGGCGCCATCTCCAAAAATATGAAGTTCAATATTGCCATTTTCTAAATTCAATTGCTGAATAAGTTCTAAAACTCCTTGCGCTACGCCTAATAATCCGGCATAGAATAGTTTAATAGGTTCGCTGGAACTGTTTTTTTCTTCGAGGAAATCTTCAATAAAATGATCCGGATAATTGCGATACAAAAAGCATTTCTTTTTAGGAAAGATCGAATGAATATGAGTAATGATTTCATTAGATTGCCCAAAAATGTGTGTGGCTTTTTGGTAAATAAATCGTTCTATAAAAAGCAATATCTTGTGCGAAATACTGTTTTTCTTGAGCACCTGCAATTCGATAGCAGCAGTAGGCCAAAGATCTGAAACATTCAAAATAATGGTTTTACGTTTCAGCCAAAGCACGAAAACCGAAATAAAAGAGAGCAACAATGGAGGTGATTGCACGATAACTTTTTTAGGAGTTTTGGCAAATAACAAATAGAAAAATAAAGTAGTTGAAAAGGAGAGCGTCGAAACAATTCGTTTAAAGATATTCGGACTGTTACTTGGATAAATCCAAAGACGTTTTAATGTAATATTCTGAATCTTCTCTGTTACAGAAAATCGACCTTTGTATTCCGGAAATAATTCACCTTTGGGATAATTTGGAAGAGGAGAAATTACCGAAACTTCATATCCGTTTTGATTTAATTTTAAAGCCAGTTGTTCTATTCTATTGGCTGCAGCACCTTTTTCGGGTGGATAATAGTTTGATATAATCAGAATATCCTTCATTAGTTTTTATCCAGTAAAATTGTAACAATTCGCTCAGAGGCTTTTCCATCCCATAATTTAGGAATGCCACTTTTTCGAGGACCATTTTTTAAGAAGGAATGAAATACCTTTTGTAAATTTTCTAAGGATGTTCCCACAATAGTGTTAGATCCAATGGTTTCTGTTTCAGGACGCTCTGTATTATTTCGCATTGTAAAGCAGGGAATTCCCATTACAGTTGTTTCTTCAGAAATACCGCCGCTATCGGTAATAACTGCAAAACTGTTTTTTATTAAATACATGAAATTCAGATAGCTTTGCGGTGCAACAAAAATGATATTTTCAAAAGAAATTGCATTTTCCCCCAAAATAGCCTGTGTTCTGGGATGAATAGGAAATAGTATTTTTTTGTTAGTTACCAAATCATCAATTCCCTGAAGCAAAGCAATAAGAGAAGAAACCTCGTCGACATTTCCGGGGCGGTGCAAGGTTAGAACGATATAGTTTTTTTCACTAAGCTGATGTTCTTCCCAAAAATCAGGAGGAGAAATTCTATTGATGTTTTGGTACAAAGTATCGATCATAACATTTCCTACGAAATGTACATTTTCAGGATCGGAGCCTAATTTTAATAAATTATCTGAGGCTGAAGTTGAGGTTGTAAAAAAGTAATCGGTAATACTATCCGTCAGTATCCTATTGATTTCTTCCGGCATTGTTAAATCTCCGGAACGAATTCCCGCTTCAACATGCGCTACCTTAGTATTGCATTTTTTGGCAACAATCGAGCACGCCATAGTGGAGTTTACATCACCAACAACTAAAACCAAATCAGTAGGATTTTGAAGTAATTCCTTCTCAAAAGCAATCATAATTGCGGCAGTTTGTTCGGCTTGAGAACCACTTTTCACTTCCAGATTTACATTTGGTTTGGGAATATTTAATTCTTCAAAAAAAGTATCACTTAAGTTTTTATCGTAATGCTGACCTGTATGAACCAATCGAAACGAAACATCAAAACCTTCATTTTGTTTGTTTTGTATAGCATTAATGAGGGGAGCTATTTTTATAAAATTAGGTCTTGCACCTGCGATTAGGGTGATTTTCATAGGTTGAGTGAATTCTTTTTAAAACGTTCTTTTGGCAAAAGTAAAGTTTAAATTGAATTCTTTGTCGATTGAAAGACTTTCTTCAATATCTAAGTGTGATTTAGGAGAATTAATGAACTATTTTTTATATCCAATTTTTACTCTTTCACTTTCATTTTCTTTTTTCTCTGTCAATTCATCTAAATAGGAAAAAACCAATTCAATATTCTTATCGTGATTCTCTAACTTCTTTTGAATTTGTAGAATATCAACTTTTATTTCAGTTGTATCCAAAAGCATTTGTCTCACTTTCGTGAAAATGCGCATGATCTGAATATTGGTTTGAATTGCTTTGTCACTTTTTAAGACACTTGAGAGCATTAAAATACCATGTTCAGTGAAAACAAAAGGTAATTTTCTGTTTCCGCCCCAACTTGAAGTCGCAATTTGCGACTTCAAGTTTTCAAATTCGTTTTTAGTAAGTTGAAACATGAAATCTGAAGGAAATCGTGATAAATTTCTTTTAACTTGTTCATTTAATCTTTTCGTTTCCACATCATAAAGCAATGCTAAATCACTATCTAACATTACTTTTTGATTGCGGATGTAATATATTTTGTTGGAAATAGTTTCTTCTGAAAGTAACGATTGATCCTGCATAAGTTTTTAATTAGAAAAAAAAACAAATATAGGATTTTATTTACATTAAAGACAAGATTTAAATTGTTTTAACTTTCCACTATTGCTTCTTTCAAGAACCTTTTTTCGGGTAAAACTAAAATTTAAATTGGGTTCTAAATAGGTAAAAATTGCCTTATCTATTTTTTCAATTTGAGCTGCATTTAATTCGATATCACTTACATACTCAATTTCAAAAGAGTCTAATTGCATTTGTTTGATGATAAATTCTTTAACATTTCCGTCATCTTCAATAATGCTTTTGGTTACATAATAAAAGGTTAGACCAGGTGATTTTTTTCCGCTTGGCAGAATTGCAATGTCGTTGGTTCTTCCAATCAGTTTTTTTAGAATAGGCTTTTGAGGTGTACTTTTTTCGTCTAAAATTCCAATATCACCAATATCATATCGAATAAATGGATGCGCTTTGTTGAATAAAGAGGTAATCACAATTCGACCTTCGTTACCGTAAGGCAAAACCTGATTGTTTTCGTCTAAAATTTCAACAAACAGCGTTTCAGCATTTACTTGCCAATCATCATTTAAGTTTTCAAAAGCAATCAAATCCAATTCTGAAGCGCCATATTCATTAATAACAGGAATTCCGAGTTGTCTTTGCAAGAGCTTTTTATCCGATTCAAAAAGCATTTCCGAAGTAACAAAACAGGCCTTTAACGTGGGGCAAATTTCTTTTAAAATAAGATTATTTTGTTCTAAGTATTTGGCAAACAAAACGATTGAACTTGTATAACCGTTGATATAATCGAATTTTTTAGTTTTAAACTTTTGCAGAAATTTTTCGAGAACAGCATCAGATAAATCAAAAACCGGAAAGCGAAAACGATGTGTCAAAAAATCCTTAATCCGTTCTTTATGATATCCAATAAAATCCATCGGAATACCATAAAAACGAGCCTGGTAGGAGCGATTAAAATCGATATGGTACCAGCTGAAACGCATAAAAATAGAAGTCCAGGTTAAGGCATGGCAATATTTATCTTTAGCAAAAACAAAAGGGGTACCACTGGATCCGGATGTTTTGTTGAGGTATATGTTTTTTCTGGAATAACCTTTTGAGAGTCTTTCTTCGAGCGGTTTTTGTAAATTTTGTTTGTTTAAAACGGGTAAGCTTTCCCATTTCAATTCGGTTATATCACCAACTAATTCTTTATAGAAAGAGTTGTTTTTCAGATGAAAAGTGACAATTTCTTCTTTTTTATTCTGAAGAAAACGAGCATATTTCTTTTCAGATAAATTCTTGATTTCATCCAATTCGGCTTTGGCCTTCTTTATTGGAAAACCATTTAATTGCAGCGAAATATCAAAAAGAGAAATCATTTGAAGTATTAATTTTTGCCAAAAATAATACTATCGAATTACTAACAGAGAAGAATCAACAACTTTTTAAGATTTAATTATTTTTTACGTACAAAAGCAATTATTTTTGCACCACAACTAAATACAACTATACCATGACAATTTTACTATTGGGATCCGGCGGAAGAGAGCATGCTTTTGCGTGGAAAATGACTCAGAGTCCGCTTTGCGAAAAACTTTTTGTTGCACCAGGAAATGCAGGAACGGCAGCAATTGCTACAAACGTCGCAATGTCTCCAACAGATTTTGATGCGATCAAAGCATTTGTAATTAAGGAAAATGTAAAAATGGTGGTCGTAGGACCAGAAGATCCTTTGGTAAAAGGGATTTACGATTATTTTAAAAACGACGAGAGTTTACAACATATTCCGGTTATTGGGCCATCAAAATTGGGAGCTCAGTTAGAAGGAAGTAAAGAATTTGCCAAAGAGTTTTTAATGAAACATAATATTCCAACTGCTGCTTACGACAGTTTTACGGCTGAAACAGTAGAGAATGGATGTGCTTTCTTAGAAACATTACAGCCTCCCTATGTTTTAAAAGCAGATGGTTTGGCCGCAGGAAAAGGAGTTTTGATTATTCAGGATTTAGAAGAAGCTAAAACAGAATTAAGAAACATGCTGGTTCACGAAAAATTTGGAGCAGCAAGTTCAAAAGTAGTTATCGAAGAATTTTTGGACGGAATAGAATTAAGCTGTTTTGTTTTAACTGACGGTAAAAGCTATAAAATTTTACCAACGGCAAAAGATTACAAACGTATTGGCGAAGGTGATACAGGTTTAAATACAGGTGGAATGGGAGCTGTTTCTCCGGTTCCTTATGTTGATGCTGTTTTGATGGAAAAAATTGAAACACGTATCGTAAAACCAACTATTGAAGGTTTCCAGAAAGATGGAATCGAATATAAAGGATTTGTATTTATTGGTCTGATCAATGTAAAAAACGAACCAATCGTTATTGAGTACAATGTAAGAATGGGAGATCCTGAGACTGAAGTTGTAGTGCCAAGATTAGAATCAGATTTAGTCGAATTGTTTCTTGCAGTGGCCAATCAAAAATTAGATTCATTCGAATTACAGGTAGATCCAAGAAGTGCGACTACTATTATGGTGGTTTCTGGCGGATATCCGGAAGATTTTGAAAAAGGAAAAGTAATTACAGGTTTAGAAAACATTACCGATTCTATTGTTTTTCATGCAGGAACAAAATTAGAAGGCGAGAACATCGTTAGTAACGGAGGACGTGTACTAACCGTAACATCTTATGGAGACGATTTCCAGCAGGCCATAAAAAAATCTTACCAAAATATAGATAAACTAAATTTTGATAAGATGTATTTTAGAAAAGATATTGGCTTCGACTTACTTTAAAAAAGAGTGAGCTGTAGTATCTTGGTTTTCAGTTCCGGCGTCATCAAAAATGCGTAATTGTTTGATCCAATAAACGATTGCGCATGAACAGATGATCATAAAAATCCAGTTAATAGTATTAGCACCAAACCAGGTAACAAGTTCCAAACGACGTAAAAAATCAAGTGGAGCGAATAAAATGTTAACGAATAAGTACTGTATTCCTTCAAAAAAAGCTGTCATAATTTATAAAATTATATGTTATTTATTGTTGTGTAACGCATTGAAACCAGAAGTCTAGTAGTAGAATCTTTTTTCAACTTGTTGGTTTTCCTTTTTAAACAAGTATTATATTTACAATCACAAAAGTATAAAATATCCTTATGATAACAAGTGTTTTTAAAAAATCTACGCCATTAAATTATTCATTGGTCGTAATTTTGATACTGGTTTTCTTTTTTCTTTTTCAAATTCAGGAACCATCATGGGTGAGTTCTTATTTTTTGGCGTTCCAAAAAGTGAGTTTGTTGTGCTTTATTTTGGCGTCTTTTTTCCTGATTAATTTTATCGTAAAAAAGAACGGACTTAGTAAAGACAATGGATACGCGATATTTTTTTACTTATTGTTTCTATTGTTTTTCCCCACGATATTTAACAATGCTAATGTAATATATGCGAACTTTTTTGTACTGCTGGCACTTCGAAGATTGATTTCGCTGCAATCTTTAAAAGCTTCAAAAGAAAAAATATTTGATGCTTCATTTTGGATTTTAATAGCTTCTTTATTTCAATTTTGGTGTATTCTCTTTCTGATTTTAGTTTTTATCTCCATCGTTTTTCATGTTTCGAGAGATTATAGAAACTGGATTTTACCATTTATAGCGCTTATTGCGGTATCGATAATCTTTTTATTGATCTCCTTAATCTTCCATATTGATATAACTGAGTTTTTTCAGAAACGTGCTGTAATCGATTTTAATATTGATTATTTCAAGAGCAATTACGAAAACGGAGCACTTTCAATCTATGTGGCTGTATCTTTATTTTTTGTAGTTTCGATGCTGATGACGTTGTCTAATCGACCGCAAATACTACATTCTTCATACAAAAAAGTAGTAGCATGTTTTTTTATTGCGGCCTTTGTGTACATTCTTTCAACAGATAAAAGTAACGATTTACTCTTTTTTAGTATTGCACCTTTGACCATCATGGCAGCAAGTCATGTAGAGTATATGCAACAAAAATTGAATAACGAAATTGTATTTTACGTGTTGATTTTGTGTAGTTTATTTACATTTTTCTCTCAGTTATAATTTACTTCCGTAAGCAAGATCGCCTGCATCACCAAGCCCCGGAACAATGTAGTTCTTTTCATTTAGCTTTTCGTCTAAAGAAGCGACCCATAAATGACAGTTTTCAGGAAGATTTTCCTCAAGAAAAGCAACGCCTTCTGGTGCTGCGATAACCACTACAATATGAATTTCTTTTGGAGTTGCATTTTGAATGAGTTTTTCGTGAACTGCAACAATAGACTGACCTGTTGCCAGCATTGGATCAAGAAGTAAAACCGTTTTGTCGTTTATGTTTGAAACCGCTTGATATTCAACCCGGATTTCAAATTCAGCATCGTTATTTGGATGATACCTACAGGCCGAAACAAAGCTGTTTTCGGCATGGTCAAAGTAATTTAGAAAACCATTATGCAACGGTAAACCGGCTCTTAAAATAGAACATAAAACCAAATCACTTTCTATTTCGGTAGTTTCTTTAATGCCTAACGGAGTTTGAATTTCGACATTTTTATAAGCAAGATCCTTGCTCAGTTCATAAGCCATAATTTCGCCAATTCTTTCAATATTTCTTCGAAAACGCATACTGTCGTTCTGAACATTTACATTTCTGATTTGGCCCAAAAAATGATTTAAGACACTGTTGTTTTTGGAGATATAATGAATTTTCATAATGAAATTTTAGAATTATGGATATATTGTAGTGCAATAACGAAAAATTAATCGTTTTCTTCACACCATAAAAGTATAAAAAGTATCTTTGTGTCTCTAATAAATAAAGACATGTTTTCAAAATTAGCATATTCTGTTTTCGAACAAAGCATCAAAGATTATCACCAATTTGATAATGTTGATCAACCTATAAACAATCCTTACCCAAAGGATAAGTTTGAGCATTTATTGTATTTAAAAAACTGGATTGACACTGTTCAATGGCATTTTGAAGATATTATTCGTGATCCGAAAATCGATCCGGTAGCTGCTCTGACTCTAAAAAGAAGAATCGATGCCTCAAACCAGGAACGTACAGATATGGTTGAATACATCGACAGCTACTTTTTGCAAAAATACAGTGATGTAAAAGTAAAAGATGGCGCAAAAATCAATTCTGAAAGTCCGGCATGGGCTTTTGACCGATTGTCTATTTTAGCTTTAAAAATTTATCACATGCATGAAGAAGCCACTCGTGCTGAAGCTTCACAAGAACACAGAGATAAATGTCAGGAGAAATTAAATGTGCTTTTAGAGCAAAGAAGTGATTTGTCTACTGCGATTGATGATCTATTGACTGATATTGAAAATGGAGATAAATTTATGAAAGTGTACAAACAAATGAAAATGTACAATGACGACGAATTGAATCCTGTTTTATACCAAAACAAAAAATAATTTGGCAGAGTTGTCCAATAGAATAAAGCATATAGCCGTCATGAGACTATCCGCAATGGGAGATGTCGCCATGACGGTTCCTGTTTTGCGCGCTTTTGTAAAACAGTATCCAACCGTTAAAATCACTGTAATATCGCGTCCGTTTTTTAAACCTTTTTTTGAAGGAATTCCTAATCTTGATTTTTTTGCCTTTGACGAAAAAGAACGCCACAAAGGATTTGCAGGGCTTTTAAGGTTGTACGCTGACGTAAAAAAACTTAAAATTGATGCTTTTGCAGATCTTCATAACGTTCTGAGATCTAAAATTGTAAATCTTCTTTTCGTTTTAAGCGGAAAAAAAAGAGCCACAGTTGATAAAGGCCGTGATGGTAAAAAAGAACTAACGCGTGCCGAGAATAAAATTTTTAAGCAGTTGCCGACTATGTTCGAAAGACACGCAAAAGTCTTTGAAAAACTTGGTTTTCCTTTAGATTTATCGAATCCGGAGTATCCGAAAAAAGCAATATTAAGCTCAGATATTTTAGAAATAATTGGTAACCAAAGCCATAAATTAATTGGTATTGCACCTTTTGCCCAATACAATTCTAAGGTTTATCCCCAAGATCTAATGCAGGAAGTAATTGCAAAATTAGCAGAGAATAAATCCTGTAAAATTTTACTTTTTGGAGGAGGAAAGAAAGAAATTGAAATTCTGGATTCCCTTTCAGAACCATTTGAAAATGTAATTAATATGGCTGGAAAAATTAAATTTCAGCAGGAATTACAACTGATTAGTAATTTGGATGTCATGCTATCTATGGATTCCGGAAACGCCCATATTGCTGCAATGCTGGGAGTGAAAGTAATTACACTTTGGGGTGCTACACATCCGTATGCAGGATTTTTACCATTCGGACAAACAATGGAAAATGCTTTGGTTTCAGATAGAAATCAATATCCAAAATTACCAACATCTGTTTATGGAAACAAAATCGTTGAGGGTTATGAAGACGCTATGAGATCGATTTCTCCAAAAGAAGTAGTGGAGAAGATTCAGTTAAGCATATAATCCATTTAAATCGTAGAAAAAATACCCAATTGTTTTCTTTTTGCTTTTATTAGCAACAATTACAACAAAATGATTTTCTTCTTCGGTAGACAACAAAATGTGTTCAAAATCTTCCGTTGAATTTCTGTAGATTTTATGCACCAATTGAGATTCTTTAACTTTGCTCGATAGTACTTTAGCGGCTTTTAATTTGCTGATATAAGGCCAGATATTAAAATTGTTTTTATCTGAAGCCTTTATTTCAGTCATTTTACCAATCATTGTAGCACTGTATTTTTCTTTGGTAAGTAATTTAGGAGCTTTTTTATTTTGTTGCTTTTTAATGATAAAGTAAATACAAAAAAGAGCTGTTATTACAAAAAGTGCTATAAATGATAAACGAAGGAAGTGATGTATTGTCATAATATTTAATATTTAAACGTGTTGACAAACTTGATTTAGCTCTACAAATCTCCAGAAGAACATGAGATTGCGATTACTTTAATTTTACCCCTAATGTAATAAAAATTCAGCAATATTTTAAAAAATAATCTGCTTTATTGTAATTGCAGTTATAGCCAAATTTTCTCATCCCGACATCTGCTATAAATATAATTTTTTAGATTCGAAATCGTGGCTTGATAATTTGGTGCTTCATAACCAAATCGTTCGTGTTCCATTTGTTCTTTTTCGATAGCATTGCAGCCTTTTATAACTTCTTTAAGCATATCCAGCATGGCGAGTTCTTTATTGTTTGTCTTCTGAAATTTAAACTCTATAAGTTCATCCTGAAGTTCTTCACAGTATTCCACAAGTTTTTCAACCTCAGGTTCCTCTAAAAGATATTCTTTATTTTTAAAAATTTCCTGTACAGATTTCATGGCGTAATTTTTTAGTTTCAAATTCCAATTTTACAAAGATTGCTAATAATTGTAAAAAAAAAATCCAAATCCCAATTGTAAATTTGGAATTTGGAATTTAAATATTTTGAGATTTTAATGTCTAAACATCATCATAATCTACATAAATAGACTCTGAAGTTGGATGCGCCTGACAGGTTAAAATTAAACCTGAAGCGATTTCCTTATCGGTTAAAATCGAGTTTTTAGTCATTTCTGCGCTTCCGGAAGTTACACGAGCCAGACAGCTGCTGCAAATTCCACCCTGACAAGAATATGGAGCGTCGATACCTTGTTTTAAAGCCGCGTCAAGGATCGTTTGTTTTTGAGACATTTCGAATGAAACTTCATCATCATCTACTAAAACAGTAATTTTGGTATGTCCTTCTAACGAGGTATTAATTTTATTTTCCTGTGTAGAAGAAGTAAAAAGTTCAAACTTAATAGCGGATTCTTTTACATTTTTCTCTTTCAGAATTCCGGAAACCGTATCGATCATTTCCTCCGGACCGCAAAGGAAAAATTTATCAAATTGCAGTTCTTTGTGTTTGTTATTTAGAACAAAATTTACTGCTGATTTATCGATTCTGCCAAACAAAGCATTTTCGGCTTTAGCCTGACTGAAAACATAATGCACAAAAAAGCGACCTACATATTGCAATTGCAAATCGTGTAATTCCTGATAAAAAATAGTTTCGTCTGGAGTTTTATTTCCATAAACCAATACAAATGAACTTTTTGGTTCACTTTTTAAAACCGATTTTATAATAGAAAGAACAGGAGTAATTCCACTCCCCGCTGCAAAAGCGGCATAGTTTTTTTGTCTTTCAGCATCCGGTTCAAAAGTAAATTTTCCTTCCGGATGACCTACTTCAAGAACATCTCCGGCCTTAAGTCTAGTATTGGCAAATTGAGAAAACAAACCATTTTTTACTGCTTTTACCGCAATGCGTAATTCACCGCTTTCCGGTGCAGAACAAATCGAATAAGCACGACGAATCTCTTGATTGTCAAGAGTTAATTTTAAATTTATGTATTGTCCGGCTATAAATTTATAATCCGGTTTTAGTTCTTCGGGAACATTAAAAAGTACAGAAACAGCATCGGCAGTTTCACGTTTTACCTCTTTAATTATTAGTTTTAAGAATGAAGGCATGATTGTATTTTTTATGCAAAAGTAGCAAACGATGGTTAATTCACAGGCACTAAGTTATTATTTTTAACTTTTTTTGTAACGTTTTCTTACATTTGATCACATACTAAGAAACTCAAAACAATTAACCATGATTAAAAAGTTTATTTATCTGGAATGGAAAGCCTTTGTTAGATCTGCATCATTTGGCACAAGTGTCGTGATGAAAGTTTTAATAGGGTTTTTAATGGTCTATTTTTCGTTGCTTTTTGTCGGAGCAGGAGTAGGGGCATTTTATATTCTAAAAAAAATGAATCTTGAACCATTAGTGACCGTCAATCAATTTTTGATTTATTATTTTCTTTTCGACCTGGTCATTCGTTTATTGATGCAGGCAATTCCTGTGTTGAACATCAAACCCTTGTTGATTTTACCTTTCAAAAAACCAACCATCGTCCATTTTTCATTAGGCAAAACAGCTTTGTCTTTTTTTAATTGGGTTCATGCGCTCTTTTTTATTCCTTTTTCAATTGTGCTAGTTCTGGAAGGTTATGATCCTTTGGGGGTTGTCTTTTGGTTTTTAGCTGCGTTCTCCTTAATCTATATCAACAATTTTTTGAATATTATTTTAAGTAATATTGATAAGTTGTTTGTTGTTTTTGTTGGAGCAATTATTGTTTTAGCAGCAGCGCAATATTATAAACTCTTTGATATTACCCTTTTTACAACACCAGTTTTCCAAGGATTTTATGCTGTCAAAGGAGTGTTTTTGATTCCTGTTTTAATCTTAGTTGGACTTTATCTGTTTACATTCAAGTACTTCAAGAATAATTTGTTTTTAGATGCCGGGCTTTCTAAAAAAGAAGACATTGCGACGACTGAAAATCTTTCCTGGCTGAATCAATTTGGAACTTTGGGAACTTTTCTTAAAAATGATATCAAATTAATTAAGAGAAATAAAAGGTCAAAAACGACTATATTAATGAGTTTTTTCTTTTTGTTCTACGGATTAATCTTTTTCGGAAACAAACAGCAGCCGGAAGTGATGAATATCTTTGCCGGAATATTTGTTTCGGGTGGATTTTTGTTTGTCTTTGGTCAGTTTGTACCTAGCTGGGACAGTTCGTATTACCAGTTAATGATGACACAAAACATTCCGTATCGCGGTTATATTACGTCAAAATGGTGGCTGATTGTGATTGCTACTTTTATATCGACCATACTTTCTTCTTTCTACCTTTTCTTTGGATGGGAAATTTATTTAACCGTTGTTGTTGGCGCTATTTATAACATAGGAGTCAATTCTCATCTGGTACTTTTGGGCGGTGCTTTCACAAAAACACCAATCGATCTAAGTTCGGCAGGAGGGGCTTTTGGAGATAAAAAAGCATTTAATGTTAATGCCATGCTGTTAACGTTACCTAAGATATTATTGCCTTTAGGACTTTATGCGATCGGACTCTATTTAGGAAACAAAACCATCGGATTAGCACTTGTGGCAGGTGCCGGAGTTTTAGGCTTTGTTTTTAAAGACAAGGTTTTTTCTCTTATCGAAAAAAGATATAAAGTAGAGAAGTACAGTACGATAAGCGCTTATAAACAAAAAAACTAATTAGTTAATTAGAAAATGTGTCAATTAGAAAATTGATCGCATATAATTGAAAACCAATTAAATTAACGATTAAACAAATCAACAATTAAACTTTCAAAAATGATACAAGTAAATCAACTTTCAAAAAAATATAACGAAATAACAGTTTTAAACATTAACAATCTAGAAATTCCAAAAGGGCAGAGCTTCGGATTGGTGGGAAACAACGGAGCAGGGAAAACTACTTTTTTCAGCTTATTATTGGATTTGATTCAACCTACTACAGGGAATATAAAAAATAATGATATTCAGGTAAATACAAGCGAAAACTGGAAATCTTTTACAGGATCATTTTTAGATGAAAGTTTCCTGATTGGATATTTGACTCCAGAGGAATATTTTTATTTTATCGGAGATTTGCGCCATCAGAATAAAGCAGATATTGATGCTTTGCTGTTAGAGCACGAAGAGTTTTTTAACGGAGAAATCCTGAACAATAAAAAATACCTGAGAGATTTATCTAAGGGAAATCAGAAGAAAGTGGGTATTATCGCAACACTTATTGGAAATCCTGAAGTAGTTATTTTAGATGAGCCTTTTGCCAATTTAGATCCGACAACTGTGAGCCGATTAAAAAAGATCATTAAAGATCTGGCTGATAATCCAAATGTTACGGTGCTGGTTTCCAGCCATGATTTGCAGCATACAGTAGAGGTTTGTGATCGAATTGTAGCCTTAAATAAAGGTGAAGTGGTCAAGGATATTCAGACTTCAGAAGAAACCTTACAAGAACTGGAATCGTTTTTTGCTGTATAAGTTTCTATATTTCAAAAAGAAGCGTATTTTTACAAGTCAATATACTAAAAATCCTTTTTAGAAGTTAATTGATATAAACTCTTTTCTATTGAAAAAGAATACTCTTAAATATAGTTTTTTTATCGTTTTTTTATTCTTTTTGATAGCCTGTTCTACCAAGAAAAATACTTTTTTGGCCAGAAATTCCCATGCGCTTAGTACAAAGTATAACATTTTGTATAATGGTGGAATAGGTCTTGACAAGGGATTAAAGGCTATTCAGGCCAACAATCAGGATAATTTCTGGAAAATGCTTCCGATCGAAAAAATGCAGATCGATGAGAATTTTTCGGAAGGAGAAAAAGCGAAGAATGCAGATTTTGAAAAAGCCGAGACCAAGGCAACAAAAGCCATTCAGAAGCACTCTATGAATATTGGAGGAAGAGAGCGAAATTCACAAATTGACGAAGCCTATCTGATGCTTGGAAAAGCCAGATATTACGATCAACGATTTATTCCGGCTTTGGAGGCATTCAACTATATTTTGTACAAATACCCTAACAGCAGTAATATCTACACGGCAAAAATTTGGCGTGAGAAAACCAATATGCGCTTAGGCAATGATGCTATTGTGGTAAAAAACATCAACTTGTTATTAAAAAATACAGATCTGAACAAACAGACTTTTTCGGATGCAAATGCGTTATTGGCAGAGGCGTATTTACATTTGGAAGAAAAAGACAGTGCGGTTACCAAACTTAAAATTGCGGAAAAATTTACCAAGATAAGTGAAGACCGCGCACGGTACCGTTTTATCTTAGGGCAGATGTATCAGGAAGCCGGAATAAGGGACAGTGCCTTTTATTATTATGACGGTGTGATCGATATGAATCGAAAAGCCGATCGAAAATACATGATGCATGCCTATGCAAAAAAGGCCCAAATGTTTGATTATAAAAACGGAGATCAGGATTTGTTTATAGAAATGTACAATAAATTACTGGCAGATCGTGAAAACAGACCTTATTTGGATGTGTTGTTTTATGAAATGGGAGTCTTTTTTGATAAAAATGATGAACAGCAGGATGCCTTATTTTTCTATAATAAGTCACTGGGAAGAAAATCAAAAGATCCTTATTTGGTTGCTTCGACCTATAGGAATATTGGGAATATGTATTTTAAGAACACCAATTATACGGTGGCGGCCAAATACTACGACAGTACATTAGTAAAATTAGATCCTAAAACCAGAGAATTTGCTTTTATTCAAAAAAACAGAAAAAATCTGGACAACGTAATTAAATACGAAGCGATTGCAAAACGCAACGACAGTATCATTAAAGTGTATGGTTTGTCTCCGGCCAACAGAAAAAGTTATTTTAACGATTATATCGCAGCACTTAAAGAAAAAGATGAGGCGAAACGAATCTTAGAAGAAAAAGAAAAGGAAAAATTAGCCAATATTGATCGCAACACTAAGGCTGATGGAGGACCAACAGCTGTAAATCCACAAGCAGTAGGAGGGACCAATCCTGGAATAGGGGCGTTTAATCCGCCATCAGGAAACGAAACGGCAAGTACAAGTACTTTTTATTTTTACAATCCTACGACAGTGGCTTACGGAAAATTGCAATTCAAGAAAGTATGGGGTAACAGAGTCTTAGATGGAAACTGGAGACTGTCAGCTGTGAAATCAGCCAATACTGCAGCCTTAAATGATACTTTAAATAATAATGATGCAAACAAACTGAAAGACACCATTGTTATTGAAAAGTATACTACTGATTTTTACGAAAAACAACTTCCTCAAACACAGGCTGCAATTGACAGCATTGGTGTAGAGCGTAATTTTGCGTATTACCAATTAGGACTGATCTACAAAGAGAAATTTAAGGAATATAATCTGGCAAGTGATAAACTGGAACAATTGCTAAAAAACAAACCGGAAGAAAAACTGGTTTTACCGGCAATGTATAATTTGTATAAAATATATCAAATTACCAATCCTGCACGCGCAGAAAGAATAAAATCGGATATCATAACCAATTACCCAAGTTCGAGATATGCACAAATCTTAAATAATACTAATGCAGGAGATTTGGCCTCACCGGATAAAGAATACCAAAAATGGTACAAATTGTATGAGGAAGAACAGTTTGATACTGTCCTGGATAACATTGACAACCTGATTAATCAATATTCGGGGGATGAAATTGTTTCTAAGTATGAATTGTTAAAAGCCAATACTTTAGGTAAAGTAAACGGTTTGGCTGCTTATAAAAAAGGTTTAGAATCTGTTGCCGATAACTATCCGAACAGTGATGAAGGTAAAAATGCGCGTGAGATCTTAGAAAAGCAAATACCAGGCTTAGAAAAAATGGATTTTACTTCAGTAGATAGTAAAAACTGGAAAATTTTATATGTAGTTCCTAACAACGATTCTAAAACTCGTAAAAAGATTGAAGAAGCAATTAGAGTATTTTTGTTAGTTGAAAACTATGAGAGGTTAACAACTTCTTTTGATAAATACAACAGAACCGAAAGTTTTGTGGTTATTCATGGTTTAAAATCAGAGGCTTACGCCAAAGATATTTCAGGAGTTTTTAGAGATGATAAAAAGTATAAAATATCAAATCCGGCAATTATTATCTCGAGTGATAATTACAAATTGGTTCAAATTAAAAAAAATCTCGAAACCTACTTAGCCCCAAAAACCCCATAATCATGTTTGACAAAGTAAAAAAAAACGGAACAGAACTTTTAGGAAAAACAAACCGAATAGTTGAAGGAACCTCTATTGTTGGAGATATCGTTTCTAAAGACGATTTTAGACTAGATGGTGAATTGATAGGAAATTTTACTTCGCAAGGCAAACTGGTTATAGGAGCCTCCGGTATTGTAAAAGGCGAAATTGTTTGCAATAATGCCGATATTGAAGGCGTATTTCAGGGGAAAATTAAAGTTTTAGAAGTCCTTAATATAAAAGCAACGGCACAGATTCATGGAGAAGTTGCCATCGGAAAACTGTCTATAGAACCAGGCGCGAATTTTACCGCTACCTGTACCATGTTAACTCATACTAAAGAAGTAACCCTAAAAGATGGAAAAGGAACCGAACAAAAACAAAAGGAACAAGTGGCTTCCACTTATTAACATTCCCGTTCAAATGGGAATTATAATTTTTTTATTTTCCTATTTTGGTACATGGCTGGATGAAAATCATCCGAGCCAAAAACTGTCTTACAACACCATTTTTGTAATGATTGGGGTTGGATTAGCACTATATAATGTTATTCGCCAGGTTAATGAAATCAATAAAACAAAGTAATTGATCTATTTAGCAGCTTTAAATAAATAGTGCATCTTTGCAGAAAATTATTTCAAATGTTAGTAAAAAGCTACAAACCCATTTTATATTTATTCTTCTTTGCATTGGTCGCTTGTGTAGTGCACAAAGCATTATTTTTATTTTTAGACATTAATGCCCAAAATTTTTATTACAGTATAGAATTTTTGTATTTGATTTTTTTCGGGCTATCTGCGCTTTTATACCTTATATTATTAATAGTAAAGTAAAAGAACTTTGAAGTTATTGGTATGGCTTTCCTGTTCGGAACCTTTACACAGATGTTAGTAGGATATCTAATTTTAAGACCTATTTTAGAAAATAAAAGCGGAGAGGTTATGGTTGAAAAAATCAACTTTTTTATAACATTTATTTTATTTTTGTTATTTGAGACGCTTTTAACTGTCCGATTATTAAATGAAAAGCGTTAAAATAGGGATTCTGTAAAACAAGGTTCAAAAATAATTTTTCATATCCTTTTGAATATTAATAAAAAATGTACCTTTGCACCAAATTTTAGAAACGTAAAAAATAAGATTTTTAACAGATATGGTGATTTCAAACAAACCGCTCAAATTTATTCTTGCAGCTTTAGTAGCTTGTTCTCCAGTAATGAGTTTTGCAAATTCAGAGAATGACTCAACGCATGTACATACTGAGGCAGCTCATGAAGAAAAAGTAATTTCACATAACGCACCTTTGGAAGGTGAGCATGCAGCTCTTGATCCGAAAGCAAAAGTGGATGCTTTTATTGATCATCACTTACAAGATTCTCACGATTTTGTTTTCTTCTCAGATGAAAAAGAAAATAAACAATACGGTTTTCCATTACCTGTAATTCTTTTTGACGGAGGTTTGAAAATTTTCTCTTCTTCAAAATTACACCATGGTGAAGCAGTTGCTGAAGTTGACGGAAACTTTTACAAACTGGTTCACGGTAAAATTTACAAAACAGATGCTGCCGGAACGATTACTTTAGATCATCACGGACATCCGGAAAACGAAAAGCCATTAGATTTTTCTATTACTAAAAATGTAGTGTCAATGCTTTTTGTTTCGGTACTATTATTTTTAATGTTTACCGGATTAGCAAAATCATACAAAAAAGGACCAATCCCAACTGGATTCGGAAGAGTATTAGAACCGCTTATTATTTTCATCAGAGATGAGATCGCAGTTCCAAATATTGGAGAGAAAAAATACAGAAAATTTATGGGTTACCTGTTAACTGTATTTTTCTTTGTGTGGTTGTTAAACTTATTAGGTATGACTCCACTTGGAATTAACGTTACAGGAAATATTGCAATCACAGTTTGTTTAGCTGCGTTTACTTTTATCATTACTCAGTTTAGTGCAAACAAAGATTATTGGGGACACATTTTCTGGATGCCCGGAGTTCCTGTTCCAATGAAAATTATTTTAGCTCCAATTGAAATCTTAGGAACATTGACAAAACCATTTGCATTATTAATTCGTTTGTATGCAAATATTACGGCAGGTCACGTAGTAATTATGAGTTTGATTGCGATGATTTTCGTAGGTAAAAATTTAGCTGCAGATTTGCCAATCTCTTTAGGACTTACATTATTTATTTCGGTAATCGAAGTTTTAGTTGCATTTTTGCAGGCGTTCATTTTCACAATGTTATCATCATTGTTTATTGGTATGGCAGTTGCTGACCATGATCATGATCACGGTCACGATGACAATGTTATTATTTAATTTAGAAGTTTAATTTTATATATATAAATACTTATGGGAACAATTCCAACTTTAGTAGGTGCAGGTTTAGTAGTAATCGGTGCTGGTTTAGGTCTAGGTAAAATCGGTGGATCTGCTATGGACGCTATTGCTCGTCAGCCAGAAGCTGCTGGTAAAATTCAAACTGCGATGATTATTATCGCGGCTTTATTAGAAGGTTTAGCATTTGCTGCTTTAATCTTAGGAAAATAATAAAGAAAGAACTAACAACATCTTTAACGGTTGGTTAAAGGTGTTGTTACTTTTAAAAAAAGAAATTAAATATTTAATATAGTTATAAAATGGATAAGTTAATTAACGATTTTTCATTCGGTTTATTCTTTTGGCAAGCTCTAATCTTGTTGGTTTTAATTTTACTTTTAGTAAAGTTTGCCTGGAAACCAATTATGGAATCTATCACAGCAAGAGAAGAAGGTATTAAAAATGCATTACTTTCTGCAGAAAATGCAAAAAGAGAAATGGAAAACTTACAAGCTGACAATCAAAGAATTTTGAATGAAGCTCGTGCAGAGCGTGACGCGATGCTAAAAGAAGCTCGTGAAATGAAAGAGAAAATGATTGCTGATTCTAAAAACGAAGCACAAGAAGCTGGTCAAAAAATGATTGAGCAAGCTAAAGCTGCTATCGAAAGTGAAAAGAATGCTGCTATGGCTGAATTGAAATCACAAGTTTCAACTTTATCATTAAGCATCGCTGAGAAATTATTGAAAGAAGAATTATCTAACAAAGAATCTCAAACTAAATTAGTAGAGAAAATGTTAGGTGACGTAAAGCTAAACTAAGATTATGGCAAGTACAAGAGCAGCAATTCGTTATGCAAAAGCAATTCTGGACTTAGCAAACTCTAAAGGTGTTGCCGAAGCTGTCAATAACGATATGAAGTCAATTGCAACAGCAATTGAGAGTAATTTAGAACTGAGTACCTTTATTCAAAACCCAACTACAAAAGTTGAAGTTAAAGAAAGTGCTCTTTTAGAAGTTTTTGCAGATGTAAATGGTGTAACTAAAGGGTTATTTCATTTATTGTTTGAAAATAAAAGATTTGAAATTCTGGAAGCTATTGCTTTAGAATACAAAAAAATATTTGACGAAGGTAACGGTGTTGAAGTAGCAAAAGTTACAACAGCAATTCCAATGGACGCAGCTTTAGAAGCTAAAGTTTTGGCAAAAGTGGCTACTTTATCAGATAAAAAGATAACAATTGAAAATACAGTAGATCCATCTATTATTGGAGGATTTATTTTAAGAATAGGTGATCAACAATACAATGCTTCTGTCGCAAACAGATTGCAGGTATTAAAAAGAGAGTTAAGTAATTAGTTTTATTACACATAAAAGTGTCTAAATTATAAATTAAGATGGCGGAAATCAAACCTGCTGAAATTTCAGCAATATTAAGAAAGCAAGTAGAAGGTTTTGAATCTGGTGCTACGCTAGAGGAAGTAGGAACAGTACTTCAAGTTGGAGACGGTATTGCTCGTATTTACGGGCTATCGAATGTACAATATGGTGAGTTAGTTGAATTTGACAACGGACTTGAAGCTATTGTATTGAACCTTGAAGAAGACAATGTTGGTGTGGTACTTTTAGGACCATCAACTGGAATCAAAGAAGGATCAACAGCAAAAAGAACGCAACGTATTGCTTCTCTTAAAGTAGGTGAGCAAATGGTAGGACGTGTAGTAAACACTCTTGGTTTTCCAATTGATGGAAAAGGACCAATTGGTGGAGACTTATATGAAATGCCTTTAGAAAGAAAAGCACCTGGTGTTATCTTCCGTCAGCCGGTAACTGAGCCATTACAAACAGGAGTAAAAGCAGTTGACGCTATGATCCCGGTTGGTCGTGGACAACGTGAGCTTGTAATTGGTGACCGTCAAACAGGTAAATCAACTGTTTGTATCGATACAATCTTAAATCAAAAAGAATTTTACGATGCAGGAAAACCTGTATTCTGTATATATGTTGCAATTGGGCAAAAAGCTTCAACTGTAGCAGGAATTGCTAAAATGTTAGAAGAAAAAGGTGCAATGGCTTATACAGTTATTGTTGCAGCTAATGCTTCTGATCCAGCTCCAATGCAAGTTTATGCTCCTTTCGCAGGTGCTGCAATCGGAGAGTATTTTAGAGATTCAGGTCGTCCGGCTTTAATTGTTTATGACGATTTATCTAAACAAGCTGTTGCTTACCGTGAGGTTTCTCTTTTATTAAGAAGACCACCGGGACGTGAGGCTTACCCTGGAGACGTTTTCTACTTACACTCTCGTTTATTAGAGCGTGCTTGTAAAGTAATTGCTGATGATGGAATTGCTAAAAACATGAACGATTTACCAGATTCTATCAAGTCTATCGTAAAAGGTGGTGGTTCATTAACTGCATTACCAATTATCGAAACTCAGGCTGGTGACGTTTCTGCATATATCCCAACAAACGTAATTTCGATTACAGATGGTCAGATTTTCCTTGATGGAGATTTGTTCAACTCTGGAGTTCGTCCTGCGATCAACGTAGGTATTTCTGTATCTCGTGTTGGAGGTAACGCTCAGATTAAATCAATGAAAAAAGTTTCCGGAACTTTAAAATTAGATCAGGCTCAATTCCGTGAATTGGAAGCTTTCGCTAAATTTGGTTCTGACTTAGATTCTGTTACATTAAACGTAATTGAAAAAGGTAAAAGAAACGTTGAGATCTTGAAACAAGGTTTGAATGATCCTTATACAGTTGAAAATCAAGTAGCTATTATCTATGCAGGTTCTAAAAACTTATTAAGAAACGTACCTGTAAATAAAGTAAAAGAATTTGAAGCTGATTTCTTAGCTTACTTAAACAGCAAACATAAAGATACGCTTAACGCGTTAAAAGCTGGTAAGTTAGATGACAACATTACTGATGTTATCGAAAAAGCAGCAAAAGAAATTTCAGCAAAATATAACTAATTAGATAATTAGTAGATTAGATAATTAGAGAATGTATCGCATTTTTCTAATTATCTAATTTGCAAATTGTCACATTTTCTAATTAATAGATGGCAAATTTAAAGGAAATCCGTAATAGAATTACTTCCGTTTCATCGACGATGCAGATCACATCGGCTATGAAAATGGTTTCTGCTGCAAAGCTTAAGAAAGCACAAGATGCAATCACTGCGATGCGCCCTTATGCCGAGAAATTAACGGAGTTATTGCAAAATCTTTCGGCTACACTTGATGGTGAAGTTGGAGGTGATTACACTACACAACGTGAAGTAAAAAAAGTATTGCTTGTAGCTATAACTTCAAACAGAGGTTTATGTGGTGCATTCAATTCTAACGTAATTAAAGAGGTTAAGAATCGTACCGAATTTTACGCAGGAAAACAAGTTGACGTTTTTGCTATTGGTAAAAAAGGAAATGATGTTTTAAGCAAAACGCATAAAGTACACGGTCATCATAATGCAATTTTTGATCATTTAACTTTTGAAAATGTTGCCGGAATTGCTGATAATTTAACAGAGAAATTCTTGTCTGGAGAATACGACAGAATCGAATTAATCTACAATCAATTTAAAAATGCTGCGACACAAATTGTTCAAACAGAACAGTTTTTACCGTTAGCTCCAATTAAATCTGATGCAGCAGTTTCTACAGGAGATTATATTTTCGAACCTTCAAAAGAAGAAATTGTGTTGACTTTGATTCCAAAATCATTAAAGACACAACTATATAAAGGAATTCGCGATTCATTTGCTTCAGAACACGGAGCACGTATGACAGCAATGCACAAAGCAACTGACAACGCAACTGAGTTAAGAAACCAATTGAAATTAACTTACAATAAAGCACGTCAGGCTTCTATTACAAACGAAATCTTAGAAATCGTTGGTGGAGCGGAAGCTTTGAACGGATAAGAAAATTTCATTATAAGAAAAAGCAAAAGAGCCGACATATCAATGTCGGCTCTTTTTATATATAGGATTGTTATTTTTTTAGACCTTAGTTATAAAATGGTGATTCTCAATTTAGTCAAAAACAGAGAATCAATACCATTTTATAAAATCACCAATAGCTTTGTCTTTTATGGGAACAAACTAGCTTTATTAGTCCCGATGCTCTGTTTTTTTAAGGGTTACATTTCAGCAGAATCAATCCCTGTGCTTTGTCTTTTATAGGAACAAACTAGCTTTATTAGTCCTAATGCTTTTCTTTTTTGAGGGGTGTTTTTTAGCTTTTTCATTCCCTTTGATACAAAGTTAAGACAGAAGAGGTTCTGGAAATTTATAGAATTTTCAAACTTTTTTATACATTTTACAGGTGCAGTTGTGGTTCAATTTTGTGAGGAGCTATGAAAAAAATTGAGTATTTTTGAAATCTATTTTTTTAAACAATGAAACTACAAATACAAGAACTCACTACAGTCGAAGAAATGCTGGGACAAATTGAAACCATGCGATTTCTTTATCCTAAGCTTACCCTCGAAAAGTACACGGCATATCTTTCAGAAATGGTTCCACATAACTACATCCAAATAGGTGTTTTTGAAGATGGAGTTTGTTTAGGAATTACCGGTTGCTGGTCGGCTACGAAACTATGGACAGGAAAATATCTTGAAATAGACAATTTTGTCGTAAATCCCGAGGTTAGGTCAAAAGGTATTGGCAAATTGTTGACGGATTACATCGAACAAAAAGCTTTAGATTTAGATTGTAGTAGCATCGTTTTGGATGCTTTTACTGGAAATTTTGCAGCACATCGTTTCTATTATAATCAGGGATATGGACCAAGAGGTTTTCACTTTGTTAAAATTTTAGACGAAAAAAAATTAACTCAATAAAATTACCGGCAAGTTTTTTTATTGAACCTACAAAATCAATAATAAACCAAAGAATTGGTTATTTTTGTTTTATAAATTTTATTACAGACATATTTTGGGATTATATAAAAATCTATTCAAACAAACTGCTATTTACGGGCTGGCAACGGTTTTGCCGAGAATGCTAAGTTTTCTATTAGTGCGATTATATACAGGTATTTTACCAACTGCAGAATACGGTGAGGTATCCATTGTTTTGTCTTGGATGGTTTTCTTTAATGTGGTGCTTTCCTACGGAATGGAAACAGCATTTTTTAGATTTTATAGTGCCGAAGAGGATAAGAAAAATGTAATAGCAACGTCTACGATTTCGATATTCTGGTCGTCCATAATTTTCTTATTTGCAGCCTTAATTTTTAGAAACACACTGGCAACTCTGGCCGAAGTAGATGTGCAGTATATCACTTACACTGTATGGATCCTGGTTTTAGATGCTTTGGTTTTAATACCTTTTTCTAAATTAAGAGCCAATCAGCGACCTATGGTTTATGCGGCCATTAAAATCGGTAATGTTGTAATTAACTTATTACTGAACTTGTTTTTTCTGATGTATCTCCCTAAACTGGCAGCATCAAACCCTAATTCTGTTTGGGATAATTTGTATGTTGAGAACTTCCAGATTGCCTATATATTTATTGCAAATCTGCTAGCGAGTTTAGCGACTTTTATTGTGCTTTCCCCTAACTACCTTTCTCTTGGAAGAAAATTTGATCCGATACTTTGGAAAAAAATGATGAAATACGGTTTACCGATTTTAGTTGCGGGACTTGCATTTGCGGTTAACGAGCATTTTGATAAAATTTTATTGGGCTATTTATTGCCTGAGAATCTTGCAAAATCTGAGGTAGGAGCTTATTCCGCTTGTTATAAACTTGGATTGTTCATGGTTTTATTTGCTACGGCGTTTAGATTAGGTATCGAGCCTTTCTTTTTCAGTCACGCAAAAAACGAAAATGCGCCTCAGACGTATGCCGTAATTACTAAATATTTTGTGATTCTGGGTTCGTTGATTTTATTGGGTGTTATTGTTTTTGCCGATGTTTTAAAATATTTATTGCTGGATAATAAATCCTATTGGGAGGCAATGAAAGTAGTGCCGCTAATCATTCTGGCGAATTTCTTTTTGGGAATTTACAACAACCTCTCGGTTTGGTATAAACTAACAGACAAAACGCAAATAGGAGCTTATATCTCTATTGTAGGTGCGATTGTAACTCTGGTTTTAAATTATATTTTAATTCCAAAATACAGTTATTACGGTTCTGCAATTGCTACTATCTCTGCTTATGGAAGTATGATGCTGATTTCTTATATTTTAGGAAACAGATACTATCCGATACCTTATGATATGAACAAAATTGGAGCTTATTTGGGAATTTCAATTGTATTTTCGGCTATTTCTTTTTATGGATTTAGAGAGAATTATTTTGTTGGAATCCCTTTATTTCTAGGCTTTGTCTATTTTGTTTATCACAACGAAAAACAAACAATCAAAGGAATGATGAATAAAAAGTAATAATACTTTTTAACCTTTTATAATAAAAATGAAAATACAAATTATCAATAAATCACAGCACGCTTTACCCAACTACGAAACTATTGCCTCGGCTGGAATGGATTTGCGTGCCAATTTAACGGAAGTTATTACGTTAAAACCTTTAGAAAGAACCATTGTAAAAACCGGACTTTTTATTGAGCTTCCTATTGGTTATGAAGCACAAGTACGACCAAGAAGTGGATTGGCTGCGAAAAAAGGCGTAACCGTTTTAAACTCGCCCGGAACCGTTGATGCAGATTATAGAGGTGAAATAGGCGTAATTTTAGTAAATTTATCAAATGAAGAATTTGTAATTGAAAACGGAGAACGTATAGCACAACTTATAATTGCAAAACACGAAAGAGCAGAGTGGATTGAAGTTGAAGAGCTTTCAGAAACGTCAAGAGGTGAAGGCGGATTCGGTAGTACAGGAGTAAAATAGAAATTTAATAATTTAATAATTGAAAAATTTAAAAAACAGCAAATCTTTTAATTTTTCAATTTTTTAATCTTTCAATAAAAAAATGAAAATAATCGTTCCAATGGCGGGTCGTGGATCCAGACTTAGACCACATACTTTAACAGTTCCAAAACCATTAATTCCTGTTGCAGGTAAATCGATCGTACATCGATTGGTGGAAGACATTGCTAAAATATTAAAAGAACCTATCGAAGAGGTAGCTTTTATTTTAGGAGACGCTGCTTTTTTTGGAGATGATCTTGTAGCTAGTTTAGAAGAACTGGCAGGAAGTTTAGGAGCTAAAGCTTCGATATACCGTCAGGATTTACCTTTAGGAACAGGACACGCGATTATGTGTGCCAAAGAATCATTATCAGGCCCGGCAGTAATTGCTTACGCAGATACTTTGATCAGAGCTGACTTTGAATTAGATCCTGCTGCCGATGCGGTTATTTGGGTAAAACAAGTAGACCAGCCGGAAGCATTTGGTGTAGTAAAGTTAAATGCCAATAATGAAATTATAGAATTAGTAGAAAAACCAAAAGAATTCGTTAGTGATTTAGCGGTGATTGGAATCTATTATTTTAAAGAAGTAGGTGATTTGAAAAATGAACTTCAGGGAGTTTTGGATAATAATATCCAAAATGGTGGAGAATATCAAATCAATGACGGAATCAAAGCAATGATGGCAAACGGTAAAGTTTTTAAAACCGGGAGTGTTGATGAATGGATGGATTGCGGAAATAAAGATGTTACCGTTGAAACAAATTCAAGAATGTTAGGGTTTTTACATAATGACGGTGAACATTTAGTAGATTATGATGTGAAACTGGAAAATTCTACCATTATTCCACCGTGTTACATTGGTGAAAATGTAGTGTTGAAAAATGCAACAGTTGGTCCAAATGTATCTATTGGTAAAGGCTGCCACGTTGTGGATAGTTCAATCAGCAACAGTTTGATTCAAACTTACTCTCAAATAAAAAATGCGCATCTTGACAATGCAATGATTGGTAATCATGTTGTTTATGATGGCAAGTTTACCAGTGTAAGTATCGGAGATTATTCGATTTTAGAATAGAGTATGAGTTAGAATAAATTCGTTTTTGTTTAAAAAATAAATTTTAAAAATGATACAAAAAGGAGTTATCGCAATTTTATTTTTCGTTTTGCTTGGCAATCCAATTTCGATTATGGCTCAGACAGAACCGGAAGATATTGCTATGGCAACCGACGAGTATCAGGATGCTTTTTATGAATCATTAAAACAAAAAGGAATCGAAAATTATGATAAAGCGATTACTTCACTACAGAAATGTATTAAGTTAAAACCTAATGATGCGGTCGCCTATTTTGAACTCGGGAAAAACTATCTGTCTTTAAAAGATTATCGAAGTGCACAGGATTCATTTGAAAAAGTAACTCAGCTGGATCCAAAAAATAAATGGTATTGGTTGGGAATCTATGACGTAAGTTATGAAACCAAAAATTATCCTTTAGCGATTGAAACGATTCAGAGAATTATTGCTTTTGATGAAGAGTACAAAGACGATCTGATCTCGTTGTATATGATCACGAATCAATTTGATAAAGCATTGGTGGCGATCAATGAAATGAATGATAAGTTTGGAAAATCAGAAGATCGTGACCGATATAAAATGCAAATTTTATCTCAGGGAAAATATCAAAATGCAGAAATTGATAATTTAATTGATCAGATAAAACAGCATCCCAAAGAGGAATCAAATTATGTAAATCTGATTTTTTTATATTCAAAAGCAGAAGAAACAGATAAGGCGCTGAATGTTGCGAAACAGTTGGCTAAGGAAATTCCGACGTCAGAATGGGCGCAGGTAAGTTTGTTTAAAGTTTACTTAGATGCGAACCAGGCTGACAAGGCTATTAAAGCTATGAATGTAATTTTGGCAAGTTCAAAAATTGATTCTAAAATAAAACACCGTACGTTAAATGAGTTTTTGATCTACGCAAACAAGAACCCGCAATATGCGCCGGAATTAGAGAAAGCGATTTCTTATTTTGATAATGATTCGAATGTTGATGTGGCGAAAGAAATTGGAAAATTTTATCACAGCAAAGGTCAGTTTGAAAATGCGATTAAATATTATGTAAAGGATTTAAAAGCCAATTCAGAAACAGATCGTGAAACCAATTTGCTTTTACTTGAAGCATATGCGCAGTCCAAACAGTTTGAGCCGATGACCAAACGGGCAATGAATATGATTGAGGTTTATCCAAGTCAGCCGCAATTTTACTATTATGCTGGTTTAGGAAATAATCAGTTAAAGCAATTTAAAAATGCAAAAACCGTTTTAGAAATGGGGCTTGATTATGTGGTAGAGGACAAAACACTCGAAGCAAATTTTAATATTCAGTTAGGAGAGGCTTACAATGGTTTGGGAGATTCTAAGAAAAAAGAGGAATACTTTTTGAAGGCAAATGAATTATTGAAAAAGAGAAAATAGAAGAAAGAAAATAGAGGAAAGAGGGGGATGTACTTATATGCTAAGATTTTGATTTTTAGTTTTCGACAACCCGAAACAATACTATAAACAATTAAACAGATTTTGATTTGTCCAGATTCAAAATTAAAAAAGGCAGTAAATGAAAAAATATATAGCGATAGCATTATTGTCGGTCTTTATGATTTCTTGTAAATCAAAGGCGGTTGCAGTGCAGAACAATAATAGCGAAGTAAAAGAAGTTACTCCAAAAGAAGAAAAAAAAGTAGTAGAGAATCATTATAACAATAAGTTAGATTTTTCTACGCTGTACATAAAAGCCGGAGCGCGATATGTTGACGATAAACAAAGTCAAAATGTTACGGCCGAGATTAAAATTGAAAAAGACAAACAAATTTTAGTAAGTGTTCGTTTTCTGGGGATTACAATGGCAAAAGCTTTGATTACCCCAACAGCAGTAAGCTATTATGAGAAAATAAACAGTACCTATTACGAAGGCGATTTTACAAGTTTAAGCAAATGGCTGGGGACAGAACTGGATTACAGTAAAGTTCAGAATTTATTGGTTGGTGAAGCCTTAGATGATTTGAGAAAAGGAAAATATGCACAGACCATTGTAGACAACCTTTTTCGCTTAGAGGATGAAAAAGATTCTAAATTGAAAAAGACATTCTATCTGGATGCTGAAAAATACCTGTTGCAAAAAGAAGAAATTTCACAGCCTGAAGAAAACAGAATGTTACAGATTTCTTATTCTGATAGTAAAGTTTTCAATCAGGGAACACTACCAACAAGTGTTGAAATCAGTGCGATTCAGCCAAAAGGAAAAACAAATATTAGTTTGAATTACAATACGATTTCATTTAACGAAGAACTTTCTTTTCCTTACAGTGTGCCAAGCGGTTATAAGAAAGTTATAATTAAGTAAATTTGCAAAAAGAAAATATAAACATGCCAAAATTTCTCCTAAGCCTAATTTTTATATGTGCCACTACCTTCATGTGGGCGCAAGATTCGCAACAAGAAAAACTGGAACAGCGTAAAGCTCAAATTCAACAGGAAATTAGAGATAATGAAAAAATGTTGCAGTCGGTAAAGAAAAAAGAAAAATCGGCAGTAAATGTTTTTTTAATTCAGGCGAATAAAATAAAATTGAAAGAGAAGCTGATTAATACTACGGCTAAGCAGGAAAAACTTTTGAGTAATGATATGTATATTAATCAGGTTAAGGTTAATAAACTCAAAAAAGAACTTGAAGTGTTAAAAGCAGACTACTCTAAAATGATACTTAAATCATACAAAAGCCGATCGGAGCAAAGCAGAGCCATGTTTATTTTATCTTCAGAGAGTTTTCTACAAGCTTATAAAAGAGCACAATATTTAAAACAATATACCAATTTCAGAAAAAATCAGGGATTGGAAATTCAATCGAAAACAGCACAACTGGAAGATTATAATGCGAGACTGAATGGTCAGCGTATTGTAAAGAAGAAAATTATTGCTGAAAATGAAAAAGAAAAACAAAGCTTAGAAACAGAAAAGAAAGAGCAGCAAAAATTAGTTAATTCGATTAAAAAGGACAAAAACAAAATTATTGCTGATACCAGAAGTAAACAGCAGGAAGCTAAAAGAATTGACAGACAAATTGATCGTTTGATTCGTGAGGCAATTGCCGAAGCCAACAGAAAAGCGGCCCTGGAAAGAGCAAAAGAAAACCCGGGTTCGACAGCGTCTAAAACTCCAGTTTCGTCGTCTAAAATTGCATTGACTCCGGAAGGAAAAATTTTAGCAGCCGATTTTAAAGCCAACAGAGGAAAATTGCCATGGCCGGTAGAAAAAGGATTTATTTCACTAGGATATGGTGATCAGCCTCATCCTCTTTATCCGTCATTGACCGTGCACAATTCAGGGGTTGAGATTACGACAGAACAAGGAGCCAGTGCCCGTGCTGTATTTGAGGGAGTAGTATCAAGTGTTATTGTTTTATCTCCAATAAATAGAGCTGTTATGATTCAGCATGGAGATTACTTTACGGTTTATCAAAATCTTAGTCAGGTTTTTGTAGAGAAAGGGGATAAAGTAAATGTAAAACAAAGCATTGGAAAAGTAAGAACCAGTGGAGACACCGGAAAAACAATTATCAAGTTCTTAATTCTTCAAAATACATCCAATAATAATCCGGAAGGATGGCTGCAAAACAGATAATAGTATAATCGCTTGCCGGTTTTAAATGTAACCGTTAAAAGGTTCGGAAAACTATAGAATAATAAAGTTGATTCAGACTTTAAAAAAATCCTTTTCACCAGAAGTACAATGGTGAAAAGGATTTTTTATGTGAAGTTAATCGTATTGTTCAAGTAAATATTTCATAACATCTGTTGTAGTTACAATTCCCGTAAGCTTGCCATTATCTACAACGGGCAGTGCATGAAATTCTTCGACAACAAAAATTTGAGCCAAATCCCGAATACAGAGATCTGATGAAACTGTTTTCGGTTTTGAAGTCATAATCTGAGGAATAGTAAGCATGTCTAAAATAGCTTCGTCTGCTTCTTCCTGTCCTTCGAAGAGTGCGCCAAAAGTTAAACGGTTAATATCCGTGCGGCTTATAATACCAATTACTTCTTTGCCTCTCAAAATAGGAATATGGCGTACAGTATGTTGTTTTATAAGGTCAACTATTTTTCTAAGTCCGTCATTTTCATTTGCAGTAATGACGCTTTTAGTCATAATATGACTGATCGGTTCTCTCTTTTTCATAATATAAGGTGTTGTATTATTTTTATTAAAATTGTAAAATAATTCAGATAAAACAAATGACCTTTATCATGTTTTAAAATGATTCGGAATATTGAAGGACAGAGAATATTTGTTGAATTTTCTTCAGAAGAAGAGCCGTTTTTGAAAGAAAGTGAACCGGAATATAAAAATCATCCTATTGTTCATTTGAAATTGCATCGATTGAAATTTAAAAATAGTATTTTTGCAGTATGGAAACAAACAGACAGAAAAAAATAGGCGGTGTCATCCAAAAAGATTTGGTTGATATTTTGCAAGGTGAAGTGCGAAAAAACGGAATCACTAATTTAGTAATTTCAGTATCCAAAGTTAGTGTTACTACAGATTTATCTGTGGCGACCGTTTATTTAAGCATTTTTCCTCAGGATAAAGCCAAAGAAACTTTAGAAGGCATAAAGTCGAATTCAACTTTAATCAAACATGATTTATCACAACGTGTACGTTTGCAATTGCGTCGTGTACCGAATTTGGTATTTTTTATTGATGACTCTTTAGATTATATCGAAAAAATTGATAATGCGTTATCAAACAGAGAAAACCCAATTGAAAACCGTGATCTTTTAGAAAAAAGAAGAAAATCATAAATTGAATTTCCCCCTTTACATAGCCAAACGTTATATTTTTAGCAGAAGTAAAAACAATGCTATCAATATCATCAATCGTATTGCCAGCATGGGAATTATTGTTGGAACGATGGCTTTGTTTGTGGTTTTGTCCGTTTTTAGCGGACTAAAAGTTTTCAGCCTTTCGTTTACAAACGAAATAGATCCTGATTTGAAAATGAGCAGTACCTATGGGAAATCATTTTTGATAACACCGGATCAGGAAGCTCAGCTTAAAAACATTGAGGGTATTGCTTCGTACAGTAAGATAATCGAAGAGCGGGTTTTGTTTTTGTTTAAAGACAAACAGCTGGTAACCTATCTAAAAGGTGTTGACAAAAATTATGTTGTTGTTAACGACATTAGGAAAAAACTTTTTAATGGAGAATGGTTGAAACCAGATACGTATCAGGTGGTTATTGGTTATGGAATTGCCCGTGATTTTTCGTTAGGAATTCTTGATTTCGAAAATCCTTTGCAAATATTTGCGCCTAAACCAGGAAAAGGAGCTATTGAAAATCCGGAAGAAGCGTTTAATAAAACAGACGTTTTGCCGGTTGCAATTTATTCAATTAGCGAAGATTTAGATTCAAAATATGTTTTTGCTGATATAAGTCTGGCTCAGGAATTACTGATGTACAAATCAAATCAGGTTTCCGGAATAGAATTCAATCTGAAAGAGAATGCCAATGAAAGCGCAATCAGATCTCAGCTTGAAAAGATATTCAAAAATAAAATAACGATAAGAAACAGAGCACAGCTAAACGAGTCTTTGTACAAGATGCTTAATACCGAAAACATTGTGGTTTACCTGATTTTTACACTGGTGATCATTGTGGCTCTTTTTAATTTAGTTGGAGCTTTAATCATGATGATTTTAGAGAAGAAATCGAACTTAAAAACACTTTATAATCTGGGAACAGAAATCAACAGTTTACGAAAAATATTCCTGCTTCAGGGAACGTTATTGAGTGTTTTTGGAGGTGTAATTGGTCTGGTTCTGGGAATTATCTTGGTTTTGCTTCAACAGGAATACAATCTGATTATGCTGACACCAACTTTGGCATATCCGGTAGTTTTTACTTTAGAAAATGTACTCATTGTAATGGGAACCATTGTATCACTTGGTTTTGTGGCTTCTCTAATAGCGAGCAGCCGGGTAAGTAAAAAGCTTTTAGATTAGTATTTCTACAAGGAAAATATTACTTATATTTATCGTCTTAAAAATCTACAGCATATGATTGTTTCTGCCTAGTCCTATTTTATTTTTGGAATAATTAGGATACTTACGTTTATTTTTTGAGTTCAGATTACTACATCTGGACAAATTTTATCATTTATCTTAATATATCATGACAGAAACTACTATACAGAAAAATCTATTTTCTAAAATTTATACTACTTTAAAACAAGCACTCACAGGAGATGAGTCTTTTGACTATACAGCAGGAAGCATAAAAAAAGCAGTCATTCTATTAGCTATTCCGATGGTTTTGGAAATGATGATGGAATCTGTTTTTGCGCTGGTTGACCTATATTTTGTCGGACATTTGGAGCATAGCAGTTTTGCCATCCAAACGGTTGGATTAACCGAGTCGGTTTTGACAATTGTATATTCTATTGACATTGGGTTAAGTATGGCAGCAACTGCTGTTGTGGCAAGGCGAATTGGGGAAAAAGATCCTGTTGCCGCTGCAAAAGCAGGTATGCAGGCGTTATTTATTGCATTTGTACTGAGTATTTTTCTGAGCATTTTCGGAATTATCTATGCAAAAGATATTCTTCTTCTAATGGGAGCATCTGCAGATGCAGCCGAACATGGTTTTAGGTACACTCAAATTATGATTGGTTCCAGTTTAAGTATTACCTTTTTATTCTTAATTAATGGAATTTTTCGTGGTGCAGGAAATGCGGCTATTGCAATGAAAAGTCTTTGGATTGCCAATATTTGTAATATTATTTTATGCCCGATACTAATTAATGGCTTTGCAGCAATTCCCGCGTTTGGCTTAGTTGGTGCCGCAATTGCTACAACAACAGGAAGAAGTCTTGGAGTTGTGTATCAAATTTATCATTTGTTTTATGGAAATGGAGTCTTAAAAATTAAAGGTTCTTATTTAATTCCCGATTTCACACAAATAAAAGCTTTAGTTAAAATTGCAGCTCCGGGAGTATTACAATTTGTTATAGCTTCCTGCAGTTGGATTTTTTTGGCGCAATTGGTGGCTACTACGGGAGGCGATCACGGATCGGCGGGTTATCAGACAGCTCTTAGAATAATGATGTTTTTTATTCTTCCGGCCTGGGGACTAAGTAATGCCGCCGCAACTTTGGTGGGGCAAAATCTGGGAGCCAAACGAGTCGATCGTGCGGAAAAATCAGTATTTACCACAGCAAAATATAATGTAGTTTTTATGGCAACGATTATGATCGTTACATTGTGTTTTGGGGAGTATATTATCTCGTTTTTTACGAATGATGATTTGGTTAAAAGCGTTGCGGTCGAAGCATTGCAAATCATGAGTATCGGATTTGTCTTCTACGGAATAGGGATGGTTTTGACCAATACCTTTAATGGGGCAGGAGATACCTGGACACCAACAGGAATTAATTTCTTTGGGTTTTGGTTGTTCCAGATTCCTTTAGCCTATGTATTAGCTAAGCATTTTAGTATGGGACCAAAAGGTGTTTTTATCGCAATTCCGGTTGCCGAAACGGCCATTACGCTAGCGGCAATTTTCTTTTATAAAAGAGGGAAATGGAAACGTATTCAGGTTTAGATTGTACAATATTTCTTAAAAACAAACGTTAAAATACCGGTAACCAATAACTAACATTATGAGAAATCAAATTAAGGTTTTAACCTTTTTAGGAATTTTAGGATTAGGTATTATTTTTGCTTTTAAACCTGTTGACAAAAAGATTATCGTAATCGATGCCGGTCATGGAGGAAATGATTTTGGAGCAACCTTAAATGACGTTCAGGAGAAGAGTATTGTAGAGAAAATTGCGAGAAAAATTAAAGCTCAGAATAACAATGAGAACCTGGAGATTGTTTTATTGCGCGAAGGAGATCATGACATGGAATTAAAAGAAAGAGTTTCAATGATCAATAACATAAATCCAAGTTTAGTGATTTCGCTGCACCTAGCTTCTTCACCAAATTTTAGTAAGAATGGGATAGAAGCCTACATTTCTTCAAATGCAAAATTTCACGATCAATCTAAAGCATACGCGGAAAATTTACTTGAAAAAGTAGCCGCTAATTACTTTTCAGAAGGAATAGTTAAAGAAGCTCCTTTTTATATTTTGAAAAATGCGAATTGCCCGTCAGTTAGTTTAGATTTGGGATACTTGTCAAATGTAAATGACAGAAATTATATGACTACTGAAAAAGGGCAAGCCGAAATTGCAGATAAAATATTAGAAGCAGTAAAGTAAAAACAGTTTTTGTCTCGTCCTAAAAAAGCGATACAGGTTATTACATAAAAATAATTAATTAAACAGTTGCAAGAACCCTCTTGCAACTGTTTTTTGTTTTATATCTTC
>NZ_CADCST010000137.1 GCF_902804485.1 Flavobacterium collinsii | reverse complement strand
GTCTCTGGTGTTGGAATATCTGGATAGTAATCCGTTTATTCCCGCCATTAAAACCATAAAAAGACTGGCCTGGTGCTGTTCTGAAAAGGATTGTAAATTGTTACTTGTTTCTTTGGTGAAGCTATGGGTGATGGAATCTCCTGCATAGGTCTTCACTTTTGGCCTCATTTTAGGAGTTGGAAGTTCCAGTACCGGCAGGTCTCCGCTAAATATGTTAAGCCAGTAGGCTTCTGATTCTTTCAGTTTCGAAAGCTGTTTTTCGCTTCTCATCCAGGATGCATAGTCTTTATATTGTATGGTCAGTTCGGGTAAATTGCTGTTTATACCCTGAACCAGATGA
>NZ_CADCST010000136.1 GCF_902804485.1 Flavobacterium collinsii | reverse complement strand
GGTTTTGCCCAGCAAGATGCACAGTTTACACAATACATGTATAATACCATAAATATAAATCCTGCTTATGCCGGTTCTCGCGGAGTTATGAGTATTTTCGGATTGTATCGCACCCAGTGGGTTGGATTGGATGGAGCACCCGAAACCAGCAGTTTTTCGTTAAATACACCAATAAACAATAATGTAGGTTTAGGAGTATCGTTAGTCAATGATAAAATCGGACCAACAAATGAAAACAATATATCAGCTGATTTCTCTTACTCAATACAAACATCAGCAACCGCGAAACTTTCTTTTGGTATTAAAGGTTCTGCCAATATATTTAAGCTGGATCCTACAAAGTTAAACCCGGAACATCAGGGAGATATCCAGTTTCAGGATTTTAAGAATAAATTTGCTCCAAATATCGGAGCCGGAGTTTACTGGCATACTGATAAAGCTTATGTGGGATTATCCGTTCCTAATTTTATTCAGACCAATCGTTATGATGACAATGAGACTGCTATTTACAAAGATCGTATCAACTATTATTTAATAGCAGGTTATGTGTTTAATCTGGATCGTTATGAAAACATAAAATTCAAGCCGGCTTTAATGACTAAAATGGTAGAAGGTTCACCATTACAAGTAGATGCATCGGCTAATTTTATGTTCAACGGTAAATTTGTGATCGGAGTAGCTTACAGATGGAGCGCCTCTTTTAGTGCTTTGGCAGGATTTCAGATAACCGATAGTATGTATTTAGGATATTCTTATGATCGCGAAACAACCCGATTAGTAAACTACAACTCAGGGTCGCATGAGATATTTCTGCGTTTTGAATTCTTAAAAAATTACAGCCGAATAACTTCACCAAGATTCTTCTAATTATGAAAATAAAAAAAATAGTATATACTGTCTTTATGTCTTCCGTTTTCTTTAATGGAATGGCACAAAAGTCAGGTTTAAAAAAAGCTGAGAAAGATTATAATCAATATGCTTACATAGATGCAATCGCTGTTTATGAAAAAGTTGCCAAGAAAGGATACAAAGATGAGAAAATGTTTCAATTATTGGGTAATGCCTACTATTTTAATGCAGAGTTAACCAAAGCTTTAAAGTGGTATGATGCTTTATTTGAATTAAATACAGAGCAGGAAACTGAATATTATTACAGGTATGCACATACTCTGAAATCTGTTGGCGATTATAAAAAATCAGATCAGATTCTGGAACTATTCAATCAGAAAATTATAACAGACAATAGAGGATTGTTATTTGAAAAGAATAAAAATTATTTGGAGCAGATAAAAAAGAATTCAGGTCGATTTGAAATATTCGATGCCGGAATTAATTCAAAGTACTCAGATTATGGAAGTTCTTTTTTAGATAATAAATTGGTATTTGCGTCTGCCAGAGATACGGGAGGAGTTGCCAAAGTAAAATTCAAATGGACCAATAAATCGTTTACAAATCTTTATTCGGCAGAATTAAATGCGGATGGTAGTATTGGAATTCCAAAGCGATTTGAAAGAAAGATCAATTCAAAATTTAATGAGTCAACTCCTGTTTTTACAAAAGACGGATTAACGATGTATTTTACCAGAAACAATTTCCTGAACGGTACAAAAGGAATAGACGACAAGAAAGTCACTTTGTTGAAATTGTATAAAGCAAGTTATATAGAGGGTAAATGGACGAATATCGTTGAATTACCTTTTAATAGCGATCAATACAGTGTGGCACATCCGACATTAAGTGTAGATGAAAAAAAGTTATACTTTGCTTCAGACATGCCGGGTACTTTTGGACAATCAGATTTGTATAGTGTGACTATTAATACTGATGGCAGTTTTGGTAAACCTGAAAATCTCGGAGCTGCAATTAATACAGAAGGAAGAGAAACTTTTCCTTTTATATCAGGAGATAATGAATTGTATTTTGCCAGCGACGGACGACCGGGACTAGGAGGACTTGATGTATTTGTTTCGACTATTAAAAAGGATTTGACGTTTAGCGAAGTTCAGAATGTTGGAGCTCCTATTAATACAAAACTGGATGATTTTGGTTTTATATTAGACACTAAAAACAGAACCGGTTTTTTCTCATCAAATAGAGATGGTGGACATGGTTACGATGACGTCTACCGTTTTTCGGAAACCAGAAAATTGGTTTGTGAGCAAGTTTTATCCGGAATTATTGTAGATGTTGAAACAAATGCAGCACTTGATAATGCTAAAGTAAATTTATTGGATTATCAATTTCAGATAATAGGTGAAATGGTAACAGGTGCAGATGGAGAGTATAACTTCAAAGTATATTGCGATAAAAAATACTATGTTAGAGCTATAAAGCGAGATTATGAAACTAAGGAAATATCTGTAATTATCGATAAAACTTATTTGACATTGTCCATGACAAAAGCAATATGTAAAGTCACTGTCGGAGATGATTTAGCGAAATGTTTTGGTATAAAAATGATTTATTTTGATCTGGATAAATCAGACATTCGTCCGGAAGCAGCTTTAGTCTTAGAAAAAATACTGAGTGTATTAAACCAATATCCGAATATGAAATTAGATATTCGTTCTCATACAGATAGTCGGGCAACATTTAAATACAATGAAGCTTTATCCGACAGAAGAGTAAATGCAGTTATTACTTGGTTAATTAAAAATGGAATAGCTGTTAATCGATTAAAAGGTAAAGGTTACGGTGAAACACAATTAGTGAATCAATGTGATGATGACATAAGATGTACTGAAGAGGAACATCAAGCTAATAGGAGAAGCGAGTTTATTATTACTTCAATGTAAAGGATATAAATAATGGAACTTTATTTTCTGCTTGGAGAGCCTGGTTTGATTTTTGCAATAAGTTATGTTTGAACGTGCTAATCAAATATCAAAAAAAATATGGATAAATTAATAATTTTGATTTATAAAATAAGTTTGTAAATTTTATCAGAGAGTTCTTAAAGTAAAGGATACTAATTTACTCAGTGATTTTAGATTATGCATGTTTTAAACCCAAGTAATTATATAAAATTTATGTTTTAATGACAACAGCATCACTTTATCGTGCTTCTTTTACTTTAAGCAACAAAAATATATCTGAACTATTCAATAAGGTAAAAGCACATTTATGCAGTAGCATAAAGAATTTCCTTCGCTGCTTCCTTTAATTAACCCCGTATTTTTTAATTCTTTTAGATGCTGTAATACCGTCGGCTATGAAAGTGGCAGTTCATTAACTATATCTCAATAAATACAGGGTTCTACTTTTAATAAATATTCCATAATAGCTATTCGGGCAGTATGCCCTAATGCTTTAGCCAAAACTGCAAGTTCGTTTTGACTGTTAGTAAAATGATCTGTTTTTGTTGCTCCCATCGTTATATGTTTATATTGAAATATATTTAATGTAAAAAATATTTTCTGCTAGTATCTGGAGCACTGTTTAGAGTTGATAAAATAAAGACTTGATTAGAATTTGTAAGTCCAATAAATAATTATAATCTAATTTATCGTAATATTTATACATCTATCATTTTAATTTGTACTTTAGTATAGGTTCAAGTGATTGATATAAAATGTTTTATTATCAAATACTAATAATGCAAGGTAATATCTTGCGCATAATTAATTATATGTTTTAATGTGAAATATCCATTTTTAATAATAATACTTTGATATACTTCTTACCTGCAAATATGGGAGTTATCAGATAATGATGTTGAATATAAATACATTGTTGGCACTTTAAATAAAAACACTTAACATGATAAAAACAATCACATTTGGTTTAGCAATTTTCTTAATGAGTTTTATGGGGTGTAATCAAACTTCAAAACAAAATGATTCGTTGAATTCGGCTGATGCTATATACTATGGTGGAGATATTCTAACAATGGAAGGAGATACTGCCAATTATGCAGAAGCCGTAGGGATCAAACAAGGAAAAATTATTTTCGTGGGTTCAAAATCCGATGCCAAGAAATTTCAGAGTGATTCGACCAAAATGAGAGACCTAAAAGGGAAAACTATGATGCCAGGATTTATAGATCCCCATTTACATCCTATTCTGGGTTCGGTAATTTTAAATACCAGTTTTGCATCTCCATTTGATTGGAATTTTCCTTGGGGAAAAGTAAAAGCCATTCGTGGACATAAATCTTTTATTAATAAAGTGGTTCAATACGATAAAGCTTTAAAAGATCATTTGGAACAATTAATTGTATGGGGTTATATGGAACCTTTTCATGGCCGTATTTCTCGCACGGAATTAGATTCAATTTCAGCTACTCGACCTATTGTAATTTGGCAGTATTCGGCTCACGAAATGTTTTTCAATACGGCAGCTCTTAAGAAATTTAAAATTACAGAAGCTGAAACCAAAGGCAATAGCCAAATTGATTATAAGTTAGGGAGATTTGTCGAGGCAGGTTTCTTCACCGTGGCATTACCCAAATTAGCTCCTTACTTAATGGGAGAAAAAGTAATGAAAGAAGCCATGAAGAAATTTAGTGCAGTGGTTCATCTTGGAGGAGTCACTACTGTTGGAGATATGGCACTAGGCGCATCAGGAAATATGGAAACCGATTTGAAAATGATGGGAACAATTTTAAATGATCCTGCTACACCTTTTAGAATCCAGTATACACTAGACCTTAATGCATTAGGTGTTATTAATGGAGACGGAGAAGAATCATTAGCAATTGTAAAAGAATTAGAGAAGAGAAAATCACCTCACATGCTCATTGGACACAGCATAAAATTATTTTCTGATGGTGCCTTTTTTGGTCAGGCCTTTCAAGTCGAACCACCAGGATATAATGATGGTCATCACGGAGAATGGATCATGCAGCCAGAACGTTTACATAAAACAATGCGTTTTTGGTGGGATGCCGGTTATACCATTCATATTCATTGTAATGGTAGCGGTGGGTTAACGGCAATTTTAGACGAATTGGAAATCCTGCAGAAAGAAAATCCCAGGAAAGACCACCGTCTGACTATTGAACATTTTGGGGAATCATCAGCAGATCAAGTAAAACGAATTGTTTATTTAGGAGCTGTGGTGTCGGCTAATCCGTATTATTTATTTTCTATGGGCGATAAATTCTCGGGCGATAAAATTCTCGGTAAAAAAAGAGGCTCAGAGTTGGTGAGATTAGGTTCGCTGCTTAAAAATAAAGTGCCTTTTGCATTGCATACCGATTTCACAATGGCACCTATTGAGCCATTACTTTTAGCGTGGGTTGCATCCAATAGAATAACTGCCGATGGTAATTTGCTTGCACCGGAAGAAAGAGTTCCAGTATATAATGCTTTGCAAGGGATTACCTTAAATGCTGCATTTGTTCTGCGTATGGAGAATGTTACAGGAAGTATTAAGGTAGGTAAAAACGCAGATTTTGTTATTTTACAAGAAAATCCAATGAAAGTTAATTCAATAAAATTGAAAGATATAAAAGTTTTAGAAACTGTTTATGAAGGACGAAATTATCCAATAGAAAGGTAAAGTCACAAACATAAATTTTAATATTATAAAACTCTATCTAACCAAAAAAGCCTGTAAAACAGTAATTTTACAGGCTTTTAAATTTTGTTTACTGCAGATAATTATACCTAATTGTGAAGTTATGAATATTCTTAATACATTTTTAAAGTTGTAATAAAAATCAATATAGTACCAAAAGTTACAATGTCTATTTAACGTAATTAGGAGAAACACAATTTTGCCAGTATTCCACGATATTCTTTATCATATCTTTCATTTTGTTAAAATCAGATGGCTTAATAAAAAAGCCCTGAACTGATTTTGAATAGGCTTCAACAACATACTGCTGTTCGGCAACGGTAGAAAAAAAACAAATAAGGTATGGATTTCATTTTTAAATCTTCATTTTCATGAACTTTTGCCCGCAGCTCTATTCCGTTCAACCTTGGCATATTTATGTCAGAGAATATAATAAAAGGCTCAATGGTGGTAGCTGTCAGGTATTCAAGCGCCTGCTCTCCATCGCTAAAAAAAAATGAGTTCATTTGGAGATTGAAGTTCTTTGAACATCTGTGCCAAAAACTCCTGATGGTCCTGATCATCTTCTATAATTATTATCGGCCCACTTTTATTCATAGTCTTATTTTACTTTATTTCGTGCAAGGTAGCAAATAAAAGTATGCTTTTTAGTACTGTTAGAAAAGGAAACGATTGTGCGTAAATTTGCCAATGATAAATTATCGTTTTTTAGTATGGGGCTTAACACAAAAATAATATGTCTTATTTTAATAGTAGCCGGACGAGGTAAGTATTTGAAAAACAAACTATTTTGATTTTAAGCCTAATAAATGATAATTATCGTAATTTAAATTTAATATGAGTATTTGTAGAGCTATCATTTTAATTTGTATTTTTAATAAAAATATAAATACTTGTATTTTAGTTGTTTAATTCTAAAAATATGAAGATGATAAAACAACTTAATAGTCTTAAGGAATCCAAATTTAATTCAAAATAAAGCATCAATGAAAATGAAAAACAAAATTATTATATATTTAGGTTTACTAAATATGTCGATGGTAAGTCAAGATACAGTTGCCTGTACAAGGGTTGTCTATAATGGACTAAATGGAATGATTATTACGGCACGCTCTATGGATTGGAAGACCGATATCCCTGCTAATCTATGGATATTTCCTCGCGGAATAGAAAGGAATGGTGAAGCGGGTAACAATTCTGTAAAATGGAAATCCAAATATGGAAGTGTGATAACCAGCTCATGGGATATAGCCTCCTCTGACGGAATGAATGAAAAAGGTTTGGTCAGTAATCTTTTATGGCTGGCTGAGTCAGATTTTCCTAAATTTGAAAAAAACGGAACAAAGAAAGGTCTTGCTGTTTCTCTTTGGGCACAATATACACTTGACAATTTTGCTACAGTAGCCCAGGCAGTAGCTTCATTTGAAAAGAATGATTTTTCAGTTGTTTCTTCTCATATTCCCGGTACGAATATTTTTGCTACAGTCCATCTGTCCATTTCTGATTCGACAGGCGACAATGCGATCTTAGAATATATTAATGGAAAGTTAGTGATTCATCATGATAAAAAATTTGTTGTAATGACAAACTCACCTATTTTTGAAGAGCAATTAGCAATTAACAGCTACTGGAAAGGAATTCCAGGAACAATTATGCTTCCTGGCACAAACAGGGCTGCTGACAGATTCACAAGAGCATCCTATTATATCGATGCTATACCAAAAACGGATAACACAAGAGTTGCAACAGCCAGTGTATTTGGAGTTATTCGAAACTGTTCTGTTCCACTTGGAATTTCCTCACCAACCGAACCTAATATTTCTTCTACAAGATGGAGAACTGTTGCGGATCAAAAAAACCTTATTTATTACTTTGATAATGTATTAAATCCTAATGTGATATGGGTAGAATTTAGTAAGATTGACTTTAGTGAAAAAGCTAAAATAAGAAAGCTGAGTTTGGAAAATAATGAAAACTACTCAGGAGAATCTTTAATTAACTTTAAAGCAGCTCAGTCTTTTAATTTTGCAGGTCTGGATTAAAATAAAATTTTAATAAGAGTAAACTAAAGGCAAAGCTCCAAAGTATTTTCTATTTTGGAGCTTTATTTATTAATCTCTTGAAGCTTGTGTTGTTCCTATTTCAAGATTGTATAAATGATACAATTAATTTCAAAAATATTTAAGTTTTAAATGGCTGCTTTTAACTGTTTTAAAGGGATTGACACAATAAATTCGGCTCCATTGTCCAGCTCTGATATTACCTTAATATTGCCATTGTGTCTTTTTACTATTTTTTTGCAAAGAGCAAGCCCAAGTCCGTTTCTTTCGAACTGATCTTTGGAATGTAGTCTTTCAAAGGCTGTAAAAATCTTTTCATAATTAGCTGAATCCAAACCAATACCATTATCTTTGATACTTATTTCCAGCAAGTCCTGACCATTGCGGTTCGACATTATTGAGGATATTATCACTCTTGGAGGTAAATCTGCTTTTTAAAACTTTAATTCATTACTAATTAGATTATAAAAAAGCTGCTGTATTAGTATAGGAGCTCCTTCAATTTTTGGAAGCTTACTTATGACTAATATTGCGCCTTTTTCTTTTATGATCAATTCTAAATCTATTTTAATATTTTCTATTACCTCATCTAGATTTATTAGTTCTACAACCTGCGTTTTTTTATCCAGAGTAGAATAAGCAAGAATCCCTTCTATGGTAGTTTGCATTCTTTCTGCTGATTGGTCTATTTTATTAAGATATTTTTTTGAATTTTCATTAAAATCAGTTTGTGGTTCATTTCTTAGCAGACTATTAAAAATTTTGATTTTTCGAACAGGTTCATTTAAGTCATGGCTAACCACGTTGGCAAAATGCAGGAGATCATCATTGTATCTTTGCAATTCCTGCGTACTTTCAGCAACTTGTTTTTTCAATTCTTCTTCAAATCTTTTATGTTCCTGAATATCCTGAATGATTCCAATAATGGCGGCTGGAGTACCATTTTCATCTTTTATGATTCTGCCGTTAATTTTAACCCATTTATGAGATTTGTCATCATTAACAATTCTTGCTTCGTAACACATTTTTCCAGTAATTTCAGCTTCTTTATATGCTTTTTCGCGCACAGCTAAATCTTCAGGATGTAATTTTTCTATTAATTGTTTCTCACAGTTATACGAGTCAATAGACCAGATAGAATTGAAATTCCCACAGGTTTTTATTTCTTTTGTTTCAAGGTCTATTTCATAGGTTCCCATACCGGATGACTCAATAGCGATCCTCAACCTTTCTTCTGCAATTTGCACCTGCAGCTTAGCTAATTGAAGATCAGTAACATCAACCCCTGTATCCATTATGCCATATACTTTCGCTTCTTTGTCAAAAAGGGGAATGAAACTATAGTTAAAATAATGGCTTTTCATTGAACCATTTATAACCAAATCTACTTTTTTATCCTTCGCATGAAAAGAGATTCCTGTTTTAAGAACTGCAAATGCCTCTTCAGATATATTCTGATTTTGAATTTCCGGTAAAATATCCAGATATTTTTTTCCAGTTACCTGATCCCCTTTACCCCAGGTTTTAATCATGGAAGGATTTGCTAATTCTACTGTAAGTTCTTCTCCTACATAAACGGCGATAGGTATAGGGGCATTATCCACTATGTCTTTCAAAAGCATTACATTATCGTACATCGGTGGTATCATTAGATTTTTCACGAAGCTACTTTGTTTATCAACTATTTAGTTATATAAAAATTTAAAACTATTTCATAATTTCAATATCCTAAGTAATTCTCTGTCAAAGCAGAAGCTTGTTTGAGTTTTTATAAACATAGTGTGTAATTAATGTCAATTTTTTGTTTACAATTGGCTAAAAAAGCATCTTCTATTTTGTAAATACTAATTTGAATTCAAAATTCACTGTATTTCAATTTTAATATTCATTTAAATATAAAAATACGTATTTTTGTTTAACTATATTTAAAAAACATTAAACAGAATAAATATGATAAAATCAATTATTGTAAATATCGACAATAGTAAATTAGATTTAGTCCAGATTGACCGAATTATAGAAATGGCATGGGAAGACAGAACCACTTTTGATGCCATAAAGTTTCAATTTAATTTATCAGAAGCTGACGTAAAGGCTTTAATGAAAAAAGAACTGAAATTTAGCAGTTATAAATTATGGCGCAAACGTGTTGAGAATTGCAAAACGAAACATTCAGCAAAACGTCCCGCCGAAATTGATCGTTTTAAATGCAGCAGACAAAGAGCCATTTCAAATAATAAAACCTCTAAACGATAAGAAAAATAGATGCATCTAATGAAAAAAGATAAACCAGACAATATAGTATTTTCTGACGAGTATGGTTATAATGCACACCTCTTGCCGTATGCTACAAGTGTTGGTGCGCCAGTAATAAAAGCGGATGATTTGGCAGGCTGGAAAACCATGGGTATCCATAAGGTAAACAAAGAATTCGAAAGTAAATTCAATGAATTAAAAGTTCAATATCAAAATTTAATCGAAGAATTTCAGTGGAATAAACTGGTGTACAATGCCAGATTTTCTTTTGAACCCATTGTTGGGGAAATTTATCATTTATATAAAGATGCAGATGGTTTTAATTTTCTCTCGCTAATTGCACCGGAAGAATGGACTAATGAATATGTGGGTACTTTTAGACTTAACAGTGATAAAAAATGGATCCTGATAACGCATAGAACGAGTGTTTTTTAATACAATTTGAAACAGATGAAAAATAAGTTAAATTTTAAAACCAGTGATCTTGAAAAAATGGAAAAACAGATTGTTGTACATCTCATAAACAGCCTTGGTGGTTTTAAAAGTGTGGCCTTGGTTGGAACTTCAGATATGCAGGGAAACACCAACTTGTCTATTTTTAGTTCATTTTTTCATATTGGTGCCAATCCACCACTCTTAGGAATGATTTTTCGTCCGAGTCCGCCCGAGCGTGATTCTATGAGAAATATTCTCGATACCGGTTTTTATACGATAAATCATATCAACGAAAGCATTTACAGACAAGCGCATCAGACATCGGCGAGATACGATAGAGACGTTTCAGAATTTGAAGCTACAGGATTGAGTAAAGAATATAAAAATGATTTTTTCGCTCCTTTTGTGCAGGAAAGTAACATACAATTAGGCATTGAATTTAAAGAGAAAATAGACCTTGCAATTAATAATACGAGTTTGATTATTGGCGAAATCGTTGAAATTTTTATTGCTGAGGACTGCCTAAGCAATGATGGTTTTGTAAATTTAGAAAAAGCCAATACTATAACCTGCTCAGGTCTTGACAGCTATCATAAAACGATACAGATGGACCGGTTGAGATATGCAAAACCCAATAAGGAAATCAACTCACTGCTGTAAAATTAAACATAAAAAAAAGTAAATATCACATCGTTTAAACGGGATCTGAGTTTTACAGATGACGAACAAAATCGGTATAGTCTGCCAAAGAATATCTGCATGGCGAAAAAAGAAGGAAAAAGTTTGAAATGAAGTAAAATACTGCAGTAATAAATGCAGAAGTAGTAAATAAAATGAATAAAACTTTAAGACTTATTCTTGGCGATCAGCTCAATAGTAATCATTCCTGGTTTAATACTGTTGATGATTCTGTATTCTATGTCATGATGGAAATTCGTTCTGAAACGGATTATGCAACGCATCATATTCAAAAAGTAGTTGGAATCTTTGCTGCTATGCGTGCTTTTTGCTCAGAATTAAAATCGAATAATCATCAGGTTATTTATATTAAATTGAATGATAAAGACAATTTGCAATCCTTCGATAAAAATTGTGAAAGTCTAATTTCTAATTATAATTTCACTGATTTTGAATATCAATTACCTGACGAATATAGGGTTGATTTGGTTTTGAAAAAAATTGCCAAATCAATTTCGGGCAAGTCATTTGATTCGGAACATTTTTACACTTCCCGTAATGAATTGGGAGCCTTTTTTGAGGGAAAGAAAACATATATGATGGAAAGTTTTTACAGAGCCATGCGAACCAAACATAATATTCTTATGGAAGGAGGCAAGCCGCTTACAGGTCAATGGAATTATGACAGTGATAACCGAAAAAAAATACCCAAAAACCACAAGCCAATTACACCATTTGTTTTTAATACTGATCTTTCGGATATTTTTGAAGAAATTAATAAAACTAGTATAAAGACAATAGGAACAATTGATTCAAAAGACTTTTTCTGGCCCATAAACAGAAAGGAATCCTTGCAATTGTTAGATTTTTTTCTCGCAGAGTGCCTTCATTTATTTGGAAGTTACCAGGATGCCATGATGCCAAACGAATGGTCTTTATATCACTCTAGAATTTCATTTTCTATGAATGTAAAAATGATTTCGCCTAAAGAAGTTGTTCAGAGAGCTATTGAAGAATGGAAAAAGCGTCCTGATGAAATTCAGTATAACCAAATAGAGGGTTTCGTGCGTTAGATCATTGGTTGGCGTGAGTACATGCGGGGTATTTACTGGCTCAAAATGCCTGAATTTGCTTCTCTGAATTTTTTCAATCATCATCAAAAATTACCCAAATGGTTCTGGACAGGAAAAACAAAGATGAATTGTCTTAAAGATGCCATTAATCAATCCTTAGACTATGCCTAAGCACATCATATTCAACGCCTCATGATTACCGGAAATTTTGCCCTTTTGGTAGGAATTGATCCAGACGCAGTTGATGCCTGGTATCTTGGTATTTATATAGATGCTTTTGATTGGGTTGAAATTACCAATACGCGAGGGATGAGTCAGTTTGCAGATGGCGGCATTGTTGGTACAAAACCGTATACAAGTTCAGCCGCCTATATTGATAAAATGAGTCATTACTGCGGTACCTGCTTTTATAATAAAGCAAAAAAAACGGTGGACAAAGCATGCCCTTTCAATAGTTTGTATTGGAACTTTTATGATAGACATGAAGATAAGCTTGGTAATAATCCAAGGATTGGAATGATGTATAAAGTATGGCATAAAATGAAGCCATAAGATAAATCAGGATTATTGAAACAGGCAGATTATTACTTGAAAAATATTGATGAGTTGTAAATGAAAGAATTATTTTGGATTCAATAAATATTTTAAATCAACTAGTTAAAATTAAACGGCAAAATTTATTTTAAAACAGGTTCAATTACTTTAAATAATAAAATATTTGGTTTGCCAATTTTAGTACAAAATTATTTTGCCAGATGATTTAATGTCTTTTTAATTTTTATAATTAATTATGTAAATTATAAGTAAATTCATTTTTTGATATTGTTTTTCACGGGAAGATTTTCCTTGGGATAAGTTCTCTAAATGAAATTATTTTATTTTCCTTAAATTAAAAGCTATTTTATGTATAAGCCGTTTAATATTTTTGAAAAAAATCTTAATGTACTGGCACAAAACCCTAAAAAAAAGCTACTTCTTAGAAGATTTGGCTGAGTTAGTTATTCCTTTATCTGGTGTACTGGAAGGGAGTATATTGATACAGCGAACCAATCAGGCATTAGTTTTAGAAGCATTAATAGTATTGGATAGTCAAGGCTTTATAATTTTAGATGCAGCTACAGATAAATGTTTTATAACTATTAAAAGGCTTATAAATATAAATAGCAGCTAATTTCTTAATTGATTCGTATACTTTTGATTTACTATCTTAAAATTTATATAAATAGCTTTAATTTTTAGTTACTTTTTATAGTTGCCTAATAATTTGTCCCTCAGTATATAATTTTAATTTATATTAAAATAATCTTCAGTTACGAAAATCAGTAAAATATAATTTAAGCTATTTAATATATTTGAAATAATGAAAGATAAATGTAAAAATATCGTTGATGAAGAAAAACTTAATTTAAATTTGAAGTTTGCTCAAATTGACAATAAATACAAACGAATTAAATGTAATTTGTATGTAAGTTTTTTTTATAATTATGATATTAGCTATAATTGGTTTTTCTTTTTTAGTGTAAAATCATTTTGGTTTTGAAATTCTAAAAATTATTGATTTAATTTAAAACGATGTTTTCTTACCCTAATGCAAAGCACATTAAAAATCGTCTGCACCATCAAGACCATTCTTGTACAACTGTCTAGTGGCAACATCTTAAATTCTGCAAGCTTCGTTAGATTTCTAAGTACTATTTTGGGAGATAAATTAATAGCATAGAAAGCTCCAAATATTGAGTCTAATTCTTCTGAGGGTTGCACATTATATGAATCTCCAATTCACGTAAGAATAATTTTATCCTAGTTTAAATTCCTTGCCTGTAGTATCGTGATAATTGACAGTTTGCGAAGATTCTCAATTGTGTATCCGCTTTTGGTTTGCATAACAATTATCGAAAGTGTCCAAAATAGTAAAACACAAACATCGTTAATTATATTGCGATTGGGTAATGAGCAATATAATTAACGATGTTGTTCCATTTTAAAGCGCTCCGCAATTGCCAGACCAAAGGAAGCCAATTGCGGGGCGGCGGGCATCAGCCCACCATTATGGGTTCTGATTTAAAACTTCCTAAATTCAGAAAAAATCCCCTTTGGGAGATCATCCCTTCACGAAAGAGCTTCCATAAAAGCGATGCCCCCATACTAGCAAGTGTACTGTTAATAAACAAATCCTGTTTTTCAAGTGCCTCGGCAAGGGAACAGCTCGGCTCATTTTTATCGCTCTGTACTTCGAGTAATTCCTTAAATTCATCTGTTACCATTGGAAGACTCGGCACAGTCCTATATAGTTTGGAATCAGGCTGTTGGATTTCGCTGATGGTAGAAAGTATCGCCTGTCCAGTATTTTGGGCATTGCCGAGGTCTATCCAATAGAGTGATTTGGTACGCTCAAAATCGCTGTTTCCATTACAATTCAGCAGAAAATCTGCAATATCAAAACGTGCTGATATGGTATCCACACAACTGATGTACAGATTTGCCCTGCCACGATTGGGAAGTGATTTCAGATTCGCTACTGCGAACTGCTCGGTTACTGCTTTCCAGTTCGTGCCGAAAAAACGGTTGGTGCGGTTGATGAGTGCCACGGCTTTGGGCAGTCCAACCTCAGCATCTGCAAAAAGCTGTCGCCCCTGATTGGCCTGAGTAACCACATCATCATCAAATAAATGAACCTGCAATCCTGCATGACCCAAAGCGATAAGGCTGTGGTTCATTCTTGCGAGTTCGGTCAGCATCCTGCTTCCTGTTCCTCCTGCGCCAATGAGATTTACCGTTATGGGATTAGTCGGGTTTATCAGGTAATTGTGTGTGTAATGCATTGTTTTTTGAGTGTTCATGATAGTGTATTTTTAATGGTTAAATCATTTTTGAGTAAGGATTTTATTTGAAACGGTTTGGCACTACCCACAAGTTTCTGCCAAAGCTGAATAATGTTCCCTTTTACAGGACTTTTACTTCCAATGAGATGACTGAAATAGCTGTTAAAAAATACTGTTCCCACAGCGCAATAAACTCTTCCAAGTGGCAGTTGGATTTTATGTTTATAGATACCGTACCCATACAGACCCTGCCATCGGTGTATACATTAAAAAAGGGTGCATGATATAACTTAGTCTGTTCGTTTATCTGCGTTTCGTTATCTATTGCATAAATATAAAGGGTACTTTTAGAGGCTTTCCAAAGCAAAGGCGGTACGAATGCATCGCCGTTTGTAATCCCTAAACTTTCCACAAAAAATAAAATGACTTTTTGAGCAGGGGTGTACCAAATAGCAGAACCATCGTGCTCGGGATTGAGGTGCAGTACATTTTTAGGTAACAGTCCTGATGGCTTTAGAAATTTACGTGTGAGTTCGTCTGAGGTATCAAGGGCACTGGCAAGCTGTGTACTTTCTTTAAGGCTTAAGGGATGGGCATTTATGGGACAGCCATTTTTATCCATGTTATAGGCTTCCACATAAATGGATTTTTCAGCGGTATCTTTCTGATAGACTACAAAGGCTTTTACGGGATTGTATAGGCTTCCGAATTTTTGGGTTATATCTTTCATGGCATATTGTTTAAAAGGGTGCATACATCATTTAAAAGCGGAAACAATCTGTGTTCAAAATCTAGCGCTTTTTGCGTTAATTCGTTTTGGGCATCATAAATTTGCAGGAGTGTCGGTTCTTCTATTTCGGAGCATTCATTAAATTCATCATTGATTACCCGTGCAATATTTTCATAAAGTGCTCCATCGGTATCTGCGATAAAAGAAATGTACTGTTCTGCCCTTATAATTCCTTCCTCGCTTTCAAATTCCCGATTTGATGTACTTTGAAAAATAGTGCCCGCAGGATATTCGATCATTAGTGCCAATGCCTGCTTAGCAACACTCAGACAGTCTTTTTCAAAATCAGTATTGGATTTATAACTGTCGATACGTTTTTGAAAGACGTTTAAATGATACGGATTGTACATTTTACGGTGCATCACATCTCCATAATAAGAAGCCGTGTTTAATTCTGAAATCATACTATTTCCGCCTTGGCACTCTTCATCCTCCAATTCATCAATGAGCCATTCTTCCATACATTCATAATGGAAATACAGACAACTGCTGTCTTCCCTGTAATAGGGAATCCCTGCAATATGGTAGAGATAGGCAAAAACAGAGAGCAGTAATTCTGCGGTTTGTTTTTGTTTCCTGTTTTGCAACAGCCTGTACAGGGGCAGTACAGGAATATAGTACAGGGTATTGCATGTATTATAACTATGTTTGGTTGCTAATTTTACACTTCCATCATCATCCTGCATAATGGACAATTCAATATCGCAACCCAAACTATTTAGCTGTTTCTGAGCATCTGAATGTGCCAAGAGTATGTTATAGGGATAGGATTTGCCTGTGGTGTCCAAAACTTCAAAACCATACAGTCTTGTCAGCAGGGCAAGCGAACTGAAAAAATTTTTTTCCATCTGATTTTGGTTTGGTATTTTTTTACCCATTTCGAATAAAGGCAGAAAGGAATGCCTTAAAAAACCATCGGCAAAAGGTCGAGCGGAGCCGAACTGTTTGGACTGTTTTTTACTTCCTGCGCATCTGCAAGCCGGTCTGCGTTTTCTGCCCATGTCCCTAAATGTCTGTATAGTCTGCATAACCTTTTTATTTTTTGGCAGTCTGATACTGCCTGTTATCGTTTTCGTTTTCATGGTTTATCCTTTTGTTCCGATCTTTGATACAAATTTGTACTGCACAGCATCATCATTTATAACGGGTCCCTCTATGGATGCAGTGGTCAGGATGGGATAGGTCTGTGCATAAAAGTTCAATACCGCTTCGGGACTGAATGACGGGGATGGATCAGCGAGTTTAATATCTGTTTCTTTATCCCTGAAAATAAATATGCGCTCTAAGGTGGTTGCTGTTAACATGGTTCATCTGTATTAGGGTCATTGAAAAGGTCTATTGGAAATTTATCGGAAAGCTCTGCTTTGCGGGCGTGAATAATATCCTTGTATTCAGGATAGAGTTCAGCATTTGGTACTTTCATCCATGCTTCTTTAAATTTCCCTGCCGTTTCGAGTTCTTCTGCTTTTTTCATGGCTGATTCATACTGCTTCTGCAATTCGGATTTTTCCTTATCCTTTTTGAGAATGTTGTCTTTTTCCATCTGCGAACTCACTTTTGCCTGCTCTTTTTCTTTAAGGAACTGCTCCATATTGGCAAAAAGCTGTGCGGTATTTTGTACAGGGGCTTCAATCGCCTGAAAAAATCCTTTGTCGAGTTCCTCAGCCGTACCTTTGAGCAAAATTGGCGGTACTTTTTTTCGGGCATCATCGCCAACGGTATCGTTAAAAAATAATACCGATACAATGAATTTGTCGGTATCTTCCCTGGCTATGTTTATTTTCCAATTCCCTGCGACCTGCAAGGAAAGGACTGCTTTAAAAAAATTGGTTTCCATGGCTTTACTGTTTGTTTTCTTTTACTTCTAAATCACTAATTTTCATTAGCTTTTCATAGATATCCTGCCAATAGGCTTGTCGTTTCTTGTCAAACTTTTCAAAGATTTTGTCCGTATGGGAAAAATTTCTAAAATAGTCTGCCTGCTTTATCGCTTCGGCTAAATTGGTAACCTCTACATTTTCTCCGTTTTTATCTTCTATCTGTATCATGCAGTCAGGGTTTAAAAGGACAGGCATAACCTGCCTGTCCTAATTGGTTAATTAAGAATTAAAGCATCTGAACCTTTACTTGCAAAATCCACACAAAGGTTAAAAGCGGATTGTGTGCGAATCTGCGCTGTGCCTCCCATCAAAAGGGAAGTTAATTTTGCTTCCTCATCTTTGTAATTTCTCATATTCTGGAAATAACCCGTTACGGCATTGTACGCCCCAAAGACAGTTCCTTTTGTGGTGTCCATCAATTGTGTGGGGTTGCTCATAGCGTACTCGAAAGCACTATCGACCATATTGGTAAAACAAGTTGAAAGTTCATCCTCTTTACCATCTTGTATGGTTTTCAGTACCTCTTTGCTCGGAACAAGGGCAGACTGTATCAGCTTTTTAACTTCATTGTCCCTGATTCTGATTTTTGTCCAATGGTTAAAAATGGATTCCATCTGCGCTGAGAGCCTATCGGATATACCCATTACTTTGTGCGCCTGTTCCAAACGCTGTTTAGCATTAGAAGTATGACGAATACGAATGGTGTTGGTCTTGTTGTTCATAGCGGCATTAAGGGTATTGTTGCATACGATACGGATAGGCGTGAATGCTGCAGTTATGCTTCCGCTTCCATCATGGGAAGTGGTCAGGAAAAGATATTTTTCAATCAAATCATCGTTACCAACTCTGATATAATCAGGCAGTTTAGCTGTTATAAAAATGCGTTCTCCTTTTCCAAGTGCTCCTGCGGTTTCATATAAAATTCCGTCACCGCCTACGATGCTGTCAAAAAAAGAAAAGGCATCCCTGTTTTGTACAATCTGGTAATCTTTGCCTACCACACCGAGTACGGCATCATTATCGGTGCGCACCGTAGTGAAATAATTCGGGACTTCTATTTTATTGTGAATGCTTTCATTATCCAAAATAATTTCGGCTGAAGTGGGTGTAAATAGCTTTCGTTTTTCTACTTCATAATCCAAACCTGCGTGTAAAATAGCTTCGGCGCTTGTTGGATAATCGGTAATGATCTGTCCTAAATTGTGCCATGCTGTTTGTTTAGTGCTGAAAAAACTATGTTTTCCTGACTGCTCGTTGTAATTTATATGGTGTGCCATGATGTTAAATTTTAAGTGATTGTTATGTTTGTTAAAAAGGTACGTCCTGTGCTTTTTTTGCTTTCTTTTCCTTTACTGCTGAACTGGCTTTAGCTGTTTCTTCTTTTTTAGGAAAAACCAAAATTTTAATATTATTGGTGTGAAAGGTCAAAGTGCCCATTGCTACACCTTCGTTGTTATTGTACACGTTCAAACCAATGCGCCCAAAGAGCTGTACGAGAGTTCCTTTTTTAAGCCACTGTGCTGTATTGGCATTCAACCAATACGAACAATTGATATAGGTTGTTACTTCTTTTACTTCGGTACTGCCTTTAGGCTTGTAGTTGTCATTGATGGCAATACTGAAATTGACCACTTGTTTTTCACTGTTCACTTTTTGAACTGATGCATCTGCTGTTACTCGTCCTGTGATTTCCATAATTTTAATATTTAAAGATTACTACTGTTTAATTTTTCTCTAATTCTGCCCTAACAAAAATTGTTTTCAAAAGAAAAACGGAAAAAAAGAAAGCAAGATGCCAGTGGATTAAGGATGCGCAAGTGCTATAAGTCCCGAAGGGTGGCAAGGGAAGCGCCGCCATTATGCGCACGCAGCATGCTTGAGCCACTATCTTAGCTGCCCTTTTAGTCCGTTTCGAGTAGAAAGCTTTAAAAAAAATCTTAATGGACTTTAATTGGAATTTAGTTAGACTATATTTATTAGGAGAGTTCTAAAATTAGCATAGCCTTAAGAAGATTTTGCGACGTTTTTTGAACAAAAAAAAAAATCTGATACTTTTTGTATCAGATTTTTTTAGGCTTTGGAACTAGCATGTAACGCATTTGAAATCACAGGCAGATAAATGAGTCATGAATATTTTAATTTTGAATATCCGGCAACTAGATGCTGAGAGCATTTGTTATAATAACTAAAGGATTTCTATTTGAAATTTCGATTGCAACGCTATTTTATTGGCATCACTCAGTTCAGGGACTGATATAAAGAGCTTATTTTTTGCCCTGCTTACTCCCACATAATTTATCCTGTGTTCTTCATTGTTTTCTATATCGGGATTTAATATAAATAGTAGGTCTTTCTCTTCAGAAAGGATCAATAAAACGTTGTCAAATTCATCACCCTTTGCTTTGTGTATTGTTTTATCATGGCTTAAGTCTTCTGGTATTTTGACACATAGAGACATCTGTTCATACGAATGAGCATCATAAAATGTCTTGGCACCACCACTTCTTAAATCTGAAATTTCGGGCTTTATGTCGCGCTTGAGAATAGTAAAGAAATTAAATAGGCTCCCATTTTTATAATTATCATACTCTGAAAGAAGGAAAACGATATGATCTAAACAAACCCGTCTACCAATAGATGGATCAGTTCTAGTTTTAAACTCTTTTTCCATCTCCTTAATTGCGTCTTTGAATTTTCCTTCCTTTGCATATTCAATTGCTTTGATACATATTGCGACAATTTTACTTCGGTATTTATTGCTACTACTGGCTTTATCTACATCAGCTAATTCCTCGAACAGCTTTGAATTATGAATGCCGGAAACTTCTTTTTTCATTACATTTGCCGTAATATTATCCCTTGACAATGAATATATAGGTTCATTAGTACACAATAGTTTAACCTTTTGTGAAGCGGAAATAATTTCACCAACAATTATCATTGGTTTCATATTGGATTCGTTCCTATATTTTTCCTGCTTTATATCAGCTCGAATTAGATTAAGAGCATCAATAATCTCATTAGTACTTCTTCTGTTTTCTTTCATCACATAGTTAACCATGTCTGGTAGTTGAAAGAGTTGAAATTGAGTTGGATCTGCTCCCTGAAATTTATATATTGACTGCGCTTTGTCACCGATAATTCCTATTATGCTTTCATGCATTCCGATTTCTCTAAAAATTGCTACTTGTATAGGGCTACTATCTTGAAATTCATCAATAAAGATATAAGGGAATTTTGCTCGTAGAACTTCAAGAACGAAAGGGAATTTCTTTATTATCTGATAACTAAAAAATAACACATCATCATGGTGTATCATACCTTTTTCCCATGTCATTTTCTTGTACTCAAAATAAGAAGCGGTTTTAATTGAATATGATCCTACCTTATGGGGATAATCTGTCATAGCTACTAAATTCCCACTCGTATCAAATTTCCATTTGATTGCTTTAAAAGCTTTTACTATTAAATTGTCTTCCCTAATACGCTGTTGTCCAGTTTTAGTTTTCCACTCATTAAGAAATCCGTAATTAGATAAAATAACATCGTCATGTCCATCCATTTCCGAGATGTTTAGACCATATTCCGAAGCGATAAGCGGTGCATAAGGTTTTAGAATTTGTTTATATAAAAAACTGTGAATTGTTGAAATTTCAGCACGTTCTGCGGATGTTCCTAATCTGGTAAGTATTGTTTCTACAGCTATATTAGTATAGGTAATACAGGCTATTTTTCTGGTTTTTTCCAGTCGAGCAGATCTGTGTAAAATATTTTTTATATGCTCACTGAGCCAATGGGTTTTACCAGCTCCAGGGCCTGCAGAAACACGAAAGTGCTGTTCAATATTTTCTAGTTTACTTTCCGAAGTTATTTCTATTACTGACATATCCAATTGATTGCTTCTTTAATATAGCCGGGTACAACAAAATCTTTGTATGCTGGATCTTTTTTTATTTCTATATTTTCTAGTAAAGCATACGCTAAATCTAATGCATTTTCACCTTTACCCACAGAATTTAAATAACGTGATGCAATAATTGCCTTCTTTTTATTTTCATCATCCCAAAGGGCTGTGTCAGCAGCCGTAATACTTTCAATTATTCTTTTATTTTCATCGCTAGATCTTAAAATCGCAATTAAATCACCAGAAGGTTTTCCATCAGAGTATAATTTCATTAGTTCTAATATTTCTTTGTGGTTACTAATTGATTCTGTTAATAATAAATCGGATGCCGGATTAGTGATTAATAAATCATACTCTAGAGTTTTTCCTTTAGATTCATCCTGAGTAAAAAATGTAATGTTTGCATGTGATCCTGCAGGATATTTTAAAGAAGCGGTATTGAATGTATAGTCATATACAGTTACATCCTGGTTGTATTCATATGGATAGCATTTTTTAAATTTTCCTTTGATTTTAACTTTGCTTTCAGGGTCTCTATCAGTGATACAGGCAACTTTTTTATGGATTGTATGTGGTTTCGTACTGTCGAAAAGATGCAGAAAATGATCAAAAAAACGTCCACCAACATTAATTATGGCAGTATGATTATCTTCTAGTGATTTATTTTCATATTGGGCAAATACAGACATCAGTAACTGTTCGGCAAGACCTTCAACCAATATTACATTTTTAGCGAAAAGCATATCTGATTTTGTTGCATCTAAGAAGCGTTGTACATATTTTTTACTTTTCTCGTCAGGAAAAACTTTTCCCGGATACCCAATTGTCGTAATACCATTTTCATTATGTAGGCAAATAATTTCATCTAATGAAACTGCCGATGTAATATTTGTAGAGTGCGAGGTAACAAATATCTGCCTTACTTTGTTTTCTTTTTTGTTTTGTTTAAGGAATTTTAAAAATTTATACTGCATTGCTGGATGAAGATGAGCCTCAGGTTCTTCTATTGCTAAAGTTGCGAAAACTTTAGAGTTACTTCCCATATAAGCGCCGTTTGAATTGACCTGCATTTTTGCAAGTAAAAGAGACATATAGATCAAATTATTGTAACCTAATCCATTATGTGTAGCTGGAATTTTGATTCCGCTTTCGTATTCCACAATTAGTTTGAGGACTGAAAACATTTCAACATCGCTCATACTGCCTTCAAAATTTGGTTTTGCTTTGTTGAATGATGCTCCCGTTTCGTTTGCGTAAGATAATATCTGCTTTTTCCCTTGATCCATTCGCGCCTGTAACATACCTATCAACTCTTCAGCTTTATCAGAAAAAGCAAGTTTACGAAGCTTAATTTCTGCCAGTTTAGCAGTTTTTGATTTGGTTGCTTCGGGCTCATTTTTTATTTCATAATCCATAAAAAAATCAAAAACATCTCTAAGGAGTGTATTCCTGCCCGTTAGCATATCTCTTTCAACATCTCTGATAGCATCTAAAAACTGGAAATCAAACTTTTGCAAGGATTCGCTATCAGCTGCCGCTTGATTTGAAATTTCGCCACCCCAAATTTTGTGGGTATAGAGTCTTATAAAATCATGTTTAATGATTTTCCATGCCTTTTCTCTGGCTTTGATAGCATCTGTTTCGACTATTGCGTTTATTGCCACAAGGTAGCCTGGAATTTCTTTTTCAGGCAAGAAAAACTCATATGTTAGTAATGCCTCATATGATCTTTCTAATTTGGTGAGCCAATTGCCAATCGTTACAAGGTCATCAGGTTCGACGTGAGTTCCTTTGTTTATTTTAACCGAGATGCTAATTTTTGGAGGATTTAATTTTAGTTCATCGATTGTAATGGATTTATTAAAATCATCTGTTTCAAGACGTTTAATTCCTTTGTAATCAATTACTAATGAAAGTGCTTTTAATAAGTTCGTCTTTCCTGCATTATTATGACCTATGATAACATTTACACCTTCATTAAACTGAATTTCACTTTCTTTGAAATTTCTGAAGTTTTTAATATCTATTTTGGATATATACATTTTACTGATTATTGATTAGTCCCTTTTTTATAGTTTAAATGGACTAACAAATATAATCGATTTGAAATGCAGTTTTGTACGGAAAACCGTAATGTATTAGCATCATTAATTGTAATTTACTCTTCCAAGTTTATATTTAAAAATAGAAGGTATAAAAATATCTTTCATAGCTTATATTTTAGGTTTTTTAGATGATATTAATTTTTTGATATATCTATAATTTCTTTTGTTATAGCATCGGAATGGCTCAAGTCAAAACTTATCCCTTTTAATTTCAACTCCTCATTTATTGCAGTTTTATCAAATTGTAATTTTTCCAAAAGATATTTATGTTTGATTTCAAAGGTTCTGAAGAGATCATCCCATGTCAAAGCAAATATTTCATATTTTCCAGATTGATGTACTAGAAATTTTTTCCCTTTGTCTTTAAAAGCTTCATATTGCTTGTCAATATAAGAATCTACTTTATTACTGATTACATAGAATTTCCATTTACGCGTCTGACTATTGAATTGATCCTGTTTCATTATAAAATCGAGGTAATCATCAATCTGCCTAAACTGTTCTTTGCCAATAGTAACTGATGGCCTCTTTAATTCGACCATTATATTTTCTTCCATGTGATATTCTGAATCGCGCGAATCAGGGATGTTGTTTTTGCGGCACATAAAAATATCGGGCCTTCTTTTCCAATCATAATCAGTTAGTTGTTTCGGTTCTTTTTCTTCATCAATAATGTATAAATATTGACTTAAAAGATGCTGAAAATGCTCATCGGCCGAGGCAAGATGGTATTGTTCACCGAAAAGCCAATAACTTTCTTCAATAGCTATTTGGATATGATTTCTTTCGGTCGTGAATTTTTTTAGATCGAAAACTAGTTTACCTAGAAGCTCGACAGTTTTGAATCTGTTTTCTATCAATTTGATGGTATGGAGTATTTTTGAAAAACTACTCTTTTTTAATACAGTTACCAACTCACTTCGTTCTTGGGCTGAAAGATTTACAATACCTTCAATTATTGTCAATATGTTTTCACGTTCATCTGTATCGAGTAAAAGGTTAAGGAAACCCAAAAAAGTTTTTTCCTGCTCAGATTTTAACCCTTTAAAAACTTTCGGCTGTACACAGTATAATTCTTTAACTACAGTAATCAGATCACGTTTTCTTTCCAGATCATATTTATTATTTGAAAATTTTGGAAATACACCTTTTGTTTCCAGCCTTGATACCAACTCTTCTGCTGCATTTCCCCTAATGAAATCTTTTTGCTTTCTGAATAACAATTCATTTAAATCAGCCATCAATACTTTAAACGTTTTATTGTTCTCAAGCGGGCTAAACAAATTATTATTTTCATTATCATCAACGTTTGAATCGAAAGAATCAAAAAAGACGGACTCAATGAAAACGCTATGATGGAAGGCAATTGCATTATTATTGTAAGTCGTTAATTTTTTAAGGATTTCACGTTTTTCTGAATTCAAGAAGTAATAGAAATACTTGTCACCAATACTATCAGACCATCGAAGATAGGTAACAAGAAACTTATGTTCTTTTTTGTTCTCGTCTATAATGATTAATTCTTTCTTATCACTATCCGGTATAAATTGTTCATATAGTATAGGTTCTCCATTGATTTCTAAAGTATATCCTGAGTCTTTATTTAAAAATAGAAACCAGCCAAATTCTTTAGAAAGGAAATTTTTAAATTCTTCGCTGGAGAATGAGTATACAGTTACATTGAACAAATCTTCTAAAAGTACGTTAGTTCCGGTTTGTGAAGCCTTAGAAACTTTTTTATTGGTATCATCATACTCATCTTTTCTGGCTTTATTGATGATAATATCGTATTCAAACAGTTTTCCTTCATGCTTATAAATGGTATGCCAAGTTGCTTTAGTAGCAAATGTAGAAAAGGAAAAACGTCCTTTACCCTTTTTACCTCTGTTGTAAGAAGAGCGTTGATATGAATTTCTTTTAAGAGAATCCAGGAAACTTCCAAAGGTAGAACTTAAGTTTTGTAAATCGATTCCTTCTCCATTATCTGAAACAATAATCTTTTCAATAGAATCAATCTCATTAGGTTCGAAAATTATATTAACTTTTGTAGCCTTTGCATCGAAACCGTTCCAAATTAATTCTGATATAGCCTGCTTGTAGTCCTTTGGAATACCTGCCGAATCAATACTGCTATTACTTATGTTTGCTTTATTTTTCATTTTCTGTAATCAAAATTAAAATGCACTATGGATACGAAGATAGTAATTAATTTATCTTTATATATTGTAAATTGATTAACTGCACCTATGTATAGGTGTATGCCATATATTAAAATATTCCGTTTTTTAATTACATGATCTAAAATCTTCTGACACTCGTTTAAGAATATTGGAATTTGAAAAGAGAGAATTAACAGTCTGAAAGATTGACATTGATAGATATTCTACTTTAGTAATTCTTTTAATTTTTTCTGTAAAAATTGTTTGTCCGGAAGTTGAATTCTATATTCAGCAACCATAGTTGAGGACAAACTTCTATTAAGGGCATACTCAACAACCTTACTGTCTTTATCTGTACATAATAGTATTCCAATACTTGGGTTTTCATGCGATTTCTTAACATCCTGGTCAAGTGCCTCCAGATAAAAATTTAACTGACCCAAATGTTCGGGTTTGAATTTATCACCCTTAAGCTCAAAAGCAACTAAACATTGCAATCCTCTGTGATAAAATAAAAGATCAATATAAAAATCGCTATTGCCAACCTGCAATTTATATTCCTGATCAATGAAGATAAAATCTTTCCCTAATTCCAAAATAAAATTTTTCATTTGTTTAATGAGTCCTTGTTGTAATTCATTCTCGCTATAAGATTCTGGAAGGTTTAAAAAATCAAAAATATAACTGTCTTTGAAAGTATTGTTAACTTCAGGATGTATTTCTCGCACCACTAGTGCGAGTTTTGAATTTCCAATCATTGTTCTTTCGAAAAGACTGGATGAAATTTGGCGTTCAAGCTCTCTTTTGCTATAGTTTTCCCTTTTAGAAAAGCTGAGATAAAACTCCCGTTCTTCAACTGTTTTGCACCTTGAAAAGATTACTAGATTATTAGACCAGTTAATTTCTCGCACCAGTGGTGCGAGTTTTGGTGTAGCTCTATAAATTTCATAAAACTGTCTCATGCGCCAAAGATTAGCATCTGAAAATCCTTTTAAATCAGGTTCGCTTTTCTGTAAAAAATCAGCCAGTTCTTTTACGACTGATTTTCCCCATTCTGCTGTTTCGATACGATTGTGAATATACTGCCCAATATTCCAGTACAGATTAATCATTTCAGTATTAACAGCTGTAATAGCTTTATATCTGGATTGTTTTATTAATTGGATAATATCCGTAAATTGTTCGTGTATCATTACTTCTGATTTTAATTTATTATTACTTCTTAATTACTAAATGGCTTAGTTCAATATCATTTAACAATCTTTCCTTTTCAGCATAAATGATATCCTTGATATCCTTTTTTATTTGCAAGTAATTGCGTTGTACCATTGCATTATCAACTTTGCGAATTACAGGTATATCAACATAATTATCCTGTTCTTTTTTCAGTGCTTCATGGTCATTTATTATTTCAGAATGAAATGTTTTGAGTTCGATTTTACAATCAGGATCATCCGCTACCATACCCACGAATTCACCGGAACTAAGTCCGGAAATTTTGGATGGTGGCACTGCCGATTCCAATTGTTTGGAACGACTTATAGACGTATCTCCGCTATTAATCGAAAGGCTTTCCCTGTCCTGCATAATTTTTCCAAAACGCTCTGATAATTGCTTGGCTGTATCTCCGGTAACCTGTCCGCTGACTATGTTCCCAACAATATTCATAATCACATCCGCCTGTTCCCGTCCATAATCTTTACGCAGCTGGCTAAAATCCTGAATTCCCAAACAGGTTGCTACTTTATTACTTCTTGCAGTTGCAATTAGACTGTCCATATTGTTGAGATAAATCGTTGGAAATTCATCGAATATCAAACTGCTTTTCTGTTTGTTTTTTTGGTTTACCTGCTTTACCAATCGGTTTACATAAAGTGATAATACAGCTCCATAAATCTGAATTTTCTGTGGATTATTACCCATACATACGATCTTAGGATCTTCCGGATTATTGATGTCCAATGTGAAATCGCTGCCCGATAAAACATAATACAATTGCGGTGAGGAAAGCCTTGCCATGGCAATTTTTGCCGAAGCAATCTGCCCCTCCAATTGGTCCATTACATTATTTAGGTAGGCATTGACAAAAGGATTAATAAGTACCTCTATTTCTTTTTCCGTCCGGAGCAGTGTAAAAAGATCATCGTAATCAACCTGCATGAGCTCAATTACATGGGGAAGCGTACAGAATTCACCGTCTTTATATTTCCGCAGATACCATATTATTGCTGAGAGAAAATTAATCGGAGATTCCACAAAAAAATCACCCTGTCTTTTGATCCATTCCCTGTTGAGTCCGAGCAGAATAGTACGTGCTGATTCAGAGGCATCGGTAATATCACTCATACCTGAAGGTTCTAATGGATTACAGCGGTTGGTTCGGGTCAGATCATCAAAATTAATAACATAAAACTGAGGTAATTTCGGATAGAGGTGTTTGTAATTAAGCCATGTATTGTATACAATTCTGGTCAGGTCATCAAACTTGAAATCATAGACAAACATCGTGAATTTTTTACGTATGTGCTGGGTAATAACGTGACGTATGACAAAATAAGATTTTCCGGATCCGGGAGTACCTGAAACCAGTAATCCCCTAAAGGGATTAATAATATTTATCCAACTGTCCCTTATCTTATCTTTTAAATGATATTTGGCAGGGAGATTAATAGAATATTCATTCTCTAGTAATCTTTCTTCCTGAGGAAAAGTTTCATTTTCTTTATTAAAAATGTCTTTACTGTTGAGCCTGTTTTTTATAATACGCGATAATAACGTACCGCCGGAAAGCATCAGAAGAAATCCGCCAGACGTTAGAGTCATGTAGGTAATTGCTGCCAGCATCAGTTCTATTTTAAGGTATAGTGAAAGGCCGCTAATAAAATAAATTAGAATACCAGTAATGATGTAGGCGAAAGCTGTTTTGTAATTCAGTTTTTCATCTTTTCGCCCTTTGGAACCAATTAAGGAAATAATCAAAAATCCCAGCGCATAAAGTTTAGATTTATGAAAATTACTGAACAATCCTGTCTGGTAAATATTTCCCATAATTTTATCACTAAACCCGCTGACCAGATTCCACTGCTTAAAGGCAGCGTAGCAGTAATAATAAAAATGGATTACTAATATAATAATACTGATGAGTCTTGTCATATCCAAGATCTTTCTAAGTGCCTGTTCGTTTTCTCCTGTCTGCATAGCCATAATTTCAAATTTTATCGATTATTAGACTGTCCTCTTCTTTTTTTCTTTTTGTTTCTGAGCTCGTATGGAAGGTAAGCAACGGTCTGCTCAGATTGCGTAAGTGCATCCCAAAGCTGTCCCAGTATAGTATCGAATCCAACGTATTTGTTATCTCTAAAATCATCACCAAAAAGGCCTGCTATTATTTCCGCCTTCGGTGTTTCAAATGTGATTACTTGTGATTTTTTACTAACCAAATTGGTCTTTTTTTGCTCGGCTGGATTAATCGATACACAGCGTTCCTCTATCGCTTTCGCACTGTATTGTTTGCCCAAAGTACTTCCGTTAAAAATACATTTTGTGGTATGGTCGACATAGGTAATCCCGTAAAGCAGTCCTTCTGCATTTTTTCTAAAAACGATATTGATTCCCTCTTTTTCCAGTATTTTGACCAGTTCTGAAAGTGATATTTTCGTTCTTAAAAAAGCCATATCGATAGCATTTTTGACCCTTCTGATATCTGAAATTTGATTGGTAGTATTGGATTTAAATTTTTCTTCTAAAAACTTTAGAGTTGGTTTGTAATAAAAGTCACTAGCCTTTATAGGTACTCCGATAGGCTTACTATTTTCATCAAGTATGCGATACACTAATCCTTTAGCTTTAAATATTCTTGAATTTTCATTGCCCCGGTCAGCCAAAACATTATATTGTCTGAGTATGGCATTGAGCTCCGCAAGGCTGGCAAATTTATAAGACGAAAGAACCTGAGACAGTACATTTGAAATTGCTTTTTTGGACTGGATTTTTCCGTATCTGACTTTGCTTTTTGAAATAGGCTGAAGTTCGATATTCTGATTTTTTGTACGTCCCTCAGCTGCGACGAGTCCAAAGGATTTTTCGATTTCTTTTCGTGCCGTTTCAGATTGATTGCGGCCTATATTATGCATATCGATTCTACTTCCGTCCGCTCTTACTTTTATGGAGGTGATGTGAATGTGCGGATGTCCGGAATCGTGATGCTGATATACCAAATAGGGCTGCTGTCCAAAACCAATTTTTTCCATATATGAATCAGCGATCTCCATTAGTTTATCTTTAGAATAGTTTTCAGAAGGATCAAAGTTGAGCGATATGTGTGCGCTGTTTCGCTTTACATTGTCATTCAAAGCCACTTGTTTTAGAAACCGGTTTAGTTTCATAGTATCACTCATTTTATCCACATCCAGAGGATAATTTCCTTCGCCGATACATTCTGCTACTCCTTGTTTTACTTTGTTTTCGTTGTAGTTAAAAATACTGTGTATCGAATGTCCAGTTTTTATGATCGCAACCATCTTACTGAAATTTGCTGGATGTATTGCTTGATTTCTTCAACCTTCTCCAAGAGGTTTTTTTTATCCAGTTCAGCGCTAATAATCCATACTTTAAATTCCGAAATCTGATTCAATGTATGCAGCTTTTTTACTGCCTGATTAAAGTTGTTCCCAATAGCATTTAGTTCCCCTCGAAGCCGTATAATTTCCAGCATAAATTCGTCAAGGGATTCGTTACGAAATTTAGTTGTAATAGGTTTGTCAAATAAGTGTCTGCGAATGTAGTCACTTAGCTTTCGGGAAGTACTGGCTTTCCATTTACGCTCAATTTTTACATATTCTTCGGGTGTAAATCGTAACCCGACTATGCGTGTTCTGTTTGAATTTTCTCTTTCCATCATCTCTCTTTTTACTCATTAATTCAAATTATTTTTATTGGTATTCGTGAATTTGCTACGCTGCATTTCATTGTTATCAAATTCTTTTTTGATGCTTTCAGTATCACTGCTCACGAGTTCCGAGTGTAGAGCAGCCAGATCGGTTGTTTAACAACCGGACATCTGGCCGTTAGCTTTGACGCTAACTTAAACCTTCCCCAGAGTCTTTTATTTTCTCTAGATTCTTGAAGTTTTGTCAGGGGGTGAACAAAACATCTGGCTTGTACTTATTGAGGTACGTGAATCGGTATTTGTCCCCTTATTTTTAAAATATAAGATTTGAAAGAGGTGAACTAGTCATCTTGCTTGTGTTATAAAGGCACATGAATCGGTATGCGTCCTCTTTCATTTCTTTTTGGTATTGTCATTTTGATTAAATAAATACTTGAATTTTGTATTAGGCTTATAAGAGGTGAACTTTTCATCTGGCTTGTACTTTAGGTACCCAATCGGTATTAGTCCTCTTTGTTAGTCTTTATAATCGTTGCAGTAACCAGTTAGAATAGTAGACTTTAAGGTCTTTTAACGGCATTAGTTCATAGCAACAAATTAATTTATTAACCATTAAAATCAATGTTATGCAATTCAAACATTTTGTCGGGATTGATATTTCAAAACTGACTTTGGATGTTTACATCCATCACAAATCATTACATCATAAATTTACTAATGATCAGCAGGGCTTTGATTCATTGTTAAAATGGATCTACCATCGTACTTTGGAAACAACTCCTTTAGAGATTGTCTTCTGTTTTGAGCATTCAGGATTTTATTCCTTGTTATTAGCTATTTATATGCAAAAACATGAGTGCAACTTTTCAATGATATCTCCTTTACAGATAAAGCGTTCATTGGGCATTGTACGAGGTAAAAACGATAAGATTGACTCTCGTCGTATTGCTGAATATGCCTATGAAAAAAGAGATAAATACTTACCTACTAAAGTACCTTCGGAAGCGATATTAAAACTACATCCGCTAATGACTTTAAGGGACAGGCTGGCCAGAGATCGTGGAGTTTTTGTCGGCACGATGAAAGAACAGTCCAAGTTTTTACCTATTGATCAGATTCCTGTTTTAATGGAAAGCTATACTCATATTATAAAATCATTAGATACTGAAATTAAAGCCATTGAAAAGGCAATTAAAGCTATTGTAAATGATGATTCAGAACTTAAAAGAACATTTGAATTGATAACCGGTATTAAAGGCATTGGACTTCTGGTTGGTGTTTATTTAATTATATACACTCATAACTTTTCAAGATTTGAAACTTGGCGCAAATGCGCTTGTTTTGCAGGAATTGTTCCTTTTCAAAACAGCTCAGGAACCAGCCTGCAGAGCCGAAGTCATGTTCATCCCATCGCAAATAAACAGATTAAAAAAATGCTCCATATTGCGGCTTTAAGCGCAGCTCATACCGATAAAGAGATAAGCATCTTTTATAAGCGTAAAGTTCAAGATGGAAAGAGCAAAATGTGTGTGCTTAATATCATCCGTAATAAACTCTTAGCACGTGCTTTTGCTGTGGCTAAAAGAGGTACCGAGTATGTTGATGTTATGAAGTATGTAGCTTGATAAACATCTGATTTTCTATTGTCTGTAGCTGAATTTTTTCTCGGCCAGGATTTGTTATGCTCTTTCATTATTTTATCATTTAAAAATCATTTTTAAAATAAACATCAAAAAAAACTTGTATATGTCTTAGAATACCGATTGCAGGAACGTTGCAATCTTCCTGATACTTTAAATGTCTCTAAGATATTCCAGTATTTCCGAAATATTCAAAATTCCATTTTTTAATTTATTCCATTTTTTTAAATGATATGATATACTAACAGTACTATTCCGGAAAGTAAATACTCCATTTATACAGTCATTAAAAATTTAATGTTTTTTATAAAATCTATTTCACTTTTATTTTTCGAACTCAAGGAAAGTGCACACTGCATATAACCAGAAGTTACTATAATGGGGCAGCGGTAATGCCAATTCATCCTCTCGATTTTAGATTTAAAAACGTGCTCTTTCAAAGCAATAAATCCATTTTAAAACAACAAAATCCTGACTGTTTTAAGGAAGGTTTTTCGTTGGTTTTTTAACCTTATGCGTTTATTTCTGAGACAAAATTAAGTAAGAGAAATGGATTTTACCTATGATGGACATATTATGTCCATGAGATTTTAAGAGTAGCTTAATACCTTTGTATCAGTAAATTATTAATTATAAACGTGAAGATTATGACAACAAATGATGTGGTTCAGGTAATTGATACTGTGCTTAGTATCCCTGGAATGAATGATGTGGTGAAAATTGATTTAAGAATTTCGCGAAAAAATGTATTGTTACTAAACCATGTTATTGAACGTGGATTATCAGCCAAAGATGATGTCAAACCATCGATTCTTATGACCAGTATTCCGGAAGAAAATCTTCAGGAATTAAAACTCTTTGGGGATGAATGTTTGCAAAAAGCCGGACTTATAGAACTCAGTGAAAAATTAAAGACATTGACCCAAACCGGGAAGTAAAATATACTATGAATTTAGAATAAAAAAAAAGCCAATAAATGTTAAACGTTTATTGGCTTTTTGGTATCTATTACTTTTTAAGTAAGAAAAATATTTCTTTTTTTATTGTCTGCAATGAAAATGGCAGGAAAAGGGAAACCTTTAGCAGGATTTTGATAACACTTTATAAAACAGGCTGTAGTAGTTTTGTTTGCTCCAAGTCAACTAATTTAAAATGACAGTTTTTTTGAGTTTAATGGAATTGAATTATGGTAGTACAATTTACTATTTGAAAAACATAAAATTTGAAAACCATTCTAAGAAAAAATCATAGAAATGACATTTCATAATTGTATCAACTTAAAGATCAAAAGACATGAAACTAGATGTAAAAATTAAGAATGTAATTCTGGACATAATAGGTCTACTGTATATACTTCTATTTGTCTACGCGGCTGTAAGCAAACTATTAGATTTTGAGAACTTTGAAGTACAGCTTGGAAAATCACCTTTATTAAGTGCTTTTGCTTCTTGGGTATCATGGTTAGTCCCAGCAGTTGAGCTGATAATAGTCTTACTTCTTATTATTCCAAAATTTAAAAGTGCTGGTCTTTTAGCAGCATTTAGTTTGATGACAATGTTCACAGCTTATATTTTTATTGTATTGCATTACAGTTCATTTGTTCCATGTTCCTGTGGAGGTATATTAGAAAAAATGAGTTGGAACGCCCATCTCGTTTTTAATGTCTTATTTATGCTATTGGCGGCTTTAGCAATAGTCATAAAAAACAGTTTTGCCAGCACTAATAAATCTCTAAAAAAGCATTTTTTAAGTATAAAACAAATTAGCATTTCCATAGTAGGCAGTATAGCTGTCGTGGTGCTTTTATTTCTGTCTTCTGAGGACATTATGCACAATGAAAATCCATTTATCAGGCGTTATCCACAGCATCCCATAGTATTTTCTAATGCAATAGATTTAAAATTAAATTCCTATTATTTTGTGGGTTACAGGAATAACCGAATTTACCTTGGAAATTATACCAACCCACTGCATATAATAACAATGGATACTAATTTAGGCAATCAACAAGTAGTGAAAATATCTTTTGATCCCAAGAACATACCTTTTAAAATGGCTACCGTTGTTATAAGAGATTCTAATTTTTACCTGATAGATGGAAGCGTACCAACTATTTTTAGAGGAAGTACTTCGGACTGGAAAATAACAAAAGAACTTAAAGGTATTCCATATTTTACGCTAGCGGTACCTATTGATAGTACTACTATAGCTTTTAGATCTAATAATGCTAAAAAATTAGCAAATGTGTTAGGTGTTTTTACTTCAAATCCTACTGCTAAAACAACATACAACAGGGATCTTTTGCAACAACAGATTGATGGTATTTTTGATACTGACGGAACATTATTGTATAGCGAAGAACTAAATAGAATGGTCTACCAGTATTACTATCGCAACGAGTTTATAGTAGCAAATAAAAATGGTATACTCGATTATAGAGGGCACACAATAGATACTATAAAACATGCGAAAATTAAAGTTTCGTATCTCAAAAATGGAACTCAGGCTGAAATGTCATCTCCTCCATTTGTAGTGAATGCTCATGCTGCTATTTGTCAAAAGTTATTGTTTGTTCACTCTAAAGTAAAAGGCAAATATGAAAATGATAAGCTCTGGCAAAAATCATTTATTATTGATGTATATGACCTAAACAAAAATGCCTATTTACTGAGTTTTCCTATTTATAAAACAGGCGATAATGAGCTTAATTCCTTATTTGTTACAACAACCCATTTGTATGCTATAATAGGCAATGACCTTGTTGTTCATGAATTAAAAACGATACTAACAAAAGAATTAAAAACCAACTAAAATAGATGTGCAAGACATAAACATATACTGATCAGTATCAGGAATTAGATCGAATACCTGTATAAAAAAGTAGATCAAAGTGTAATTTAAAATTTAATATTATGAAAAATTTATTTTTAAAAAAAATTACGCCTTTCGCTGTTGTAGTGATGGGAATTTCAGGAGCTTTTGTAACTACTTCTATGCAAAGCGCATCGAAAGACGTAGCTCCAACGGTAGGATATATTGCTAATTCACAAAATGAATGTCTCGATATCCCGGTGGCTTGTGATGATACGCCTAAAGCTTTTCTTTGTCGTCTAAATGGTACAACAGGACCAATAGCCTATGAGAAAGACGATGACGATAATTGTGTACAACCTTTGTATCGTCCTTGATTGAATCGTATTAAAGTGTTTATCAAAATGGCAATGCAGTTCCGTAACCGGAACTGCATTGTTTTTAATTTCATTGATGAATAATTATTTTAAATCCTTAGAGGTCTATCTGTTAGGAAATGTTCAATTAATAATTGTAGAAAAATGTAAATCAAAGTGTAATTTAAAATTTAATAGTATGAAAAAAATATTTTTAAAAAACAGCATGTCATTTGTTGTTATAGTTTTGGGAATTACGGGAGCTTTTGCAACCACTTCTATGCAAAGACTACCTAAGGATAAACCTCCAGTAATAGGATATTTAGTAGACGCACAGGGCCTATGTAGAGATGTATCTATAAATTGTGGTACACTATCACCATTTCTTTGCCGTCTATATGGTACAACAGGACCAATAGCCTATGAGAAAGATGATAATGGTACTTGTGTAATCCCCTTATATCGTCCTTGAACAACTTAATTAAAATACTTGTCAAAACAGTAATGCAGTTCCATAAACGGAACTGCAATGTTTTTTAAATTGATTTATCAATAATTACTTCAATCCTTCTTTAATCCACGGGGTCGGTGGCTCATCTTTTAAAAAATATCCAAACCATTCCTGCATGCGAATTGCAAGATCTTTTTGGTTTGTCGTATTCGTCAGAACATGACCTTCATTGGGGTAAAATAACGTTATGTTTTTTTTGCCCAATCGACGAAGTGCCAAATAGAATTCTATAGTCTGATGCGGATCAACTTGTTTGTCTTGTTTTCCAGTCCATAGCAAAAGAGGTGTTTTGATCTTCTGAACATGAGCTAGGGGAGAATTAGCCTCATAGGCTAAAGGAGCTTCAAAAGGTGTTTTCCCCATTCGCCATTGTTCACTTTGAAAGCGCCACATATCCGGTTTTCCGGATTTTTGGTTAATGGTCAGATAAAAGCTGTTTAAATCCGTAATTGCCCCACTTGCAATGACAGTTGCAAATATGTCGGTTTGAGTTATGATAAATGTGGCCTCAAATCCTCCGAACGAATGTCCGATAAGTCCAATTTTATCAGGGTTTATAATCCCTATATCAATAATCTTTTTTGTTCCAGTGATAACACAATCCGTTGCCGAAATACCCGGATTCCCATCTTCATGAATTATATCCGGCAAAAAAACAAAATAGCCCTGAGAGGCAAAAACAGTTGGATTAATGCCGGCTTCATTATAGTACGAAGGATTAATGTAATGATGAAGTAAATCAGACTGAATTTCATAAATAGGAACAATCATGGGATATTTTTGCTTTGGATCATAATTGGCAGGATACAACAAAACCCCTTTTAGATTTTGGTTTTTAGAATTCTGATATTTAATGAGTGCTGATTTGCCCCAAAAGTATTTTTCTTGCTGGGGATTACTTTTAAAAAATGAAATAGGTTTTAAAAAATCCTTCGTTACCATCAATTGAGGAGCACTATCAAATTTTTGCTCTCTGTAGAACATACTTTTCTTTTGGGAGGCATAATTTAATTGATCGATATAACTGTCTCCATAGACAATGGGCTTTGTACCTGCATTAATGCTCCATTTAAAATAACCCGTTTTTCCATGTTCGCCTTCCGCTCTGAGGAGTAATCCATAAGACAAATCAAAGCTCTTTATTTTCATCCCATCATAAATAAAATTCAGGGTCCTTTCATTTGGAACTTCGGCTATACGATACTTGATTTTTGCTTCCCGTCCATGAGTGAGTCTCCTTGAGGTACTGCCATCAGAAGTAAAAGCCCATAAATCATACTGGTCATAAATCAAAATCTCTTTGTCGTCAGTACTCCATCCAGGATTGCCACAAGCAGATTCTGTAATGAGTGTATGCACTTTAGCTTTAAATTTACCTCCAGCATTAATCGTGATATTTTTATGAGTTTTATTAGCAATATCGTATACCCACCAATTATCTTCTTTGAAGTAAGCTACATATTTTCCAACTGAAGAAGGAATAACAAGCGTATAATTACTGTCTTGTTTGTTTAAAAAAAGGCTTTTTTCAAATGTATTAAGATCCATAATGTAATAATCTCTCGGACTTTCTGTTTCGAATTGCGGCTCATAATCTTTTGGATTGGATAAAATGGCATATTGCTGATTTCCAGAGAGCATAACCTTGGGAAGCTCATTTGAGGTAATAGCAGTAAAACGGTTCTCCAATGGCAACCATAAAGCTAATTTTTCTGTCTTTTCAAAATTTCCGCTTCTCTGATTCTGTGGATAAATCCATTTGTCATTTGCATTCCAAACCTCCACATTTGAATCCGGTTTAATTTCCGGAATATTGATTTTATTTTTGATTGCAAAAAAAACTTTTTGCATATCATCCGAGATTGATATCTTATAGAAAGAATCATCCGTTATAGTTGCATTATTTGGAAAATTAGGTTGTGTTGTTGGATCTAATTGATATAGTTTATCCTTTTCTAAAATATAATAGCAAAGCGAATTATTAGACAGATCATTGGATTGTGTAAGAAAAGCCAGTGTATATCCTTCTTTTTGCCATGAAAAATTATTAAAATGAGTTGCGCTATCAATAAAGAGCCTCTTTGCATTATTTATGTTTTTAAGATCAAGCAGTACAAGCGAATTTTTATGGTTTGAAAAAGTGGAATATACCAATTGCTGTCCCTTTGGACTTAAGGAAAATTGGGTTACGTCAGTAATTTTCTTTATAATCTTGCCTATTGGTGATCGAATAATTAAAGTACTCATACTATCCTCTGATCTAACAAGAAGGATTAACTGATTTGTTTCGGGGCAATAAGTGTACTTTTTAACGTTATGTATTGTTTCTTTTTTTGCCGTTTTTGTATCTAGGATTTGTAGCTCTTCTGCCTTTTGACATATATAAACGTTATCCTTTGTAAAGAGTGAAGTGTTACCACCAGCGAAGTGGTATGTTTTGCGGCTCAGGATATTTCGAACAAATAAAGTATCAATACCCGTATCATATGTCATTCTATAGCTTGCCCATTTTTCGTCAGGTGAAACTTTATCTAAATCTACTGTTCCCCATAAATGATAATCGGAAGCCGTTAATTGTTTTTTTTGCACCACCTGCCCCCAAGAAGGACAGGTTACTAATGGCAAAATAAAAAATAAAACTAAAATTAATTTAGGGCACAAATAATAAAATGTACTGGTTTTGTCCCTATCTTGGATATGGTTTGTGAACATGGCTCTTATATTTAGTATCCCGGATTTTGAGGTCTCAGATTAGGATTTGTGCTTAATTCACTTTCCGGAATAGGAAATAAAATGTCGGTGGTGTTCCAACCTAATTTCAATCCGGTTAAAGTACTGTCAAGTTTCCCAGTCCGCTTCAAATCAAAAAAACGATGCCCTCGTTCGGTAAAAAACTCCCATCTTCTTTCCAGTAGAATACCATCAAGAATTTCCTGCTGGGTTTGCGCCGTAGTACCAGAGAGCCCAGCCCGTAGCCTAATTTTGTTTAAATCTTCCTTGGCTCCAATAAGATCACCTTGCTGAGCGCGAGCTTCTGCTCTGATGAGGTATTGCTCTGCCAAGCGAAAGACAATAGAATATTCCTTTGAAACCGAGGTTGATTTGTTTTCTTTATATTTATAAGGATGATACCATGTTGCCGTTCCTTTTGTTATTGTTTTTATCCAATTGGATTTACGCAAATCATTTGGTTTAAAAGAATTTACAAGATTATCACTCAAAGAAACTAAAGGAGGAGGCCCTGAAGTAAAAGTAAAGAAAGAGGCTTCGGCTGTATTTAGTCCTGCATTTCCGGATTGCAATTGCCAAATTGTTTCTTTGGAACCAATTAAAAAAACTTTAGCAATGTTTTGCTCTAACACATATAAGCCTTCGTGATTTAGAACAGCCGAAGCCATATTGGCTGCTTCGGGATAGGATTTGTTATAAAGATAAATCCTTGCTAATAACCCTTGTGCTGTGGATTTATTGGGACGCACTCTTTCTACATCACTCGTAGTTGCAGTGTCAGGCAAAACAGCAATTGCATTTTCTAAATCAGCAATATAATTTTGATATACTTCGCCAGTAGGTGTTCTGCTCACCGTGCTGTTTTTTTTATAATCCGTTTGGGTTATATAAGGCACATCGCCAAAAACATTCACCAGATAAAAATGCAACAAAGCGCGAATAAAAAGGGCTTCTCCTGTCAGTTGTTTTTTCTGATCTACAGAGAGGTTTTTACTCGCTGCAACACCTTCAATTACAGCATTGGCGGCATATATTTGGTTATAGGTAATATTCCAGTATCCCGATACCGAGGTATTAGAAGCCAGAAGACTATTGTTGTAGAAATTCAAACTGGGATTGTTTGGATTTTGAGTACTGATTATTTCATCGGCAAAATTTCCTAGCTGATTGGAAATACCCAAACCTGCTCCGGTTAACATCCCTTTGTCTCGAATGTTAGCATATATGTCGATAATAGCAGCATTTGCCGTAGGGTAATCCTCGAATACCGTAGTATTGATGAGCTGTGATTTTGGTAATTCAACATCGACAAATGAATCGCAGGAGTTTAGCATAAATAAAATGCTTACCCATAGAAACTGTTTTATGGTAAGATAGAATGTTTTCATTTTCGTTGGATTAAAATGTTAATTGCACCCCAGCAGAGATAACCTTAAGAGGTGGTAAAAAACCATAACTGGTAAATTCAGGATCTCCGTCTTTGTAAGACGTAAAAGTCAAAAGGTTCTGACCTTGCAGCATAATTTTAAACTGAGTTTCCTTTAAACTTAAAGGAACATCATAAGTAAGAGCGATGTTTTTCAAGCGAATAAAGGAAGCGTCGCTAATAGCAGCGTCACTTTCAGCATATAAATTATCTCCGGTTATAGCATCATTATTATAACCTGTCGTATAGATTTGATAGGGAGCAATGTCTCCAGTTTGTTGCCAACTGTTTGTCATTCTTTCCTGCTGATTGGACATCATACCTGCGGGACCCATCGGGTAGTTGCGATTTTTTTGCTTTACAAATTGAAATAAGAAATCCAATGACAATCGTTTATAACTGATTTGATTCTGAATGCCTCCATAGTACTCGGGATTTAGATCAACCAAGGTTTGCTGGTCTTCCGGAAAAGAGATCCTGCCATCCTTATTGGTGTCTTCAAATTCATAAATTCCGGTTTGGGGATTAACGCTTTTGTATTTATAAAGTAATTCAATATTTAAGGGCTGACCAATGCGATACTGCTGGCTGTAAGGTGAACTTTCCAGTCCAGGAAAGCTAATTAATTTATTACGGGCAAAAGTGAGGTTGAAATTAGTGCTCCAGTTAAAGGCATCACTGCTGAAATTAATAGTACGCAAGATGAGTTCTATTCCTGCATTTTCTACAGTAGCATCCAGATTGGACTGTAAAAGAGTAAAGCCTGTTGTTCCGGGAAGAGGAACCCCTACTAACTGATTGGAAGATCGGTTTTGGTACCACGCAACAGTGGTAAAAATACGATCTTGCAGAAACCCAAGTTCCAATGCCAATTCCAATTTTTTATTGGTTTCCCATCCAAAATTAGCATTGTAAAGCCTTGAGGGGCGTAGACCTACGATTCCATTGTAAATTACTCCTGTGGTATAGGTATTTAAAAATTGATAATCCCCAATTTGGTCATTGCCTGTCGTGCCGTAACTAGAGCGGATTTTTCCAAAACTGAGCCACGAGCTGTGCTTTAGAAATTTTTCATTAGAAAATAACCAAGCTGCACCGACTGCTCCAAAATTGGCAAATTGATTTCCTGGTCCAAAACGGCTCGAACCATCACGTCTTGCTGTTAAGTTCACAATATAACGTTGTTGCCAGTTGTAATTTAATCTGCCAAAAAAAGCTTGGTATTTATATTGGATTTCTTCATTCAGCAATACACGTGTTGTTTTTGCTGCAGCCAAATTATAAATCAGACTATTGGAGCTGAATCCAGTTCCTGATTGATGCAGCCGCCCAGTAATCTGGTTTTGAAAGGTAGCACCTAAAAGCAGTTCCAATTTTCCGGCTCCCAATTCTTTTCTCCAATTGATTTGAGGTTCAACTATCCACGAAGAACGATCGGTATTATTTAGAAATATCGCTGAAGTAGAACTGTCGGCCCCAAGAGCAGGATTGGCTGTAGTGGAAGGGACTATTCGGGTTTCATTGGTACTTAAATCGGTAAAACCTAAACTGCTTTTAAGTAATAATCCCGGCAGTACTTCATAAGACAGTACGGTATTGGCAATCAGATCATTTGTTTTTGCTACAAATTGGGTATTGAGATTTCTCAGAGGATTTTCCCAAGTACTATTTTCCCAATTTAAGTTTCCATTTGCATCATACAATGCTGGAGCATTAGGTGGTAAGGAGCGCGCATCGTAACTGAAATCATACGAAGGCTGGTTGTTATTTTGACTCGTATAACCTGCTGAGAATGTTAACCTAAATTTTTTGTCCTCTGAGCGATGATTAAGATTCATTTGAACTCCTCCTTTTTTATATAGAAAATCACCGGGGAATACGGTTGATTCGGTATAATAACTACCGCTCACCAAAAATTGAGTATTCTCAGAGCCTCCCGATACGGTTCCTTGAAGGTTCGTGATCTGAGCTGTACCGCCCAAGAGTTCCTTTTGCCAATCGGTATACCTGTTTTGATCCCAAGTACCATTGATGTCATAGTCCAAAGGACCATACTGGGTAAGACCATCGTTTATAAATGCCTGTTTGCGCATGGCTAAATACTCTTGGGTATTCATGAGTTTTAGAAAGCGAGTGACGGTACCTACAGCTGTTGAAGCAGTAACATTAAAAGTTGTTTTTCCTGCTTTTCCTTTTTTGATGGAGATAAGCACAACACCATTAGCACCTCTAGAACCGTATATGGCTGTAGCATCTGCATCTTTTAGAATTTCAATGCTTTCAATCATGTCGGGATTAATACTGTTTAATGGACTTGTAGCAGTTGGAAATGTGGTAGCAGTTCGACTCGATCCAATTGGGTCAGAGGCATAAGGTACTCCGTCTATGATGTATAATGGTGCATTCCCGTCACTTCGAATACTATTTTGTCCACGGATTTTGATTTCAAAACCTCCGCCGGGAACACCCGTGCTTTGTATGACATTCACCCCAGCCATACGTCCTTGCATAGTGGCAAGTACATTCGAGACAGGTTGAGTTTCGATGTCTTTGGAAGTAATGCGGGCAATACTCCCTGTGCGTTCGCTGGATTTGACCGAATAGTACCCTGCATTGACTCTAACTTCTTGAAGATTTGTTGTATCGTACTGTAATTGGATGTCGACAGTTTTACGTCCTTTTATTGGGATTAGTGCTGTTTTGTAACCAATAAAAGACACTATTAGCGTATCGGAGCTACTCGCTGTAATAGTATATTGTCCATTATAATCGGAAATTGTACCGGAATTGGATTTGCTCTTTACCGCTATGGTAACTCCAGGTAGTACATTAGCACCATCTGTGATGATACCGTGGATTATATTCTGTTGGAAACTGGACTGTTGTTGCCGTAGCAAGTTGGATGATAAAACAGGAGTGAAAGACAGGAAACACCCGAAAAAAAACAGGCAATAAAGAGTCTTACCATCCTTGTAAAATGAAAAATTATTCATAATATTGGATTGGTTAATTTAACGATAGTTTTATTAGCTATGGTCCTCTATACTAGTTTTCCAGACGAAGTAGAGGATCATTTTTATGTATTAAGTTGAGTTGTTTATGGTATCGACTACCATTTTTGTTAAATCATGGGCGCTAAATTTTGATTAGTCAAACTAATTAAAGTTTTTACGAGTCTAAAAAAATGAAGATTGGTGCTATGAATGAAAGCTGAGGAATTTGCTTAAAAATAAAAAAGGCGCGGGTACTCAGCTTAAACGCTATCAAGGTACTGGTATACCCACGCACGAATAAGTGAGCCCACGCCGTAAAGCGTGAGCATCTTACTTATCATCTCGTGCGTAAAAATTACCAGTTTTTGATAACGAGATTCAAAGCGAATGCTTCAAATATTTTATATGAAGAATCGCAAAAATACATTTAATATGTAAATATGTTACAAACATAACAAAAAAAAGATAACGGTATGATATATCATACCGTTATTTTAATAAATAAGTGGGAATTTTAACAAAAGCTAATAAGAACGATGTGACTGAAAAAGGAAAATTAGGAGAGGAACTGAGAAAACTCCGTGAAAAAATACCAAGCTCAGACTATAATAATAAAGAAAACATTTCTCAACAAGAACTTGCGGATAAAAATCTTGGTTTAACAAAACACTTAATTGGTACAACTGAAAGAGGTACTGCTAATCCCACGTTAGAAAAATTAGTTTTTTTAGCAAAAGCATTAAATTTTAAAACTATTAATATCCTAAGTGTAGAAATTAATGTAGATAAATTTATCAAAGAAAATACTGAACGAAAATAAATTAAGTCGAGTAATATTGACAATATAAAAATAGAAACTAAAAAAGATGCTCAGGCATCTTTTTTGCTCTAGCAGATGTTTTAGCATTAGTAAGATTTATTAATAATAAGTCAATACAAAATAGAAATATAAACCCTGCTTAAGTAATTTAGGTTAAAAAAAATGAACAAAACAATTAAGCTAAGAGTAAAAAAGGAAATTGACCACAGCGGAGAGCTAAAAGTAATGAAGTTAAAAGGCTCTCTTATCACTAAAGGCTACACTGAAATCATTCATATAGCTGATGAGAATGAATATTTTTATCTAAATTCATTTTCTACTTTACCAGATAATAAAAAAGAAGTAGAGCATTTTGTTTTGGATTTTATCTCAAATCATAATCTTGCTGATACCATTACGTTAATTAATGCATCTAGTAAATAACTTTTATAAAGCCCAAAATATTTTTCAAAAAGTAGTATTAGAAAAAAAATATTTAACTAATTGATAGTTATTTCTTCGTTCAAAAAAACAGTAAAATCATTATAAAGCTCGCCAATACAAACCACAATAACTTAGTGGTTCTCTTATTTCTTAGGTCATTTTTTCTTTGTAAATTTACTTGTACTAATCTTTCTACGTTTGTAAAATCAATATGATTCGTTGCCATATGTTTGCTTTTTCCAAACTTATATAAAAATAAATAATAAAGAAATAACTTACAGTTTAATTTGTGACAGAATAAGACAATGTTCAAGTTGCAAAGAGTAAAAATCTAAGATTGCTTTTTTCGCAGTTCTTCCATAAAAAATGTTGCTGGCATTCCAGTTCTGGAAGAAAAAGCTTTTACGAAACGTTCGGTACTACTAAAACCGGCTTCATCCGAGAGCGCTTTATTGCCATAACGGTGCATTGTTTTATTTTCTTTTAATTGGTTAATCAAGTAGTCTATTTTGAGATCATTGATATACGTTACAAATTTCTTCCCTCTGTAATGTGCTATTATTTTTGATAAATATTTTATATTTGTATCCAATGATATTGCCAGCTTTATTTCCGTTAAATCTTTTTCCAGAAACAGTTTACCTTTTTCAAACTTTTCCAATTTTTTTAATATACCCACTACAGTATCTGGATTTATATCTTCGACTCCATAATTCGTGGTTTTAGATTCAACCTCACTAGAAGCCTGATCTTTTTTCATCAATTCATCAAATCTACGCCGATAAAGTTTTCTGTTTCTAATATGTTGATAAGTAAGGACAGCCACAAATAACAATAAAAAAACTATTATTCCTTTATGAATTAAAGCATCAAGTTCTTTTTTAGCAAGTAACTTTTCAACACTTTTTTTCTGTACCAATAATTCTTTAGTGTCATAGTCCTTGTGAATTTTTTTCGATACATATTTATATTTGCTGGTTAAGGCACTATCTACTTTAAGTAGTTTTTCAATATAGTAAAGCTGCTCTTCAGCATTGCCTTTAGTTTTAAAATAGCTGATTAATAATTCGTAGTTATTGCGAAGATCCAGACGAATGTATCCTTTATCATCAAAAATAGCATCTACTTTTTTGAAATAGAGTATTGCTATTTTAGTATTCTTAAGATCCCAATAGCTCTTTCCAATATAAAAATTCCCCACAGCCTCATTACCAAAATCTTTCTTTTTTTGAATAACGGGCAATGAATAGTTTATTTTGGCAATAGCTGAAGTATAGTTGCCCAGGAAATACTGATTAACTCCTTCCGAGAGAATGAAGTACTCCTTCATTTCATCATTGCCCAATCTTTTGCCTTCGAGTAATCCTTTCTCATTTGTTTGGGTACATAAAGCATAATTTCCAATACGATTATAGCACAAACCCAAAGAATGAAGAGAATTCAAATACCCTCTGTCATTATTCTCTTTATCCTGTTTAAAATAGGTAATACATTCTTTAAACAAAGAAATAGCTTCATCATAGAAACCAAGAAAGTATTTTATGTTAGCGATATTGTATTTGGTCTTATAGATTAAATACTGGTCATTAGTTTTGGAAATATAATTATTTGCAATAAGGTAATTATCCAATGCATAATTAAGTTGCTTTCGGGAATAGTATAAAATCCCCTTTGAGAGATAGGCTGAACCAATCAAAGCATTACTCTTTGATTTTTTTGCAGTGTAAATCATACTATCTGCATAGATCAGTTTCAAATTTTCAGGTGAGTAGTGAAGATAGTTTTTATAGCCATTTACGACCTGTTTCAAATTCGTATCTGTTTTTGATTTTATTAGAAAGGATTTAAGGTACAGTGATTGTTTAATACTGTCATTTTCGGATTTTTCTATTCTATCTAAAAGATATTCGTAATCCTTATTTCGGAGTGTATCAGGAATTTTAAAATGGATTTCCTGCGCGCAAATTTGATCTCCCAAACAAAGAGAGAGTAAAAAAAGGTACTTTCTAATCATAATTCGAATTAAAATGAGACATTATTTCCTCTGTAAAATCATTTTCGGAGTCAAGTAATCGGCTTTTAAAGAGTTATGTGTATATTTTGCAGGGAATTGGCTCAAATATAGTATAAACAATTGGTAATGAGTGTTTTTGTGCGAAAAAAGGCATACGGATTTCTCGGAAATCCATACTGTTTTTCTCGGAAATCCGTATACAAAGTTTTGCGTGATAAAAAAAAGCCATTTAGATTTGTCTCGAATTCAAAAGCAAAAATATTTAGCATCGTGCTAAATTAAAGTTCTGCTTACCCGGGTGAAATGAATTGATTATCAAAATAGTTGACCACATTTTACACATTTTAATCATGAAAAACATTTCATTCTCATTAGTGATTTTACCATTACTAATCGTTTCCTGCACCACAGATACTATTGACAACAGTGATAGTGCTTATAATAAAGTCAGCAGCAAGAAATCGCAAAATTCAACACGTTTGGTACAAAACCTTACTCCTGAAAATCCAGCAAATATTTATGATTTTGCAGGTAAGCTGCACAATGATATTCTCGATGTTTATTTAGCAGGAAACTATCAACATACTACAATTGCACAAATCAGCCAACAAATCGAAGCGATCGCAGCTTCGAACGATGATTTAATGCTTTTATGCACGGGCACAATTCTACCCACTAATCTAAATGTAGTACATGAAATTATAAATAATCCTCAGGCTAAGCTAGATCAGGTTATTGTAAATTCTGTTATGACAAGTACCGCAAAAAATAGCCTTTCGAGTTTTATGAACGAAGTGCTTTTATGGGAAAATCATCCCTATGATGAAATTTATGAGTCCATAACATCTTATGAAGCAACCGTAATTAGCAATCCGATATTTAATGATGAGGATAAAAGAATCATCCTTACCACTTCCTCTATAGTCAGATATTCAATCTACTATGATATAGTAGAAAAGGATAAAGATTGGGACAATTCTGTTGGTCATCGTGTTGGAGGACTTAGTGGGGCAATTGATAATTCATCTGCTGCAATAATACGCTCACTTGTAACTGGAATTATGATACACAATCTAATAACAGAGTGATGATGTACTTTATTTATTGCCATGAAAAAGAAATAGTATACATCTTCACTGTGTTTCTGATTCTATTCAATCTTGTTAGTCTTTATTTCATTGTAGATCTATTCTCCTACGATGAAATAATTGGCTACCTCGCCAATGGCGAGATAAAAAGTGACAGCCCACGTAGTCTGGCTTATTTACTTTTTGTAACTGGCATGTCAAATTTACTTTTTATTACTGTTTCACTGATGTCCAAGTTTCTTTCTGAGTAATCTGCTATCAGCCCGAATCTCTATGAAGTAAAATTTATTTAGCTGATTTTAATCCTAATTTCATAAAAGAACATTGTTGTGGTAAGCAAAAAAACAAAATATCGTCCCATTGGTATGCAAGTCTTCATTTATAAGACCTTTACATCTAAAACAGCTTTTAGTAAACTATTTAAGGTTGACCATTACTCTATACTGATTGTGAATTCGGGTTCCTTACAGATACAGATAGATGACAAAGCAGTTACTGTCTTTGAAAATGAATTATTAGTGGTTCCGATACAAAGTTCATGTGAAGTTTTGATGATGAGTGAGCAACTGCAAATTTGCTTAGTGTCATTTACATCAGAGTTTGTTTTTGAAAATAGTATCCGAATACAACGTATAGGATATCTTGATTTTTACATTAGAAAACTTCCTTCTAAAATTTGTATCAAAAATAAAGATCTGCCAGATTTAATAGTATTGTTCGAACAGTTGCACCGTAAAACACGAAAATCGAATAAACAAATCTTTAAAGAAGAAGGATTACGGCTCAGTTTCAATCTATTTCTTTATGTATTAGCTGAAAAATATAGCCGCTATTTTCAACAACTAAATGACAAACATACTATAAAAGAAAAATTGGTACTTCAGTTTTTTGAAATTTTAGAAATGAATTGCAAAAAACACCATGATGTAAAATATTATGCAGAAACGTTATCTATGACACCTGATAACCTTACAAAAATTATTAAAGAATTTACGAAGAAAACAGCTAAGCAATTTATTGTTGAGGCTATTGTTCTTGAGGCAAAAAACCTACTTCGAAATGAAGATTTATATATATCCAATATTAGAGAAGAACTGCAATTTGTAAATTATTCTTCTTTTAGTAAATTTTTTAAAAGGCATACTTCTCAGTCTCCTTCCCAGTACCGTTCACGATTAAATTTTTATTAAACAACTTACAATTCATGTTTTGACCGGGTTAAGTATGTTCTACAAGCATTGATTTAGAGTACTGTCGATTACAAGTCGATAGAAATATTTACTAAGTAAAAGTAAAAAAAATGACTCAAACCTATCTTTTAGAATGGATGGATGTAACGGTGACTTCAACCCTTAATCCGAGTAAAACAGATCTTACGATGATAACTCCAATTCAATCCAAAGCGATTATAAAAAAAGCAAATGAGCAGACATTTTTTATCCAGTCACAGTTTACCATGCAGGTTTTTTCGCTTACCAAGGAAAAACAGATTAAAATTTTAGTTGGTAATTATTACTCGTCACTGCTGTTTCTATTAGATAAAATCAAAGAAATAAATAACGGCAATGATTTTGACAGATATAATATAAAAGTAGTTACAACAACTTTAATTTCTTGTTTGGATGAATTAATAACATTTATAGAATCAAGATTTGCAAACTATTTAGAGATTCCTTTACAAAGTATTGAAAAAAAGACAAATAGTACTTCGGTATTAAATAACCCTTCTGATAAAGTTTTATGTAAACTTTCAACAGATCAGACAGCCCTAATTTTAAGAGCCTCTGATGAATTAAAAATTCTTATTTCTAAATCAATGAACCATTTATTTAAAACAATCGTTCCTTTTTTATCCACTGAAAACAAGACAGATCTTTCTTTTAATGCTATGAGAAGCAAAGCATACGCTGTCGAAGAAAGAGATAAGGAAATAGCAATTGAAACATTAGAACGCATGATTAAGCAGATTAAAGAATATTAACTAAATACTAATCATCTAAAATTTAAAACATGAAAAATCTACTCTGCATTTTGACAGTGATGATTCTGATCATCACCAGTTGCCAGCCCGAAAAACTGGATGAAAAATTGGCTACGGCACTTATTCAGGAAAAAAAACATTATCCTACTATTATAGACCATGATATTTTCTGCGGTGATCCCACGCATGCTTATTTCATTTTAAAATCCGGACTCGTAGAAAAAGGATTTGTAAAAGTGCTTCAAACTAAGAAATTTGGTGATACAACTTCTTTTGTGAGTTTTACCGCGGCAGCAAAACCGTACTTATTGTCTACGCCGGCAGATGATAAAATAAGCAAGATCCAGCGTGTAAAAGTAGCAGATGAAGAGTTTGGAATAATTAAACAAATCAGGATTATGAGCTCTGGCAATAAAGCAGTAGTGGAGTTCACAACAATTCGAAGAAAGAATGTTTTTGCTGCTGCAATTAAAAATGGTTTGAAAGACACACTCAATCATGAAGTCTATTTTATACGAGCCGATGATGGCTGGCAGCTCATGGATAAAAAGTCGGAAATTGAGTTTTTATCTTTTTAGGATATAAAAAGTTACTTATCAACCAAAAAGTTGTATTGATGCCATTTTATGGCTGGTATTAACGAGTTGTAGAAAACCCTTGAGCTAAACTGAACTTTGAAAAAAAACTTTAGAAATCATAATAATTTATTTTCAATAAAGAATAAAGTTATACTTTTGCTGTATGGTTTTTAATTTCAAAATATTATTCTTCACACTAATTTCTTGCTGTTATCTCAACACAGTATTTGAATTTTCAGATAATGAAGAAAGGCTAAATTTTGAAAAGGAAACACATTCTTATATTTCTCAAAACACTTTAAAGTTAGATATACCCGAAACTACAACTCAAAAAAAAGTTGTCGTTGTTGATTCTTATTTTTTTTCTGAAATTACTTTTTACCCTGTAGTTCTTTCTAAAACAACTACAAATAATTACCAAAATAATTTTTCTCCACCTCCACAAAGGCGTTATATTCTTTACGCCTCATTATTGATTTGATATAATTATTTAAGTACTCTTTTGTTGCATAATGTTATGCGACTAAACGCTCTGTTTATATAATTTAAAAATCAAATAATAATGCTAGATATAAC